>JBASHR010000001.1:0-7771 GCA_049654165.1 Bacteroidales bacterium
TGGATGAATTTTGCTATAAAACAAATAGACGATACTTCGGAGTGAATCTGTTTGATAGACTAATAGTTGCGGCAGTTGAAGATACTTGGTATGGAAAATTCAGGTATAAATACGGATAATCATATAACATATTTTATACAAACAAAAAGCTCAGCAAAATACCGGCTGCCACAGCCGAACCAATTACGCCCGCAACGTTAGGTGCCATTGCATGCATAAGCAGGTGGTTTGTGGGATCGTAGCGCAATCCTTCCATCTGTACCACACGTGCACTGTCAGGTACAGCCGAAACACCTGCTGCCCCAACAAAAGGATTTATTTTATCTCCTTCTTTAAGGAATAGATTCATAATTTTTGCAAAAATTACTCCACCGGCAGTTGCAAACATAAATGAAATGGCTCCCAGAATAAAAATAAACACTGATTGTTTTGTCAGAAACACGTCAGCCTGAGTAGAAGCTCCAACAGTGATTCCAATTATCATGGTTACAATATCAATCATTGCGTTTCGGGCGGTATCGGCAAGTCGTTTGGTTACACCGCTTTCTTTAAGTATATTTCCGAAGAACAGCATACCAAGAAGAGGCAAGGCGCTGGGTGAAATAAATGTTGTAAAGAGCAAACCAATTATTGGGAAAAGAATTTTTTCCACTTTCGATACAGTACGCGGGGGTTTCATTTTTATTACCCTCTCTTTGTCAGTTGTCAGCAATCGCATAATAGGCGGCTGTATTACCGGGACCAGTGCCATATAGGAATAGGCGGCTATGGCAATTGGGCCTATAAGTCGGGGCGATAGCATTGACGAAAGGAATATAGCAGTAGGACCATCAGCACCTCCGATAATTCCTATTGAAGCAGCATCTCTCAGGTCAAATCCAAAAGCAAGCGAAGAGATAAAAGTAATGAAAATCCCAAGCTGTGCAGCAGCTCCCAATAATATCAGTCGCGGATTGGATATAAGTGAAGAGAAGTCAGTCATAGCGCCAATTCCAAGGAAGATAAGAGGAGGATAAACCCCTTTTATCACACCAAAATAAAGATAGTTTAATACACTTCCTTCCTGGTAAACACCTATCTGTAAGTTAATACCTCCATCCTGGAAAAATGGAATATTCCCAAGTAGGATACCGGTGCCTATTGGTACAAGTAATAAAGGTTCGTAATTATACTTAATACCGAGATACAGGAAAAACAAACCAAACAATATCATTATAAAATGGCCTCGTGTCAGGTTTCTGAAACCGGTATATTCCCAGAATTTTCTAAGTCCTTTTTCAGCAGCTTTTGTTGTTTCCAGCAATACATCTTCACTTACCTCTTGTTTTGAAGCCTCGTATTGGGTACTGTCCTGGCTATAAGTAACTGAATGTATGGTGCTGTCGTCTGAAGCAGAGTTAATTTGTGCGGCAATAAAGTTTGCCAGCATAACAATAGCAAATATTGCAATGAGCGTCAGAGATCTTTTCATTTTTTGTTAGTTTAATATCAGTCGTATAAAACCCTAAGTAATAGTTAAGTAAATCAAGAGGTGGTAATTTCAAAAAGCACATCTCCCTGCAGAAAATTCTGACCATCTGCTACTTTTACAGATTTAACAGTGCCATCTTTTTCGGCCAGAATACTGTTTTCCATCTTCATTGCATCATAAACCAAAAGTGTAGCACCTTTCTTTACTTCATCACCTTCTTTTACCATGATACTCAGTACAGTTCCGGGCAAAGGAGCTGTAATTGTATATGTGGAAGCACTGATGGTCTTCTTGATCTTGGTTTCTGAACGTGTTGGCGGAGCAACTGCAGATCTGACCAGTTTTGGAGTCTTGGTTGTTTTAACTTCTCTGTGCACTTCAACTTTGTAAGGAGTGCCATTAACTTCAATATCAGCGATGTTTTCTTCAAATTGCTTGATTTCTACATCGTATTTATTTCCACTGATTGTAAACTGAAAACTTTTCATTATTTTTATTTTAAAATTCGTGGTTCTTTAATTAACGACGGGTATAAGTATTAAGTCCATAAATTTTTGAACTCCAGGGCGAATAGCGTTTACTCACTCTTTTGATAGTCATAACATTACTTTCTTCATCATGAAGTTCACTAAAGTAAAGATGAAGTGCCATGCTAATGGCAGCATTTACTTCGCCGGGCACATCTATTGATTCACCGGCAGCTTCCTCATGTTTTCCCTGACGCCGTAATTTCTGGCGTATATTTAAATTAATGATCTTGGGTAACATGGTAAAAACATAATACATGAAAGCAAGTGCAAGAAATACAACAGAATAACCCACAATGGTTATTGTGAGAGCAAATCCGTCAATTGCAGATATGTCAAATAATATGTCAGCGATATGGATCATTGTTTTGTATGTTTTGATATTTTGCTGTTATATGTTTGAAAATATTTTTGTAATATACTGATATTTATCGTATTGATTAATATTCATTAAAAAAATTATCAGCAATACTAAATTTCTATAATGGAAGATTACAATGTTTTTTGGGTGGATTTGTATCCTTTTTGGTTGCCAGAGCCTGTAAAGCACGTATCACTCTGAAACGGGTATTTCTTGGCTCAATTACATCATCAATGAAACCAAATTTTGCAGCCTGATAAGGGTTGGCAAATTTTTCAATGTATTCTTCTTCTTTTTTTGTCAGATATTCCAATTTTTTTTCCGGGTCATCCATTTTTGCAACAGTACTGCCTTCAAGAATTTCAATAGCACCTTTTGCACCCATAACTGCGATTTCTGCAGTAGGCCAGGCGTAGTTGATATCGCCACGCAGTTGTTTTGAACTCATCACGTCGTGAGCTCCCCCGTAAGATTTTCTGAGTGTAACGGTAACCTTGGGAACTGTGGCTTCTCCGTAAGCAAACAACAATTTCGCGCCCTGAATGATAATACCTCCGTGTTCCTGTCGGCTGCCGGGAAGGAAACCGGGAACATCAACAAATGTTACCAGAGGAAGATTGAAAGCATCGCAAAATCTCACAAAACGGGCAGCTTTACGCGAAGCATCAATATCCAGAACACCTGCCAGAAACATTGGCTGGTTGGCAACAATACCCACCGGCATACCATTGAATTTAGCAAATCCAACTACTATATTTTTAGCAAAATGACGGTGCATTTCAAGGAATTCATTGTCATCAACTACTGCATAAATAACATCTTTTACATCGTAAGGCTGACTGGCACTTAACGGAATAATCTCGTTAAGTGTATCTTCTTTGCGGTGTATAGGGTCATTACATTCAGTAGCCGGAGGATCTTCAAGATTATTTGAAGGCAGGTATTCCAGCAGCTTTCTGATAAGCATTATGCCTTCTTCTTCACTTTCGGCTTTAAAATGAGCAACACCTGATTTTCCGGTATGAACATCAGCACCACCAAGATCCTCAACAGTAATATCTTCACCTGTAACAGCTTTTGTAACCTTGGGTCCGGTAACGAACATATAGCTGTTTTTTTCACTCATAATTATAACATCAGTAAGTGCAGGAGAGTAAACAGCTCCACCGGCACAAGGCCCGAAAATTGCTGAGATCTGAGGAATTACTCCTGATGCCATAATATTACGCTGAAAAATTTCAGCATAGCCTGCCAGACTTTGAACACCTTCCTGAATACGTGCGCCGCCGCTGTCGTTAATACCAATAACAGGTGCACCCACTTTCATTGCCTGATCCATTACTTTACAGATCTTGTTTGCATGGGTTTCGGACAAGGATCCGCCCATAACTGTAAAGTCTTGTGAGAAAACATATACCACCCGGCCATCAATTGTGCCATGACCGGTAATTACTCCATCGCCAAGAAAAAGCTGATCGGCTAAACCAAAATCAGTGCAGCGGTGAGTTACAAACATGTCGAATTCTTCAAAACTTCCCTCGTCGAGGAGCATTTCAATACGCTCACGTGCAGTATATTTGCCTTTGGCATGTTGAGATTCAATTCTTTTAATACCACCACCTAATTTGGCTTTTTCTCGTAGTTCAATAAGATGATTAATCTTTGCCTGACGCTCCATGTTGATCGCTGTTAAATAAGTTATTTTACTAATTGATTATAAATAGTTTATGAGTTAGAGTTTTAGAAACTACAATAAAGCTTTTGCTATTCGTTTTTGTTTTCACAAAATTCAATAAGAACCCCGCCGGTTGATTTAGGATGTAAGAAAGCTATATCCAGGCCTTCGGCTCCGGCCCGTGGCGCTTTGTCAATAAGTCTTACTCCTTTTTCTTCCATTTTTGAAAGAGCATCTTCAATTCCCTTTACTGCAAAAGCAATATGATGAACACCTTCACCACGCTTTTCAATGAATTTGCCAATAGGACCTTCAGGATCGGTAGATTCAAGCAACTCAATTTTAGTTTTCCCTACCATAAAAAAGGCTGTTTTGACTTTTTGATCTTTAACTTCTTCAATGGCATAGCATTGAAATCCAAGTACATCTTCATAAAATTTTATACTTTCTTCAAGATTGCTTACCGCAATACCAATGTGTTCAATATGAGTAGGTTTCATAAAAAATTAATTTTTTTGCAAAAATAGCAGCTTATTTTGGTTTTATAGCCTAAAACTCTGTTTATTACTTATTTTAGAATCATTCTAAAATACCATTTGAAATTATGAAGTTTATGTTTCCTGAAAAATGAATTATCCGGGATATTTTTTTGTTTCAGTTTGACTTTGTAATTTTATCGCGCAAAGAAATTTTTCAATTATATTATGTCTTGTTAGCGAAGATCAGAAATAATGGTAAAATAGTTTAAAACACTAAAAAACAAATAATTATGAAGATTGTAAATCTGTTTTTAAAGGTTTTTATGTTGCCGGCATTTATTATTGCCTCAACTATGTTTACCTATGCGCAGGTTGATAATGAACAAAAGATCATTGAACTTATAAATAAAAAGTTTGAAGATCTGGGTCATCGTCTTGATATGATTGATAAATCAATTGACGACCTGGCATGGTATAACCGTATTGGCGATATAGCTTATATTGACAAAGTTTATATTACCGGACCGCCCCCGGCTAATATTAAGGATCCCCTTGTTATGGGTGCTGCGAATCCTGTCAGATTTTATACTTATGTTTTCATACCGCGTGATATTGATCCTCAAAAGAAATATCCGCTACTGGTATTGCCTCATGGCGGGGTTCATGCTTTTTTTGATACATATCATATTCATATTCTTCGTGAAATGATGGCTCAGCAATACATTGTTGTAGCCCCTGATTATCGCGGAAGTACAGGTTATGGTAGAAAAATGTATGAGCTTATTGATTATGGTGGGCTTGAAAATCAGGATGTTAAGGCTAGCCGTGATTATATGATAGAGAATTATGAATTTGTTGATTCAAAGCGTGTCGGCATTATTGGATGGAGTCATGGCGGGATGATAGCATTAATGAATATTTTTGAATACCCAAACGAATATCAGGTAGCTTTTGCCGGTGTGCCTGTTAGTGATGTTGTGGCAAGAATGGGTTACGCTACCGATGATTACAGGGAACTTTTCTCGGCCGACTATCACATTGGAAAAACCGCACGTGAAAATATTGAGGAATATCGTCGCCGTTCACCGGTTAACCATGCACATAAGTTGCAAACCCCCTTGCTTATTCATACAAACACCAACGACAATGATGTTTATGTGCTTGAAGTTGAAAATTTGATACGGGCATTAAAAGCAGAAGGTAAAAAGTTTGAATACGAGATATATAAAGACATCCCCGGAGGTCATGGATTTGACCGTATTGATACCAGATTTGCCAAAGAAACACGTCTGAAGATATATGCTTTTCTGGCAAAGCAACTTAATCCGCCAAGGCTACTTAAAACCATAAAAGACATTGACAAAGCTGCGTACAGACCTTTAGGATTTGATAAATAAAAACAGCCCGGAACTTTTATCCGGGCTTGTATTGTAATATCAGGTAAGCTAAGAAATTTAAAGCAGCTTAACTAAAAGGTTTTATTTACAGCCTCCATTATTATCTTTTGAATACCAAACCGGGATTTTAGCTCCTAAGTAAAAATTTGTACCAAAGGTATTATTTAGTAATCCGGAGAAAATATTGTTTATTCCAAAATAAACATAAGAAGCCCTGACCCCAAGTCCTAAATTCACTTTTCCATACTGATTAACAGTAAGTGGCAGCATAACAGAATACCATTGTTGCTCAATCCGTGGAGTAAGGCCATAAGTGGAAATATAATGCGAATTGCTTGTGTTTCCGTATGTTTGATGCAAAGCAGTATAAGTGGTCAGATTAACATAAAAACATTTATATGGATTAACATCAACTTGTAGACTGAATGCAGTTGGTAATTGAATATCAAATTTTTCCGATATATTTAAATTAAATTCTACACCTTTAATTAATGATTCTCTCAAAGTTAGGGAATCATAAAAAACGTAATAAGGTGGAAAGTCCATAGAGAAATTTCTGATATTCATCCAGAATGTATTATTGGGAGTACTATTATCACCATTATCATATCGTGATTTATAGTCAAGAGTTGAAATTATTTTAAAATCATTGCTATGAAATCTGTCATAACGTAATCTGCCGATATCAATAACAGATACTCCAACCTTTAAAAAATATTTATTTGCACTTGATGCCCCATTGTAGGAGTTTTCGGCAGTTTTGTTACCGGCTTCTCCTGAATTCTTTCTGAATTCGTAAACAGCACCAAGATCAAGCCCTAACGAAGGTTTTGATATAAATTTATATTTCCAGTCAAATTCAAAATCTCCGGGGGCATTGTAATGTCCCCAGTTGTCAGAGAATCCCAAATATGCATATGGAGTATTCCATGAAACATAATCAGCTTTTGAAGCAGAAGGATTTGGCTGATGAATCATATAATAGAAATCATCTATTTGCATATAAGTAGCACCTAAGCCTTGAAGAAGCTTTACGGTAATTCCTCCTTTTATCTGATGGTTTTTATCAGAAAATAGTTTACGTGCAACGGTCAGACCATAATCGGCATATAAATGATGAATAAAGCGAATGTCTTTATCGTGATGCCATATATTCCATGCAGGTTTGTAGGCAAAATCCTCATAAATTGACCGTCCCAGGGCATCACCTAAACCATCAATATTTATGATGTTACGTAGTTTGGATGTAAAACCAATGGCAAAATCTTTTGGTAGCGAAACCATAAAACCAGGCCCCATTACCGTAAGATTGACAAAAGCATTTCTGGCTTCATCTGAAGGCTTGGTCATAAAACTATAATCATCCCACCAGTTTTTATTTGTAATAATCCCAAAAGGATTAATTATACCCTCACGTTTAAATTGAATAAAATCGTTGTAAAGATCCCCATTTATACCCACAATATTTATATCAATTTTAAATTTACTGTCAGCAATTGATGCCGGTTGAAGCACCACCTGATTAATGCCCATGTAATTGTCGTTTAGCATAGGTAAAAATTCCTGAGCCTGAATGTTATACAATGCAAAAAGCATGAATGATAACAGGATAACAGTTTTTCGTGTTTTCATAAAAAATTTGATTAAAAGTGACTGATTAATACTGATTTTTTAAACTATTAAGCAAAAATAATCACTATTGTCCGGTAAAAGTATAAAATTGTTTTTTACTTTCACAATTAACTGATAGTCAATAATAATGTTTGCTATTTTTTATCATTTTCAAAAGTAAGCCCCATCAAAAAGAGTAGGCTGTCTCGCTAATTCAATTGTCTTTTGCCAGTCTCTATCTGGATTTTCG
>JBASHR010000002.1:0-2836 GCA_049654165.1 Bacteroidales bacterium
GAATATAGGAGCGTTCACCCCGGAAGCTCCGGCTGCGTAAATAGGGAAGGTAAAGCACAGGCCAGGATTTCCCAAGGCAACCTGCAAGTTGGCAACGTCCCCATCTACAGTATCCCGGACAGGCGATGCCAGCCCTTTGGCCTCTGTTAGCGTGCATGTGCCATACGTAGGCGTATCCCCTGACAAGCCTATGAAAACGTCAAACAGCGCCGATTCAAACCAATCTGGAAGCGTTGGGTGGGGGCGAAAAAGGACGTGGGTAGCAGCGTACCCCGTGCTGCTGAAGGCCCAACCACACCACGGATACAACGGGGAGTACCCCAAAGCGTAGCTGGAAGGCGCTGCTCCTATGAGCACTTTGTCTTTCCACTTTACTTTTGTCAGCGTCCACAATTTAGCGGAGGTGTCTTGGTCAGCTTCTTCAACGGCGTAATTCGGGCTGGAGAACTCCTGAAGGAAATCAACGCCTATGCGGTATATCCCCGAGCTGCTTATTTCTATGATCCATCTCTTCCCTGATGGCGAGAAAAACACACCGTGCGTCTTGTCGTACATCGGACTGAACGGCTGCTTCATCGGAGGGGGTCGGCATTCTTCGTTTTGATTGGCCTCGTAAAACTCTTTTTCCCTGGAGTTTGTCGATCCTTGATATACCTGCATCAATCGGCGCATAGCTCCGCTGAAGTTAGACGGAAGCCCGCCGTAATCAACCTCTGTTCCCCAGGGCTCCCCTAAAAGAAACGACTCTTTCCATGCGTGACTATTACGTATGAATACGTCCTTGTCGGGAGGGATTGTCCCATTACGATAAATGAGGTTTCGCAGCGGTTCGTTTGTGTCGTCCCCAACCCCCATGAAGTTATAGGTCGCGTCCACGAACCCGTGGTTCATCTCCATGACGTAGCTCGGGCACTGCTTCTTTCCTTTGCTTGGCTGGAGAACAAACTCTGGGTGTCCGCCTCTAGTTCTTAGGCGGAAGGTGGCGCCTTCAGGCGTTATGTGTTCTTTCGTTCGTACCCCGTCCGGCCCAGATACGTTGAACAGCATCTTGCGCTCCAGTGCCGTGCCCTGAGATTCACCGTCCCTTGTAGGAAAGATTACATTGTCGTCGTCTTTTTTATATGACATCAGGTGGTAACCATAATTTCGTTTGTGCGGCTTGTCGCAAAAACAACGTCCGCATCTTCTGGAGGAGACTGTAGCGGCTGGTAGCTGAATGATGAATAAAACGCAGCCGCAGTTCCTGTCGATACTTGTCCTGCAGAAATAGCAGCTTGCAGCGCGGCAAAAAAGGTTGAAGACTGACTGCCAGACGAGAACTCTGCTCTTATATTCCAGATACCATAGAAGGTCGCAGTGGATTGCCCATATCCGGAAAACGCACGCGCATGCAATATCTTCGGGACGAACGCCGCAGCGCTGGCAGGCGCGGAGAGAAAACTTGACGCTCCGGTAGCCCCCCCGGAGAATGAGACGGTAGTCCTTGGCGACGAGAAGAATCGAAGCGGCTGTATGTGTCCAGAGCCTGGGGAAAAAGCACTACGCACGAATGAAAGAAACTTGGTATTAACCTGTGCCGCTGCCATGCCATCCAGAACCGTACCAGTTTCCAGTTCGAATACGGAATACACAGGGAAGTGTATGAACGGCCCCCAGTCAGACGAACTGGGTATAGAGAAACGAAATCCGTGATTGGCAGCAAACCCTGACCCTGTAGATATTGAAAGGTCTCTCTGATCTGTTACCGCAACGAAATCTGAAAACGAGGCAATTGACAGTGCTCTGTCTGCCGTGTCAGGAGAAAACGACGACAACGAGCCGATGTCGTACGACACCTCGGCCAGAGCTGCCGTAATAAACGAGAGCGCGGAAGAGCTTGTGAAAGTAATGCTCGGCAAAAGCGATGCAGAATGCAAGGCAATGGCCTGGGCTTCAGTGAGAGCGCTACCGAACCACGCAATCTCGTCAACGGTTCCGGTAAATCCGCCGCCGTAACTTCCGCCTGTTTTGTACACCCCTAGCGACAAGGGCTGAGTGGTCGACGGAAGTGCAACGCTTAGAGTGGCTGACGTGGCTACGCCATCAAGCACTGTAGTTACCGAAGTTCCGCCGTTGTAGATAAAACACACAGACGACGGAAGCCCACTGCCCGGCAGGGTGACCCCAAGCGAGTCCGTGTACCAGCCGCCATTGAAGTAGTTTATGTCGAGCGCACCGGACGTTGTGGAGGATATCCACGCCCCTTGGTTGGCTCCTATGGAAGTATCGCCCTTGTGAAACAGCGTTCCGGACGCGCCACTGGTGCGCCTGAACAGCCCGAAAAAAGTGAACGCAGAACTTATGTCGAGAGAAGAGTGATGAGATACCTGAACAAACGCAGTCCCGGACAGGTACGCCCCGTATTCCGTTCCGTCTGGATTGCTGTTCAGTGGGCTTGAGCCGAGCGTGTACGTTCCGTTGTATGTGCCGGTTAAGCCATTTGGTCCAGAGTCAGCCGCGCTTGTGCCGGAAGTCTCGTCGAACTTCCAGTACCCGCTAGGTGACAGCGAGTTTATGTAACTCGATATCGCACTCATTTTCGGCTCTTGGTGGTTAGTCTTCCGTTATTTTCGAGGCCGTGGTGAGCTGAGGAGTTACGCCGGAAGCAACGGCAATGCTTGGAGACAAAGAGCCGACAAACAACAACTTACCGGCTCCGGAAGACGCCGTACCGATACCAACATGGGTAATAGTGGCAGTCCCGGCGGAACACGTACCGAAGGTGATGTTTGCAACTGGGACTGCGGTTGTCACGCCAGCGGCAGTGGCGCACGTCCAGCCGCCAGTAGTGCGCGCT
>JBASHR010000003.1:0-2514 GCA_049654165.1 Bacteroidales bacterium
ATGCCAATGAGAAAAATCAAACACACAATTCTGCTTGGTTACTTCCTTTTATTTGCTGTTACGGCTTTAGCCCAGCGAGGCATTGTAGCAGCCGGAGGTAATGCCACCGGCGCAGGAGGAAGTATGAGTTATTCCATAGGTCAGATTGATTATCTGTCTTATTCTTCTGCACAGGGCAGCATAAGCCTTGGACTACAGCAAACATGGTTTATAGTGCCCGAAATTTTTGAAATCCCTGCAATGACCATCAGTGCAGGTGAGAACAAATGCTTTGATGCAACTGAAACAGTGATTGTTGCCGGAAACGGCAAACAATTTATCGTTGAGTCAGGTGCCCATGCCGATATCATTGCAGGAACCAATATTAAGATAAAAGAAGGAACTGCAATAGAATATGGTGCTTCATTACATGCATATATTTCTGATGTTATGTGTAATCAACAACCTTCAATGCTGTCTGCTGATATTGAAAATCTGCCGGCATCAGGACTATACCCGGAAACTTTGAATGAATCTTCGTTTTTCAGGGTTTATCCCAATCCAACTACCGGTGATTTTACACTTGAAATGCGAAAATCAGAAGAAGCATCCCAGCTTCTTATTGAAATTTACACTATGCAGGGAAACCTGGTATTCAGAGGTGAATTGCCGGTTAAGAACCAACACAACCTGTCATTAGCTTCAATGCAGACGGGTTTGTATCTTATCCGGGTTCAGAATGGATATGAAACCGGGGTTTTAAAGATCATAAAACAATAAGTCAGATTAAAAAATTAAATTAAAAATCAACACAAAATATCAATTAATTAAAATTTAGCCATTAATAATCAAAAAAATATGAAAACTTATACTCTTTCAATCCTCTGCGCCATGCTTGCCATTGCAACACTGGCGCAAGCCCCTCAGAGTTTTACTTTTCAGGCTGTTATGCGAGATAACAATAATCAATTGATCTTAAATAGTCCTGTTGGAATGAGAACAACCATTCTTCAGGGCAGTCCTAATGGTACTGTTGTATATCAGGAAGCATATAATCCCAATCCACAAACCAATTCCAATGGTTTGATCACTCTGGAGATAGGCAACGGTATTCCACAGCCGGGATATAATTTTGCAACAATTGATTGGGCAAATGGCCCATATTTCATTAAAACCGAAGCCGATCCAAATGGAGGTACCAATTACACTATTACGGGAACCAGTCAGTTATTGAGTGTGCCGTATGCTCTTCATGCAAAAAGCGTTACCTGGGGTGATATAACTGGTAAACCATCGAAGTTCCCTCCTAAAGGGCATTTTCATTCCGCTACTGAAATCACCAGCGGCACGCTGGACGTGGCAAGGGGTGGTACCGGAGCCACAACCTTTACCTCAGGTAATGTGTTGATTGGCAGTGGTACAGGAGCTATAACCACCCTGTCAAGAAGCGGCATAGATACCCGTTCAACTTTCCCGCCCTCCCCCCACACCCACGGAAACATCACAAACACAGGAGCTATTGGCACTGCTGCCGGCAGGATAATTACTACAGGTAATGGAGGAGCATTGCAGGCCACAGCGGGCACAGCCCCGGGGCAAATGCTATACTGGAACGGCTCGGCATGGGTAAATGTAGAACCCGGAAAAGAAGGTTATTTATTGAGATTTAATAACCTGAAACCAACATGGACAATCTATCATAATGGTTATATCTATGAAGAAGTAACCAATCCAGCAACTGGAAAAACATGGTTAGACCGTAACCTTGGCGCAACACGAGTTGCAACGTCTTCTTCCGATGAAGCTTCTTACGGTGATTTATACCAATGGGGGCGTTGTACAGATGGACATGAAATCAGAACTTCAGGAACAACTACTACTTTGAGTAATGTTAATAAACCCGGGCATGGATATTTTATCACATCTAGTTCATCTCCTTACGATTGGCGTTCTCCACAAAACAACAATTTATGGCAAGGCATAAATGGTATCAACAATCCATGCCCAAGTGGCTTCAGATTACCGACAGAAACTGAATTGAATGCAGAACGACAAAGCTGGAGCAGCAATAATTCAGCCGGTGCTTTCGCCTCGCCACTTAAGTTGCCTATGGCAGGCTACCGTAGCTACGGTAGTGGTTCGCTCTACGATGCTGGTTCAGGCGGCGACTATTGGAGCAGTACGGTGTATGGTATCCTCGCCAGAAGCCTGTACTTCTACAGTAGCAATGCAAGTATGAACATCATCTATAGAGCTAACGGCTTCTCTGTACGGTGTATTAAGGATTGACACTTTGTCACTTTCGATTTATTCGGTCACTTTATCTTCCTGTCCTGCAAGGCAGGAAGATATTACTTACCGCCTTTAGCGGACGATTTTTTTAAAATGACGATAAAAGAAAAAATAAAAAAAAGCTTAAGCCCAACAACTTTTACGTTGTATAAAGAGGGGATTTTTTATAAGTGTTATAATGAGGATGCTATGGTTTTTTCAAAAAAGGTTAAACCATATAAAATCACTTCAAAATTTGTAAAA
>JBASHR010000004.1:0-4041 GCA_049654165.1 Bacteroidales bacterium
GACAATTTAGCAGTACGAGAAATTTGTCAAACCATAAACGATTATGAAGCAATTTTTCCAGGTACAAAACTCAAGTTAATCTACAAAACCGCGACATTGTCACCTGCGTGAGATCAGGAGTTCTGAATATATTGATTTTTCGCCTGTTAGTCTGATGTTGTAAAATAATCATTCCTTATTATCCGGCTTATTTGCGACAAAACTATCGTAAATCACGGTAAAAATTTTTTATCTTTTTATTACTGTTTCGCCTGACTTCAATCCAAGAGCAATGTCATAAATACTGGTTGTTGTCAGCATATCTTTTATTTCATTTCTTACTTTTTTAAATTTAAAATGAACTGCACATGGTTGATCTTCATAACATTCGCTTAGCCCAAGTCCGCAGCCGTTAAAAATTGCATCTCCATCAATTGCTTTAACTATATCACCTAGATTGATTTTTTTCATTTGTTTTATATCAACATAAAAACCTCCAGTAGGTCCTGTAAGTGAGTTCACTATATCGTATTTAGTCAGACTTCCCAGAACCTTAGCTGTAAAAGCTTCAGGAGAACCTGAGTTTTTTACTATATCGCCTATTTTAACCCTTTTACCTTCAAGTGATTGGGAGGCTATATAGATCATTGCTTTGATGGCATGTTCGCAGGCTTTTGAAAACATAAAACAAGGTTTTAAAGGGCAAAGTTAATACATATTGTTAAATTCCGACAAAAAAGTCGTAAATAAGTTTAAATAATTTGTTAAAACTTTGTTTTTAAATCATAATATGCATTCGAACAGTGATATAAGGGTTGTTGGCAATCGGTTTTTTATATTGGGTTTTTAAGAGAAGTCTGAAAACCAATTCTTTTCCGGGTTGTATTCTAAAACACAATATCTGATCAGTAATCAACACCAGAATTATGTAAAAGCCTTTAAACCGTTTGGAATAATTAGGCTTAAATGGCTGATTCCTTATTATTTATAAGATATGATATTGGAACTTAAAACCAAAGTGGCAAATTAATAATCAATATGTGAAAATCACTTTGCTGTATTTTCTTCATATTTAGTTGTTGAATCTTGGTGCTACAAAAGAATAATCATAATAATATAAATATTCTTATAATCCTGTATATCAGGTGGTTATGAAGAGTGGGTCGTTTTCTTTAACTTTTCTAATACCAGACTATTGACAAACCACATAGAAATTGACTACCTTAGCCAAAAATTTGAAGATAGAACAGCACTAAAATAAACTTTATAACATTAAACTTCTAACATTTTTACCACAGGCATTCAAAGTATTTATCTTCAAATTATATTGAATTGTGAAAACTGCTTTTAAACTATTTAGGAATATTCAAAGCTTTAAAGGATTTATCGGTATAAAAAACAGATTCACCGGAAGTTTATAAATAAATGTATTATATTGATAATACTGACGATAAAATAAAGTGCTATGCAGGATCAAATTGAAAATATGGATATTCAGGAAAAGTTCAATATTTTGTTTGAACATATTGGTTCGGTTGAGCTTTGGATGGTGCGAGACAAGATTTTGTTTATTACACCCAATATTTTTGAATTGACGGGCTATACCGCTGAAGAATGTATAAGTGATATTGATTTGCATATAAAGATGACTCATCCTGATGATCTTGCTGATTATAAAAAGTATTTATCGCAAGTGTACAAGGGACTTATACTACCGGAAGTTATCAGAAGAATAATAAGAAAAGATGGAAAAGTGTTATGGGTTTTCAATAAAGCGGTAAGGATTTACGATAAGGAAGGCAATTATATTGGTGTTCGTAATAGTACTTTTGATATTACAAGGCAAAAAGAGCTTGAGCTTCAGATTCTGAGAGATAAAGAACATTATTTAAGTATGTTGGAACACCAGACAGATCTGATTTTACAACATTTGCCTGATGACAGCATTAGTTATGTTAATCCTGCGCTTGTTGAGTTTTTTAGTGCGAAAAGAGAAGAATTACTGGGAAAGAACTGGCGTAGCTTTCTTACTAAGGGTGAACTTGAAAAAATAGATCATTTTTATAACAATACTGACAAAAAGCAACCTTTGAAAAAAATGGTTTTTGATCATATATGCGCTGACGGTTCTGTAAGATATGTTGAGTGGATAGAACAGGCTTTCTTTGACAATGACGGAGAATTACTTGAAAAGTTGCTCATAGGACGTGATATAACTGAGAGCATTGAGAAAAACAGCCAGCTTAAAATTGCAAAAGCCAGATATAAAGCTTTAGTGGAAGAACAAAGAGATATAGTTCTCAGATATACACCTGATCATATTATAACTTATACTAATAAAGCTGCTTCAGATTTTATTGGAATTGAACCCGAAAAGATAATTGGTACGAAATGGACTGATTATGTTGATCTAATGGTAGCTGAAAAGGCATTTAAAAGTCTGACTACCCTCAGTCCATCAACTCCTATAGTGAACGCTGAATACCAGCTTACTCGTTTTGACGGTGAAAAGAGATGGTTCCTGGTAATGGCAACAACAGTCCTGGATGAAAATAATAAAATAATTGAACATCAAACGGTTGGACGTGATATTACTGAACGTAAGCTTGCTCAGGAGAAACTTGATGAGGCACATAAGGAGATTGAGGATCTTAAACAAAAATTGGAACAGGAAAACCTGTATCTTAGAAAAAAATTTATTGTTGATAAGGAACATTCAAAGGTTTCTTCTCAATCGCCTTCAATGAAGGAGGTGTTAAACAAGATTAAACAGGTATCAAAAACTGAAGCACCTGTGTTGATATATGGAGCAACAGGTACCGGAAAGGAAGTTATTGCTCAGAAAATTCATAATATGAGTTCCAGGAGCAAGCGTTTAATGATCACTGTTAATTGCGGTGCCTTGCCTTTAGCCTTGATAGAAAGTGAGCTTTTCGGAAGAGAAAAAGGTGCTTATACAGGAGCTTTATCAAGTCAGATTGGTCGTTTTGAGCTAGCCGATGGCTCTACAATATTTTTAGATGAAATAGGTGAATTGCCTCTTGAGACTCAGGTTAAACTGCTCAGAGTCTTACAATTTGGTGAATTTCAAATGCTTGGAAGTCCCCACACCAGGAAAGTAGATGTTCGTATTATTGCAGCTACAAACAGAGATCTTACCAAAGCACTTGCCGATGGTAGGTTTCGCTCTGATTTGTATTACCGGCTTAATGTTTTTCCAATAACCTTGCCGGCTTTAAAGGACAGGAGAGAAGACATTCCTGGTCTGGTTTGGGAATTTGTTGATGAAATAGGGCATAGGATGGGGAAAAGAATTGAAAAAATCACTCCAGAATCAATGAATCGTTTATTAGCTCATAACTGGCCCGGAAATATCAGGGAATTACGTAATGTTGTGGAGTATAGTATGATCCTTGCCACAGGTCCAATACTAGAAATTGTGCTTCAGGAACATATCGGAGAAAAGGAATTTATCACTGATCTGGAAGCTCAGCAGAAAAGCCATATTGAAGAAATACTGAATATGACCAATTGGCGTATTCGGGGTGCAGGCGGCGCCGCCGAATTACTTGGAATGAAAGAATCCACACTACGTTTTAGAATGAAAAAACTGGGAATTGAAAGAAGTAGCATGTGATTACTTTTGAATTCGTGTTAGCTTTCATTAAAGCTAGTTTAGCTAAACCTCTCAGAAACAATAATATAAAGATAATACATAAATAAAAAAAGAGGCTTTGCTGCATCTTTGCTTTGCCCCCCTGTTGTCCCGTACGTACGGGATGAACCAGCGACCCTCTGATTAATCCCGTCGGTACGGGACTCTAACCAACTTAGTCAGTATTCCATACAAGGGCTCATCATTGATCATTTTTTCGATTAGCTTCCTGCTTTTCTGCTTTTTAATAAAGTTTTCAATCTTTCTTGCTTCGCTTAATGAATCGGCACATTGAAAGACCGCGGCTATTTTCCATGGTCTGTATTTTGACGTAAAAGTATTTCTTTCGCTGGTATTATGTTCTTGTAATCTTCTGTAAAAATCATCAGTTACACCAACGTAGTACT
>JBASHR010000005.1:0-2228 GCA_049654165.1 Bacteroidales bacterium
CGTACGGATACTCTAGCAGTTTAGCCCAATCATACCGCGCCCCGGGTTTAATCTTCAAGAGTTTAACGCCTTTCAGCCCGATAAGCCCGATATGGTTCCGGGTCTTTGTATCCAGGATGATAAACGGTTTTTTCTCTGCGTATAACTTCTCTATCAGCCAGCCCAAAAAGTAACTTTTGCCGGCCCCGGTCGGTGCGGCGATCAGCCGGTGAACGTTTTGTGATACGTCCAGGTCTACCAGCCCCACCACCCCCCGCCCGCCTCCAGGTCAGCCATAGCCGCCCATCGAGGCACGAAGTCCCCGCACACCTCGCAGGTGAGGCCGTCCGGCCCCCACACATACCGATGGAACCCCAGCCGGCAGAGGAGGCGCCGCAGTATCCCACTCATCTCACATCCCCAGGAGGCCGCCGGACTCCAGCCGCGTCATCCAGTCCGGAGACGGGACAGCCTCCGGTGTGCCGACCTCAGACCGTCTCTTTACCGGATACTCCTTCCCGGTGACGGGATTTTTCATCACGATTCTCTTCTCCTCTTTCTCCTCCTCCTCTCTTTCGTCGTTCTCCTCCGATCTCCTCTCCTTCTTCCGCTTCTTCTCCTGCTCTTCTCTCTTCTTCTCCTCTTCCCTCTTATGGTACAGCGCGATCAGGGTAGGACTAAAAGCCAGCCCTAGCCCCGCAACCCCCATAACGAGAGCAAAACGCGGATCGTCCGGGAGAGTCCCTTCAGGGAGATAGTGCCAGAGCGCTTCATTTAGAAATGGTTTGCTAAAACTCTCGTAAACAGCGTTGTTTGCCGGTGGAAGGCCCTGCTCTTTGAGGAATACCGCCGACTGTTTGATCGCCATATCCAGGATCGCTATCGCCGGATGATCGCCCTTCTCCTCAGCCGGACCGCCGGAAGCCCCCGAAGCGCCCCGATCCGGCCGCTCTTCGGTATCGTCGATCAGGATATCGTACGTGATATCCTTCTTATCGACCGTCGCCTCTTCGGTTTCCGTCACTCTTCCCGCCTCCGGAGGACGATATCGACTTCATAGCCCTCTACCCTGATCTGTACCGCAACCTCTCCTTTCTCCTCGAACTTCTCCCGGAGGCCGCTATCCTCCATCAGCCGTTCCGCGACCGTCGCAATGCGACCAGCCGCATTCATCCCATCCAGTACTCCAAATCCCATAATACACCTCAGAACCCCGGAAACGCCGGGACACGCCGATTATACTGCTCTACCTCATCCAGTTCCTCATCACCCGAAGCAGCCCGACGGCGCCGGAATAGGCCGAAGAGAAACCAGCCTGCACCGACCGCGAGCAGGAGCAGCGCCGCGTAGGTGATGATGCCCCCGCTGGAAGCGGTTTCATTCTCTTCTCCTGTTTCTCCTGAGGAGAAGTCAGGAGAAGTTACAGGGGATCTAGGAGAAGTCTCCGGAGAAGTCGGAGAATTCTCCTCTTTTCTCCTGCTTTTCTCCCCCATTCCATCAGGCGTTGCATCGTCCATACCAGAATCCTCAGTATCTGCAGGTACAGGAACGTTACCAGGACTGCTATCAACAGGATCTGTACTATCAGGCTTACTTCCATCTTTTTTCACCTCGCTCTTCATTTTGACCTTATATTTCCCGCACAGGGGACATTTGCGCTTAGTTCCCACTCCAGCCTTTCTTACTTCCCACTCGTTACCGCATGAGAGGCAAACAGCGATTTTATCAGGAGATACCATGAGGAGAAGTGGAGAACGGAGGAGAAAAAGAGATAGCAACAAAGGAGAAGTCAGGAGAAGAGAAGAGAACTAGAGGAGAATTCTCCAGGAGAAATGAGGAGAAATGGAGGAGAAATTCACCACATCAGGACAGATACCACCATGTTAGCCTCCATTCGGCCGCATTCCAGACATTTGAGCGCAAAACGGTTATTGATGGTCGTCGCCCCCTCCTTCCACCTATCCCAGACAATAACCTGGAAGAGAGGATTTCCGCACTCCTCGCATCTCCAGATGATCCCGGTATGCCAGGGCATCGGGTCCCCGTGAGCGTATCGGTTTACGATATCCTTCCACCACATCACTGATCACTTCACATTGTTAAGCAGCCCAAGCATGGCCAAAAAAAGAAAGGCCACAAACTGCACCTGCAATAGCACCGCTCCAGCCGATGCAGCATAGAGCGCCCAAGCCGCGTTACCGATCACCCAGGACGCAAACCCCGCCGCCCGGACCCGGGAGGATCGCGCC
>JBASHR010000006.1:0-1639 GCA_049654165.1 Bacteroidales bacterium
GCCAGTACCACTGGAACGTCGGCCAGTTCGGCGTTGAGTGGGCGAACGAAGTAAAACGACGCGACGCTATGAACACCACACCCCTCTACATCTTCGACCTCGACGGCACGCTCGCGGACCTGAAGCACCGCCGGCACTTCGTTGAGCGGCCTGCGTGTCCGCACTGCGGCTGGGTCAAAGACTGCGACCACAGCCGCAACGGCGAACGTCCCAAGTTCAAGCCCGACTGGGACGCCTTCCACGCCGCGTGCGTGGATGACACGCCAATCGACGCCATCATCGACGTACTGGCCTGTGTCTGCCACAACGAGTCCGATGTGTGGATCTGGTCTGGGCGCATGAGCACTGTTAGCGCTGAAACTTTCAGGTGGCTACAAGACCATCACATTCGGTTCGACCAGCTCAAGATGCGCCCCGCCGGCGACTACACGCCCGACGACCAGCTCAAGGAGTCGTGGCTCCACGCCATGAGTCCCGAAGACCGCGCTCGCCTCGTCATGGTGTTCGACGACCGCCAGCGCGTCGTCGATATGTGGCGGCGCAACGGCATCGTCTGCGCCCAGGTAGCGTCGGGAGATTTTTAATGCAGTGGTACACCAACCCACTTGACAACAAAGAGTAGCCTATGAACCAAAACCAAAGCTACGAGGAAGAAATCGGCCGGCCTCTCTTCCTTCCCCTGTCCCGCACCAAGCAATTCCGCGTTCTGCTGCTGATCGTCGTCGGCACCTTCGCTTTCGTCGCCGCACTGTTCTTCGGCATCGGCTATCTCGTCGCCACCTACAACCCACCCAAGGAAACCAAATCCGTGAAACCCTCCATTCTTGCTCATGTCCTCCCTAAGCTACTCGACGATCGGCAACCCGTCTTCATCTGGGGACCGTCGGGCGCCGGCAAGTCCAGCGTCGTCGGCCAGATCGCTCAGGCCACGAAGCGCTCGCTCGCCGATGTGCGCGTGAGCCAGCTCGACAGCATCGACCTCCGCGGCTTCCCCATGCCCGACACGAAGAAGAAGCAGATGGAGTGGTTGCCCGCCGACTTCCTGCCGCGCAAGGGCGACGCTCCTGGTGTCCTGTTCCTCGATGAGATGAACGGGGGCATGCCCGCTGTGGCCAGCGCCTGCTACCAGCTCATCCTCGACCGCCGCATCGGTCAATACGAGCTACCCGACAACTGGAGCATCGTGGCCGCTGGTAACAACCAGGGCGACCGGGGTATCACGTACCAGATGGCCGCGCCGCTGGCGAACCGCTTCCTGCACATCGACTACGAGGTGGATTCCACCGACTGGCTGATGCGTGCAGCGGACGACGATATTCACCCGCACATCCGTGCCTTCATCAAGCTGAAAACCCACGCTTTGCACGCCTTCGACACCACGGCGAACCCGCGCTGCTTCCCGACGCCGCGCGCCTGGTACGGCGTGGACCGCATCTACAAGCGCGACTACACCGCCGGTGAGAAGTTCGAGCTGATCAAGGGCACCGTGGGTGAAGGCGCCGCTGGCGAGTTCACCGGCTTCGTCCGCGACATCAAGGACATGCCCGACATCGACAGCATCATGATGGACCCGAAGCGTGCGCAACTGCCGGGCTCCACGCCTGTCACCCACGCGGTGGTCATGACGCTGAGCGACAAG
>JBASHR010000007.1:0-9023 GCA_049654165.1 Bacteroidales bacterium
TTTCTTCCACACATGATTTTTAGGATAAAAAAAATCTCTCTTTGGGTATTTTTATCCAAAGAGAGATTGTTGAAAGCTGTTTTTAAACCCAAAAAGTAGAAATTATTCTATTTCCTGAAAGTGCCTAAAAAAAGGAAGTCAGGATGCATATTACTGCTGCCTGACTTCTTTAGTTTATTTTATCTGGCAAACGTGTTCGGAAGTGTGCCGTTGAAATCCTAAAACAAAAGTCCAGTAATGATCTTCAGTACCATGAAGAGCTTATTTGTTAGTATCATCAAGACTTTCAATTAATTTTGTCTTCAGATCCTCCTGAGTCATACCTTGCTCTTTCAATGATCTGTCGCGACAACGACTGCACAATTCGGTAATGTTCTTTAATTCTCTCGCCTGTGAAACTGTGCCTTCAAAAATCTCAGAAGTTCTATCAGTATTTATGTACGAACAATCAGAGAACAAATGATATTTCGAACCTGATTTTGTCCAGTAAACATGATCCATGCCATTGTTTAACAACTCTACTTCTCTGATTTGCTCAGTATATTGCTCAATTGAAGGAGGATTAAAGTCAATGCCCGTAATTCCGGCTACTAACAAGGCAACTACAGCAATAGCTCCGGCAATTCCTTTGCTTTGTTTATTCATATCCTTGCTTGTCAGGATAAGGATTACCATAGGTAAAAATGCCAGAACTCCAAGAATTGCACCTAACTGGTTCTGAACGAAGAATCTGAATTTGTCCTTCTCTGATGCAGGATCGAGCCTGTTGGCTTTTTTCCACAAATATGACCCCGTTATCGCCAATGCCAGAATTACAACAATGGTGATTATTAGATACACAAGGGTATCATCATGCAGAAGTTTAAAGATTGCGAAAGCCTGCCCTGCCATAGCAATGATCCAGGCTAATAAAGCAAACAACCTGAGTTGTTTTGCCTTTGCTTTGTTTTCAGCACTTGCCACAAACACCTCACCGCCTTTTTCAGTTGAAGAAGGGGGGACTGTGCCTCCTACTTTTGTAATTTTTTTTGTTGTTGCCATAAATCAATGATTATTTAATTAATTAAATGTGATTTCAGGAATATGTGTTTTGATATTACATGCAAGCATTTTGCAAGGATAGCCATCCCGCAACAAATATATGATTTTCTTTCATTTCCATATAAATATGAAAGACCTGTTATTTCAATTAAGGTTTAATTGCCTGTGAAATTTATGGCAAATATAATGATTCTGAACAATCATTACTTTTTTTTCAAAAATCCGCCAAGAATATTTTTTGCCATATCGGCAACCGAACCACCTGTATCTTTTTTTCCTGCTGGCTGACTTCCGCCCATAAATGAGCCAAAAATATCAGTCAATACCGATGCACCGCCACCGGAGCTTCCTGCACTCTTATTTGTTATCATATCAACAAGTGTAGGTACAGTGAGTTTTGCTATCATATCGGCGACGTCTTTCGACAATCCAAGCTTGCTGATCAAATTTGTTATTACCCCTGCAATAATGTTGTTTTGCAAGGAATTAGCAGCACTGGTTTTTTTATCTTTCGAAAAAAGATTTGTTAATGTTGAAAGATTGCCACTCATCATTTGACCGGTTACTTCCTTTTTTGTAACATCACCGATAATGGAAAATACACTGTCGAGGTTTGATGATGAAATACCGGTTTTTTGAACAACCTGATCCCCAAGTTCTGATTGTAGTGACTTAATAATGTTCTCGAGCATAATTTTAGTTTTATGATTAATAACCAGTTAAAACAACATGATATCAATGAAAGTGTTCAATTAATAATCTCTGAAGTCCTTTTTCTGTGTCAGCTTAAGGTCTTGCAGCATAGCTGATTTTACGTTGATCTGAAAATTCCAGCTCTTCATTCCTCCTGTAGGAATCCAGTTAAAACGCATCTCCCAGCAATGCAGATCGCGGTAAAAATTAAAGGAGGTATACGTAAACTTTTTGCCTTCAAAATCGTAACCTGACCGGAATCCTATCTTCCATTTTGGTGTCAGGTTAATATCTCCGTTAAAGGAAAGGGTTTGCACTGTCTGGTTTTCATATTTTTGCCTGACAGCCGAATAACGATTCGTAAGTGCCAGACTGTAGTCAAAGCTAAAATTCCATGGCTGGTTCCAGTCAATAAAATCATCCATATTATACAGCATCATATCATGTTCACCTATCATTTCTCTTGCTTCTGACGGTGAAGGAGATTGCCGCGACTTTTGTTTCTTACCCACATCATTGGCACTCAGACTGTAGCGCATACTGAAATTCCATGCCATATTCTCCCGCCTCAGAATTTTACGATCCGTTTCCCAGACAAACTTATTAATCAGTCGGCCGACACTGTCAACAGCATAGGGACTCCAACTCCCTGAATAACGTACCTGCAAATTTCTGAACAGGGTAGTATATCCAGAAACATTAACCGCCGACCATTTTAAGGAATCACGGGCTATATCATATGATCCGCCGATTGACAGATTATCAAGCAATTTGACTTTTTTCATTCCGGTTATGGTATCACTTTTCGACCTTACCTTGATTTCAAGATTATTGCTTATCCCCAAATTAAGGCTTCCTGATTTTCCTTCGGGAGCGGTTCCCCATATAAAATTCTGATAATATGAATAGCGCTGGGTTTTACCCGTTGAATCCACCTGTACCTGACCATAATATTTCCAGCGATCAGTAGCAAAATCGGGGCGGAAACCAAAGCTTACCGATGGGTTCATAACATGTCTGACAGCTCTTAAAGGTCCTTTTTTGAACTGAACCAATCCGTATAAAGTGGTATTAAGCGCAGTGCGGAAGTCAAAATCACGAACAGTAAAAAAACCTCTTATCGTATCAGTTTTGACATATCCCGGAATTACATCACCCGCTTCATTAACAGTATTATCAACCCAGTGTCTTTCATGACGCTGAAAATACCAGCGCTCATTATAGTTTGCCGAATTAGTAAGGTTAAAATATTTAAGCACTTTTAAATTTGATGAAACCGGAACCGAATGCTTCACCCCGTTTTTGAAATTATCCAGAGTTTCACGTCTGAAAAGCAATGAGTCAGATGTTGTAACCTGATTACGGCTGTTCATGGTGTAGTTAACGCTTATGTCTTCATACCAGCGCAATGAACCAACCCTGTCTTTCTTCCTGAAAGGATAAAACCTGTTCACATTGAACGAAACATCCGGCAGGGTCATAGTAACCGATTTATTCAATGTATTCTGACTATGTGTGGCACTTGCATTTAAAAAATATTTTCCTGCAAATGATCTTTGATATGAAATACTCGACTGAAAAGTGTTTGAAAGATAATTCTGGGTTGTAACCGGATTAAAACGATTGTATTTTGACGACTGCACATTAACATTCGCAGTAAAACGCTGGGTTGGATGAGCCTTGGGGTCCTGACTATGAGTCCATCTTATGGCAAAATCCTTATTCTTCTGATATTCCGGACTTCCCTCTTCCCCAATAATATTGTTTGCAAAGTTGAGATTCAGGCTTCCATTGTATTTGTAGCGTTTTCTGTAATTAAGATTGGGCTTTACCGCCCAGCTACCACGTGTATAAATATCGCCTCTGATATAAAGTTCAGTATAGTCGCTTAAACCAAAATAATAACCACCATTTTCAAAATAGAATCCACGGTTGTTCGATTCTCCGTAAGTAGGAATAAGGATTCCTGATTTCTGGCCTTTTTTGTTCGGGAAAAATCCAAAAGGAATAGCCAGTGGCAATGGAACATCCTCAATAACCAGATAAACCGGACCTGTAACTATTTTATCATTGGGAATTACCTTAGCCTTACGATATCTAAACTCAAAATGCGGATGATCGAGATTGCAGGTAGTATAACTGCCTTTGCTGACGTTGGTAATGTCGTCTTCCATTTTTTTCACGGTGCTGCCATGCAAAAATCCGTCACCCTCCTGGCTGATGACTTCACGTATGAAACCTCGTTTGGTTTCAAAATTATAACTCATTGTGTTTGCAATAAAACTTTGCTGCCCTTCAATAAACTCAGGAATACCCTGAATTACTCCCAGCGAATCAGGTAAGCCACTGGCAAACAGGGTGTTGTTTATAAAATCTATTTCAAAATAATGAGCTTTCAAATGAATATTCTCATATTCAATTTCAGCATTATAAAAAAGGTAGGCTTTACGGGCTGCAAGATCAAAATACAATGAATCAGCAGCTTTATACACAACCTTGGCTTCAAGCGCAAATTTCTTTTTTCCGGGTTCTGTTTGTTTTAAATCTGTTGTATCGTTCTGATTGATAAAAAGCCCAGTTGTATCACGAACCTGAATAATAGTGTCGGGAATTGCATTTTGCGGTATTTCCTGAGCTATTACTTTATCCGTTATTTGTGGTCCAAACCAAATAAAAAACAGCAGCAGCCAAAGCAATTTCTTACATGAATGCCTTGAAAAGCATATGTAAGTAAAATATTTGGTGAGATGGGAATTTTTCACTTTAGCTATGCCTACTTGCTGAAGATGAATGATTTAAATCAGAATTATCTCGTCAATATGTGCTTTGTTCAGTTTTTATCCTGCTACATATTCATAAGAAACATTAATTTTTTTAAGTTTGTACCATTAAACCGAACAACAGCAAACACTATTTTGACGTTTCAAAACTAAATAAAATACATAACTCTTGTGAAACGAACAGTTTTATTTTTTGGTATTGCATTGCTTCTGCTTTCTTCTTTTGAAGTTTCGGGGCAACGCCATCATCATTCAATAAAAAAAGTTGTTATTGACCCGGGTCACGGAGGTAAGGATCCGGGCGCCGTTGGCAAGAAAAGCAAGGAAAAGGATATTGTACTGGCAATTGCACTGAAAGTTGGAAGATATATTGAAGAAAATCATAAGGATGTACAGGTGATCTATACCCGTAAATCTGATGTTTTTGTCGAACTTTTCAGACGTGCCCAGATAGCAAATGAAAGCAATGCCGATTTGTTTATTTCCCTTCATTGTAATGCAAGCAAAAGCGCCTCGGCTTATGGTTCGGAAACCTTTGTAATGGGGCTTCACAAAAGCAATGAAAACCTTGAGGTTGCAAAAAAAGAAAATGCAGCTATACTTCTTGAAGATGATTACAAAGTTGTGTATGAAGGCTTTGACCCTAACTCGCCGGAGGCTCATGTGGTGTTCACATTATATCAGAACGCCTATCTTGAACAAAGTCTTGGATTCTCGATGCTGGTACAGGATCAGTTGCGCAGCCGTGCTAAAAGGCATGACCGCGGTGTTAAGCAAGCCGGATTTCTGGTATTGTATAAGATTGCGATGCCTGGTGTTCTGATTGAAACCGGATTCATAAGTAATGCAAATGAAGAGGAATATCTGGCTTCGGAACAGGGGCAGGTTTTTATTGCCTCGGCTATTTACAGAGCTTTTAAAGAATATAAGCAAAACGTTGAGAAAGCAGGTTATGTACAGGAACTTGCCAAAGTTAATGAACCGGTTGTTGAACAAAAAACTGAAGAACCTGAATTAAATGGTAATATTTCGTTCAGGGTACAATTTGCAGCTTCAAAAGAGAATCTGCCTTTAAATGATCCGGGTTTTAAATCCCTTGGCAAGATTAAAAAATATTTACATCAGGGAATGTATAAATATACCTCCGGTGATGAAACAAGCCTCGAAGCAGCTTTGAAACATAAAGAATATGTTGTAAAAAAAGGATTTAAGGATGCTTTTGTGGTGGCTTTCATTAACGAAGAACGGATTGCAGTAGATAAAGCTGTAGAAATTCTTCAGAAGAGAATGTTGGTTAACTGAATATACAAGCCGGCATAAACAAGTTTTGGTACATTGCTGTTTTATATGCCATTAAATCATTATTAAAAACCATGGAATAAGCCTGAATTCAGCATTCATTTATTACTTTTGCATAATCTACAATAAACAGAAACAAACAGACCCATGAAAATAAGAAGTGAAATAAAAATAGCCGCATTATTTATTGTTGCGCTCACAGCTTTTATATGGGGATATAACTACCTTAAGGGAAAAGATCTTTTTACCAAGAAGTTAATAGTTTATGCCAAATATGATGAAGTCGGAGGGCTTGCCAGCGCCAATCCGGTATATGTTAACGGATTGAAAATAGGGCAGGTGAATCAGGTTTATTTTGAAGGTGGAAGATCGGCACGTATCATCGTAAAAATGATGCTGAACCGTGATCTTATAATCCCCAAAAACTCAATAGCCAGAATTTTCAGTGCCGACCTTATGGGTTCAAAAGCTATTGATATTGTTCTTGGGAATTCCAACCTCGTGGTTGAAATGAACGATACTCTTCAATCAGATATACAGGCAAGTCTGCAGGAAGAAGTAAACCGTCAGGTTCAGCCAATTAAAATGAAAGCCGAAGAGCTGCTTTCATCCATTGACACACTCGTTACAGCTATTCAGACTATTTTTAATGAAGAAGCCCGCATCAATATTGCACAGAGTTTTGAAAGCATTAAGCTTACCATACACAGTATTGAACATGCAAGCTTTACCATTGACACCCTAATACAAACCGAGAGACGAAGGCTGACAGTTATTCTTGAAAATATTGAAGCAATATCTTCCAACCTCAGGAATAATAATACAGAAATTGCCGGTGCAATAAAAAACATTAAAACTATCAGCGACTCATTGGCAGCTTCAAATATCAGAGAAACTTTCAGCCACCTCGAACATACAATGACTAATCTGAATCAGATCCTCGGAAAAATTGAAACCGGTGAGGGAAGCCTGGGGCTGCTGATAAACGATAAACAATTATATGAATCGCTTGAATCGGCTTCAAAAGAATTGTCTAATCTACTGGAAGATATGAGGTTAAATCCGGGTAGGTATATTCATTTTTCAGCTTTTGGCAGCCGGGCTTCGAGACGACCCTATACACCAAAAGAAAAATAGCTGCTATTTTTTAAAAATATCAGTCCACTCTTTAGGTCTTTTGTCTTCAAACCAGTTAAACCCTCTTAAAATCCTTTCCGGTTCTGCAAGGTCTGCTTCAGGAAACATGGTTCCATCAGGTTTCTCAAAATAAAAAATCTTTTTTATATTATTGTCTTCCAGCTCAATGCGCATACGGCTACCTACAGCCTTGTTTATCCCTATTAGATTACCATCTTCTTCCTTCACATAATAAATTGTTTCAGCATTTCCCGAAACTATGATATAATCAAGCTCCCCCTCATTAAAATAGCCGGTCATGGTCCTGCCCCTAACCTGATTGAATTGGAGGCTATCACTACGATTGACAATAAATGCCGATTGATACAAAGTCAGAGTTTCGATAGTTTCACCATTAGTCTTCACATGAACCGAATCGGCTGAAAGCTGGTTTTCGCCTGTCCATAATATTGGTTCGCGATACATAACTATAAGTGAATCATTCATTTTATAAATGAGTGAATCACACATACCCTGCAAGTCGCTTTTATAAAATTTAACCTTATTATATGACTTTATCAGTTCAATCTCCTGATCCTCATTGAATATTGCACGTATAGTATCGGAATGGAGATATAAGGAATCATTTTTATCAATAAAAATAGCCAGGGGAGTTTTTGTAATAAAGGTATGACCCAGGTTTTTATAATACTCGGCATAATTACCTCTCAGGATAATATTCTGTACGGTATCAACAATAACAACATTTTCAAAGGCTTTTGCGGCCTCTATGCTGCGATCATAATAAAGACTATCGCCACGGATATCGTGTTCGCCATTTTTAATATTTGCATTTTTATTGAACTGTGACTTGTCATTCTGAGTGTCGTACCAGCCATTTTCGCAGTAAATATAAGTCTCGTCAGCTTCTATGGTAGTAGGTCCAAAAAAGTTAGCAACCCCGGTTTTAGTGTGATAAACCAATGTGTCAGAATTCATTACATATTCCGGGTTTATCAAAACAACATCTTTGCGGAAATGAACACGCTTTTCTGATGTCATATAATAGCCTCTGAGGCTGGTTAATTCGTTTTGTTTGTCAACGACTTTGCCCGACTGCTCATAATAGGCAATACCTGTATTACGATTATAGTTTAACTGATTGGTTGTCAGAGTTGTTTTATCGTCAAGCAAACGAACATTATAAAATATTTCAGCCAGACGTATGTTGCCGTTGTATTTCAGATAATCGCCATATAAAAATAATGTATCACCTGAGTTCACCTTTACATTGCTGAAAGCTTCAAAACTGTTTTCTATTTCAGTCATATTAGCGCTGTCGCAATACATTCTTACCTCTTCATGTTCAAGAACAACGTTTCCTACCAAACGTCTGATATCTCTTCCAGCCCGGCGTTCAAAACGCAACTCATCAGCCTGGATGATCTTTATCCTTGCCGGCGTCTGCTTTTTTTCCTGTAAAGCAAAGCTTTTACCAATTATCAGTAAAAGGCTTCCAAAAATTATACTTAAAATAAGTTTCTGTTTCATTGCCGGCAAAATTACACAAAGCTCCGGGTAAGATATATGAGTAAACGAAATTTAAATCATATCACCTCTTCGAGGTTTCTTTGGTTATTTTAATGTTTGATGTTTTTTATAATTCTGTCATTTATTGCTAAATCCCGAAGGGATGATATTCTTATAGCTTTTATTATAATGGTTGCGCATGATTCTAACCCCGAAGGGGTGAAATAGTTAATCCAGCTGGTCTTTCAGGGTTTGGATCATGTGTGTTATTGTGCCTTTTATAATCATATCACCTCTTCGAGGTTTCATTGGTTATTTTAATGTTTGGTGTTTTTTATAACTCTGTCATTTATTGCTAAATCCCGAAGGGATGAAATTTTTATAGCTTTTATTATAATGGTTACGCATGATTCTAACCCCGAAGGGGTGAAATAGTTAATCCAGCCATTCAAATAAATATTTTTCATTAAATTCAATCCCAAATTTTTGCAAAAACTCTATGTATTCATCTTTAAACGTTTTTTTCCTATGATGTTCTTCCTGATTCAATATATATTGATAAAC
>JBASHR010000008.1:0-28862 GCA_049654165.1 Bacteroidales bacterium
ACTTCTTTGATTGCTTCAATAGCAACTTTGGCCTTGAATTCAGCACTAAATGTTCTTCTTGTTCTTTTCATGGTACAAAAAATTTAAAATTACTAAATTTCTGTCCAGTTTTATTAGACCAGCTCACTCATTTGATCTATTCATTACACCAATTATTTCATCAATAGATGATTTAAGAAATAGTTGGATTGAATTCCGGTAAAAATAATTCATTTACAATGTCTCCCAAATCCCTTTATAGTAAAACTCAACATTTATTCAACGCGAATTGTCCTTTTTAATCAAATTAGGCGGTAATGGCATCTGACGATATTTACGGAAGATATCATTTAGAAATTACAAATCCAATTTTCTAAAAACAATCGTATAATTTCTTTGCACCGCACACAAAGCTTCATTCTAAGTAGTTACACCGAATTTCAAGTAAAAATCCAGCGGCAACTACCGGCATTCAAAAATAGGAAATAATTCAGAAACAGGAGCAACGGTGCTTCTGACGAAATACTAATGTTATAAGCTAATTTAAGGGATGGCGTTTACTTTTTCCATTGTTGCAAACGGTCGAGATACAGGCTGGATTCCACATACTCCCTGTGCTTTCTGTCTGTGAGTTTTTCAAGCAACTCAAGCGATGAAATATAAGAGGCAAGATTACCATTTGATGACATGAATTTCCCATCCTCCACAAAACTGATCTTTGAGTCATCCTGAACCTTCAGATCTGGATAAGCCTTTTGAAGATCAACTCCTCCACCAATCCAGGTAACAATTTTCTTTCCGGAGGCAATACCGGCCTCACCAATCAAAGTGGCACCGGCACAGTTGCTTATGGTGTATTCAGTATTATTGTCCTGGTTTTTAATGAAATCCACAAGGGTTATATCCTTTACTTTTTCGGTCATGTCATATGCACTCGGAACAATGATGATATCAAGCTGGGGTGCATTGGAGAAAATATAGTCAGGGAACATTTTTAATCCTTCTTCACTGGTAAAAAGGTCGTATTTCTCAGCAATGGTAATTACATTAAACAACTGCTTTCCGTCTTCGGAGTGTTTTGCAAATACATCTACCGGAGCTGTTAATTCAGTCTGCAAAACATCATCAAACATTAAAATGCCTATAGTTGGCAGACCAGGTATTATTGGTTTTAAGTTCTGACTTAATGAGCGGATTTCATCCTGTGTAAGGTTGTAATCTGATCCGGTTGGCGGGTTGCCGGTTATGTCATTTGATTGTTTTTGACTGTTGCTTTGTCCGTTACATCCTAAAAGTAAGATAGCAGAAATTGTAATAAGCAGGATACTATTTTTCATCATTTTTTCAGTTCTTTAAGATTTGATTAATCATGTTATCAGTCAGCCATAACAGCAGGCTTTATCATATAAACCCAAATCATAGAACTAATGTTCGATATATTGCTCCTGAATTATCAGTACAAGTGCTACGACATTAAATCGGCAGATACATCAATAAATTATTCCCATTGGTATTAAGCGAATGTCAACTGCGTTGGTCCGGCCTTTGCATAACGAAACAGATTTAAAACTTTTGTAAATAATAAATATGGCATTCAAATATCCTTTCAGGTTTTATTTTTACAAAGACCTTTTATTCCTGATTCATTACTGTTTGTTCAGTTTCAAATGGCTTCACCTGTGGTGGGTAAACTGCCGGCAGGACCTTTATATTTTGCATCACCTAATCCCAAAATTGGTATAAAAATAATTGGTATAAATATTAACCCAATTGTAAATCCCACTTCTTTTCCGAAACTCTTTGACAGTAAATTGGTCATCCATATCGAGAATATTAAATTTACTACCGGAATTAATAACAAGAGTATCCACCACCAGGGTTTCCCAATAATTTCCAAAAGAACAATTATGTTGTAAATTGGGATTAAACAAGCCCATCCCGGCTTATTAGCTTTTGTATAAATCTTCCACTGAGACACAATCATTAAAACAATAAGTGCTAAAATAATTAAGATAAATAACGCCATGATTTCTTATTTTTATTTTTCCTACTTGTAAGGCTTTTCGGATTACGCCCCGTTTTTTCAAGTGGTTTCTGGACTCCACTTTATTTATCTTTTGTCACTCTGGATTGCCAGCCCTAATATTAACAGTAGTAATATTTGTTGAGGTTTGCTAAGTTGGTTTCGCAAGACAAATATACAACTTTCGCAAATAATACGATTTGCATTTAACCCTTCTGGCAGACAGTTGTTCCTTTTATACTATTCCTTTCTATTTAAAAGCCAGTCAATAGCGTTTAACTGTTTAACCCCGCTATGACTGCCTGTTTCATAATCCATTGTGATTATTATCCGTTCATTAAAATCGGGTATCCTTTGAAAAGGAGCAAGTTCCCACTCAAGGGTCTTTTTCTCTTTTACTGTATATGCAACCTGTATATATTTTGTAAATCCATTCTTATCCCTAACCACAAAATCCACCTCCAGATTATCTGTTTTTCCTATCCAAACCTGATAATCCCTTCGCAGCAACTCAAGAAAAACGATGTTCTCAAGCAAATGTCCGGTATCTGCAGCAAATTCCTTACCTAATAAAGCATAACGCAAACCAGGATCCACCAGATAATACTTTTCCTGTGTAGCCAGATATTGTTTTCCTTTTATATCATATCGGTTCACCTTATAAAAAAGAAAAGCCTCTACAAGTGTATCAATATATCTTGCAACTGTTTTATTATCAATCTTTTTTCCATTATCGGTTAAAACCCTTGCTATATTTCCCGAAGAAACGCGTGAGCCAACACTATCAATCAAAAAATCAACTACTTCATTGTATGAAGTATCGTAATAAATAGTGTATCGCTTTTTAATATCATTTTCGTAAATGTTTTGAAACAAGGTTTTTAGATATACATAGGTGAAATTTTCACCTGATCCGGCCAGTCCGACAGCTTCAGGAAATCCGCCTATGCGCATATATTCAGCAAAAGCCCGGTCAGGATTTGAGGGTTCATCTGTAAACTCCAAATATTCTGCAAAGGAAAAAGGCAGCATGTTTATCTCAAATGCTCTTCCCGTTAGTAAAGTAGCTAGTTCACTTGACAGAAGATAGGCATTAGAACCAGTTACATATAAATCAATATTCGGGGTAACAAACAATCCTTCAAGAAGTTTCTCAAATTCTGATATATTCTGAATTTCATCAATGAAGATGTAATTAGTAATGTTATCCTGCAACAAACCTTTTATATAATCATAAACATTATGCCAGTCTTTTTCGGCAAGAAATCGAAATTCAGGCAAATCAAAATTAATGGATACAATCGGAACATTTGGATCTTCTACTCTTAACAATTCCTGAAACTGCAACAGCAGAGTAGATTTTCCTGCACGACGAACGCCCGTTATTACCTTTATCAGGTTTTTATCTTTAAGAGCAGATAACTTGTTAAGTTCTCTCCTACGTTTAATTTGTCGCATATGTGAAGCTTAATTTCTGCAACAAAGATAAGCAAATTCCTAAAACTTGTATTTATTTCCAGGTTTTAGGAATTTAGCCGGGTTGCCGTAACAACGGATAACAACCTTATTTTATCTCTACTCTGATGCCTTCGCTATGAGCTGAGAATTCAGGAGCATACAGACACTGAATACTGGTAATTCCGCTTGAAAAATCTCCGGTTTGCGATACTATTACCGGATATTCAAAGACCCAAGTACCTTTTGGCAGGTACTGAAAGAAAAAATGAGTAGCCAGATCACGTGGATTTTCATAATAACCCAAACCTCCCTTGTACCTGTACCCTGAAATCTGCTCAACAGGTTCAAAAGCAGGGGCTCTGAGGTCTTTCATGTGAACATATTCCAGGTCGCGGTCAACTCTTAACTCAATACGCATTACCATTTTATCCCCTGTTTTCAGTGTTTTCTGATCTGTAACCGTTTCAAGCACAGGTCCCGCAGGAGTTAAAACCTCACGCATAATACTCCTCTTCAGTTTCAACGGAGTTTCATGTGAAGTAATTCGGTCGAGCTGCTCAAAATACTGCCAGTACAAACCACCCCATACAATTGTGTTACCGGGATTATTCACAATTACTTCCGCCATTTCCGGCTTTATCTCATCACCTTTAAATGATATCCTGAAATATCCGCTTCCGGCTTCTTCTTTAACAGCAGGATAAGTAGCCGGATTGATTTTTAGATCACCTATCTGAACACTGAAATCCTTATTGACACCAAAAGATTGAGTTCCGCGCATCAGAATGGCATAAACAGCTTCAGCGGTAGCCCTACTTGATTTCCAGGCATGTGTTTGTTTCTGCTTTATAAGCCATTGCTGCATTTTTTCAACTTTTTGCATGTCATTGCCTATATTGGCAAAAGCTTCGATCAGCAAAGCCTGTGTTTCAACAGGAGCTTCATACCAATACAATCCCTGACGAAGATCGCGCCAGTACATACCCATTTCCTCGCTGGTAAGTGCTCTGTCGGCAACCGAGGCAATTATCCTGCCTGCAACAGCATCAGAACCCAGATTATGCAATGCAATTGCTATCATACCCTGAAAATAAAGCTGCTGTCCTGTCCAGTATCTTTCAGCCTGATCTTTCCAGAACGCAAAACTTTCCTGATGTTTTCCACCCAGCGGAAACTGTCGTGTCCAATAACTTCTTGCCCACAGATAGTGTATAACTCCGGGATGGAGCTGGTTGGTTTTTGGGTCAACAGGCTTTTTCAGCTTATTATACTCTTCGGTCATTTTTTCATCAATGTACAAAACTGCCTGTTGCATGCTCTTATACAGCTCTTTTTCTTGCATTATTTTCTCAATTCCCAGTGCCTGCAATCTTCCAAACCCTGCAACAAGCTGCTGAGTAACATGCCGGCTGTCAGGCATACCCGGGAACCATGACCATCCGCCGTTTTCAAGTTGCATATCAAGCAATTCCCTGAAGCATTTTTTCAGCATTGAGGCAATATTATCCCTGTCGAACAGCAAAGCAATCTGTCTTTTTTGTTCTGACTCACCCAAAGCATCAGAGAGCCATGGAGTTTCTTCAATAACTGCAGTTTTAAGATCCTGATTCTTTTCAAGATTTGAAAGTAATGCATTCGGATCAGTTTTTTGCCATATCCTGAACACCCTTTCAATTTCAGGATGCCAGTTTATTATATGCAATGCAAGCTGATTGGTATAATACTGCTGAAATATGGCATCAGCACTCTTTGAATTTGGTTCTGACAAATACGGCAAAGCCTGAACCACATACCATACAGGATTAGAGGTAAACTCCAGCGTCAACTGATGGTTCACGGCAGTGGAACCACTTTTGCCCGACTTCAGCAGCTTATCAAGAACAAAGGTTTTAGTTTCATTCGAACCGGCGAACATAGGCATACTCTCTGTGATCAACTGGCGGTTGGTAAGAACAGGCAGCAAGTTTTCTTCGCCATCGCTGTGAGAACCTGCAATTGCCGCTACCCTGTATATTATAGCATAGGAACCTTTATCCGGCACCTTAATATCCCAGAAAACATTGCGGGAATCATGCGCAGGAATAACAATTTTCTTCTGTTCCGGAACCAGATTGTAACTTTCATTAACTGATGCCATGGTCAGTGCATCCAGGAAATTAAGCGACACATCGGCAACCAATTCCTTATCAGTAATATTTACCACTTTTGCCCTGAACTGCATCTCGTCGCCCTGGCGTAAAAATCGTGGTGGATTGGGTATTACCATGAGTTCACGTCCCGATTCAAAAAACTCGTCAAGCATACTTGTCCTCAAATCCTTTGTATGAGCCAAACCCATTAATCTCCAGCGTGTAAGCGACTCGGGTACAGTGAAATTCAATGTAACAATTCCATCTTTATCACTTGATAATTGCGGATAAAAGAAAGCTGTTTCCTTCAAATCCCGTCTTATCATTAGTGAAGGCATTTCAGCCCGGGAGGATTCAGGTTGTTCATCGTAAGAATCACCCCCCGAAACAGCATCGTCAGCTACTGCATACGATTCTTGCATGAGTGCCTGACTGTCAGGCGTAAAACTTTTACTTTTTGTTAAATATCTGGCTCCTGAACGAAAATCGAAAAACATTGGAGCATATATATCAAATCCAAACCAGTTAAGTTTATCATACTCGCGATGATAATATTCGGGAAATGAGGTATATAAACCTGCATGCAAGGATATTTGCCGAAAAGCTGCGCCCGCATTCCAGTTTAACTGACGACGGTAACGGTCGTACATTGTTAAAGCCCAGTTATGAGGCATTAATACATCCAGCGAAGCATCATACATTCCTGCCAGCAGTTCAGCTTTTTCCGGCTCACCTTTATAATTGCCTATAAACACCTTCCATTCTTCCTTTCCTCCGGGTTCAAGCCGGTTACGTTTTGTTTCAAGTTTAATATTCAGTTGCCTGCTCTTATCAGGAACATTAACTGAAAGAGCTTCGGTAAAAACACGATTCTGAGCTACAGCAGTGAATAATACCCTGAAACCTCCCACATGTCTTTCAGCAACGGGTATGGTAATTAACATAGTGCTGTTGTTGAGCTTCAATCGCCGGCTTTCAACAACACTGCCATTTATTTCTATTTCATACAGCACTGTAAGCTTTATTTTCGAACCTATAAGTATTCTGGCATTTTGTCCGGGCTCAGTATCGGCAGTGAGCAATTCCGACCACCAAAGCTTTGACACAGGTACTGTTTTCTTAATTTCAGAATATACTGTGAAATATTTTTTGAATTCCACAGGTTCTCCAAAAGCATCCTTGCTTTTAAGCTCAATTAAATAAGTCCCGGGAGTCCAGGTCTGAAACCCATCCGGAATTATCCTGTCAGCAGAACCGGTTTTGAATTTATCAGCAAACATTTGTTTCTCCACCTCCCACGATGAGGGATCATCTTCATTATCGTACACATCAAAGGGAAACATCTTATCATGTGTGGCTTTATCCAGTATAAAGCGGTCAGGGCGGGTAAATGATCTTTCGCGAAACAGTTTTTTCGGCTGTATGAGTTTCTGTATTGAAATTTCTCCGGTAACTTCCTGATCTATGCCATTCATATTTTTTGCATCAATCCTGAAACCCCTGAAAGCTTCCTGATTAAGCATATCAGGAATATCAGCACTGAGCAGCAAGGCAACATACCCAATGCCTATACTTGTGCTGCCGCTTTGTGTTTCGCCATTAATATCGGTAACATCAGCCATAACATTGAAAATGAACACCGGATTCCTTTCTTTCGGAACACCAGGATCGGGGATAGCATTAAAAGTTACAGTAAAATTACCATTAGCATCAGTTTTTGTAGTTCCGTTAATGATCTCTGCCGGAGGCGACGACGGATAATAAAATCCTGTGCGATAAAACGGATAGGGAAACCTGATCTGCCTGGTAACCCTGAATTTCACTTCAGCATTGTTTATTGGATTTCCGGCAAAAGCAAATGCCTGTCCCTGAACAGTAACAGATTCACCTAATTTATAATTGCTTTTTATAGTGTCGAAATCCACCCTGAAACGCGGAAGCTTATACTCTTCAACCGAGAAACTCTTATTTCCATACTGATTGCTTAATTGAAAACTGCCTGTGAGCAATCCTGACGGTATGACAAAGCTGCCTGCAAAACTTCCGTAATCATTGGTCGTAACTGTAAGCTCCGATATTTTTTGATAATTGGCATCGTACAGAACAACATTTGTTTTAAAATTTGTTTTAAGCCTGTGGTCTTTGCCATCAGTATCTATCATTATACCTTTGAAATAAATGGTTTGCCCCGGACGGTACAAAGCTCTGTCAGTAAAAAAATGAGTCTGTGTATGTGTATATTTCTGTTCAATATAGGGCTGAACATAAAAGTAGTGGTCAGACATGAGACGGTCATTTTTAAGTGTGAGCTCAACAGCCATTCTGTTTGTCCGTCCTGAAGAGTCATCAGCTTCAATAGTAAATCCGCCGCCAGCATCTGTTGTGTATTTGGGGCCTTTTACAATGTCATATCTGCGTAAAGATTGGTTATACCTTTCCTGCCACAACGTTGCCGTAACATTTTTCAAAGGTTTTCCATTATCTCTGTCCAGAATCAAAAATCTTACACTTCCATCTGTTTCAGTGCGGCTTACAAAGCTTAAAGCTGAAATCCAGAAAGATTCAAACGACAATTCATAATCCACATTATTATAGTTCTCATCAAAACCCGCAATCACAATATAATAGCCTAAAGGCAATGCCTTAACAGGAATTTCTGTATTGTGTATCTGCATATCGCCATCGTCAGGAAGTTCATGCTTCCATGAAAAATAAGGTTCAATTTTCAGATACTGATCAATAAGTTCTTTTGTGTTATGGTAGTTTTGCCTTAATTCTCTATCAGTTTCGGGAGCTATTCCAATAATGCGCAAATACAATTCCTTTACATTTCGGTGTGAAACCAATGCCTTAAATGGCTTACCGGGCAGGTTCACATATTCCATTTGTATATTCAGAACCGGTTCAGAGATTTGCTTCTTAAGATTAATGCAGTTTTTTACAGAAGGCAGATCAGGGAACCGCTGTATAGCAGTTTCAAGCTTAATCTCTGCCTCTTTAAGTTTCAGGCGGGGTTCCGGATTTTCAAACGGGTCATAGGTATTCCCTTGTCTTACCAGTTCAGTGGAAATCGCATAAACAATTTCAGGGAAAGCCTGCGAATCGAAATATTGCTGTTCAAGCTGCTCAAGAGCCTTCATGTATAATTCATCCTTATTCTCAAGTGTGATATTTTCCTTTATCCATGAAAGTCGTTTAAGGTCAGCATCAATCAGCGCAAGAGGGGTTTTGTCATTAATATGGAAACCAATGAGCTTTTTGAACAATGTAAGGGCATGATAATTAAACGAAAGCTCGGCGGGTTTTGCTGTAGCAGTATTTACAAACTTTTCAGCAGGCTCAAATAAAAACTCATTATTTAATTCAATGGGGTCATTTACCTGAATAAGAGTAGCCTGAGGGTTTGTAAAAAAATCAAGAGCACGGTGTACAAGAATATCGAACAGTGTGGGGCGATAAATTTTTGAACCTTCTTTTTCTTCCAGAATTTCTGAAAAACCGGAAGCATGGAGCTTTTTCAATTCATCAGGAGCACTTAGCGACTGTTCATAGTGAAAAACAGCCTTTTGCAAAATGCTTCTCACATCCCAGGTTTTTATATCATCGCCCGGTTCGCCTTCAGTAACAGTACGGCTAAGGATCAAATGCCGGTTTACCGAATAATAGCGATAATAAAGCTCTGCCTGTATTGAGTTCAGTATTGAAAGCGAAGGCTGGGCGGCATTCGCTATATACTTGTCCACCATAGCAATGCTTTTTTCAAAATGATCTTCTTCAAAATCGGCGCTCAACCTTATCTGATACAAAATAGTCCTGATAAATTCAGGATGGTTATGCTCAGGTATGATCTGCTGTTGAATCTGATTTACAATATCCATTGCTGCCTTTGGCATTCCGGCTTTTTGCAGTGAATCAACCTGCTGCCATAATTTTTTGGTTTTATTTTCATTCATTGTTGACTGAGGGGTTGAATTAACCGGATTGCAGCTTAATAATACCCATGTAAGCAACAATACCGGTACAGTATAAAAAAATGATATTCTCATGATTAAAAATTTATTCGTTAATGAACCGAAGTAACAAAGGTATCAATAATTGTTCCGTAATTATATGAAATTGAGTTCGAAAAATGATTTTCAATAAAATTTAAATTATTGGAGACGGAAGTTGCACGGTAATTGTAAGCTGAAAGCCTTTGTCATGATAAAAAAGTATTTTTCCGGCAGCGGTTCACGGAAAAAATATTGAGCAAACAAAGTTTATATTACTTTTGCACCGCATTATGAAATCATCAATTAAATTCTATCTGACATGAGAAAGATCATTCTGCTTTTAACTGTTCTAATTGCCGGATACGTTAGCATGGCTCAATCCGGGGAGAAAACTTTTCACAAAATCCCATCAGCAGTTGTAAAAACAATTGATGGACGCGATTTTAACACTGCAAACATTGAAAACGACGGAAAACCTATTATTCTGAGCTTCTGGGCATTATGGTGCACTCCCTGTATGCGCGAGCTGTCAGCAATTGCTGAAGTTTACGAAGACTGGGTTGATGAAACAGGAGTTAAACTTATAGCTGTTTCAATTGATGATTCGCGAAGTACCTCTAAAGTGTTGCCAACAGTTCAGGGTAAAAACTGGGAATATGAAATCCTGCTTGACCCTAACGGAGATTTTAAAAGGGCAATGAATGTTAACCAGATACCTCACAATTTCATTATTAACGGTAAAGGTGAAATAGTTTGGCAACATACTTCATTTTCAGAAGGCAGTCAGGATCAGCTTATTAACCTAATCAGAAAGCTTAATGCCGGCGAAGATATTTCCAATCATTAAGCTGAAAACCATCTTCAAATCACTCAAAATACTCAATTCACTACTTTATTATCATGACAGGAAAGCAGCAAAAAATAATTCTATTATTTGCATTATCACTCATTTTATTTGATCCCGTACAATCTTTTGCACAGGGATTTGCGGGCCCATCAAGGGTAAGTGGCAATTTTCAGTTCGACGGTCAGTTGTACAGAAGCGACACACTTATAGGAGCTCCTGAGGTGAATGAACAAATGCTGATGAACAGTTTTGCCAATTTGCTCTTTACCAAAGGTGATTTTACTGCCGGTTTGCGTTTTGAATATTATCTGAACCCCATCAAGGGATATGATACCAAACCTACAGGTATAGGTATGCCATACAGATTCATGACATATAAAACCGGTGATTTTGAAGTTACTGCCGGTAGTTTTTATGAACAATTTGGCAACGGGCTTATATTACGGGCTTACGAAGACTGGAATCTTGGTGTGGATAATTTTCTTGACGGTGTAAGAGTTAAGTTCAATCCTGCAGAAGGCATTGCACTAAAGGGCGTTTACGGAAAACAGCGTTATTTCTGGGATCATTCTCCTGGAATTGTACGCGGAATTGATGCCGATTTTTCAATCAACGATCTTATCAATTCTATGAAGGAAAGTTCGGTAAGGGTTTTTGCTGGTGCAGGAATGGTTAGTAAATACCAGCATGATGAATTGATCATTTCTAAGCCGGGCTTTCGTTATAATTTACCCGAAAATGTTCCGGCATACTCCGGTCGTTTGAATGTGAGCAGTTCAAATTTTAATTTCATCAGCGAATATGCCTATAAAATGAACAACCCATCGGCAATTAACGGATTTATATACAAACCCGGGCAGTCTTTATATCTCAGTGCAACTTATTTCAGACCCGGTCTGAGTGTGATGGCATCTGCCAAGCACACTGATAACATGAGTTTTAAATCTCGCCGTACTGAATCAACAACCCTCGATATCAATTTTCTGCCTCCATTGACCAAACAACATACTTATAATCTGGCAGCCATGTATCCATATGCCACCCAGCCAAACGGAGAAGTGGCATTCCAGGGGCAGATAATTTACACAATCAAGAAAAAGACAAAAATAGGAGGCAATTACGGTACTTTTATAACTGCCAACTTTGCCATGGTTAATTCTTTGAACCGTAAAGCCATTGATAATAATACACCGATAGGAGAAAAAGGAACTCTTGGATACAAAGCTGCTCTGTTTGATATGGGTGACGAAAAATATTTCAGGGATCTTAATATTGAAATCTCCCGTCGTATGAATCGTGACCTGAAAATCACCCTGCAATATCTTAACTTATTATACAATATTGATGTGATTGAAGGTCACCCAGGCGAACCAATTGTAAAAGCCAATATTGGTATTGCTGATATTCAGTATAGACTTGCGCCAACAAAAACATTAAGATTTGAATACCAGCATTTGCTTACCAAACAGGATAAGGGAGACTGGGCTATGGCTTTGGTAGAATATACCATTGCTCCTAAATGGTCTTTCAGTATCAGCGACAGCTATAATTACGGCAATCCTGAATCAGGCCAGAAACGACATTATTATAATGCCGCTATGGGTTATACTCATCATTCCTCACGCATTGCACTGGTATGGGGTAGACAACGCGAAGGTATAGTTTGTGTGGGCGGTGTGTGCAGATATGTACCTGCAAGCAGCGGTTTAACTATTACAATTACTAGTTCATTTTAAGTAAACAAACAGGAAATCATGAAATATCGAATCATTCTGATTAGTCTATTGTCTATTTTATTTGCATTTCAGTCATGCAATAAAATCGAAGAATCATATTTAATTGAAACTGGAGAAGTAGAAGCTAAAAAAACTATTCTGATCGAAGAATTTACCGGACATCAATGCCCGAACTGTCCCAGAGCAGCCAATGCCCTCAATGATATTGTGAGCACTTATGGCGACAGGATTATAATTGTAGCTGTTCATGCTAATTATAACGGGCGTCCAACTGTAGCTTTTCCTGCCGATTACCGTACTGAAGTAGGAAATGCACTTGACACTAAATTTAAAATGGAAGAATCAGGCCTACCTAAAAGTATGGTAAACAGGCTTGGATATCCTGAAGGTAAGCATAGAATAAAGACTGAAGAATTAGCTGAAAAAATCGGTGAAGTGATATCTGAGGATCCGATAATGGATATAAAAGTTATTGGTAATTACGATGAAGATAGCAGAAAAGCCAACTTCGTGGTAAGCATAACTTTGCTTGAAGAGATGCAGCGAAAGTTCAATCTTTCAGTATTCATTACCGAAAGCAATATTGTTTCTCCGCAAAAGAACAGCAATCCTGATATTGGCCCTACTCCCCAGATTGATGATTACGTGCACAACCATGTTTTGCGGGGCTCAGTGAATGGCACCTGGGGTGATATTCTTTGTATAGGAAACCGGAACCCTGCCGGAACCAACTTTTCAAGACCATATCAGTACACACTTGACCCTGACTGGAAAGAAAATGATTGTTCAGTGGTTGCTTTTGTATACGATAGCGATACTTTTGAAGTATTACAGGCTGTTGAGGTAAAAGTAAAATAAAACCCAAACCGGATTTTTCAGTACTTCTGCTCGATTGTTCTAAATATTTAAACCATTGACATAAATTTACAAAATAGCTTGGGCTATTTTGTAAACACAGACTGTATAAGATATACGGATTCGAAGCATATCAGATTTTCTTTCGAAAACCTGTTAGCAGGCTGCTCAGGTAATTCCCGCATTAAATCACGGCCAAGGTTCAAATTTTAATCAGACAATATACTTTTGCCATTTATAAAATATCCTGAACCCAGGGGATGATTCTTAAAATCAGTACTTTTACAAAATTAAGAAAGGAGGTTTAATACATTTGCATAGTCTGCAGATGTAAAACAAAGTTGAGAATTTCTGATTAATAATGCCTTTTTAGCAGGGTTTATTTGTAACCCAAAGGGATTATTTACGTCAAACACATAGATATGGTTCAAACTGATGATAATATAATCATCGCAAGGGTACTCAACGGAGAAACTGCTGCTTTCGAAGTGCTTGTCAATCGTTATAAAGACATGGCTTTTTCGATTGCATTACGTGTTTGCAAAAATACTGAAGACGCTGAAGAAGTTGCTCAGGATGCCTTTTTGAAAGCATATCAGTCTTTGGGAAGGTTCAAACAGGAATCAAAATTTTCAACATGGATGTATCGTATTGTTACTAATACTGCTATTTCTTCAACACGAAAAAAGAAAATCCCCATGGTTTCGCTTGACGAACCTGTAATCCAGAACTACTCAGAGGATGAGATACAAAGCAATATGAATCAGCTTGATTTTGAAGAAGAAAGCCGCATAATTAAAGAAACAATGCAACTACTTCATCCTCAGGATTGTTTGCTGCTAAATATGTTTTATACTGACGATTTAAGTATTGAAGAAATTGAAGAAATAACCGGACTGTCCCAGACTAACATTAAGGTAAAACTTCACAGGATCAGAAAAAAACTGTATTTATTGATAAATGAAAAATTGAAAAAAAGCATGCCAGTCGTGCACTAAAAAATATTTATTATGCAAAATAAAGAATTAACAGACGACTTTCTTGCAAAGGTTTTAAAAAGCACACAAACTGAAAAACCAGGCACTGATTTCACTTTAAAGGTTATGAGTGACATAAGGCAATTTGAAAGAGAAAAGGTTGAAAAGCCTTTCTGGACATGGAAAAACATATTTTGGATCTTTGGTGCTTTAATATTAACAGCAGGCATCATTATTGTTTTATCGCCTTTTATCAAAAATCTCGGATTGTTTGATCCGGAATCCATAAGACAGCATATTCGTGATTATTTTAGCCATATATCCGGTTTTTTCAGTGGTTTTTCGGTTTTTATTGAATTCCTGAAAGGGTCTTCGCTAAGCCTTATTGTTTTTGTCGTTATTACTATTTTACTTACAATAGAATTATTGCTAAAGCGGTTTAGTAGCCGTACATATTTATTTCTTTTCTAAAGCCAGGTTTTCGGACTAGTAATTTAAAGAAAAATTAGTAAAGAACAGAATATCACTGCGTTATGATTCCAGAAATATTATTATCAGCAATTCTGCAAACACTCAGATCAGAGATTGGAAGTCATGTTGAAATAATTTCGGTTGTACCGGTATCGGGCGGGGATATTAATCAGGCTTTCAAAATACAAACACAAAAGGATGCATTTTTTCTGAAATATAATTTTGCGAACCGTTTTCCCGGAATGTTCCAAACCGAACACCTTGGGCTTGATCTACTTGCAGGCTCAAAGACTTTACGCATTCCCAAAGTTATCAGCCAGGGCGAAACAGATAAGTATAGCTGGCTTCTACTTGAGTTTATCGAACAGGGAGCAGTTACGCATAAGTTCTGGGAGGATTTCGGAACGAGGCTTGCTGATCTACATCAGAACTCAAATGATCTTTTTGGGCTTGAACATAACAATTATATTGGTTCATTACATCAATCGAACCGGCAACACATAAACTGGTTTGATTTTTTTATTGAGGAAAGGCTTCAGAAACAATTGAAACCGGCTTACGATAAAGGATTGGCAGATAAAAACATAATTGCTCATTTTGAAAATCTGTATAAGGTTCTTCCCGATATTTTCCCTACTGAAAACCCGTCACTGCTTCATGGTGATCTGTGGAGTGGTAATTTTCTGTGCGACGATAACTCCCGGGCATGTCTTATAGATCCTGCGGTATATTATGGTTTTCGGGAAATGGATATAGCCATGAGCAAACTTTTCGGAGGTTTTTCTTCCAGTTTTTACGAAGCATATAATCAGGCATTCCCAATGGCTCCGGGTTGGCAGCAACGTATTGATATATGCAATTTATATCCGTTGCTGGTTCATGTCAATCTCTTTGGGTGGAGTTATGTGGGCTCAGTAAAATCAATAGTTGGAAGATACCGATAATCATTGTCAGAACCTTATAATTCCGGTATTTAATTACAATCTGATCCGGTTTCTGTTAATCTGTAATAATCTTTCTGGCATTCAATCCTTAATTGTTTCATTTTTTGAACAATGAATACTTATCTTTGCAATCCCCAAAAACGCTAGCAAATAATTATTTTCCTAAAGATAAATAAAATGACAAAAGTAACTGCACGCAAAGTAACTACCCATGTACTTCAGGAAATGAAGAACAGAGGGGAAAAGATCTCAATGCTCACAGCATACGATTATTCAATGGCACGTCTGGTTGAAGCTGCCGGAATAGATGTTATTCTGGTAGGTGATTCGGCTTCAAATGTGATGGCCGGTTTTAACAGTACCCTTCCCATTACGCTCGATCAGATGATCTATCATGGCAGTTCGGTGGTAAGAGCTGTTTCCAGAGCTTTTGTAGTTGTTGATATGCCTTTTGGTACTTACCAGGGAGATTCAAAGAATGCTCTTTCATCTGCTATTCGCATTATGAAAGAAACCGGTGCCGATGCCGTAAAACTGGAAGGAGGAAAGGAAATCCTTGAATCCATTGATCGTATTCTTTCAGCAGGAATACCTGTTATGGGGCATTTGGGTCTTACACCTCAGTCAATTCACAAATTTGGTACCTATGTGGTAAGAGCAACTGAAGAAAGCGAAGCCAGCAAGCTGATCAGCGATGCTCATCTTATTGAACAAGCAGGCTGTTTTTCGGTGGTTCTGGAAAAAATACCTGCAAAACTGGGTGCTCAGGTTGCCGGAGAATTAAAAATTCCTGTTATTGGCATTGGAGCAGGGCGTGAAGTTGACGGTCAGGTATTGGTTATTCATGATATGCTTGGTATCACACAGGAATTTTCACCGCGTTTCCTGCGTCGTTACAGCAATCTGAGTGAAGAAATTCAAAATGCCGTGCGAACTTATATTCAGGATGTTAAAGACCTGGAATTCCCAAACGACAACGAACAGTATTGATTTTTGTTAATGGTGGCAATCATGCCCGATAATCTGGAATATATCAGCCGGTCAGTTCTTTATGAGGATAATCATCTTCTTATTCTGAACAAGCATGCCGGTGACATAGTTCAGGGCGATATTACCGAAACCGAGCCTTTGCTTGAAAAAGCAAAAAAGTATATAAAAGTAAAATACAATAAACCGGGGGCTGTTTTTCTGGGACTTCCTCACCGCCTTGATCAGCCTGTTAGCGGTGCAGTGATCTTTGCACGTACATCAAAGGCACTTGCACGTTTAAACAGGATGCTTCACGACCGGGAAATAAAAAAGATCTACTGGGCAGTGGTAAAAAATCATCCGCCTGATAAGGAAGGTGAGTTAAAGCATTTTATGTCGAGAAACAGAGAGAAAAACAAATCATACGCACTCAGCTCACCGCGAAAAAACACTCAACCAGCAAAACTCACCTATAAAGTCATAGCCTCAGGCGATCATTATCATCTCCTTGAAGTTGAACTCATAACAGGAAGGCATCATCAGATACGCTCTCAGTTATCAGTAATTGGCTGCCCCATAAAAGGGGATCTGAAATATGGTGCAGCCCGACCCAACGATGATGCAAGCATACATCTTCATGCCCGGAAATTATTGTTCACGCACCCTGTTTCAGGGATTAACCTAAATATTATAGCACCGGTTCCCAAAGATCCGCTATGGTTATATTTTGAGAATATTTTAGGTGATAAGGATTGACCATTATTCAACTGACTTTATGATCAATAGTCTCTTAAAAGCAGAAATGGTTCGAACAGATAAGTATCTTAAACGGGTTTGAAAGCCGGAATTAATCCAGTTCTTTTATTCTTTATACCAGCCTGCATACATTATATAACTGTTGGCAATACGTTGTACCTGCCCTTCAAGCAAAGCTGTGTCAATATCCTTGATCTTCTTGGCCGGAATTCCGGCATAAACACTTCCGCTTTTAACAACCGTGTTTTCAAGCACCACAGAACCAGCAGCAATTACTGAATTACTTTCAATTACCGCATGGTCCATAATAATGGCTCCCATGCCAATAAGCACATTGTCGTGTATGGTACAACCGTGAATAATAGCCCTGTGTGCAATTGAAACATTATTACCAATATTTACCGGTGCTTTCTGATAAGTACAGTGTATAATTGCTCCATCCTGAATGTTCACTGTATTTCCAATCCGTATGTAATGAACATCGCCGCGCACAACAGCATTGAACCAAATACTGCAGTTGTCGCCCATAATTACATCGCCTACTATTGTCGCATTATCGGCAATAAAACAATTTTTTCCAAAAACGGGGCTGACACCGTTAACTGATTTTATTAGTGCCATACAATAATATTTTGAGCAGTACCGGAGAAAACAAATTTCCGGATTGTTACATTATTTGAATTATAATCCCAGTAAAACCTTTTCGGGATCATTTCCGCCGAACAATATTTTTACCGGATTCTCGATCATTTCCTTTACCTTTACCAGGAAGCTTACTGACTCACGTCCGTCAATGACTCTGTGATCGTATGAAAGCGCCACATACATCATAGGATGTATCTCTACTTTACCATTAACAGCAATTGGACGTTCAACAATATTGTGCATCCCAAGAATAGCGCTCTGAGGCGGATTGATTATTGGTGTTGAAAGCATTGATCCAAACACTCCTCCGTTTGTAATGGTAAAAGTACCTCCTGTCATTTCTTCGAGGGTGATCTTATTTTCACGTGCTTTAATAGCAAGTTCCTTGATCTTCTTTTCTATCTGATCCATGGTCATGCTTTCTGCATTGCGTATCACAGGTACTACCAGCCCTTTGGGTGCACTAACAGCAATTCCGATGTCCACATAATTATGAGTAACTATCTCGTCGCCGTCAATCATACTGTTAACCTGAGGAAAAAACTTAATGGCTTCGGCTACTGCCTTTGCGAAAAAAGATACAAAGCCTATTGAAACCCCATATTTGTTTTTGTAAGCTTCGTTGTATTCTTTTCGCAAAGCCATTACTTTGCTCATATTCACCTCATTAAAGGTTGTAAGCATGGCTGTTTCCTGCTTCACAGCCACCAGACGCTGCGCCAGCTTCAGGCGGAGTGTGCTCATTTTCTTACGTTCCACTTCTCTTGAGAATGGTGCCGGTCCAGGGCTATCTACAACAGGAGCTGTTTTTGCCGAATCAAGATACTCTTCTACATCGCTCCTCGAAATACGAAGGTTCAGAAAATGTGATGCAATCTCTTCAGGCTGAAGATTACGTTCATGCATCAGTTTGCGTGCAAGAGGAGAAACACTGATCTGAATATTTTCAGGTAGCTTATGATCTTTAGCAGGAGCCTTTGTTTCTGCAGGCTTTTCTTTTTTATCCGGTTCTTTTGTTGCTTCTTCTTTAGCAGAGTCCTTTGGTTCAGCCTTGGCAGGAGCTGGTTTTTCCGCAGGTTTTTCTGCTTTTTCCGGCACGCCCGAAGTATCAATTTGTGCTATTACTGCACCTACCTTTATTGTTTCACCCACTTCAACCAAAACACGGATAACTCCGCTTTCAGGTGCTGAGATCGTAAGAGTTGCCTTATCAGAGTCTATTTCAGCTATTTCAGTATCTTTTTCTACAAAAGAACCATCGCTGACAAGCCATGAAGCCAGTTGTACTTCCGAAATTGATTCACCCGGACTTGGTACTTTTATTTCAATCATACAATTAATTGTTGTTTTATGTGATTAAGTTAAATTCCGCCTGATTTATTTCAATACTGATATTTAATTTTTAAATATGATGGAATACAGCTTAGTCGGCATTTGTAAGAGCCGGTCTCCATTCTTTAGGTGCACAAATCATTTTACAAATTATGCCGCTGCGGTGGCAGTTACACTCACCAAAAGCTTTTTCAATAACTTTTCGCTGTCTGAGATTATGCAGGCTAATAGACCCGGTAGCGGGACTTCCGCTCTCGGGACGGGCAGCAAGCATAAGGTCATATTTCGGCAAACGTTTTGAAATAAACGTCCATGCTCCCATATTTGCCGGTTCTTCCTGAACCCAGATGAAAGTTTCTGCCAGAGGATAACCCGATAAAATACTGTTAAGCTGCTTTTCAGGGAATGGATACAACTGTTCAACCCTGATAATGGCAACGTCCCATTGCTGAGTTTTCTCGCGTTCTTCTATCAATTCATAATAGATTTTCCCTGAACACAAGATCACCCTTTTTACACCTGCTGCTTCAACTAAATCATCTTCAATCACTTCTTTAAAACCACCAGTGATAAAATCATCAATCTGGGAAACACAAGCCGGATGACGCAACAAGCTTTTAGGAGTGAACACTATCAGAGGTTTGCGAATTTCGCGATATAACTGCCTGCGAAGCAAATGGAAGAAATTGGCAGGAGTGGTACAATTTGCGATCTGCATATTATTATCGGCACAAAGATTGAGAAAACGCTCCATCCTTCCGCTGCTGTGTTCTGGTCCCTGTCCCTCATAACCATGAGGTAAGAGCACTACCAGATCATTCATAATCCTCCATTTTTCTTCAGCACTGCATATATACTGGTCAAATATGATTTGAGCCCCGTTGTTGAAATCACCAAACTGAGCTTCCCAGATAGTAAGAGCATTGGGCGATACCAAAGAATAACCGTATTCAAATCCAAGTACGCCGTATTCTGATAAAGAAGAGTTGTAAACACTGAAAAGTGCCTGCTTTTCACTTATATTGTTCAACGGGACATAACGTTCTTCTGAATCCTCAATAGTTAAAACCGAATGGCGGTGAGAAAAGGTTCCCCGTTGCGAATCCTGTCCGCTTAATCTCACAGGAATTCCTTCGTCAAGCAGAGTACCGTATGCAAGTAATTCACCCATAGCCCAGTCAAGCTTTCCGGTTTTTTCAAGCATCCCGCGCCTGTCTTCAAGAAGGCGTTCCAACTTACGGAACAGGGCTTTCCCCTGAGGTTTCTCAGTTATCTGATGCCCAATTCTCATTAGTGTTTCTTTTGAAACAGCAGTAACCGGACTTTTTTCAAAATCATCGGATTTAGCCTTTCTTATCCCTTTCCAAACCTCTTCGTAAAACGGGAAAATCTTCGATTTACCGGTCTGATGGGAGGCCTCCAGTTCTTTTTCAAGCAAATCATTGAAGTCGGCTTCAACATTTCGGGCTTCTTCAGCGGTTATTACTCCTTCGGAAATAAGCTTATCAGAATAAATCTTATATGGATCCGGATGCTTTTCAATGATCTTATATAAAATAGGTTGCGTAAACCGTGGTTCATCACCTTCGTTATGACCATATTTACGGTAACAAAGCAGATCAACGAAAACATCATTATTGAATTTTGCCCTGTATTCCAATGCCATACGCATTACAAAAGTCAATGCCTCAACATCATCACCATTAACGTGAAATACCGGTGACTGGGTGGTTTTTGCAATATCAGTACAATAAATACTGGTACGTGAATCGAGATAATTGGTAGTGAATCCAACCTGATTATTAATTACCAAATGAATGGTACCACCGGTCCTATAACCCGGCAGACCCGACATCTGTAAAACCTCATACACAATGCCCTGTCCTGCAACAGAAGCATCACCGTGAATAAGAATTGGAATAAGTTTGTTAAGATCGCCACCATATACTGTGTCAATGCGTGAACGCGCAATACCTTCAACAACAGGATTCACTGATTCAAGATGTGAAGGATTAGGACATAATGATAAAATACATTTCCTGCCGTTTCCATTTTCATAGGATGAAGTATAACCCAAATGATATTTTACGTCGCCCAATACAGTTTCGTCTTCATATTCCTTTTGCTGAAACTCATTGAAAATATCCTGATATGATTTTTGCATTATATTGGCAAGCACGTTAAGTCTGCCGCGATGAGCCATTCCCAGTACTATTTCCTCTACACCCATTTCAACGCCATATTCAATAACTGCATTCAAGCCGGGAATAATAGATTCTGCGCCCTCGAGCGAAAAACGTTTCTGCCCGACAAACTTACGATGGAAGAATTTCTCAAGAAATACAGCTTTTGCCAGCTTTCTTAATATTGTCTTTTTCTCCTCTACACTGAAAGTTGGTGTGTTGCTCGAGCTTTCCATCCTAATCTTGAGCCATTCATAAGCTTCTTTATCACGAATAAAAGCAAACTCTGCACCAATTGACTGACAATATGTTTGCTGTAGGTGGGCTACAATTTTTTTCAGACTTGCCTTACCGATTCCAATCTCGCTTCCGGCTTCAAAAATTGTATCAAGGTCTTTTTCTGACAAACCAAAATTTTCAATATCAAGAGTAGGTGAATAACGCCGTCTTTGCCGTACCGGATTGGTTTTGGTGAAAAGATGCCCTCTCTCCCTGTAGTTATTGATAAGATTGATAACCTTGAATTCTTTTGGCATAAGGTGGCTCCCAGCGGCAGGTTCAGTATAGGATTTTCGTGCAAATTCAAATCCTTCAAAGAATTTCTGCCAGCCCGGATCCAATGATCCGGAATTGTTCAGGTATTGCTCATAAAGCTGTTCTATCGCATTTGGCTCAGCATTCGATAAATAAGAATGTTTATCCATAATATGATGCTATAAGTTTATTTTCCGCTAATTTATTTGTCCGTATTTTTTAAAAAACCCATATGATGCTCATAATCAGTGTAATATAATTTTCTATTAATCCGAAATAAAATATCTTCCTTATTTTAATCTTAAACGTCAGAAACCCAATTTTATCCTTTTATCTCTCACTTACAAAAATAAGTACTTTTATTGAGTTCGCATTGTCAAAATCAAACAAAGAACTCATATAAAAGGTTTCATATTTCAAACAAAAAAGCCCACCGGTAACGATGGGCTGATATTTTGTGGTTTTCTGCCGGATAAATTAAGCCGGGTGAATTGCTTCAACCGGGCACACATCTGCGCAAGCACCGCAATCAGTGCAGATATCCGGGTCAATTACATAGATGTCTCCTTCAGAGATAGCCTCAACCGGGCATTCGTCTATACAAGTTCCACAAGCTGTGCAATCATCATTAATTACGTAAGCCATAGTTTTTATTTTTTAAATAGGTTTTGAACTAATCGAATTGACTGCAAAGATAATATTAAAAAATATAACCAGCCACTTTTTTTTATTTTAGAACCATTATGAACTAGTTTTTTGCAAAAAGAACTAAAGTTCTGGTTTCAAACCGATTACAAAAACGACAACAGAAAATCAAAAACAAAACTAAGATTTATTTGTTTGATATTCAATGCTTAACAAAAGTGTAAATTTTTATAGGATTTTGGTTTCAGGCAGAAAAAATCCTGTTTTTCAGGAACAAAATCCAGGCAAAACAAAAATTATGGGTTATACTTAATTTGAACAGATAAAACAAGTACTTTTGCAAAAACTAATCTAGCGGTTCATTATGAATAAAACTAAGGTAAAAAACATGATCCATATGGATGATGCGGTAATAAAATTTGCCGGTGACTCGGGCGATGGCATGCAACTAACCGGTACTCTGTTCTCGGAAGCTGCTGCAATTGCAGGGCGTGACCTGGCAACATTCCCTGATTATCCGGCTGAAATTCGTGCTCCGCATAACACTATTGCTGGTGTTTCGGGTTTTCAGGTTCGTATTGGTCATAAAAAAATCCATACTACAGGAGATTTATGCGATGTGATAGTAGCAATGAACCCTGCTTCGTTACGGGCAAACCTGAAATGGGCGCGGAAAGGTGCTACTATTATTGTTAACAAAGATGCTTTTGAAGAAAAAGCTATTGAGAAGGCTGGTTATAAAACAAACCCCCTGGAAGACGGCAGTCTGATTTTATATAATGTAGTAGAAGCTCCTATCTCAGAACTTACTAAAGCAAGTATTGCCGATCTTGGGCACGGGCCAAAAGTTGCCGATAAAAGCCGCAATATGTTTGCGCTTGGAATGATGTTGAATATTTTCAATATGAGTTTTGATTCTACTTATTCTTTCCTTGAAAAGAAATTTAAATCAAGACCGGAAATTATTGAAGTCAATAAAAGAGTTTTACAGGCAGGATATGACTATGCCGAAAGTGCTGAAGTAGTTGAATCAAAATTTGAAGTTCCTCCTGCGGCAATGCCAAAAGGACGTTATCGTAATATTACCGGTAATGTAGCCACTTCATGGGGCTTTCTTGCTGCTTCTGAACGCTCCGGAAGGCCATTGTTCCTTGGATCTTATCCAATTACTCCGGCAACTGAGATCTTGATGGATCTTGCCAAACATAAATATCTGGGAGCTAAGGTTTTCCAGGCTGAAGATGAAATTGCAGGTATCTGCTCCGCAATAGGTGCTTCGTATGCTGGTTCTCTTGCAATTACCACCACTTCAGGTCCCGGTTTATCATTGAAAAGCGAAGCTTTGGGATTGGCAGTAATGACTGAATTGCCAATAGTAGTTGTAGATGTTCAAAGAGGAGGGCCATCAACCGGCTTGCCTACAAAATCAGAGCAATCAGATTTATTACAGGTTTTATATGGCCGTAATGGCGAGTGCCCCTTAATTGCAATTGCAGCATCAAGTCCTGCCAATTGTTTTGATTATGCATACATGGCAGCTAAGCTTGCCATGGAACACATGACCCCGGTGGTGTTGCTTACCGATGGTAACCTGGGTAACGGGTCGCAACTTTTCAAAATTCCAAAAGTGGCTGATATGCCTGCTATTAATCCGCCTCTGGCAGAACCCAACACGCCTTTCAAACCTTATCAGCGCGATCCGGAAACCCTTGCACGTAAATGGGCTACTCCCGGAACTGAAGGTTTGCGCCATAGAATTGGTGGTCTTGAAAAAGAGAATATTACCGGAAGCGTAAGTACCGATCCGCTTAATCATGAGTTAATGGTTAAATTACGTCAGGAAAAAGTTGATAAAGTTGCTGACTATATCCCTGAACAAAGTGTAACCGGTGAAAAAACCGGCGATCTGCTTGTAGTAAGCTGGGGAAGTACTGAAGGTTCTGTACTGACTGCCGTACAGGAAATGCAGAAAGATGGAGTGAGTATCAGTCATGCTCATTTTCATTATATTATGCCTTTACCCAAAAACACAGTTGATGTGTTCAAAGGCTTCAAGAAAATAATTGTTTGTGAACAAAATATGGGTCAGTTTGCCGGTTATCTAAGAATTAAGCATCCGCAATTTGCCTATAATCAGTTTAATAAAGTACAAGGCCTGCCATTTATGGTTCAGGAACTTAAAGATAAATTCAATCAAATTCTGGAGGAAAAATGATAACAGATAATCCAACCATAAAAAGATCTGATATTCCCTTAACCAAGGAAGATTTTGTCAGCGACCAAATGGTAAAATGGTGCCCGGGTTGTGGCGCCCATGCCATTCTTGCAGCAGTGACCAATGTTTTTCCTAAAATTGGCTATCGTAAGGAAAACTTCATGTTTGTGTCAGGTATTGGTTGCTCAAGCAGGTTCCCATATTATGTTAACACATACGGATTTCATGGTATCCATGGAAGAGCATTGCCAATTGCTTCCGGAATAAAGCTATCAAATCCACATCTCAGTGTCTGGGTGGTTACCGGCGACGGCGATTCAATGGCTATTGGCGGAAATCATTTCATTCATACCATACGCCGAAATATAGACCTCAATGTATTGTTGTTCAATAATCAGATCTACGGACTGACAAAAGGGCAATATTCACCAACAACCCCCATTGGTACCAAAACTAAAACCTCACCTTACGGGACAATCGAACATCCGTTCAATCCGGGTGAACTTGTACTTGGCGCCCAGGGAACATTTTTTGCTCGTGCTATTGACAACAATATTAAACTAATGACCGATATCATGTTTGAAGCTGCGCGCCACGACGGTACTTCGGTTATTGAAGTGCTTCAGAATTGCGTTATCTTTAACGAAGGTGCCCATGAACAGGTTTCTTCAAAGGAAACACGTGACGATTTCCAGATATTGCTGAAAAATGGCGAGCCAATGATCTTTGGTAAGAACCATGATAAGGGTATCCGCCTCAATGGCATCAAGCTCGAAGTTGTTAAGCTGGGTGAAAATGGAATAACTGAAAAAGATATTCTTGTTCATGATCAATATGAAAAAGATCCGGGATTGCATCTGATGCTTGCAAAAATGCGCCCCCCTCTGTTTCCTATGGCAATGGGAGTTATACGTTCAGCAGTTTTCCCCACTTATGATGATCTGATAGTAGAACAAAATGAATATGCCAAGGCAACTTCGCCAATAAAAAATGTTGACGATTTGCTGAATAGCGGCGATACCTGGGAGATATAAAGTGGCGATTGCTTTTTGATATTTTCAATGCAAAAGTGTTAATGGGAAGTTTTATTTTTTGATCTCTGCCCGTTTAACTGAACATTAGTAAAAACAGCTTGTTTTCAATACACACAAGCTGTTTTTTAATTTATTACAAACACAAATAATATTTAATATGTCATTAGTTGGAAAAAAAGCACCGTCCTTCAGAACACAAGCTGTTATTAATGGAGGAGAAATAGTTGAGGATTTTGGCCTTGACCAGTATCTGGGGAAAAAATATGTCATTTTCTTTTTCTATCCCAAAGATTTTACATTCGTTTGCCCTACCGAGCTTCATGCTTTTCAGGAAAAACTGCCTGAATTTGAAAAACGTAATTGCGCTGTGGTAGCCTGCTCAACAGATACTGAACAGTCGCACTGGGGCTGGCTTCAGGTTCCTAAAAACCAGGGTGGAATTCAAGGTATTACCTACCCTATTGTTGCCGACACTGAAAAAACCATAAGTATGAATTTTGGAGTATTAGCCGGCAATTACGACTGGGATGAAGAAGGACACACAATTGCTACAGGACCAATGGTTGCATATCGTGGATTATTTCTGATGGATAAGCACGGCATTGTACATCATGAACTTATCAACAATTTCCCGCTGGGTCGCAATGTTGACGAAGCATTACGCATGCTAGACGCATTACAGTATTATGAAGAAGTGGGGGAAGTTTGCCCGGCCAACTGGCAGCCCGGGAAAGAAGCAATGAAAGACACACATGAAGGTGTGGCTGAATATCTGGCAAAGAATTAATCCTTGTTAATTATCAGGAACTATAGAGGGGCGGTACCAGTCATAAAAACATCATGCTTCAGCACCGGCTTGTACTGCCCTGAATACACGCAGAAAATTTTCTGACCATATTTTACTGATATCTTTTTTCGAGTAACCTCTGCGAACCAACTCCAGAGTGATGTTTCCAATTTCACTTACATCAAAACAATCTTCCAGACCTCCTCCACCATCAAAATCAGTACCTATGCCCACGTGATCAATCCCAATTAGATTGACAATATGATCAATATGATCAACCAAATCTGAGACTGTAGCTAACTGTCCGGGGAATTTACGCTCTATTTCATACCATTCCTCACCGGCTTTTGTCATTTCCTCTTCGCTAAGATCCTTAAAATAATTGTATTTCTCCCTCAACTCTTTCAAAGCAGATTCTTTTTCAGGATTCTCAGGCAGGTCCTTAACATAGGAGCTCAAAATACATACCTGAACAACTCCTCCATTTTCACGCAAAGCCAGCAGCATTTCATCAGTGAGGTTTCTGGGATTATCACATACGGCGCGGGCATTGGAATGAGAAGCAATAACAGGTACTTTGGTAATCTCCAGTACATCATAAAATGACTTATCTGAAATATGGCTAACATCAACCATCATTCCAAGACGGTTCATTTCATGAACAACCTGTTTTCCAAAATCACTCAAACCGCCATGCTCTTCGTCATCGGTTGAAGAGTCACAGATATCATTATTTCTGGTATGTGCCAGAGTAATATACCGTGCACCACGATCATAAAACTCTTTTATAATGCTCAAATCATTCCCAATAGGATAACCATTTTCCACTCCTATTAATACCGCTGATTTCCCTTTATTTTTAATTGCCATAATTTCATCGGCAGCGACAGCTGGTTCAGCCATATCAGGGTGCTGCGCCAAGGCGTTTTCAATGTTTTCAAACAAATTCACTGCTTTTTGATACGCTTTTTCATGCCCTTGTTCATCACGTGGACCTTGCCCGACAAAAACAGCAAAAAACACAGCATCCAGTCCTCCTTCCTTCATCCGTGGAAAATCAATCTTCCCTCCCCTGTTCCTTGCATCATTACGTTTACCAATATCATAATTTTTACGCCCAAGCATCATGGGTGTATCAGTATGACTATCCAAAGTCAATACCGAACGGTGAATATTTTCGGCTTTACGTTTAATGCGTTCTTCAGAATTTGAACAAGAACCTGAAAAAATTGCAAGAATTATAATACTGGCAGCCAACAGCCTGATTTTCATTAACATACGATATTAATTTAAAGTTATTTATATCTAAAATTTCAACAAAAGTAAAACAATCAGATAAAAAACTACCCAAAAACCAGGAAAATCCATTTAAGCCTTCAGTAATTTTTCTTATCCGTTTAATTATCAGCTAATCTTTAATCCATAATCGTAGTAATATATTTAAGACAGGAGTCATCAAATATTTTTTCTAAAACCTTATTATGAATCCTATTTGATAAAATGACGGGCTACGATCAATAAATAAATAATGACCTGGTCTTATTATTGAGATATGAACACTAAAAGGTCAAGAGCTTATTAATTAAGCAGATTTGGCCTGCAGTTCTGTATCCATTTGATTTTGAAATATTTTTGTAATTTTGCACTTTCTATCAAAAAATCTCAGCAATTTTTACTTTAGATTAATTTTACTTATTTTGTTAACTTAAAAAAAAGATTATGGCACAGAAAATTGAAGAAATCGAAGGCATTGGCCCGGTTTATGGCGAAAAACTTAGCAGCAATGGTATTAAAACAGTTGAAGATCTTCTTGAAGCAGGAGCTACCAGAACAGGAAGGTCAAAATTAGCTGAGGCAACAGGAATTTCTGAGAAGCTTATTCTCACCTGGGTTAATATGGCCGATCTATTTCGTATAAAAGGTATAGGACCTCAGTTTGCTGAGCTGCTTGAAGCTGCTGGCGTTGATACTGTTAAGGAACTCAGAAACCGTAATGCGCAGAATCTTCATGCAAAACTGGTTGAAGTTCAGGCTGAAAAGAAAATTACAAGAGCAGTTCCCGGATTAAGCCAGGTTGAAGATTTTATTGAGCAGGCAAAAGCCCTCCCACCAAAAGTTACCTATTAATAGTTTGAATCAGTTCTGCTGATTTAAATAATGTTTTCCGGTTTTTAAAAAATTCCGGACAGGGTCCTTTGTCTATAATTCAGAACCCTTTTTATAAAAAGGCACTTTCAGAAAATGCTTAAGTATTTGGTTTATAAATAATTAAGTTGTATCTTTGTAGAAACAAAACCCCGAAAACGAGCATAAAGTCTCAAAATCGGGGTTTCTCATAAAAAACGAGATGA
>JBASHR010000009.1:0-55916 GCA_049654165.1 Bacteroidales bacterium
CGTAAGATCTTAGGGTCGCAGAACCAGCCATACCATGCGCTGCACTTTGAACTCCACTTGCTGCAATTGTTCCTCCAACATGTGTTGAATGATTATGTAAACTAGCTCCATCCTTAATGGTAACTCGAGATCCGAATTCCTGATGCGTGGTTCGAACTCCACCTGCATCCCAGATCCCAATAATATAACCGTTACCGTTTAAATTCAGACCTGTAGAACCACCGGGCCATAGCTGATTTGTTCCAGTTGTCCGTGCTGCATTTAAATTATTGGTGATGTATAATTGTGGCATACCAAATTCGTCAATGTAAATTATTTCAGAATACCTGTCATCAGATATATATTTTAAATTATATCCGGTTTCATATAGAAACTTTTCTACTTCTGCCTGACGCTTCTGGTGCCTTTGATGAAAAAACTCTGAGAGTTTCAGTAGGTTATCCTTTTCAGGATCGGGTTGGGGTTCCCTTTGCTGGGGAAAAACCAGGCTACCAAAAAATATGGAAGCCACTAACAATAAGGTTGTTGCAATTTTCATAAGTTTTAATTATTTGTGTTAGTTAAAAAAATTTAAGGTTATATATGGATTTTGTGAATGATTAATACATTTTGGCCAAAAAGGAGCTGTAAAGCAAGTAGTGTATACATCATTAGGAATGTCGGATTTATTCTTTATAAGCTAAAAACCAGCAATTTGAGCGTTAATCGTTGTTGGTGTGGTCAGACATATAATGCTGATGCCTGTTGACAAGAGTAGGATTTTAGGTTTTATGAATTAGCAATGGCAAGCGTTTGTAAAACAAATTGTTTTGTTTTACAAGAGAAAATGGGTATATGGTTTTGTAGAATCTAGTGCTATTAATGCTTTATTTAATTAATATGACAAAGAACAACAATGGTTAATATATTGTATTTCAATTATTTACTGCAATTCTATTCATAATTCAAATAACTAAATGGGCTTTTGTGAAATATTCCACAAAATTACAACTTAAAAAAAGGTAAGTCAATAGGGAGGGCAAAATAAATGAGATAAAAATATAAGACATGGTGACAGTCCTCATGCACTAAAATTTATATTCAAGATCAAATTAAGAATGCCGGTTTTGAAAAAACTTTGGTAAAACACAGGTTTACAACAATATTACAGGCTATTATTCAGTTTTGTTACAATATTTATCTTACTGCTCCGATGAAACACAAACATATTGTAATTCAATTAATTATATTTCTGATCATACTATGTAGCAATATTATAGTATCAGCTCAAACCACAAATCGTTTCACCGTGAGTGGTTATGTTTATGAGAAAAACAGCCGCGAAACTCTTATCGGCGTTAATATTTATGAGCCAAAGCTCAAAATAGGCTCGACAAGTAATATTTATGGCTATTATGCAATTAATCTGCCGGCTGACAGTATTCAACTTATCTTTTCCTACATTGGTTATAAACCGGTTGTCAGAGAACTGGATTTAAGATCGAATATCAGGCTTGACATTGAACTTGAAGGAAGCATTGAGCTTGAAGAGATAATAGTTACTGACAGGTTATTGAACCGTATAAGTCAGGTTCCACAAATGTCGCAGATAGAAATACCTGTGGATCAGGCGCGCAAAATACCATCATTGTTGGGTGAGAAGGATATGTTCAAGGTTATTCAGTTAATGCCCGGTGTACAGTCAGGAACAGAGGGGAGCAGCGGTTTTTATGTTCGTGGGGGAAGCCCTGACCAAAACCTTATCATACTCGACGATGCCATAGTTTATAATGCGAACCATTTATTTGGATTTTTCTCGGTTTTCAATGGTGATGCAATCAAAAACATGCAGCTTTTCAAAGGTGGTTTTCCCGCCCGTTACGGAGGCAGGCTATCATCAGTTCTTGATATTCAGATGAAAGACGGAAGTAAGGAAAAAATTGGTGGCGAAGCCGGCATTGGATTGATAAGCAGCCGCTTAACCCTTGAAGGTCCCATTATTAAAGATAAAGCATCGTTTCTGGTTTCGGGCAGACGAACCTATATTGATGCACTTATAAAGCCTTTTATGCCAAAAGATTCCAGAGGCGGTTACTTTTTCTACGACCTGAACACAAAACTCAACTATGAAATAAATCAAAACAACAGGATTTTTGCCAGCGGATATTTCGGACGCGATAAATTCTTTTTTCAGGATCGTTACTCCGACAGGCGTATGATTGAAGAAAATGAAGGAGGACTATACTGGCAGAACAAAACTTCAGCAATAAGATGGAATCATATTTTCCATCCACGTCTGTTTTCAAACACATCCTTTATCTTTTCCGATTATTCGTTTCAGATTTACAGCAGAGAATACAATAAAGATAAAATCACCAATGAGAAAAAAACATACGAGCTAAGATACAAATCGGGCATTCAGGATATTGGAGGCAAGTATGATTTAAGCTGGCATCCTGTTTCCAATCATCAGGTTAGAGCCGGCATTCAGTTCATACATCATCAGTTCACTCCCAGTGCTGTAGTGCTGAAAGATGATTATCTCAATCAGTTTGAATTATCGGCTGAAAAACACAAATCAGTTGAATCGGGTATTTATGTTGAAGATGAGATAAATATAGGTGATAAACTGAAAATCAACCCCGGCATTCGTTACAGTTATTTCTTTACAAAAGGTAAAAACCATCAAAGGTTTGAACCTCGCTTTTCGCTTAATTTCATACTACAACCAGCCTTATCTTACAAATTGTCATACGCTGCTATGAACCAGTATGTACATTTGCTGAGTACTACTGGTATAGGTTTACCAACAGATCTATGGGTACCTTCAACTGACAGGATCAAACCTCAGAATTCATGGCAGGCTGCTACCGGATTTGCATATAATTTATCAAACCCTGAGTTGGAAATCTCGCTGGAAGGCTATTATAAAAAATCAAAAGATATAATTGGCTACAAAGAAGGCGCAAGCTTTTTACTAATTGACGATCCCAGTGGTGCCAATCAGTTTTCATGGCAGGATAATATCACTGCCGGACAAGCATGGGCTTATGGCGTTGAACTGCTGATACAGCGAAAAACGGGTCAGTTCAGTGGCTGGATAGGATATACCCTTTCATGGATACAGCATCAGTTTGATGAATTGAACTTTGGAGAAAAGTTTTATGCCCGTTACGACCGCCGACACGACATTTCATTGGTCGGCATTTATGAGTTCAGCAAGAAAACCACTTTAAGCGCTACCTGGGTTTACAGTACAGGAAATGCTTTTGACCTTGCAACAGGTCGCTTCCCAATAAGGGAGCATCCATTGCATGATCAGGACCTAGACATTCAGAATTTTTGGTGGAACGAAGCCAATATTTATGATAAAAAAAACAGTTTCAGGGCTGCATCATATCAACGACTTGATATTGGCATACAGTTTCATAAAGATATCACAAGATTCGGACATAATGTAAGGCGGACGGTGGAACTTGGGGCTTACAATGCATATAGCCGGAAAAACCCTTTCTTTTATTTCTGGGACACCTATTACAACTATTACGAGGATGGTTATTATACAGAGAAAAAGCTGAGACAGGTAACTCTATTCCCCATCATTCCGTCAATACAGGTGAATTATAAATTCTAAGATCAATTGTTATGAAAAAACCAAAATATAATATCCTTTCGAAAAGATTCGCCAATACAGGTTTTATGGCTGTAGTGCTGGTATTCATGCTGTCATTGGTTTCGTGCGAAGACTATTTTATCACTGATGCCAAACATCTCAAAATACCTGATAGCAAACCACGTCTGGTAGTTTATTCATTTATCTCGCCACAGGACACAATCATACGCGTACATGTACAGCGCTCAATTCCCTATTCAATGAGTGACGATCAGGTTGAACCGGTTGGCAACAAGGCAAGAGTATTTATCTCAAAAAAAGGACATCCGGCATCAGAACTTGCATATAGTGCTAAATATAAGTGTTTTACAATACCCTCTAATGAGTTTTCTATTGAACCCGGTTTTTACTACCAGCTTAATGTTGAATCATTTGAAGGTGAGAAAGCCAGCGCTGAATGTTATGTGCCTGAACCATTATACAGCAATCTTACTATTGACTCATTATACAAAGGTTACGACTCGTACGGCGGCAGTTTTGTCATACTCGAATACAGATTTAAAGCAATTGATAACTCCGCTGAAAACTATTATTCAACAGGGGCTTACCGGAAATTCTATTACGAAGACTGGTTCGGAGGTGTTGATACTACCATTATGAACCAATTCATTTATAATTTTAGCATTGAACACGGCGATAGTTATATTGCTGACAAAGATGGTAAAACCTACCGTATTAAAGCAAATACCTGGAGGTACGATTATATTGATTATAAAGACGCCACTAACACTGCTTCACAGTATTTTGATTCCATATTTGTTTACATTATGCAAACTGACAGGAATTACTATCACTTTCATAAAAGCTACTATAACTACAGCTACTACGACGATGATTTCCCATTTGCCGAAAGCGTTCACATATACTCCAATATTGTAAACGGGCTGGGTGTTTTTGCCGGATATAACAGGCAGGACATTTACGTTCCTGAAGAATAGTCTAACTATTGTTTCATGCCTGTTATACGATTTGTATTTAGAATTGTCGATGCCGATGGTTAAAATATTCAGAACAATTGAGCATAGCGATAATTGTTCGGTTATATTTCTCCAACCGGTAAAATTGGTCTGTTGTATTTTTCCACTCGGTGTTATTTTCAGAATTATTTCAGAAGGTTGTTCGCATTGCCTCAACCGGATCAAGATGTGAAGCAGTCCAGGCGGGCATAAATCCCGAAACCAAACCAATAATTGCCGAAACCATTACGCCAAGAATTATATTTCCGGCTGACAAGGCAAGTTCCATTTCAAAAATGTTTGATGCTAAAAGAGTTCCGGCAAAAATTATAAGCAACCCGATAATACCTCCAAAAACTGACAGAAATACTGCTTCAAAAAGAAACTGGAACAGAACAACAAAATTCTTTGCTCCTACTGATTTCTGAACGCCAATAATTCCGGTTCGCTCTTTTACTGATACAAACATGATATTGGCTATCCCAAATCCGCCAACAAGCAGCGAAAACCCTCCAATTATCCAGCCAACTATAGTAACTATCTTAAAAAGTGAATCAAAACCCTGAGTCAGAACGGTGGTTTCATTAATTGAAAAATTATCTTCAGCGGCAGGCTTCAAACGTCTGACAGATCGTAAGATCCCGGTAAGCTCGTCAGTCATTTCAGCATTGCTGATATTGGGTTTGGCTCTTGCTATGATATTTGAATTCACATTGCCTGCATTCAAATCAATGAAGTTACGTGCAAAGTTTACCGGTATTAAAATCTGCTTATCCGGCGAATTGCCAAAAGCGCTGTTACCTTCACGTTTAAGCACCCCGATCACATTTAGTTTTCTGCCCCATATTACAATCTGACGCCCTACCGGATCAATATTTTTATATAAAGTATTACGGATATCATCACCAATTATGGCAACATTATGTCCTGAAGCCGACTCCTGTGCAGTAAAGTATCTGCCATTCACAATCTCCATTGACATAACTTTATCATAATCATGAGAAACTCCTGCCACGGTAGCTCCATCAATACTCAGCGACTGATAACTTACATTTCTGGAAGACGCTACCATAAAAGCTGCTGTTTCCACCGTCTGGCTGCGTCTGATTATTTCATCCAGGTCCTCCAGTTTGGGTTCAGGGCGCTTCATATACTTCCACCAGGGATAATCAGCGCTGCTCATTGCCCAGGGCCATTTGGTAATAAAAACCACATTGGTTCCAAGCGATTCAATACTTGAGCGAATATTTCTTTCAAGGGAATCGAAAACAGTAAATACAGAGATTATGCAGAAAATACCTATTGTAATCCCCAGCAATGTGAGAATAGTTCGGGTTTTATTTACAACAATGGCATTGATAGCAAAAATAAAACTCTCTCCTATTAATTTTAAAAACAGCATATTAAATTATTCTATTTAAGTCATACAATAAAACCGGCAGTGGTTTGTAAATAAAAGGTAAAATTAAATAAAATTTAGCATCAGATGCGCCTTGCTTGCATATTTTTAATAAACTTGCAAGTTCTTGAAATTTTTTCGAAATTTTGCTAATCAATTGCAATTCAATATTTTTGAATATTTAAAACTAACAAGTATTTTTGATATGAGGCAAATTAAATCGGCACTGATATCAGTATTTCACAAAGATGGTTTACTACCAATAATCAATACACTTGACCGACTTGGAGTTAAGCTGTACTCTACCGGCGGAACAGAAAAATTCATTAAGGAAAGCGGAATTCCGGTTACATCAGTTGAATCACTTACAGGCTATCCTTCAATTTTTGGCGGACGGGTGAAAACTTTGCATCCGAAAATTTTCGGCGGGATACTTGCCAGAAGGAAACATGAACCGGACAGAGACCAGATCAAAGAATTTGAGATTCCGGAATTTGACCTCGTAATCGTTGATCTTTATCCTTTTGAAGAAACTGTTAGAACCACAAATGATGAACAGGAAATAATCGAAAAAATTGATATCGGGGGTATTTCTCTGATTAGGGCGGCGGCAAAAAATTTTGAAGATGTTTTGATTATTTCAAACCGTTGTCAGTACGAAAGGCTTCTGAACCTTCTTGAAGAAAAGAACGGATATTCTTCACTTGACGACAGGCGCCGGTTTGCAGCCGAAGCTTTTAATGAAAGTTCGGATTACGATACTGCTATTTTCAATTACTTTAATAGAACGAGTGGCATTGATGCTTTTAAACTAAGCGTAAAAGGCAAAACAGAGCTTCGTTATGGTGAGAATCCACATCAGAAAGGTGTATTTTACGGTGATATTGCTGATGTTTTCACTCAGCTCCACGGCAAGGAGATATCTTATAACAACATTGGCGACCTTGATGCAGCAATTGCGCTTATCAGTGAATTTGATGAGCCAACTTTCGCAATCTTGAAGCATAATAATGCCTGTGGTGTTGCCAGCCGCGAAAATCTTACCGAAGCATGGAAAGCAGCTCTTGCCGGCGACCCTGTATCAGCTTTTGGCGGGGTACTAATAGCAAACCGGGAAATAGATACCGAAACTGCCAACGAAATAAACAATATCTTTTTTGAGATAATCCTTGCTCCCGATTATGAAGATAATGCACTTGAGATTTTAAAATCAAAGAAAAATAGAATAATTTTGCAGGCAAAACAGTTTGACTTTCAACATCAACAGTTCCGTACTGCATTGAATGGCATTTTATTTCAGGATAAGGATCAGAAAAAGGAAAAAGCCGATGATCTGAATGTTGTTACCAAACGTAAGCCTTCTGAAAGAGAACTTAATGATTTACTCTGGGCTAATCGTATAGTGAAGCATACAAAATCAAATGCAATAGTGCTGGCAAAAAACAAACAACTGATTGGCAGCGGCACCGGGCAGACATCGCGCGTTGATGCAGTGAAACATTCTATTGACAAAGCGATAAACTTTGAACTGGATATTAAAGGCGCAGTAATGGCTTCAGATGCTTTTTTCCCTTTTGCCGACTCAGTTGAATTTGCTGCAAAAGCAGGTATAACAGCTATTATTCAACCCGGTGGTTCGGTTAAGGATCAGGATTCCATTGATTATTGCAATAATAATGATCTAACAATGGTGTTTACAGGAGTCAGACATTTTAAACATTAAAAATAGTGGTTCGAACCAAAAGAAAAGAGAAAAAAATAAAAAGATTTAACTGAAAGATACTGGATATGGGATTATTTTCATTTCTGACACGTGAAATTGCTATTGACCTTGGCACTGCCAATACGGTTCTTATCTTTAACGACAAGGTAGTTGTTGACGAACCTTCAATAATTGCTATAGAACGAAGCACAAACAAAATTATAGCTGTGGGTAAAAAAGCTCAGATGATGCATGGTAAAACCCACGACAATATCAAAACAGTACGTCCTTTACGCGATGGTGTTATTGCTGATTTTCAGGCTGCTGAATATATGCTGCGGCAGATGATCAAAATGATACCAAATAAAAGGGCGTTGTTTCCGCCGGCTTTAAAAATGGTTATCTGCATTCCCTCAGGAATTACTGAAGTTGAGGAACGTGCTGTAAAGGACTCAGCCGAGCAGGCAGGAGCAAAAGAAGTAAAACTTATCCACGAACCAATGGCTGCTGCTGTTGGTATTGGAATTGATGTGATGGAACCCAATGGAAACATGGTAATTGATATTGGCGGTGGCACAAGCGAGATAGCAGTTATTGCCCTGGGAGGTATTGTAAACAATAAATCCATTCGTATTGCCGGCGATGAGTTTAACAGCGATATTGAAGAGTACATGCGCAAACAACATAATATTGTGATCGGGGAACGAACTGCGGAAATGATAAAAATTGAGGTTGGTTCTGCCATAACCGAACTTGAAAATCCACCGCCCGATTATGCTGTTCACGGTCGCGACCTTCTGACAGGTATCCCTAAGGAGATATTCGTAAATTATTCTGAAATTGCTCATTGCCTTGATAAATCAATAGCAAAAATTGAAGCGGCTGTTCTCATTGCTCTTGAAAATACCCCGCCGGAGCTGGCTGCTGATATTTTCAAAACAGGTATTTATCTTGCCGGAGGTGGTTCTTTGTTAAGAGGTCTGGACAAAAGACTCTCGATAAAAACGAAACTTCCCGTACATGTTGCTGAAGATCCGCTAAAAGCAGTAGCAAGAGGAACCGGAATAGCCTTGAGAAATTTCGACAAATTCAACTTCCTGATAAAATAATTTTAAGCTATTGACTGAGAAGCACAGCCATGCAAACCCTTCTGGCATTATTGGTAAAACACAAGTTCTTTTTGCTTTTTCTTGTGCTTGAGTTCATTGCTTTTTCAATGATCATCAATAATACCTACTATCAGAGGTATATTCTTGTAAATAATGCCAATAAAGTTACGGGAACTGTTTATCAATGGAAAGCAGGCGTTTCAGAATATTTCTTTCTGAAAAAGGTAAACACATCGCTTGCCTTGGAAAATGCAAGACTGCATGAGAAATTAGAAAGATATCAATCGGGTTCAGAAGAAACACACACTTATCCTCAGGATACCCTGACCGACAACAAATTTGAGTTCATTCCTGCAAAAGTTATAAGCAATTCAACAAACAAAAGAAATAATTACCTGATGATTGACAAAGGGCGGCAACACGGTATAAAGCCCGATATGGCCGTGATCTCGTCCGATGGCGTTGTGGGGATAGTAATAAATACTTCAGATAATTATTCCTGGGTAATGTCGGTTTTAAACAGTAATACAAAAATAAACGGACGATTTTTGAATACCAATTTTCAAGGGTCGCTGTCATGGGATGGAAAGAACTATCGTATCGGCACCTTCAGTGATATTCCCTCGCACGTTAATATTACTGCTGGCGATACCATTGTTACCAGTGGTTATTCGTTCATATTTCCGCCCGACATTATGATAGGTACCGTAAAAGACTATTATATCGGCAAGGGAGATCATTTTTACACTGCAAAGCTTTTATTCTCAGTTGATTACAATAACATCTCTCATGTTTATGTGGTAAGGAACAATGAGCGTGACGAACAGCTTTCAATTATTACTGACGTATCAATATAAAAACATGTAACACAGAACTATGAGCCAATATCTGAAAGTGATCTTACAATTCTTATTATTAGTATTGTTTCAGGTTTTGGTTCTGAACAATATCCGTTTTGCCGGATATGCAAACCCTTATTTATACATCCTGTTTATTTTAATGTTGCCTTATGAAACACCCGGATGGCTGCTGCTGATAATTTCATTTATTACAGGCTTTACTATTGATCTGTTTTCGGCTCAACAGGGCATTCACACTGCTGCAACTGTATTTGCCGGGTTTTTACGACCGGGAATACTCAAACTGGTACTTCCAAAACAGGATAGTGTACCGGGCAATTATCCATCACTTCAGGCTATGGGTATGCAGACCTTTCTTACCTATTCGGTAATTCTGGTAATAATACATCATTTTAGTCTATATCTGCTTGAAATATTCAGATTTTCTGAAATATTCAGAACAATGCTGAGAACCGGGCTTAGTTCATTACTTACATTGCTATTGATCATTATTACACAATATTTGTTTTATTTTAAACGTCAATCTGATTTTTAATTTAAATTTTACCATTATGAAAAAATTCTGGACACTGATTATGCTGCCTGTTTTTATGATAGCCTGTGAAAACAATGAAGTTAAAGATAAGTCTTTTACTTTACACGGGGAAATTGATGCTGATGCAGCCGGCTACGTTTACATGTTTAAAAGGGAAAAAGGACAATTCATCACACTTGATTCCACCGCTATTGAGAACAGAGAATTTACATTTAAAGGGGAAATTGATAACCCTGAGTTTACTTATCTTAAACTAAGTGACAGCCCCGACTACATTTCTTTTTTCCTTGAACCCGGAAATATAAATATAGTTATTAATCTGCAGGATCAAAGCAACCCTTTGGTAAGCGGTTCAAAAAGTCATGATATTTATAAAACCTATCAGGACGATTTGTTTGTTTTTGACAAAACGCTGCAGGGTATCTATAATGAATACCGTGAAGCCGCTTCAGTTCCGGATAATGAAGCCCGTATTGAACTGATAGAAAAACAATACGACAGTGTTGATCAACTCAGAAGCGACTATATCATACGTTATATAACAGAAAATGTTAATTCACCGGTATCTGCATTCATTGCACTGCGCAATCTCTATATTCTTGATTATGAGCAGTTGGAAAAGATAAGCTCCGAAATTAGCCCTGAAATAAAAACCTCCACCTATGTTAAGGACCTGAATGACAGAATTGAAAAATTAAGAAATGTCCAGATTGGTATGAAAGCTCCGGATTTTACCATGAACGACACTACTGACACCCCTGTTGCCCTTTCTTCTTTACTTGGGAAATATATGCTTATTGATTTCTGGGCATCGTGGTGCGGACCGTGTCGCCGTGAAAATCCTAATGTTGTTGCTGCCTTTCAGAAATATAAAGACAAAGGATTTGATATTCTTGGTGTTTCACTCGACCGTGACCGTAAAAAATGGATTGAGGCCATACATGCCGATCATCTTACCTGGCATCATGTTTCTGATCTCGCTTACTGGAATAATGAAGCAGCACAATTATATTCAGTCAATTCCATTCCTTCAAATGTTCTGCTCGACCCGCAGGGAATAATCATAGCCCGCAATATAACCGGCGATGATCTACAAAAAAAGTTAGCTGAAATATTTGAATAATCAGCTCTAAACCACAAGGTTATCTCTTATTTTTAAAAAAGGTCTTGAGCAGTATTGTTGATTCTTCTTCAAGGATCCCATGTTGAATTGTGGTGGAAGGATGTAAAATACCGGTTCCGGTTTTTGTGAACCCTCTTTTCTCATCTGAGGCTCCATATACAAGCCTTGAAATCTGTGCCCAGAAAATAGCTCCTGCACACATAACACAAGGCTCAAGGGTAACGTATAAAGTACAGTCAGTAAGATACTTACCTCCAAGATAATTTGCAGCAGCGGTAATTGCCTGCATCTCGGCATGTGCTGTTACATCATTAAGCTGTTGGGTAAGGTTGTGCGAACGAGCTATGATCCTGTTATTACAAACTATTACAGCACCAACGGGAATTTCATCAAGTTCAAAGGCTTTTTCTGCTTCTTTTAAGGCTTCCCTCATAAAGCTCTCGTCGGAAAATATTGTTAAAGGCATGATCATTAATGTATTTCAGGTTTTACAGGATTATCATCTGTAAAACAAATATAAGTATGATTTTACTGATCTGATAACCTCACTTCATGTCCGCAAAATAAAATCAAAGTTCCGTTTCATACTTCAAACCTATTATTTTTTTTGATTTCGCTCAAACTAATATCATCAGAAATTGTTTTATTAACGAAGTTTTGAACAATTTTATTAAACAAAAAAAATACAGATATTATGATTTCAGAAAAAGTTGCTAAAGCATTAAATGAACAGATCAAACTGGAAGAACACTCTTCACGTATTTACATGAGTATGGCAATATGGTGCGAAGTGCAGGGATATCCCGGCGCTGCTGAGTTTCTGTACAAACACAGCGATGAAGAAAGAATGCACCAGTTAAAGATCGTCAAATATCTTAACGATCGCGGTGGCCATGCAAAATTGTGTTCGCTTGAGCAGCCTGCACTTGAGTTTACATCATTGAAAAGTCTTTTTGACGAAGTTTTAAAGCATGAGGTTCTTGTTACTAACAGTATCAACGAACTTGTACACCTTTGTATGGAAGTGCGTGATTATACAACCCTGAATTTCCTGCAATGGTTTGTACAAGAGCAAATTGAAGAAGAAAGTCTGGTAAAGGGTGTTATTGATAAACTAAACCTTGCCGGTGAAGCCAAAGGCGGACTCTTCCATATTGATAAAGAACTGGCATCTTTGGCTGCAACCCCCGAAACAGAATAAGGCAGCGTTGCAGACAAATAAACAAACTGAACGATAGAATGCAAACTACAGGCATTCTATCGTTTTTTTTTGTCCATGGTTTCAATTATCTTTACCAATTCATCATACCATGCCTGCCCGTATTTTCTGATCAGTGAGTCTTTCAGAAAAACATACAAAGGCAGGTTAAGTTCTGAACCTTTATGAAGAGCCTTATTGCAAATTGACCATTTATGATAGTTTAAAGCTTCAAAATCCTGATATGTTGTTATTCTTATAGGATAAAGATGACAGGAAACAGGCTTGCGGAAATCAATTTTCTTATTCTCAAATGCCTTTTCAATGGCGCAAAACGCAATCTTACCAACAAAATAAACAAATGCACACTCTCTGCCTTTGACAAGCGGAGTAACATAATTACCCGTTGCATCATAATCAAAAACACCCTGTTCCTTTATTGTTTCAATGCCTTCAGGGGTCATATAAGGGATGATCTCATCAAGGTTTTCCTGAAGTATGTCAATTTCTTCAATTTCAAGGGGAGCTCCGGCATCTCCGGCGACACAACAGGCGCCTTTGCATTTTGGCAGATCGCAGCAAAACTTCACTAAATAAATATCATCTGAAACATTAGTATGGTTGACAGGTATCATTTTCGTTGTAATATTTGCAACAAAGATATACATCGAAAACGAACCATGTGTTTTTCAGTCTCTACTAAATGATGTTACCGCAAAAAAAGTTTGCAGCATAATCTTTATAAAAGCCTTTAATAGTAGATCACACAGATGGCATGTAGAAAAAATAACATTCAGAGATTCAGACAATCGTTGTTGTAAAAAATATTTCTCAATCTTTGCCTGACCAGGATAATTATTCAAATTTTCGTTATAATTTTGCGGCATGAAAAACTCATTGAAACTGTTTTTGTGGTTTCAGGCAATCATGCTCAGCCTGGTATTAAACAGCAATATTACTGCTGCTGATATTCCTTTTCAGGTAAATGAGATCAATAGTCGTACAACAGAAATATCACTTCCTGACAATCTTCTGTTATACTGTATTCTCCCGAAAAATGACACCAGCCAGACGCACTGGAATAATTATACACACGATTTAAAAAGACTTTTTAAAGCCATAACCACAGCGGCTCTTAAAGTTTCACGGAATAAATGTACGCTGGCACATTACTTTGATTTTTGCTGCCATATTACTATAAGCCTTCCAATTTCGGCAATCATCTTTCCATTTAATTATTTCTGGTAAGGTAATAATTATTTTCCCGGCTTTTTTTATCTATAGTACTGACCCTTTCAGTTATTTCATTTTCAACTGTCTGGCTCAGTTATCTGTAGCATTATTACTTATCAACATATACTTCATTAATTAAAACAAAAAGAAATTATGGAATCATATTCATTAATAATTGGCTTAGTACTTATTTTATTATGTTTCATCCCAATATGGTTTTTTCAAAGGAATCAAACCAAAGGACTAAGGAAGTTATCAAAAGCTTTTAAGCAATCACTTGCAAATAATAACCTGACTGTAAATCAACCTGAATTCTGGAATAACTCTTATGGAATAGGAGTGGATGATTCGCAAGGCAAGTTAATATACATTAAACTCGAAAATGATGTTACCAGAGAATATGTAGTTGATTTATCGCAAATTGATAAATGCAGTATACAGAAAAAAACACAAACCTCGTCTTCAGGTAAGAACAGTTTTCAAACTATTGAAGGGCTGAATCTTGTTCTTACCCGTAAGAATGCAGAAAAACAAAATGATATTCTGGAATTTTATAATGTGATTGAAGATCGCCAGCTAAAAGGTGAAGAACAGATCATTGAAAAATGGAAAAAAACAATTGATGGCCATATCCAGAAAGGAAAACGCTGAAAACTGCAAGCATTCCGCATATAGTCATATTCCAGAACTATTCATTAAAAAACATCCGGACAGGTATGTTAGTTTGTTTGCAATACACTACCTGTCTTCTTCCTTTTATACCGATTGGGAAAATATGATTCGTACAATCGCTCTGCTCGATTATTCTATATGTTTAAACCATCGGCAAAACAGTTTGGATGATTTTGTAAATACAAATCGTGTAATCTGCGTTTGGAACCCGATTTCGAGCAATGTTCTTTACTTATGAAATTAAATAATCATATGAACAAATCAATATTTATTAATGTTTTCCTATTTTTGCGCACTTTTAAAAACTTAAAACAGTTTTATTTATGAATCCTGGTTTAACTGAAAGCATTCCGTTATATGCTTCAATTCCGTTCTTTTTAATGCTGATGACCATAGCGGTTGGTCCGCTTTTGTTCCATCACTGGTGGGAAAACAACAGAAACAAACTAATAGTATCACTTGCGTTAGGCATTCCTACCGCTATTTACCTGATCGCCACCGGTTTTCTTCACAATCTTGAGCATCAGTTGATTTTCGATTACATACCATTTATCATATTGCTTGGTGGATTATTCATAATAACCGGAGGTATAAATCTTAGCGGTGACATTGAAGCCAAACCGTCAATAAATACACTATTTCTTGCTATTGGTGCAGTTCTTGCTTCATTTATGGGTACTACCGGTTCGGCTATGTTACTTATTCGTCCGGTAATAAATACAAATACCCAGCGTAAATTCAAGATGCATACAATACTATTCTTTATAGCTACTGTTGCCAATGCCGGAGGGCTACTCACGCCGCTTGGTGATCCACCGTTGTTCCTTCTGTACCTCAGAGGAGCTCCTTTTACATGGTTTTTCCATTTAGCCCCTGAGTGGTTATTTACGAACGGCTTATTACTGATCATTTATTTCTTTACCGATAGGTATTACTATAAGAAAGAGCACCCGGCACATATCATTCTTGATAAAACTGACATTTCACCCATAAGATTAAAGGGTGGCTTTAATTTTATTTTTTTAGCCGGAGTTGTTCTTTCAGTCGCATTCCTGAATCAGCAATATATACCAGCTATTGGAAACAATGCCTATCTGGCTTTTATCCGCGAAGCTGCTATTTTAAGCATGGCTGTGTTATCATTACTTTTCACATCTAAAAAACTACGCCAGGCAAACAAATTCACATATGGACCAATTATTGAAGTAGCATTTTTGTTTCTTGGAATTTTCACCACTATGGTACCGGCTTTGATCTGGCTCGAAACAAATGCAAAGACTCTTGGTGTTGATACAGTAACGCATTTTTATTATGCAACCGGAGCACTAAGTTCTTTCCTGGACAATGCTCCTACAGCAATTTCATTTTACAATCTTGCCCTTGGGCTTGACACCAGTGCTGCTACAAGCTTTATAGCCGGCATTCCCGAAAACTTTTTGAAAGCCATATCAGTAGGTGCAGTATTTTTTGGTTCAATGACCTATATTGGTAATGGGCCTAATTTTATGGTTAAAGCTATTGCCGAAGAAAACAAAATTAATATGCCAAGCTTTTTCGGTTATATTATTAAGTTTTCGCTGGTAATATTACTGCCGATCTTCATTATTACTCAATTGCTTTTCCTGTAACAAACAACTGATGATCAGAAAATTGGATGCCAGAATATTGCGAACCTTTTGAATATTAAGAATTTCCGGTAAGGTGTTGCTAATGTCCGGGTGTTCAAATTTTTGATTTCTCAACAAGTTTGATCTGATCAATAACCATTTGTTTATCAACAGCCTTGCACATATCATATATTGTAAGCAAAGCCACTGATACTGCGGTTAACGCTTCCATTTCCACACCTGTTTTACCTGTACAGCGAACTATTGCTTTCACCCGAATACCGGTTTCTTCAACAGAAGTTTCAACTGCGATTTTAGTAAGGGGAAGCGGATGGCATAAAGGAATAAGCTCTGAAGTTTTCTTACCAGCCTGAATTCCGGCAATTTCAGCCACGGTCAGCACATCTCCTTTCATGATATTGTTTTCAAGAACCAGAGACAATGCCTGCGGATTCAGATGTATAAAACCTTCGGCGATGGCTTGTCTGATCTGCTCAGGTTTTGAAGTTACATCCACCATATTGGCTTTGCCCTTTGCATCAGTATGGGTTAATTTTTTCATACTCTAACCTCCGATATTATAAAAACTGTTCTGATGATTTATTGTCCCGCAAAATGGCTTATTAAGTATGGCAGCCAGCAAGGCTGCTTCTGCACCAAGGGTTCTGACATCAAATTCCATATCATTGAAAAGGCAGGGCTTAACCTTTCCGTTAGCAGTGAGTCTTAAACGATTACAATTTTCACAATCGCCTCCGCTGCCACCTTCAACAACATGAAATTCGCCTGTGTTCAGATCCATCTGGTGAATAAACCGCACTTCAAACCCGTGTTCTTTACCAAACTCAGCCACACTTCGCGCATCAGGCTCGGATGAATTCTCCCTGACGACACAATTCAGCTTGATGGGTAATAGTCCTGCTGCTTTTGCTGCCTCGATCCCATCCAACACATCCGACAGGTTTCCGATCCTTGTTATTTGCTTATATTTAACAGGGTCTAATGTGTCGAGGCTGATATTTACACGATGTAGTCCGGCATCTGCAAGTGCCCCGGCAAATTTTGACATTAAAATGCCATTTGTTGTCATACTCAGATCCCTGATGCCTTCAATTGTTGCAAGATCCTTTACAAGCTGAACAATACCTTTCCGAACCAAAGGTTCCCCCCCTGTAATACGTACTTTATCAACCCCCAGTTTAACAGCAATACGGGTAACTTCCTGAATTTCTTCAAAAGTCAGTATATCGTTGTGAGTAAGCAATTTAACCCCTTCTTCAGGCATGCAATACTGACATCTGAGGTTGCACCGGTCAGTAACCGATATACGCAGATAGTTGATATGGCGGTCAAACCGGTCGTACATCTACAATATCTCCTTTTTTTATTTCAGTAGTTCCAATAGGAATACTCATCAGGCCGTATGCATCAGTCAAAGAATTAATATGAGCCGAACCATGATATTCAACAGGCAAAACCTCTCCTTCAGAATTGAGTAGTACCGGAATAAAGTTTAGTCTTTTCGATTTTTTACGATAAAAATCCTTTGCCAGAGGAAGTTGTAGAACAACGGGCTTATAGGCATGCCCCATCATTTTATACAAAAGTGGTTTAACCAGCAATTCAAACTGATTGAAAGACGACACAGGATTTCCCGGCAATCCAAAACAGAATTTTCCTGACTTGTGTGATGCAAACAAAGTAGGTCTGCCGGGTTGCATAGCCACACTTTTGAAATGAAATGTAAAGCCGGCTTCCTGCAATACATCCGGAACATAATCATAATCACCCATTGAAACACCGCCGGTGATGAGAATAACATCATTACCAGCCAAAGCTTTACGGATCATTTCCAGGGTCTCTTTTTTACTATCAGGAGCTATACCTGAATAATCAACAGATACATTCATTGCCTCACATTGAGCAATTAATTGCCATGCATTGCTGTTACGTATCTTTCCTGCATCCGGCTTCTGATGGGGTTCTACCAGTTCGTCACCGGTTGTGATAATATTTACTTTTGGTTTTCTGTAAACCTTTGGTCTTGAACATCCTACTGATGCAAGGACGGCAATATGCTGCGGTTTTATTAACAAGCCCTTTTTAAGAACAATGTCTCCAAGCCTGATATCTTCTCCTGTATAACATATATTATCAGAAGTTTTCGCAGCAGTGAATTTTATTTTATCCGACGATAATACCTCAACATCTTCAATCATAATAATGCAATCAGCTCCTTCAGGTACCATAGCGCCGGTCATAACCTTGCTGCATTCGTTTTCATTTATCCTGAACTGAGGTATCTGTCCTGCAGGTATTATTTCAAGCACTTTCAATTCATCAGCCAGGTCAGAACGTCTGCATGCATAACCATCTACAGCTGATTTATCAAAAGGCGGCATATTCATATCTGATATCGCATCCTGAGCCAGAACCCTGTTAATTGAACAGGATAATTCAACTTCTTCAGCCTCAGGAAATACTTCCCGGCTGAGTATTATCTTCAAAGCTTCTTCGAATTCTATCATAATTTAATAGTACAGAATCTGCAAAGGTAGGCAATTCAATTATTCCATTTTTATGAAGCAAATATTTTGAAACTATCATCGCAGGTATCAAACTATGAATTGACAGGCATAAACACTATTAGAAAAACAAATTGTTATCCGGTTCATAAGAGATTTTCAGGAAAAACACCATGACACAATAGCCAAAAATGAAATTAGCTGATATTTATGAAACAATCATTGCCAATAAATCGAAAAAATATCTAATTTTGTGGACTAATGAAAATGATTTATTTGTATAAACACCTTATAAAATGACTACTGAAGAAATTAAAAACAGCCACAAATTACTTAAACAGTTTAAATACACGTGGAAACCAATCGAAAGAGGTTATAACAACCGTACACTCTATGTAAATCTGGACGGGTACGAAATTAAGGAGAAACCGGTGAGTCAGGAAATGATAGATAAGTTTACCGGTGGCAAAGGCTTTGGACTGCGTTTGTTATGGGATGGTACAAAACCTGACACCAAATGGGATGATCCGGAAAACGAAGTTATTATTAACACAGGTCCTATTTGTGGGATCACTCAGTATTCAGGTACCGGAAAATCGCTGGTGGTAACAATTTCGCCACAAACCGATATTGTAATTGACAGCAATGTTGGTGGTTTCTTTGGGCCTTTCATGAAATTTGCAGGATTTGATTCAATTGAAATTCAGGGTAAAAGCAAAAATGAAGTAATAATATTTATTGACGAAACCCGTGAAGTAGTTGAAATATATGATGCTCCATATGAACTGGTAGATAGTCATCTGCTTGCCGAAGCATTAACTGAAATTTTTGCCGGCGATGAAAAAGAAATGAAGAATGTATCTGTCGTATCAGTTGGAAGTGCTGCAAAGCACAGCCTGATCGGGATGCTTAACTTTAGTTTTTATGATGTAAAAAGAAAGAAAGTACGTTTGAAGCAAGCCGGACGTGGCGGAATTGGAACAGTACTAATGGATAAAAAAGTCAAAGCAATTGTTGCCAGAACTAAAGGTGTAAAAGGCAATCTGAACAATGTTGTGGACCTGGAAGCTATCATGGAACGTGGACGCCGCTTCAACCGTGAAATGCGTGAACTCGACGATAGTCAGGCTGAAATGCGTACAAAGGGAACTGCACATCTGACCAATATCATGAACGATTACGACTTGTTGCCAACCCATAATTTTAAGTTTGGAAACCATCCTGATGCCGGGCGCATTCATTCAAATGTATATAAGGAAATATTCACACAAGGTGTTCCTGATGGATGCTGGATTGGCTGCAATATGTCCTGTGCAAAAGGTGTTGACAATTATATTCTTCGCACCGGGCCCTATAAAGGTACAAGTGTAATTGTTGACGGACCTGAATATGAAACTGCCGCTTCTCTTGGTTCCTGTGCCGGTATTTTCAATCCCGATTTCACTATTGAAGCCAATTTTTATTGCGACACCTATGGAATTTGTACAATTTCGTGGGGAACAATACTTGGTTTTGTGATGGAATGTTATGAAGCCGGTATCCTGAATGATGAACGTACCGGAGGCATTAAACTCAATTTTGGCAATGCCGACAGTGCAATGGAATTACTTCATCAACTTGCCCGCGGCGAAGGATTTGGTCTTATCGCAGGATTGGGTGTTCGCAAAATGAAAGAAATGTTCATTGAGAAAGGATGGGGCGATCCGCAATTCCTGCAAGATATTGCAATGGAAAATAAAGGTCTCGAATATTCGCAATACATCTCAAAAGAATCGCTTGCACAGCAGGGTGGTTATGCCATGACAAACAAAGGACCTCAGCACGATGAAGCATGGCTGATATTCATGGATATGGTAAATAATCAGATTCCCACTTTCGAAAACAAAGCCGAAGCACTTCATTACTTCCCGATGTTCCGTACCTGGTTTGGTTTGCAGGGGTTATGCAAACTCCCATGGAATGACGTGGAGCCAGAAAACAATGCTGAAACTGACGAACCGGCTAAAGTGCCTGAGCATGTTGATAACTATGTTACTATATACAAGGCTGTTACCGGAAAAGACTTTGACAAGCATGAAATGATCCGCCAAAGTGAGAGGGTTTATAATTTTCAGCGTGTATTTAATATCCGCCGTGGCTACGGTTTGCGCAAACATGATGCACAACCCTACCGCGCTGCCGGACCTGTTACCGAAGAAGAATACCTTTCGCGTCAGGAACGCTACGACAAACAACTTAAGGAGATAATCGGACTGGATCCTGAAAAGATGACCCTGCAGGAAAAAATGGCTGCAACGCGTAAATATCGTGAGAACCGTTATGAACAGTTATTGGATGCTGTTTACGAACGCAGAGGATGGAACAAAAATGGGGTGCCTACCTTAAAACATCTTAAGGATCTGGGAATGGACCTGCCTGAGGTGATTGAAGTAGTGAAAGATCTGCAATGATATCGAACCTGGATTTACAGGTTAGTCAATAATATTCAAACAAATCATACCCCACCCGGATTTATCTCCTGGCGGGGTTTTTAATTCAAAAACACAAATGATCCGAACTATCCTGCTATTATTAATAATCCTGATGTCAGCATGTAATGCCGGCAAAAAGAGCGAACATAAATCAGGTACAATTACTATTTTTCATGCCGGAAGTCTCGCCTACCCCTTCCGGGAGATAATAAAGGAATTCAATACTGAATATCCTGATATTGAAGTATTAACTGAAAGCAGTGGAAGTATTGCAGGAGCACGCAAGATCACCGATCTGAACAGGATTTGTGATATCTATGCTACTGCAGATTACAAAGTGATAGAAGAATTGCTGTATCCTGAACATGCATCATGGTACATTGCGTATGCTCGTAGCGAACTCTCGGTAGTTTATTCTGACAAATCAATATATTCTGACCGTATAAATGCAGGTAACTGGTTTGAAATTTTACAGCAACCTGAAGTCAGGTTCGGAAGGTCTGATCCCAACTCCGATCCCTGTGGTTACAGAACACTTCTGATGTGGCAGCTTGCTGAAGAATATTATAACATCGAAGGGTTTTATCAGCGTATGCTGGAAAAAGATACCCGTTTTATCAGACCAAAAGAAGTTGATTTACTTGCCTTACTTGAAACAAACACAATTGATTATATTTTTCTATACCGCAGTGTAGCTGAACAACATGGATTAAAATACGTCATTTTGCCGGATAGCATTAATCTTGGTAACCCTGAATTAGGAACCCACTATAAACATGTCAATGTTGAGCTTCGTGGAGCCAGCCCCAGTGAAAAGATTGTAATGTATGGTGAACCAATGATTTATGCTGTTACTATTCCTTCTGCTGCTCCAAATCCGGAAATTGCAGAGACTTTTTTAGCTTTTCTGCTTAACCCTGAAAAAGGACTTGAAATAATGAAGAAAAACGGACAGCCACCGGTACAGCCTTTGAAAATTGACAATCTGCCCGAAATACCGGAGAATCTTAAAGTTTTAATTTCGAAAGCATCAGAAAACATAAATAATTGACAGCATACCAGGAAATTGTAAACATATATACATCGGAGCTCTTACAAACAATTTTAAGATTTCTGATTTTAATAGCTCGTTAAGTGCTATTTTCGCCAAAAAATCTGTGCTGTTTTGAATTCAACAAAAACATTCTATTTAGTTTTTTCACTTCTTGGCGGACTGATTCTGCTTTTTATTATCGGACCACTGGTTGGCATGGTTTTTTCGACATCGCCAGTTCAGCTTTTCGAAGCAGTTGGTGAAGCAGAAGTCAGGAACAGTATCTGGCTTACTTTATGGGTCTCAATGGCAGCGACTATGGTATTTGCTGTTGCTGCAGTGCCTTTTTCCTGGCTGCTGGCCCGAAAAAATTTCAGATTTAAACAATTAGTAACAGGAATAATTGACCTGCCGGTTGTAATTCCTCATTCAGCAGCAGGTATTGCTGTTTTGGGGTTTATATCCCGCGACTCGGCAGTAGGAAAAATGGCTTCATCAGTAGGTATTGATCTTGTAGGGAATCCAGCCGGAATTGCCCTGGCAATGGCTTTTGTCAGTATTCCGTTCTTAATAAATGCAGCACGCGATGGATTTGCAATTGTGCCTGAAAAGCTGGAAAAAGCTGCATTAAACATGGGCGCATCGCGCTTCAGGGTTTTCATGAGCATTTCGCTGCCGCTTGCCTGGCGAAGTGTGGTTTCAGGATTTATAATGATGTTTGCACGTGGAATGAGTGAATTTGGTGCTGTAGTGATAGTAGCCTATCACCCTATGATCGCACCTGTTATTATTTACGAACGCTTCAGTTCATTTGGGCTTAGTTACGCCAGGCCTGTTGCAGTATTGTTTCTTGCCGTTTGTCTGGTTTTCTTTATTTTTCTCCGGCTGATCACCAATAGGATAGGAACTTATGGAAATTCTCAGAATGGATAATATTCATTTCAATGCCGGCAATTTTGCTATGCATAATGTTGATTTCAGTGTAAATCAAGGTGACTATTTTATTCTTCTGGGACCTTCGGGTGCAGGCAAAACCCTGATCCTTGAGTTGATAGCAGGATTCTCCCAACCTAAAAAAGGAGATATTTATCTTAAAAACAAAAACATTACTAAAATTCCAATTCAGGAACGCGAAGTTGGTTTGCTTTTTCAGGATTTTGCAATTTTCCCTCATATGAGCGTTTTTGACAATATTGCCTATCCGGTTCGAAAAAAGATAAGCAATAAAGTTAAACTGACTGAACTGGTCAGCCAAATGGCAAGAGAACTGGAAATTGAACATTTATTGAAGCGGAATCCTGCAACATTATCCGGTGGCGAGCAACAACGTGTAGCATTAGCCAGAACGCTTATGATAAAGCCTGCAGTATTGCTGCTTGACGAGCCTCTTGCTGCGCTGGACGTACAGCTCAGGTCAGGAACCAGATCATTATTGCGTCAGTTAAATCAAAAAGGACAAACCATCCTGCACGTTACACATGATTACGAAGAAGCCGCAATACTTGGACAGCGAATTGCAGTTGTTGAAAACAACACCATTGCACAATGTGGCACTTATGACGAGATTTTTCATCATCCCCGCTCATCATTTATTGCAAATTTCATAGGTATACGCAACTTTTTCAAAGGGCGACTAATTACAAATAAAGTCGGCTCAAAGCAACTGGAAGTAAATGGAGTTATAATTAACATCCTGACTGACCATCCTGATGGAAATGGTTATGCTGTGATAAGAAGTGAAGATATTTTCCTTTCTTCCAAGCCTGTTGAAAGTAGTGCAACCAATATTCTAAAAGGGGTTATAACAAGCATTGAACCTGCCAGACTTGGTTTTGAAGTTGGAATTAATGCCGGTATTCCATTAATTGCATCAATATCAAAGGAATCAATCGAAAAGTTAGGTTTGGAAAACGGAAATGAAATCTGGGCTGGATTTAAATCCACCGCAGTTCGCTTTGTTAATGAATAATCGTTTTATTAAGCTCCAAAGCCCTGTAATAAGTACAAATCAACTAGCTATTTCTCTCCGGCTTCCTTCGCCATAAGATTTTCCAGAACTTTCATATTTCTCTGAATAGCTTCATCAGTTTCCCAGCCTGGAATAGCTTTCAGAGCATCGTACGAGTTCTGATAATCACCCATTTTATAATAGGTAGCTGACAGGCTAATATGTGCTTCTCTGAGGTCGGGAATTATCTTTATCACCTTGGTTAAACATTCAATAGCTTCATTGTAGCGCCCCACCTGATAATACGATTGCCCCATCCAGTTGATTATCCACATATTATTGGGAAATTGCTCATAAGCCTTTTCATATGCAACAATGGCTTCCTTATGCCGGTTAAGCTTTGCCAGCGCCAGTCCTTCATAGTATTCCGGCGGGTTTGATAACTGATCAAAACTCTTCAGCGGATTATAACCAAGTTTTGAATAATGCAGCATTACCTTCCAATTTTCTTTATGATATGCACTAAGCGCAGATTTAAGCTGAGATTCCTGCTCAACGGTTTTTATTCCATAAATCACTCCAAATATTGAAAAAGCCAGTAATGGCAACACAAATGGCAATCTTGCCGGCTTATATTCTTTCCTTTCGCTAAGCTGATGATATAATACTGTTGAAGCAGCCAGAATTAAACCCATAAAAACCTGGTGATTCATCCTTTCGTAAGGAAAGTTGAACACTGAAACTCCAAGATATGACACAATACCGGCTAACAACAGCAGCGCAAGCATCCTGTCATCATCATTATCGGCATGTATAAGTGTTTTTATCTGATAAAAAATAGCCGTGCCAAAGATCAGCAGATACAGGAAGATCCCCAAAATCCCTTTTTCAGCAAAAATCCATAAATAATCATTATGCGGGCTTCCCCAGTTTAATTGCGGAACCTGATCAAAACGGCCATCAAAATAATAAGCTGCATGAATCACCCAGTTACCTGCACCATAACCAGTAAGAGGTTTCTCTTTGATCATCTCAATAGTGGTTTTCCAGATATTGATACGATGAATATTATCTGGCGAAGTTGTTTCAGTAATTGAGCGTATCCTTCCAAGTAGTGAATATCTGTTCTCCGGTTTTGGCAAACTAAAAATGACAACAACCCCCAAAATACCGGCAATCATTCCAATTGCCATAATATTTCTGAGAATAAGTGGGAAATGTAATTTGCGAGCAAAAAGTATCAGAATCACTGCTACCACAAACAAAGAAATTGCCATTCCAACCCATACGGCACGGGTTTTTACCAGAACTATCATTATCAGTACCATAACAATAGTGGCAAGAGTCAGCCATCGCCAGTTACCTCTAAATTTATAAAAACCATATCCCAAAAACGGCAGCATCCAGAGCAACTGGCTTGAATACTCATTTTTATGGAACATAAGCCCAAAAACGCTGTAAACAACTGAACGACCATCAGGTAAAAGAGCCTTATCAGATTTAATCACTTTAAAATAATACTGCCAGGCTCCTATTGCCAGAGCAATAAGAGCGGCAACCACAATCATCTTTATTAATTGCTCCCTCCAGTCTTTATAGTTCAAAAAAATAACAGCTCCCAGCCCTGTTACCGAAACCATAATAAAGGTTTTGATAATGTCGTAGAAACTCTCTTTATAATTGAAAGCAAACATTATTGAGACAAGCGTGATAAGGAAAAAGCCCAGAAGGAAAAGAAATATTTTTTGCCTTAATATTGAAAAATCCAGATTCTTATAGTTATTGCCAAAAAAGACTATCAGGGTCATTATTCCAATAAAAAAGCTTAATACGAGCAGTCGGGGCATCATTGCCTCATCCATAGCTTTGGGATAATGAAAGACTGGTAAAAACAAAACCAGGAATCCTGTAAAAAAATAAAAGAGTAAAGAAAAATTGGGTGTTGATTCTGTTTTTCTCTTCTTATCCTTTTTCTTCATAACAATGGTACTTTAAGAAAATGCTGTATAATTAAAGAGTTCAAAGGTAATTTAAATTATTTTTGCCTGCTTCATATTTCAAATAAAATTAATGCCATCCTTTCTGAAAAATTTATCTAACAACAAGAATCCCAATTCATTGGCTAATAAATTACGTAGAAAACGCTTTTCCTTATTTCTTAATTTGATCAAAGATCTTCCAAAACCGGTCAGAATAATTGATGCAGGAGGCACTGAACTGTTCTGGGAACAAATGGGATTTTCCGGCAATCCTGATATTGAAATAACCTTACTGAATTTAAAATCCGAACCTGTAAAGAACCCGAATATTAAAAGCATATCAGGTGATGCCAGAGATATGATCCGGTTTGCCGAGAAGGAATTCGATATTGCCTTTTCAAATTCAGTAATTGAACATGTTGGCGATTTTGATGACCAGAAAAGAATGGCTGCAGAAATGAAACGTATTGCAAGGGGAATATTTCTTCAAACACCAAACTATTATTTTCCGGTTGAACCCCATTTTCTTTTTCCTTTCTTTCAGTTTATGCCTTTATGGTTAAAAACCCGGCTATTAATGAATTTCAATCTGGGGTGGCATTCAAGGGTTCCCGATAAGAAAAGAGCCCGTGAGATATGTCGTACAATACGATTGTTAAAAAAGTCAGAGTTAAAAACACTATTCCCGGGATCAGAAATACATAGGGAATATTTTTTTGGAATGGTAAAATCGTTTATTGTGATAAAAAAGATTGTACCGGAAAATTAAAAACCTCATTTTATCCTGTTGGCTATTTTATCTTATGCTCGTTACCAATGTGGTAATAGTAATTTTTGTATTTTTGCACTTCCTTTTTAAACGACACAATTTAATATCTAATAAACAATACATTATGAATAAAGAAGTAAGAAAGAGAACATCAAAGCATGTTTATTTTTTTGGTGGTAAAAAAGCTGATGGCGATTCAAAAATGAAAAATCTACTTGGCGGCAAAGGTGCTAACCTCGCTGAAATGGTTAATATCGGAATACCTGTGCCTCCTGGTTTTACAATAACTACTGAAGTTTGTACACTCTACAATGCCGAAGGTGAACAGAAGGTTATTGATCTTATAAAGAAAGAGGTAGAAGATAACCTGCACAAAGTTGAAAAAGAAGCTGGTGCATATTTCGGCGACAGCCAGAATCCTCTGCTTTTATCAGTACGTTCAGGAGCCAGAGCTTCAATGCCTGGTATGATGGATACAGTGCTTAATCTTGGATTGAACGAAGCCACTGTTGCCGGGCTTATAAAAAAGTCAGGTGATGAACGCTTTGTTTGGGACTCTTACCGGCGTTTCATTCAAATGTACGGAGATGTTGTTCTGGGTATGAAGCCGGCTTCAAAAGAAGATATTGATCCTTTTGAAGAAATTATGGAACATCTGAAAGCAGAAAAAGGTATTGAATCAGATAAAGACCTGACTACTAAAGATCTTAAAACCCTTGTAACCCGCTTTAAGAAAGCTGTGAAAGAAAGTACTGGTCACGACTTTCCGGATGATCCCTGGGCGCAGCTTTGGGGATCAGTAATGGCTGTTTTTAATAGCTGGGGTAACGACCGCGCTGTTTATTATCGTAAAATGCACGATATTCCTGACGAATGGGGCACAGCAGTTAACGTTCAGGCTATGGTTTTTGGAAATATGGGCGATAACTCAGCTACCGGAGTTGCTTTTACCCGTGATGCTGCAACCGGAGAAAATATGTTTGTAGGGGAATATCTGATAAATGCTCAGGGAGAAGACGTTGTAGCAGGTATTCGTACTCCACAGCAGATCACTATTGAAGGTTCACGTCGTTGGGCAAAGCTTTCAAACATCAGCGAAGAGGAACGTGTTGCAAAATATCCTTCGCTCGAAGAAGCAATGCCAAAAGCATACAAACAATTATTTGACTATCAGAAAAAGCTCGAAAACCATTATCGTGATATGCAGGATCTTGAATTTACCATTCAGGATGGAAGGCTCTGGATCCTTCAAACCCGTAATGGCAAGCGTACCGGCGCTGCTATGGTAAAAATTGCCATGGATATGATGCGCCAAAAGAAGATCTCTCAGAAAGATGCCCTGATGCGTATTGAACCCAATAAATTAGATGAGCTTCTGCATCCGGTTTTTGATGCCGATGCCTTATCAAAAGCCAAAGTAATTTCAAAAGGACTGCCAGCCTCTCCGGGTGCTGCCACAGGTCAGATCGTTTTCTTTGCCGATGATGCTGAAGCAATGAAAGCACAAGGAAAGGATGTTATTCTTGTTCGTATCGAAACATCTCCCGAAGACTTACGAGGGATGAATGTAGCACAGGGAATATTAACTGCACGCGGGGGTATGACCTCTCATGCAGCAGTTGTAGCCAGAGGTATGGGAAAATGTTGTGTTTCAGGTGCAGGTAGCATAGTCATTGATTATAAGAACCGTACTATGACTGCCAACAATAAAAAATACAAACAAGGTGACTATATTTCGTTAAATGGCACAACCGGTGAAGTTTATGAAGGAAGAGTCCTTACCAAAGATCCAGAACTGAGTGGTGATTTTGGAGAATTAATGAAACTGGCTGAAAAATTCACACGTATGCACGTAAGAACCAATGCCGATAATCCAAAAGACTCACGTATAGCCCGTGAATTTGGAGCAAAAGGAATAGGATTGACACGTACAGAGCATATGTTCTTTGAAGGCGACAGAATAAAAGTGATGCGCGAAATGATCCTTGCATCAGATGAAAAAGGCCGCCGTAAAGCATTAGATAAACTCTTGCCATTCCAGCGCGAAGACTTTGAAGGTATTTTTGAAGCCATGCATGATTTACCTGTTACTGTTCGCTTGCTCGACCCGCCTTTACATGAATTTGTACCCCAGGAACCCAAAAATCAAAAAGAGATGGCTGAGGAAATGGGTATTACTGTTCAGCAGGTAAAAGAAAAAGTAGATGAGCTTCATGAATTGAACCCCATGCTGGGACATCGTGGATGCCGGCTCGGCAACACATATCCTGAGATCAGTGAGATGCAGACACGCGCTATAATTGAAGCAGCACTGAATCTTAAAGCAAAAGGAATAAAAACATATCCTGAAATCATGATCCCACTCATCGGGACATTAAAAGAATTACGTTATCAGGAAGATATTGTTCGTAACACCGCCGAAAAAATATTTGCTGAACGTAACGACCGTATTGACTATATGGTAGGAACCATGATTGAAGTGCCACGTGCAGCTCTTACTGCAGATCTGATTGCTGAATCTGCCGAATTTTTCTCGTTTGGAACCAACGACCTCACTCAAATGACTTTTGGCTACTCACGTGATGATTCGCCAAAATTCCTCCCTATTTATCTTGAAAAAGGATTGCTTAAACATGATCCTTTCCAGATACTTGATCGCGAAGGAGTTGGACAACTTGTCGAAATGGGAGTTAAAAAGGGTCGCCAAACAAAGAAAAACCTTAAAGTTGGTATTTGTGGAGAACATGGTGGCGAACCTAATTCAATTGAATTCTGCCATATGGTAGGAATGGATTATGTTAGCTGCTCACCGTATCGAGTGCCTATTGCAAGACTGGCTGCTGCACAGGCTGCTATAAAAGAAAAAGAAGCTAAAACAATTAAAAAGAAAAAATAATTAAATCAGTAAACAAACAGCAGCTACTTATATCCAATGCTGCTGTTTGTTTACAATCTAAAAAATTAAGTCTAATTAAATACTAAACTAAACTTCATGGACGCAAGAGTTGAAAAAATCCGGAAAGACCTTGAATCATACGGCATTACCGGTACCAAAGAGATCTTTTACAACCTTTCATACGAAGATCTCTTTAAACATGAAACTGACCCTTCGCTGGTTGGGTTTGAAAGAGGAGAACTCACCAATACCGGAGCCATTAACGTAGATACCGGTAAATTTACAGGACGCTCACCCAAAGACAAATTCATAGTTATGGATGACACATCCCGTGATACCGTTTGGTGGTCAACACAGGGTGTAAATGATAACAGACCTCTGAAACCCGAGGTATGGGATTATCTGAAAGGGATTGTATCCAAACATTTATCCGGTAAAAAACTTTATGTGGTTGATTCTTATTGTGGTGCCAATCCCGAAACACGTTTAAAAGTACGTTTTGTAATGGAAGTTGCATGGCAGGCTCATTTTGTAAAAAACATGTTTATACGCCCGACTGAAGAAGAATTAAAAACCTATGAACCGGATTTTGTTTCAATAAATGCCTCAAAACTGACAAATCCTCTTTGGCAGGAACAAGGTATGAACTCAGAAAACTTTGTGGTTTTTAACCTTACTGAAAGAATGCAGCTTATTGGAGGTTCATGGTATGGCGGAGAAATGAAAAAAGGAATTTTCACCATGATGAACTATTATCTTCCTCTCGAAGGCATTGCAGCCATGCACTGTTCTGCTAATGTTGGAAAAGATGGTGATGTTGCAATTTTCTTCGGACTTTCGGGAACAGGAAAAACCACCCTGTCAGCCGACCCCAAACGCGCACTTATAGGCGACGACGAACATGGATGGGATGATGACGGAGTTTTTAATTTTGAAGGAGGTTGTTATGCCAAATGTATAAACCTTAGCAAAGAAAATGAACCCGATATTTATAATGCGATCCGCCGGAATGCACTACTTGAAAACTGCGTAGTTCGTCCTGACGGCTCAATTGATTTTGCCGATGCTTCAAAAACAGAAAATACGAGAGTAAGCTATCCTATCTATCACATTGATAATATAGTGAAACCGGTTTCAAAAGCCGGACATGCTACCCGTGTTATTTTCCTTACTGCTGATGCTTTTGGAGTGTTACCACCGGTATCAAAACTTACACCTGATCAAACAGAATATCATTTTCTCTCAGGCTTTACTGCTAAATTAGCCGGAACCGAGTTAGGTGTTACTACTCCTCAACCCACCTTTTCTGCTTGTTTCGGTAATGCCTTCCTCGCACTTCATCCCACAAAATACGCTGTGGAACTGGTAAAACGTATGAAAGCTGCAGGCGCAAAAGCATATCTCGTGAACACCGGCTGGAATGGTACAGGAAAACGTATTTCAATTAAAGACACCCGTGGAATCATTGATGCTATCCTCGATGGAAGTATTGACAAAGCTCCTACCAAGAAAATAGCCTATTTCAATCTTGAGGTTCCTACAAAACTTAACGGGGTAGATGAAAAAATACTTGATCCGCGTGATACATATGCAAATCCCGGAGACTGGGATACCCGCGCCAAAGACCTCGCAAAAAAATTCATTGACAATTTTGTGAAATATACTGATACCGACGAAGGTAAACGTCTGGTTGCTGCAGGTCCGTTACTTTAATAGCGCTTTTCGATATTATTCTGAAAGAGGTTGATTCTGAAAAGAGTCAACCTCTTTTTTTATCGGTTGACCAAAACTGTTATAAACAGGCTGGAGAAAACTGATATCTATAAGGTTTTAACACATTGGCTATACCAAAGACTATAGTGTTAAAAACACAGAAATATCCGTAGGCAAAAGCAAAGAAACAAACAGGTAACTGTTTTCATGAAAGCATGAAAGGCATTACCAGCATAAGAATGTCTTCATGTTCGTTTTCGTTATTAACAGGGCGTAAGATACCAGCACGGTTAGGGTCGGACAATTCAAACCGAACTTCTTCCGTATCAATATTATTAAGCATCTCAACAAGAAAACGTGAATTAAATCCTATTTCTATATCCACCCCGTCGTAATTACATTCAAGGCGTTCACGACCTTCGTTTGCAAAATCAACATCCTCGGCTTTAAGTATTAATTCCTGCCCGGTGAGGGTAAATCTGATCTGATGAGTTGACTGATTGGCATAAATAGAAACCCTTTTTATTGAATTCAATAATGCCAGACGATCAATGGTGAGTATATTTGGATTTTCCCGTGGGATTACGGCTTCATAATTCGGATATCTGCCTTCAATCAGGCGGCATATGAGCACAATGTTCCTGAAAGTGAATAAAGCATTTGTAGTGTTATATTCAATTTTAACGGGTGTTTCTTCCAGAGCAAGCAGGTTTTTTAACTGATTTAAAGGTTTCTTTGGAAGTATGAACGATACTGTATCATCAGCATTTGTATCGGTACGCCTGTAACGTACAAGCTTATGCGCGTCAGTGGCAACAAAGGTAAGGTCATCAGGAGTAAATTCACAAAACACGCCCGACATTACAGGACGCATTTCATCAAAACCGGTAGCAATTATTGTTTTACTTATTGCTTTGGCAAGCAATACACTATCAACAGTAATTGAAGAAACATCAAACAACACCGGAGCTTTGGGAAAATCAATGCCATCCTGCCCGGCAAGTTTAAATTTACCTTCTCCTGCTACCAATTCTATCATGTAATCGCCATCAACATTGGCAGAAAAACTAAGAGGTACATCGGGAAGTGTTTTCAGTGTTTCAAGAAGAATTTTTGCAGGTACAGCTATAACACCTTCTTCCTCGGTCATTGATAATGAAATGGCAACTGTCATGGTTGTTTCTAAATCAGTTGCTGTTACACGCAATTCGTTGCCCTCCAGTTCAAAAAGAAAATATTCGAGAATGGGCAATGCACTGCTTGAAATAAGAACTCCGCTAATAGCCTGTAGGTTCTTCAATAATACTGCACTGGAAACGATAAATTTCATACTTAAAAATTTCTGGGTTTATTGTGCGAACAAAATTACATGAATTTCTGAACCAAAACTAACCTGAGCAAAGATTTTTTAAAGATTATTTTACCTATTAGCTTTCTACGAACCACAAACTAATACGTCAATAATAAAAAACGTATCTTTCTTTTAATATCAAATATCTCTTAACACACTGATTATATGATGTTTACGAAACAGGCGAATGTTTACTAACCCAATATGATAACTCAACTCAATAAATTTAATGGGCTTCATAAAAGATCAAAAACAATTTTCTATTAATCCTGCTTTTTCACTTTTGACGATTTCCATATTTTTGATTCCGTACCATTTAATAATCGTTTTATATTTTTTAAATGCAAAACCGGAATCACAATAGCAACAAAAACTGAAAACAATATCAGCGAAATATATTGTTCTTTAAAAATCAGCGCAGCCACAAAAGGAAATACCAAAGCGCTTGTTACAGAAGCTAAAGACACATATCCCGAAATCAACACAATTATCAAAAACACCACTAGAATCACAATAAAAGTTTGGGGAAACAAAGCAATAATAATTCCGGTTATCGAAGCAACCCCCTTGCCTCCCTTAAAACCTGCAAACACCGGGAAAACATGACCGATCACTGCAATTACGCCCAATAGTATCTGAAAACTCACAAGTGCCTCTCCTTCAAATATTGCAGGAAAAATTACAGGAAGCTTAACCGCCAGCCAGGCTTTAAAAACATCGAACAATAAAACCGGTAAGCCGGCTTTCCAGCCAAAAACTCTCAGGGTGTTGGTTGCACCTGCATTTCCGCTTCCATGATTCCTGATATCAGTATTAAAAAATATTTTTCCTACCCAAACAGATGTTGGTATGGAACCAAGCAGGTAAGCAAGCAATATTTGCGTTATTATCAATAATGTTAGCATTTTTTAAAAATTAATTGTTACGGACTTTTCTCAGAAATGCATTTCGTTGCTGAATAGTGGAAATAATAAACTCGTAAGATCGCCCCTCTTCGTCCGCCTTGAGTTTACGCCGTTTTTCCGGAAGGCTGATAAGCACTTTATTAAAACCATCATTTGACGAAATAGCCTGCATAATGCCATTGGCATACGAAAAATAATACCACTCGTTATTTGTCGGTTGCAGATAAATGGTAATTACATCTCCGGTGCGGCGTTTGATAAGTTCTATATGCCCATCTACATAACGGTTCACCAGTTGATTGTTAAGAGTTGCTATTCCTATGGGGCCTATACTGGTGAAGGAACGGGTCTGATTATTCCATTTTAATTGTATATTGCTCAGTATCATGGTATACATCAGCTCCTTAGGAAATCTGCGAAATGAACCGTACATATTTAATTCCTTGAGCAACCTCTGAGCATCAGCTTCATTAAGCATGTAGCTCAAACCATTGGCAAACAAAGAATTCCCCGGATCAATCCCCGCAAGCTCGGTTTTGGATATTATTTTATTAATATGATCCAAAGCATTTGCATCAAAAAAGAAATCCAATGCCAGAAATAATCTGAACATTGTAGAATCAGGTATTATAAAATGCTCAATCCGGCCTGAAGTGAATATTTTCATTTGCCCTGTATTCATTCCGAAATCAAGTAGCCCATCGGCTTTCACAATACAACTGTCAACATTGAGCTTCATATAACCGGTGGCATTTTCAGAATTATTTTGGTTCCTGCCACTACTTATGATATAATCACGTTTCAGCGGGTCGTAACTTAAACTCCCGGAGGCTTCATAAATCGGATGATCGTTAATTTGCTGCTTACGGCTTAAAAAAGCGGTATATATTTTATTATTTGAAGGGCTGAAAAAAACTGAAGCTTCAAGATATTTATCTTCATTATCAATCAATTGAGCGTTCAGAGGAAAATTAATATTGCTTTTATCAACTTCGCCGCTAAATTTCACCCAATGAGGTTCAACACCGGCACATTCATGTTTTATCTTGAAAGCACCATCATAAAAAAATGATAGGCTATTGGAATAGAAAAAAATATCGCCTTTGAAATCGAAAAATGGATTTAAATAAAAAGGTATCTCTGCAACAGTGGCTTTGCCTGTAATTACACCAACACTGTCAGGTGCTATGTGATTAAAAAACAAATTCTGAACCTGTCCAAAATCATCATAATAATCATAAACACCACTTGCAGTGAAATCTTTACGTCCTTTGATATCGGCTGTTACGTTATATAAGGTATGATAACGGTTATGGCTACCTGTGGTTAGGAAAGCATTGTTTAACTGCCTGAATCCTGTCTTTTTATCAATATTTAACTTCCCGTCAGAAGTAAAAATCACAGCATCAGCTAACTCAATGAATGGAACATCAGAAAAGTCAATATTTAATTCCTGCAGGTTGAATTGAGCTGAACCTGCACAAAAGCGTAAAGAGTCCTGACCGGGTTTCAAAGAAATAAAATTAACAGGGAATTTATCTGAGTCTATCTGATCAATTAGGCCGGGTCCTGACTTATAAGAACCAGAAGGGAAATTGCTATTGCTCATATAAATGATCTTATCATTCACTTCCCATCGGAAATCATCCATAAACGCAATATATTGACCATCAATCAATTCTATTTTATAACCAGCATTTTTAGCTATAAATTTCCCCTGGTTTTGTTTCAGGTCAAAATCAAAGCTAAATGAAGCCGAGCTGAATATCCGGTTCTTATCCGGATCATTTATTACCAGAGTGCTGTTATCAGCACTAAAAACATTATTATGAAACCCAAAATCTTGTGAACTAAATAATGCATTTGCATAGGCTATACTGCCGGCGCCAAAAAGTCCTGAAGAACGCAATACCAGAGTTCCCTGCAACATTAGCTGGTTGTCGTACATTCCAAAAGGAATCTTTTGCGTGCTTTGTAAGATCATTTTATCCTGCCTATGGATCCATTGTTGCTCAATATCCTGAGCAAAAACGGCAGGAAAATAAATCTTCCCGAAAGTTTCTTTAAGATGAAATTCACTGAGTTTTGCCATCATGGAGTCAGGATGAAAAATAAAATCCTCAGATTTTGAAGTTGAACTCAAGTATTTAATGGTTCCTCCTCCATGTAGCCCCTGCTGATCAAGCTTCAATTCAATATAAGCGGTAGCTTTACCCCCATATAGCGATAGTCCATTTTTCTGCACCGGTACGGTAAGCCCAAGTGTATAATCGGGCTGCACTTTCAATGGTTCGTCAATTTGAGGGAAAATATTTCCGGAATACAAAAATCCGTTGAAACTCATACCGTCAGTAGTAAAGTTGTTGAGGCTTTCAATTCTGAAAGGTAAAATATGATAGTAAAACGAATCACGATGATAAACACCATTTTGAACATCGGGCTGATCAAAATACACATATGAATCATTTTTGGATTCAAAAACCGGATATTCATCAAATGATCTTATTCCTGATTTGTTTTGAGGATGATCAATGAATAATTCTCCGTTAATGTCTTTAATTATGGTTTTCACCTTTTGTGTTTTCTGAAAACCCGATTTCTCTTTTTCAAAAAGAGGCACATCAAATGCCAGTGAATCAATTTGGGGCAGGTTGATTTTAAAATCCCTATAATTGCAGAAGGCTTCTCCAACAAAGAATTCAAAATAACCCGCATTAATGCTGCCATGAAAAACAAAATCCAAACCTTTCTTCATGGTAATGCTTTTGTTCTCAGGAAAAACAAGCACTTTCTCAGGGTCACTCAATTTTATTTGTGAAACACCAAATATCTCAAGATCAAATGTTTTGAGATCGAATCTTGCATTGACTATATTATTTACTTTCGACTCAAATCTGATTACATCATAATCAGTCTGCCTATTTATAGCATCGAGATAAAATTTCAGCCTGTCCCTGACAATAGCCCTGCCCGATGCCGGGTCATAATTTATGAAGCCTGAATTAGCCAGCGACAATAACATTGCATTTACCTGATCGAGGCTAAGCTTCACAAAATCAGCAAACTCATCATTATAAAAAACATCAGTCTGCTGCACTTTAACATAATCGTTAACCAGCAGTAAAGGATGCCGAAAATCAGCTCCCTGAATACTATTGAATCTTTGTGTAGTGAAATAATTTCCTGATTCAAAAACTGCATTACTGTTCCTGCTTAAACCGCGCATAGCCCCAAAAATCATTTCTCCGCTGTCAATATTCCAGTATAATGCTTCAAAATACATGTAAAGATTATGATAGCTGTTAAAGAAAGCCCCTTGCGACAAACCATCCCCCGTGCGAAGCAACATCAGTTCCCTTTCGGCATCATTATATTGGATTTTCAATCCGGGATGAAAAATTGAATCGTTTTCAAATCTGAAGCAAAATGATGACCGCGATGAATTGATCTTTCCGGGTTTAATTAAAAAACTGCCTGAAAGTAACTCAGCCACCGGAATTCCGGATTTCTTAACAATCATTTTTGCATCTGTGTTAGCGGCTCCAAAGATAGTAACACGGCTTCCTTCAAGTTTTATACCTCCCTGTAAATCAATTTCCTTAAATATATTCGTAAACAAATAAATATCGTCATAAGAGATAAACTGTGGATAAATGGACTCATTTAAGTCAGAGCCGGAAGCAACAGAATGTTTTAAACTCCCAAATAAAGGCTGATGATAATATTGTGAGAACCGCAACCAAACCGAATCAGCGTAAAACAGAGTATTTGTAAAAGTAATTTTATAAGACCCCAGTTGTGCAAAAACCTCATCCGGGTCATAAATAGTTTTTTCCCATTTCACTGTTCCTGAATTTCCAATCCATTCATTTGTCTGCGGTACAAACGTTCCTGACACATTGTAAATACTAATACTATCACGGCCGGAATAACAACGCAAAGTGCAGTCTTTAACAATAAAACCCGGTATTCCATCATCATTTAAAGCCCAGGATGACTCAGAAACTTGCCAGATTATTTTCGATGAACGGTATAATAAGCCTTGCTCAAAAAACAGCCTGCTTCTTTCCAGATAATTATCCAACCTGTTCTTGTCGCCTTTTTGTATGTACCAGCCAACAGTACTATTCCATGAAATAAGCTCCTGAGGTATATTTTCCTTTTTGAAACAAGTGTTTAAGGTAAGAAAGTAATTGTAAAGCCTTGAAAATGAATCAAGTTTATAAGAAACAAAAATATTGGAAGTTTCAATAACAGACTGCTTAAGCTTTTGAGTAAGTTTCTCATTGTTAAAAGCATTACGCAAACCTATTATAAGTTCAGCAGCTTCTTTTTTATTCTTTTCCGGTGCTTTAGAAAGAACCGCTTCCAATTCATCGAGAAACAATGCAGGATCATAAGAAAAACCAGTAGTATCCTGTGCCTGAACCAGATACAATGGGGTTGCAAAGTAAAAAAGCAAAAGGAGTATGGTTGATTTTCTGATCATATTTTTCAAGAAATACTGAACTCAATCCCAGGCCTCAAAAAAATCACTCCTGCAGAATTATTTCCGGCTTAATTATGAACCGGCTTGGAACCTTGCAGCAACCCACTGGTTTCTCACCCTGTACTCTTGTAGTGTCCAGCCGTATTTTCCTGCCTCATCTTTCAACATCTGCAGGTCATTCTCATAGAATCCGCTAAGATAAACAATAGAATGACCCGTAAGATGCAAATTATATTTACTGATGTCTTCAAGAAGTATATTCCGGTTGATATTGGCGAGTATGAAATCAAACTTTTTATCTGGTACGGATGCGGCATCACCAAGAATAAATTCAATATTCCGGATATCATTCAATTGCGCATTTTCAACAGCATTTCTGAAAGCCCACTCGTCGTTATCAATTGCAACAATGTTTTGTGCCCCCTTCATAGCAGCAAAAATTGCAAGAATACCGGTTCCCGAACCCATATCAAGAACCTGTTTTTCGTTAAAATCATCTTCAAGCATCATTTGCAACATCAGGTAGGTCGTTTCATGGTGTGCTGTTCCAAACGACATTTTTGGCTGAATTATAATATCAAAGATTATGTTTTCGGGTTTTTGATGAAAAGGTGCTCTTACAACGCACTGGTTATCAATTACTACTGGCTCGTAATTGCTTTCCCAAACCGCATTCCAGTTTTGGTCAGGAAGATCCTGTATCTTATCAATTACAGCATCATCCCTGAAAATAATAATAACCTTTCTAAGAGTTTTTTCATCAAACAAAGCAGTTTCGATATAGGCAGAAACTGATGTATCATCTTCCATGAAACTATCGTAACCGGCTTCAAGCAAGGCGGCAATAAGTTTTTCTCTCATTGTCGCATCGTTACTTACCCTTATTACAACTTCCTTATAATTCATAAACAACCGCGGTATCAGAGATCAAATAGCTTTTATGATGCCAATAAACGATTCAGCTTTGAGGCTTGCTCCTCCAATAAGTCCTCCATCCACATCAGGCTGGCTGAAAAGCTCCAGAGCATTCTTTTCATTGCAACTGCCACCATAAAGTATAGTGATGTCATCTGCAATTTCTTTATTATATCTGTCTGCAATGAGTTTTCTTATATAAGTATGCATTTCCTGTGCCTGAGCTGGTGTTGCATTCACTCCGGTACCAATTGCCCAAACCGGTTCATATGCAATTACTATTTTGCTGAATTCTTCGGGACTTAAACCAAACAGGGCTATTTCCAGTTGTTTTTTAACCACATTGAAATGAATTCCCTGATTTCTCTGATCCAAAACCTCTCCACAGCAGAAAACAGGTGTCAATTCATGTTTAAGAGCCTGTAATACTTTTTCTTTAAGTAGTTCATCAGTTTCATGATAATAGGTTCTGCGCTCCGAATGACCAATAATCACATAATCAGCTCCAATTGACTTTATCATTGCAGCAGAAATTTCTCCTGTATAAGCTCCCGATTCCTTATCATTCAGATTTTGAGCACCAGTGTAGAAACCATTCTCAGCAGCGATGTCATCAGCTAGTTCAAGGTATAAAGAAGGAGGACAAACCACTACAGTTGCTTTCGATAAAAGATCATCAGTAAGTAGTTCTGCAATTTCCTCAAGAAGCATTTCAGCTTCATTAAAAGTTTTATTCATTTTCCAGTTTCCGGCAACAATTTTCTTTCTCATTTTATTAATTTTTAATTAGTTACAGTTACTTATTTCAAACCATTCATTTATAAGGCAACCCTGACCCTTGGGTCAAGCTGTCCATATATAATGTCTATTAAAATATTTATAACAATCAGTAAAACAGAAATAAAAAGCACAGTTCCCATAATGACAGGGAAATCATATTGCTCAAGCGCATTTACTATCACAATTCCCAACCCCTTCCAGTCAAAAACATATTCAACAAAAACAGCACCTGCCAAAAGTGAAGCAAACCATCCGGAGACTGCCGTAATTATAGGATTCATAGCATTGCGTAAAGCATGACGGGTAATAACATGAAACTTACTCAAACCTTTTGCATAGGCAGTACGGATATAATCCTGCGATAATACTTCCAGCAGGGAATTTCTGGTAAGTTCGGCAACTACTGCAAGAGGCCGGATTCCAAGTGTGATAGCCGGTAAAATCAGATTCCTGATCTCAAGATATTCACCTCTGCCAAAATCATCAACTGCATAAAGGCTTCCCACCATATTCAAACCTGTAAAATCAGCAAGTATGAATGCAAATATCCATGCAAAAAGAATTGCCGCAAAAAATGATGGCAGCGACATGCCCAGAACTGCCAAAACCAATGCTGAACGATCAAAAATACTATCCCTCTTCAGCGCTGACACAATACCAATAATAATTCCAAAAAACATTGCTATTGAAATTGAAACAACTGCAAGTAAAGCAGTGTTGGGAAAAGCTTCGGCAATTATACTGGTAACTGTGCGTCCGCTTTGGTATGAACGGCGCAGATAAGGCTTTTTAAGAACAAAAACTCCTTCGCTCCCGCTACGCATTAGAATCGTACTCCCTGAATATTTGTTTGTATCAAAGAACCAATAGCTATCCTCATTTTTCTGATTATACCATGAAACCGGCGAAATATCATTCAGAAAGTTGAAATACTGCACCCTTAATGGTCTGTCGAGCCCTAAATCGCGCTGTATTGCTTCAATTGATGAAATATCAGCACGCTGCCCCATCATCATACGAGCCGGATCGCCGGGCAGAATATTGAAAAGAAAAAACACAATGGTAATTACACCAAGCAATACAAACAGTCCATAAAAAACACGTCGCAATATAAACTTTGTCATTGCAGCTAGTTATTATACAGTATTTGCCGGTTTTGTCAGATCCATAAAATCATAAGTAAAGTAAGATCCGCATTTAATTATGTTCAGAAAGGTCAGGTATAATTTTCTTAACATCATCATAATCAGGAAAATTCCTGTAACTCCATTTCTTCTGCACAATACCATCTTTTAACAGAACCAGCCCCGGATTTGAGCGAACCATGATTTTTAATTCAATATCATCGGCAAAATAAAATTCATAATCCAAACAAAGCTCTTCTGCCAATTCCTCGCCTTCCTCAATTGTTGGTGTAATTGCAATGAACGAATGTCCGTCATGCTCGGCTTTATGATAAAAACTGTTCATTTTTTTCAATGCAGGTTTATTCACTGAACCAGAATTCCAAATAGCCAGAATAAACTGATAATCGGGGTTTTCAAGGAAATTTGCAGTTACATCGCTAAATTCCTGGTCAAGGATTTGTAAATTGTGTGGCGGAGGCGGATTGGGATCAACAACGCATTGCGAAACGAACTCCCATTGCTCCAGCCATTCAGGGTCATCATAAGGAAAATTCGGCGAAACATATTGCTTCTCTTCGCCGGTAGACTTATTCTTATATGTAAGTGTGAATTGAAGTGGTAAATTGCGTTCAGGAACCATATCATTTCCTTCTTTCCAGGCTAAGAAATCAATCATGGGCAAGTTTCTGTAATTCACCACCGAAAACCATGCAAATATTAATGGCACACCCAGCATTAGCGCCCACTCTCCAATAGGATTATAAGCTGACTTTATTTTTTTACGATTTATGAAAAGAATAATTACAAAAATTATCAGAACTATATTCTTATAAAAAGTCTGCCAGTTGCTGAGAATCAGTGCATCGCCAAAACACCCGCAATCTTTAACCGGTTCGTAAAGAGCATCATAAAAAGTGAGCAATGTAAAAAATGACATCATCAATAACAATAACCAGGTAACAAGCACCGGCCTGACTTTCAGGATAAGTAACACTCCGAGTGAAAACTCAAATGCACTTAAAAAGATTGAAAGTGCTAACGAAAGCGGCAAGAACCAATCAAGATGATAATACAATAAATAATCTTCAAATTTAAATGCAGTTCCCAGAGGATCAATACCTTTAACAAAACCTGAAAATATAAAAACAAGCCCTACTACAAATCTAAGTACAGTTAAAAAAGTCTTCATAATTTATGAATTAAGTTAGCAGAACCGACTGTAGGGTCAATTCTGAGCATTAGGTTTTTGTAAAACAATTAACGCAAAAACCGAGTAGTTGATTATATCGTAATAGTTAGCATCAATACCTTCTGAAACCAGAGTTAACCCCTGATTATCCTCAATTTGTTTCACTCTCAGCAATTTCATCAAAATAATGTCTACAAATGATCCAAGACGCATATCCCGCCAGGCTTCTCCATAATCATGATTTTTACGTAAAAGCAATTCACGGGTTTGCTTCACATATTTGTCGTACAAACCAAGTATCTCATCATTTGTAAGTTTTTTGTCCACATCTGATTCAAGCTGAATAAGTGCCATAAGGGCATAATTGATCATTCCTATGAATTCGCCACTGATATCTTCGTCAACAAGCTGAATTTTCTTTTCAGTAATACTCCGGATGCGGCGTGCTTTAATAAAGATCTGATCAGTAAGCGAGGGTGCCCGCAGTATTCGCCAGGCTGTGCCATAATCTTTCATTTTGTTAACAAAGACTTTGCGACACTCAATTAAAATTTCATCAAAACGCAAAAGCGTCTGGCTCTCCATAATATTTGTATTTTAGCAGGATATTTTATTTTTGTCAAAATATTGAATATCAATATACTTATACCTCATATCATTGTTAAAAAAATGATATGAATTTTGAGCGATAAAAATACACAATAATTTAAATGTCGTGATACTTAAATCGCCATATCGCACACTTGAAAGTCAACAGACTGTAATTATGGGAGTTATAAACCTGACTCCGGATTCTTTTTACAGCGGCAGCCGTATTTTTTCAGTTCAGGAAGCTGTGGATACTGCTGGTATAATGATTTACGAGGGTGCTGAGATCGTTGAACTGGGAGCAATGTCAACACGTCCGGGTTCGAAAGAAATAAGCCCGGAGGTTGAATTGGCGCGAATTCTGCCAACATTATCTGAAATACGCCGGACTTTTCCTGAAATATTTATCTCAGTTGATACTTTTCGGGCTGCTATAGCCATTGAAGCTGTTAAAAGCGGCGCTGATATTATAAATGATATTTCAGGTGGGAAATTCGATGAAAAAATGTTTGATACCATTTCTGAACTCAATGTGCCGTACGTGCTTATGCACACAGGCGGAAAACCTGAAATAATGCAGGATAATCCGGTTTATTCCAATGTTGTTGAAGAAATCACATCATTCTTTTCGGAGAATATTAAGAAGCTTCAGAAAAAAAACATTCAGCAGATTATCCTTGATCCCGGATTTGGTTTTGGCAAAACAATTGAGCATAATTATCGTTTACTGGCTGTATTATCTGACTTTTGCGATTTAGGCTTTCCATTAATGGTAGGTATATCACGTAAATCAATGATCCATAAAGTACTTGATATCACTCCTGAAACAGCTCTTAACGGAACCACAGTGCTTAACACAATAGCCCTGCTTAATGGCACGGATATACTTAGGGTACATGATGTTAAAGAGGCTGTTCAATGCCGGCAACTGGTTAATACTTATTTAAACAGTAACCCGGGATTAACTGAAAATGATCCATCACTGAAAAACTCAAATGCATGATTGAAGGATTTATCAGCATACGGTTTCTTGATATTATTGATATATTTCTTGTAGCCTTCCTGCTTTACGAGGTTTACAACCTTATAAAAGGAACTGCAGCATTCAATATTTTTCTTGGAATTGCTTCTATTTTTCTGTTGTGGCGCCTGGTTCGGGTGCTTGAAATGGAATTGCTCAGCGAAATTCTCGGAGCTTTTTTAAGTGTTGGATTTATTGCATTAATTGTGGTTTTTCAGCCCGAAATACGGAAATTCCTGCTGCTGATAGGAACTACGTCGTTTTTAAATAAATGGCAACGAAGATTCTTTTTCTGGAAAATTAAAGTAGATCAGAATCCAACTCTCGATATTGACCCAATAGTAAATGCCTGTCATAAAATGGCAGAATCCAATACAGGCGCACTTGTTGTCATAGGATTAAAAAATCAGCTTGAAGAATATATTGAAACCGGCGAACTGATAGAAGCACGTATATCACAGCAGCTTATTGAAAGCACTTTTTATAACAATAGCCCTTTACATGACGGCGCTATGATCATCAGCAATAATCGTATTATAGCAGCAAGATGTATTTTGCCGGTATCGAAAAACACAGAACTTCCAGCTTTCATTGGCCTGAGGCATCGTGCAGCAGTGGGAGTAACTGAAAGAAGCGAAGCAATAGCTATAGTAGTTTCTGAACAAACCGGAAAAATCTCAATGGCTAAACATGGTGAATTAATGCTCGATATAAGCATTACCGAACTCAAAACAATTCTCGAAAGAAATTACAGCGCTTTATAAACCTGCCTGTTCTTTTTTCTTGTCTTCAAAAACCTTTAATAGATCTTCGGGCGACATGTCAAGATATTGAATCAGCATCTTTGCATCGTCAACTAACTCATGATCAGGATATTGCTCAATAAACTGACTATATAACTCCTCAGCTCTGGGGTAGTTTTTCAGGTAATTATCGTAAACAAAAGCCATTAAAAACAAAGATTCAGGGCTTTTTACATAACCAGGATAATCCTTCCTGATCCTTGAGAACATTTCAATGGCATGTTCAGGATTACCGGAGTTCATACTTAAATCGCCGGCCCGAAATAAATAGTCAGCAGCTTTAAGGCTGTCAGTCATCAAAGCAGCATAATCAACATACATGAAGGCAAGTTCCTGAATCTTCTTATGATTGGTCATCGCCTCCGGATTGCCGTATATCTCGGTTTCAAGTGCCTTGATCTTTTTCAGCAATTTTTCTTCCGGCGAACTGCAAGCCTGCAAAAAAGCCAGCAGGACAATAAAGGAAAGGTATAAAATCTGTTTTCTCATTTTTAATATCGTTAGGCAATTCTTTTTTTCATTAAGGGGAATATCATTTTATAATTGACGTCAATATTACCTTTTGAAATATCAGTAAGTTTTCTTTTTAACATCATTTTTCTCACCGGACTTATGCGATCAATAAACAAAATTCCTTCAAGATGATCGTATTCATGTTGTATGATCCGAGCCGCAATTCCATCATATGTTTCATCATGAAAATTAAAGTCCATATCATAATATTGTATTCTTACTGTATCCTTGCGTTCAACATCTTCACGAATATCGGGCAGACTCAGACATCCTTCGTTGAAGCTCCATTCCTTGCCTGTCTCTTCAATGATCTGCGGATTTATGAATATTTTTTTAAAATCGGCGAGTTCAGGGTTATCATCCGCCATAGGTGTAGCATCAATCACAAAAATACGTATTGATTTGTTTACCTGTGGTGCAGCAAGCCCTACGCCTGATGAAGCATACATGGTTTCAAACATATCGTCAATAAATTCACTGAGATCAGGATAATCATTATCAATCTCGGCTGATATTTTTCGTAATGTAGGATGGCCATAAGCCACAACCGGTAGTACCATTTGAAATATGTTTTAATTAATGTTCTTTTTTATTCTTTTCGAACCACGACTGTAACAAGATAACTGCGCTAACACTATCAATAAGCGATTTATCACGACGGTCTTTTTTCTTCAACCCTGATTGTTGTATAGCCCTTGAAGCAATTTTTGATGTAAATCTCTCATCTACCCTTTCAACCGGAATTTCAGGGAATTCTTTTTTCAACTGCCTGATAAAAGGTTCAATATAAATAACAGATTCCGAAGGCTGGTTGTTCATTTGCCGGGGTTCGCCAACAACAATACAATCAACTGTTTCGCGACTTATATAATCCTTCAGAAAAGGAATTAAATTATGGGTCTCCACTGTTTGTAAAGCAGTAGAAATTATCTGTAACGGATCGCTTACAGCAATACCCGTACGTTTACGACCATAATCAATGGCTAATATCCTTCCCAATGCTGAAAGTATTGTTATTAAACTGCAAAATTAACATTAACTTCAAATATAAAACCTTAAATTTCTTACTTTTGGCTTTTTCAAATATGTGGAATATGGAAAATTTGAAGCAGATAATTACTGAAACATGGAATAATCGCAATCTTCTTCAGAAAAAAGAAGCTATAAATGCAATTGAAAAAACGCTAAGTCTGCTTGATTCAGGACAATTGCGTGTAGCCGAACCATCAGGTGATGAATGGATAGTTAATGAATGGGTTAAAATGGCTGTTGTTATGTATTTTATCATCCGTGAGATGGAGCTTATTGAAGTAGGTCCGTTTGAATTCCATGATAAAATTCCATTGAAGAAAAATTATCGCAACCTGAATATAAGAGTGGTTCCACATGCTGTTGCGCGTTATGGCGCCTATATAGCTCCGGGAGTAATTATGCTTCCTTCCTATATAAATATTGGCGCTTATGTTGACACTGGCACTATGGTTGACACCTGGGCAACAGTAGGTTCGTGTGCCCAGATTGGAAAGAATGTGCATCTTAGCGGTGGGGTTGGAATAGGAGGTGTTTTGGAGCCTTTGCAAAACGCTCCTGTTATCGTTGAAGATGGTTGTTTTATCGGCTCCAGATGTATTGTAGTAGAAGGCGCACGAATAGGAAAAGAAGCTGTTCTGGGTGCCAATGTAGTAATTACTCAATCAACAAGAATTATTGATGTTACAGGCAGCACGCCAGTAGAATACAAAGCATATATTCCACCCCGGTCTGTTGTTATTCCCGGGTCTTATGAAAAATTATTTCCGGCCGGAGCCTTTCATGTTCCCTGCGCCTTGATAATTGGAAAACGTTCAGCCTCAACCGATCTAAAAACCTCTCTGAATACTGCACTAAGAGAATTTGCTGTATCGGTTTAAAAAACTGTTCTGTAATCAACAAGCTGAGTTATTTACATGAAACTGGTTATTAATGGCCATTGACCAGAAAATTATCAGGAATGCCCCGCACTTTGGACTTAGTCATAAAATCGAAATTTATTCAATTCAATGTTTTAAAGCATAAAATATCTGACAGATCTTAATAAAAGCCACTCATATGATTTTTCATAGTGGCTTTTAAATGAATTTGTTGTAATTTTGTAGAACTAACATTCAAGGTCATGGACAAGGATAATCAGATCAACGAACCTTTTACTGAATACAGCCTGCCTGCAAACTTTGATCAGGTATGGCAATTGTTTCTGGAAACTGACAAGCAGTTTAAGGAAACAGCTATAAGATTTCAGGAAACTGATAGGAAATTCCAGGAAACTGACAAGAAAATCAAAGAATTAGCTGCTCTGTTTACAACGCAATGGGGCAAACTGGTGGAATCTCTTGTTGAAGGGGATCTGATAAAATTGCTAAGGGCAAAAAATATAAAGGTTGAACGTACTTTACAAAGAATAAAAGGAAATCATAAAGGTCAGAATTACGAATATGATATAATTGCTACAAATAGTAGTGAAATAGTGATTATGGAAGTAAAAACCACATTACGACAGCAGGATGTTAACGATTTCCATGAAAAGATATGGAAGGCAAAGACTTATATGCCTGAATACAAAGACAGGGTCATTTATGGTGGTATGGCATTCATAACTTCTGAAGGTTCAAGCGAACGTATGGCAGAAAATCAGGGATTTTTCGTTATCAGAGCTACAGGTAGTAGTGCTACTATCGTAAATAGTGAAAATTTTAAGCCGAAAGCATTCTGAGAAAGTAAAAAACCTCAATTTAGTATATTTCCTAAAATCTCACTGCTCTGACAGTTACACTATTTTCTGAATTTAACTTAAGGTTAGGGCTATTTCGTGTATAGTGATTTAATTACAAATCGTATAAATGCGGAGAGACAGGGATTCGAACCCTGGGTCCGCTGTAAAGCAGACAACGGTTTTCGAGACCGCCCCATTCGACCGCTCTGGCATCTCTCCGATTTACTTAATCATCAATAAAACAACTACTTAAAGTGACCTTTATTGATTATTCAGATATATTTTATGAAAAAAGAGCCGTCTTATGGCTCTTAAAACTTTTAAAGCAAGCGGAGAGAGAGGGATTCGAACCCCCGGAGGTGTTACCCTCAACGGTTTTCAAGACCGCCGCAATCGACCGCTCTGCCATCTCTCCGCTGCAAAAGTAGAAAATTATATTTAATACAAAACTTATTTTTAAAAATGATTTGAAAAAATCATACTCAGGTAATTTAATGCAAAATGTATCTATCAATTACTCAACAAGTTAAAACACACTTACAATTCATAACTAAAAACGCTGGCAGGTCCCTGGATGAATTCAATCTCTGCCAGTCAGCCGGCGCAAACAATGCACTAAATAATTTGTTTAACGAATCTAGAACGGAGATTTTTAGATTCAAAATATCATTCAACAAATGAATCTTCAATAACTTTGCAATCTTTTTAAAAATTCACTTCTTCCAAAACCTATATGAAAAAACTAATTAAACGAATCTTTTTATTCTCGCTTGTCGCGTTAGTATTACTGTTTCTTATTGGGCGACGACTCGACTGGTTTAGCGGTTCAAAGCAGGAAACCGGCAGCAGAACGTCCGCGCCTTCGGGTCTACAGGTGAAAGGAATGATAATTAATCCTGCCAGCCTCGATAACCGAATAATGACCAGTGGAACTGTAATACCCGACGAATCAGTGGATATAAGCAGCGAAGCATCCGGAAAAATTACAGCTATATATTTTAATGAAGGCAAAAAAGTAAAAAAAGGCGATTTGTTGCTCACCATAAATGATGCTGAACTTCAGGCGCAGTTGAAACGATTGCAGTTTCAGGAAACATTGCTGGTAGAAAGGGAATTTCGCCAGCGTATCTTACTGGAGAAAGAAGCTGTGAGCCAGGAAGTTTATGATAAAGCTCTTGCCGACCTCAATACAAACCGTGCTGAAATTATGATGGTAGAAGCCCAGATCGCAAAAACTTTGGTAAAAGCGCCTTTCGATGGAGTAATAGGTTTAAGGCTGGTAAGTGAAGGAAGCTATATCACACCAAATATGCGTATAGCCTCGCTGGTAAAAATGCAGCCTGTTAAAATCGAGTTCTCAATACCGGAGAGATATGCCACAGAAGTAAAACCGGGAAGTAAAATTAATTTCACGATTGGAAACACCAAAAAATACCTTGCCGAAGTTTATGCAGTTGAACCAATTATTGACCAGTCAACACGAACATTGAAGCTTCGGGCTTTATATCCCAATACAAACCTTGATGTAATTCCGGGCTCATTTGCTTCAGTAGAGCTAATTCTGAAAACTTATTACGAAGCTCTGTCTATTCCTACCGAAGCACTGTTACCCATGCTTGGAAAACAAATTGTTTTTCTGTATAAAAATGGTATAGCTGAACCTGTTGAGGTTGAAACCGGTATTCGGACCAGTAACCTTATACAGGTTGTTTCAGGAATAAGTGCCAACGATACTATTATTACAACGGGTTTATTGCATTTAAAAAAAGGAATGGCTGTTACTCTTAGCGAACTTGGATAAAAGCACGATATGAGAATAAAACCTGATGGGAAAATAACTTACTATCTAAAAAACTGAAGATCATTTGTTTTAAGATTCATACTCAAAACTAAAACATCATCAACCGTTACAAAAAAAGAAAATATTAAAAACAACTCATGAGTTTATCATCAATCAGCATACAACGACCGGTATTAGCAACAGTCATGTCAATTGTGATTGTGATATTCGGTTTGATAGGGCTAACTTTTCTCGGGGTTAGAGAATATCCCAGCGTTGACCCTCCAATAATAAATATAAGCACCAGTTATGTGGGTGCCAATGCCGATGTAATAGAATCGCAGATCACAGAACCTTTGGAAGAATCAATAAACGGAATTGCAGGTATTCGCTCTTTAACATCAATAAGTCGCGACGGACGCAGCGGGATAAGGGTTGAGTTCAATCTGGGAGTTGATCTTGAGGCTGCTGCCAACGATGTTCGCGATCGTGTTTCAAGAGTGATTTGGAGACTTCCGCCGGATATTGACCCACCGGTAGTATCAAAAGCTGACGCTGATGCAAGCCCTATCGTCTTGCTCAATATAGCCAGCGATTCGCGCTCATTGCTTGAAATAACCGATATTACCGAAAGAGTCTTCAAAGAGAGATTTCAAACCATAGATGGTGTAAGCCAGGTTAGCATCTGGGGTGCAAAGAACTATTCAATGCGTCTGTGGATGGATCCTTTGCGGCTTGCAGCATACGGACTCACCCCTCTTGACGTGCGCAACGCTTTGCAACGCGAAAATATTGAACTGCCCTCAGGACGTATTGAAGGGAGTACCACTGAATTAACGGTTAGAACATTAAGCCGCCTTGAAACACCTGAAGAGTTTGGTAACCTTATTATAAAAGAAGAAAATAACGCCAGAATACATTTTCGTGATATTGGAGTGGCTGAGCTGGGACCCGAAAACGAACGCACCATTATGCGTCGCGATGGTATTCCTATGGTAGGATGTGCCATTATTCCACAACCGGGTTCTAATCATGTGGAAATTGCTGAAGAATTTTATAAACGCCTCGAGCAGATTAAAAAAGACCTGCCTGCTGATATTCGAACAGGGATTAGTTACGATACCACAAAATATATCCATAACTCGATTAATGAAGTGCGACAATCAATTTTTATGGCTTTCATCCTTGTTGTACTTATCATATTTTTGTTTTTGCGTAACTGGCGGACTACATTTATACCCGTAATTGTAATTCCTATAAGCCTTATTGGTGCATTTTTTATAATGTATCTGGCAGGATTCACCATTAATGTATTAACACTGCTTGGCATTGTGCTTGCCATAGGACTTGTGGTTGACGATGCAATTGTAGTTCTCGAAAATATCTACGCTAAGATTGAAAGTGGTTTACCACCTATTGAAGCTGGCATTAAAGGAACTGCTGAAATATTTTTTGCTGTTATTGCCACTACAGTGGCTCTGGCAGCAGTTTTTCTGCCCGTAATTTTCCTTGAAGGTATTACAGGAAGACTTTTCCGTGAATTTGGGATAGTTTTATCAGGCTCGGTAATTATATCAAGCTTTGTTGCTCTTACTTTAACTCCAATGCTTTCAACCAGGGTTCTGAAAAAGATGGAACAGAAAAACTGGCTTTACCGCAAAACCGAACCTTTTTTCATCAGAATGATAGAGATGTATCGTAATTCGCTGGTAGCATTTATGAAAAAACGCTGGATGGCATTTATTATAATTTTTGCCTCTATCGCTATGATCTTTGGTATTGGCGTTTTAATACCGTCAGAATTGGCTCCTCTGGAAGACCGCTCAGGAATGCGCCTGGTTGCTACAACACCCGAGGGGACATCATACGATTATATGGACAGGTATATGGTTGAACTGGTAAAAATGATCCAGGAAGAAGTACCAGAAGCTTATTCGCTTGTATCTATTACCAGTCCTGGTTTTGGAGGTGCTGGCGCTGTAAATTCAGGTTTTGTTCGTTTAGGACTGGTTGAACCTACTGAAAGGAAGCGTTCGCAACAGGAAATTGCCAACGTGCTTTCTAATAAAGTAAAACAACTTTCTGCTGCAAGGGTATCAGTAGCACAAGATCAGTCAATTGGAGGACAGGGTGGTGGTTTGCCGGTTCAATATGTTATTCAGGCTCCAAATTTTGAAGCTTTGCGTGAGATTGCTCCCCAATTTCTTAATGAAGCAAATGCAAGCCCAATGTTTCAGTTTGCCGATCTGAACCTACGTTTCAATAAACCGGAAATAAGTATAAGTATTGACAGGGATAAAGCTCGTAGTTTGGGTGTTTCGGCAATGGACATAGCTCAGACCCTTTCGCTTGCGTATAGCGGACAGCGTTTTGGATTTTTTGTCATGAACGGAAAGCAATATCAGGTAATAGGCCAGATGAACCGTGAAAACCGCGACAAGCCCCTGGATTTGAAATCATTGTATGTAAAAAATGCACGTGGCGAAATGATTCAGCTTGACAATCTGGTTCAGCTTCGTGAAGAAACCAACCCTCCTCAGCTTTATCGCTATAACCGTTTTGTTTCTGCTACTGTTTCAGCCAACCCGGCTGAAGGTATCACAATTGGTCAGGGAATTAAAGAAATGGACCGCATTGCAAAAAATGTACTTGACGACCGCTTTAGCACTGCACTTTCAGGTCCTTCAAAAGACTTTCAGGAAAGTTCTTCGAGCCTTGTTTTCGCTTTTGTCTTTGCACTTATACTTATTTATCTTGTTCTTGCAGCACAATTTGAAAGTTTTCGCGATCCTTTTATAATAATGTTCACGGTGCCGCTTGCACTGGCAGGGGCAATTCTTACCACCTGGCTGTTCAGGAATACCATGAACATATTCAGTCAGATAGGAATGATCATGCTTATTGGATTGGTTGCCAAAAATGGTATTCTGATCGTTGAATTTGGTAATCAGCGTAAAGCCCAGGGTTTGAAAAAAGTTGAAGCCATCATTGACGCTGCTTCTGCACGGTTCAGACCTATTCTAATGACCAGTCTGTCAACAATTCTTGGGGTTGTTCCCATTGCTCTTGCGCTTGGTGCCGGTTCGGAAAGTCGTACCTCTATGGGAACCGCAATAATAGGCGGAATGTTGTTTGCTACTATTCTTACACTTTATGTAATACCTGCTATGTATTCGTATATTTCAGAAGAACGGAAAAGCACTTCAGAACCTGACCTTTCATAAAAACATTAACTCGGGGTAATTAATCAATCAAAAGTTAACTTTTGCAACAAATAGTTCAATAATATTATGCCTTTAATCAGATCCATTATCATTTATTTTTTTATTCATTTTCCCCTGCTCTTTTTTGCTCAGGAAATTTTAACTTCAGAACAGGCAATAAAAATTGCACTGGAAAATAATTATTCAATACGAATTGCACGAAATCAGGCTGAAATATCTGCTAACAACGTCACTTATGGTAATGCCGGATTTATGCCTACTGTTGATCTTAGTGCATCTCAGAATAATAACATCCAAAACTCAAAACAGGAGTTTCTTTCGGGTCAGAAAAACGAGAAAGATAATGCAAAATCCAATTCATTTAGTCTGAATGGTGTGTTTAACTGGACACTTTTTGATGGATTGGCAATGTTCATAAATTATGAAAAACTCAAAGAACTTGAATCAATGGGTGAACTTGCCGCCCGTAGTGTTATTGAACGAACCATTGTAGATGTATTGTCGTCATATTACGACCTGGTTAAACAAAAACAGCGATTACAGGTAATTGATAAAACCCTTTCTATTTCGGAAGAAAGGATACGGCTTGCTGAAGAGAAATTTCAGCTTGGGGCTGCTTCCCGTCTTGATATTCTTCAAGCCCAGGTTGATTATAACGCTGATCGCTCCGAACAATTAAACAGCGAAGAAATATTCAGAACATCGAAAATCAGACTCAACAACCTGTTGGCAAGAGATATAGCACTCGATTTTGATGTTGATGACACAATTGATACTGTTGCAATGCCTGTATGGAAAGATGTTTATGAAGCTGCGATGGCAAATAACACATACCTGCAGATGAATAATGCTGACACGCGTCTGGCTTCACTTGAACTACGGTCGCTTAATGCTCGCCGTATGCCAAGGCTGAACGCCAATCTGGGATATAGTTATCTGAAATCGGAATCGGAAGCCGGCTTCATGAAAACAAATCAGACTTCAGGAATAAATTACGGGCTTTCAGTGGGCTGGAATATTTTCAATGGTTTTAATCTGAACCGTCAGATCTCAAACACAAAAATTGCGCTTGAAAATGCTGAAATTGAACTTATAAACTTCCGTTCAACCTTACATGCCGATTTGATGGCAACATTTATCAGCCTTCAAAGCAAAATACAATTAGTAGATTTTGAAAAGGTTAATCTTGAAGTTGCCAACAGAAATCTGGATATTGCTATGGAACGTTTCCGTCTTGGGGAATTATCGGGTTTTGAGTTAAGAGAAGCCCAAAAAAACTATCTTGCTGCTGAAAGCCGTCTGATAACAGCCCGCTATCAGGCTAAGATCGTTGAAATTGATATGAACGAAATTACCGGTAAAATTTTGGTGTTTTAAAAATAAAAAAACCTGATAGGTGGAATTTGCAATTATCTGATAAAACAATAAAATGAAACAGGATTATTTATCCCAATGAATTCGAAAATCGGATCAACATGACAAACAAACTCAAAATAGCCAGCATCAATAACGAAAGTATAAAGGCTTACCGCCCTTTTGATGAACATACGTTGAAATCTCTGAGAAATTACTATCGCATCGGGCTTACTTATTCAAGCAATGCACTTGAAGGCAACAGCCTCACAGAATCAGAAACCAGGGTAGTGATTGAAGATGGGCTTACCATCGAAGGCAAGCCCCTAAAGGATGTGTATGAAGCTGTCGGCCATGCCAAAGCATATGACCATCTATACAACCTGTTACAAAAACAAGCGCTTGAAGAAACAGATATCCTGATGCTTCACAAAATGTTTTTCCTGCAACTTGACGATACTCTGGCTGGCGTGTACCGTAGCGTGCCTGTTTTTATCAGTGGCAGCAAATATGCAGTTACACCGCCTCAAAAAATTAACACAGAGATGAAACGCTTCGTACACTGGTATAATACCAACGAAGGAAAGATACATCCTGTAGAGCTGGCAGCACTTACTCACCAGCGTTTTGTGTTTATCCATCCTTTTATTGACGGTAACGGTCGCATGGCAAGGCTGTTGATGAACCTTGCGCTGTTGCGTAACGATTACACCATTGCCATTATTCCCGTGATTTTGAGGCAGAATTACATTATGCTTTTGGAGAAAGCCTATGAAGATGTTCACCCATTCGTTGATTTTATCGCCGATTGTGTCATCTCTACACAAACAGATTTGTTGCGATTACTAAAGGAAAGTGGCGCTGTAAAAAAGAACAATAAAGGATAAGTCCGTTTTCTTCCGTAATCCTTCCAACAATACCAACAGATATTTTTTTCTTTTTTGACTTCTAATCAAACCTAATAAATAGCGTAGAGGCAATATTTTCCTTCGATTAATTTTAATTACGTTCCCTTCTTCTATGCTGGATAGGATACTGTCCCAAAAAGTGTGTAAAAGATAAAAAGGTTAATCTTGAAGTTGCCAACAGAAATCTGGATATTGCTATGGAACGTTTCCGTCTTGGAGAATTATCGGGTTTTGAGTTAAGAGAAGCCCAGAAAAACTATCTTGCTGCCGAAAGCCGTCTGATAACAGCCAGCTATCAGGCAAAGATCGTTGAACTTGATATGAACGAGATTACCGGAAAAATTTTGGTGTTTTAAAAATTAGAATCTTCTGCTGAGCGGAATTAATAAATTCCGCCCAGCCGGGGCTACGCCCTATACTTCAAATAATAAAATTCTTCATACATAAACACTCATTTAAAGGGTCAACCCTGTGAAATAGCCTCCGGCTAAAAATTGGAAAACAATTTCTCAAAGTTGAACAATCCATTGCTATGTTATATAATAAAAATCAGAAGCTTTTATTTTGTGTTTCCAATTTTTATTTCTCAGGGTCAATCCTTAATACACCGTACAGAGAAGCCGTAAGCTCTATAGTAGTAGTACATATAAGCATTGCTACTGCCGAAGTTCAGGTATCTGGCGCTGATACCATTCACCGTACTGCTCCAACAGAAGCCGTCTGAACCAGCATAGTAGAGCGAACCACTATCGTAGTAACGGTAGCCTGCCATAGGCAACTTAAGTGGCGAGGCGAAAGCACCGGCTGAATTATTGCTGCTCCAGCTTTGTCGTTCTGCATT
>JBASHR010000010.1:0-5812 GCA_049654165.1 Bacteroidales bacterium
ACTTCTTTGATTGCTTCAATAGCAACTTTGGCCTTGAATTCAGCACTAAATGTTCTTCTTGTTCTTTTCATGGTACAAAAAATTTAAAATTACTAAATTTCTGTCCAGTTTTATTAGACCAGCTCACCTTGTTGTGCTCAGTTATCATGTAGCGTATGCTTTCAATTACCAGCTCTTCCTTATCCCTGAAGTGTTCATAAATAGTACGTTTCGACATTCCAAGCGATGCCGATAATGCATCCATTGTAACATTGCGTACTCCAAGACTGGTGAGCATCTCGCTGGCTTTAGCCAATATCCTTTCTCTTGTTTCCATAATATTATTTTCTGGCTGCAAAACTATAAAACTTTTTTGGTTTAAAAGTTTTCTGGTGTAAAAATAATTTTCACATTAAAAGGAAGTTATTAACTCAGCCTGTTCTGCTTTTACTGATTTTAAACACTTTATTCTGATAATCAACTCATTATAATTTGTATAAAAATTCATTATGAACCGGCAAAATTCCAAACAGGGATTAAATAACCAGGGAATAATTAATATTTTTGTAAAGACATTGATTTCTTTACTGACAAACCCCGAAATCAAACTATAATAACTTTAAAACACTGAAAAGATGGATTTCACCACTGTGCTGGTTGGCCTGATAATGATCGGCGTTGGATTTCTGGTAAAATTCTCACCCTCATTGATAGCCGGATACAATACCATGCCGAAGGACAAAAAGAAAAATGTTGACATTAAAGGCCTGTCAACTTTCCTACGCAATGGTTTGATCGCTATGGGTACAGCGGTCATTGCAGGGTTTTATTTGTTCAAATGGCTGGGTTTCACAAGTATAGCCAATGTCATAATACCGATAGTAACTCTACCGGGAGTAATTGTTTTGCTGATAGGAGCACAGAAATATGATCATAACAGGAAGAGCAAAGCAAGATACTTATTTATGTGGTTTGTCGGTTTTGGGCTCATAATTCTGTTTGTGGTCGGATTAATAACTTATGCTTTTATTCCTTCAAAGGTAAGTTATGATAATGATGCAGTCAGATTCTCAGGAATGTATGGATTCAAAGTTAACATCAGCGAGATTGAAACCGTTGAACTTACTGATGAATTGCCTTCGGTCAGGATGCGGGTAAACGGTTTTAGTCTTGGTTCGGTAAACAAAGGATTCTTCAACGTTGATGATTACGGAAGATCACGACTTATTCTGCATTCAGCCAGACCTCCTTTCCTGATACTCAAAAAAAACAATGGTGATATAGCAATTATTAATTTCAGTGATAGAGCAAATACAGAAAACACATATAACAGGCTCAACAAACTGTTAAACAAATAATTACGAACCCCAGATTTTTCTGAGCACAGAATCTCAAAACTTTAACTGAACGTAAAACAAACTGAAGTCATCTCTCTTAAACCTCCGTCATTGCAATGAAAAACATGGATCAAGCTCGGGCACTCAATTTCAAACCACCGGTATTTCCTGAAAAAAACAGGATTTTTATTTTACTGCTGTCATTGCTGTTTATATTATCCGCTTGTAAAGTCAGATTACCTTCCGAAGAGATAGCCGAAGATATCTGGTATATCAGCGATGAGCTAAATCTGGCAGTTAAGTTTGATTCATTCAGTAAAGGGCAATACATTTCCACGCACAGAGCTATTGCCCATGAACAGCCATTTACCAAAAAACAAACTGGTAAGAAAGTGGTGTTTAAATTCAAAGATCTGCCTCAGATCCGCGGAAGGATCACCACATTGCATGGTAAATTCTTTGTTCAGACCAAAGAAAGTCTTATTGAGTTCCGTCAATATTCCACCAAAGCTTTTCCAAAACCGCCATACCGCTACAAGGACGTATTGTTTCCTGAATTCGACATGAGCGAAGTGGAATATGGAAAGGCTTCAGGTTATTATTCTTCGAAACCAATAGAGAAACGGGAGAACAAAAGCTATACTCAGGTTATTTTCAATGTTGCCGAAGGAATAACCACCAATATCTCAAAAAAGGTAATCCCTTTATCAATGGATATTTATGAGCCCAAAAATGATAATGTGATGAAAAGACCGCTGGTCGTTCTTTTACATGCCGGAGCCTTTATTGTTGGTGACAAACGCGATGAACTGGTTTCAAAGCTTGCTCAGGAATATGCACAAAGAGGCTTTGTGGTTGCATCAATAAACTACAGGCTTGGATATATTTTTCTGCCGGGCATGTATTCAAACCTTGAACGTGCCATGTACAGCGCTGTTCAGGATGTTCGTGCTGCGTTGCGATATCTTTCTTATAACAGCGAAGTTTACAGAATTGACCCCGATCTGGTATTTATCGGCGGAAATAGTGCCGGAGGATTTCTATCGCTATTTACAGCATTCATGGACGACACTGAGATATGGCAAAGTGTTGCTGGAAGTGCAATACGCATGCAACCTGATCTGGGCTGCCTCGATTGCTCTACCAACGAACTAAAAGGACCTTTTAATATCAAAGGTGTGATAAATATGTGGGGTGGTGTTCACGATCTGGATATAATAAAACCGGAGGATAAGATCCCTGTATTGTCCATTCACGGCGATCTCGATCAGGTTGTTGCCTATGGGTATGATTTTCCGTTTACCAACGTTAGCCCAAGGGTTTCCTCATTTTTCTCAAAAAAAATGTATGGCTCTGCAAGTATTGATGAATATGCTGCATCAATAGGTTTGAACCATACACTCTACACATTCAGCGGACTTGGCCACGAACCTCATTTTGATGAAAACAATCAACTTATCGAAGAAAATTATGAAACCATTAAAAATCTGGTTCTGAATTTCATTAATGATCAGTTTATTTTGCCAACTGAAATCGTCCACGGGCCGATACAACTCACAAAAAATGATCTGGCTGCCGAATACTGGATTGAACAGGACCAGTATAAAGAGCATTATTTCTCATGCGAAGACTGTCTTATACTAAGCCAGACTCCTAACTCGGCGAAGATCGTATGGATTGCCGGCAGTGATAAACATCAGTTATTTATTGCAGGCACAGGCAAATATGGGCAGGTTTATATTGATACTTTAAACGTAAGGTTTTAATTTTGCGCTGAATAAAATACAAATCCGTCTGACGCATTGATTTTTGAGATTTAAAACATGGTTCGTAAAAGACTATTAAAAAAATAAAACAAACTGAAAGTATTAAAATTTTCCGGAACTCAATTATAAAATACTAAATATCAAATAATTACCAAACAATCTAATTTACCATGAAAACAAAAATTTCAGGCTTTCTTTTCATAATGCTTGCTGCAGGAATGATTTTCATAAGCGGATGTAAAAAAGATGATCCTCCTTCTGATCCTCCAACCATGAAAAACATCAGCATTTCGGCTGATAACCAACTAATTACTGTTACCTTCAGCGAAGGCGTTTATAGCAAAAACGACATGAGCGGCAGTCTTAAAGGTGAATCCTTTGAGGTGATCATTTCAGGAGGTGTTGCAAGTTATGGTGGGCATTATTTTGTTGAACACACTGAAGGTTCAGATGAGGCTATCATTAAACTAACCCTAAACGGAGTTGCCACAGGCAAGGAAAGTATTACCATTAAACCTAAAACCGCTTCAAGTATTTACAATGCTGATGGTGTAGCCATGGAAGCATCACAATCGCTTTCCAGCGGTTTGTTTGATACAGGAATACTCGGGAAATGGTGTTCAACAGGTACAAATATAGCGCCTGCAGTACAAGCCACCGGAGTTGATTCAGTTTTCGCGGAATTCAAAGCCAATAAAACTTATATCATTGAAACGTTTTCGGCAAAACAACTAATAACAACATATAAAGGCACTTTTAACCAGACAAGATCAAAAACCGGAGAAATATGGGATCTTGCCCTTAGCCAGAATTCTCCTGCATCAGCTACTCATGAAGGTATTTTCGATATAACTTCAGGTCAGACCACTACAATGATCTATGAAGTAGTACAGGTTCCCGACCTTGCGCCTCCAACAGCGGAGGCAGGATTTGGAAGCACCGCCGGTGGCGCTCACGGAGCTGATTATGTTCAGAACTTTATCAGAGTGAACTGATAGATATCTGACTAACGGATATAATTTCCTTTAACAGGTTTTAAATAATTTTAGAATACTGTATAAAACCAAAATTCGTTTATACTTGTTTGATTTATGAAAATTAAGTGGATAGTGTTTAAAAACCAAATCTTCAATAAGCGTATCTCTTTGAATTCCAAATAATAGCAAATACTAAATCTCAATAATTATGAAAAAAGACAGGCAGACTTTCGATTTGATTGAACAGGAATACGATCGGCAAATGCATGGACTTGAATTGATAGCATCTGAAAATTTTGTCAGCAGTCAGGTTATGAAAGCCATGGGCTCGGTTCTGACAAATAAATATGCCGAAGGATACCCTGGGCGCAGATATTACGGAGGTTGCATGATAGTTGATGAAGTAGAGCAACTGGCAATTGATCGCGCTAAAGCTTTGTTTGGAGCCGAATGGGTAAATGTTCAGCCTCATTCCGGCGCTCAGGCAAATATGGCGGTTTTGATGACTGTTCTCAAACCGGGCGATACATTCCTTGGACTTGAATTGTCGCATGGCGGGCATCTTACACACGGCTCACCGGTCAATTCCTCAGGTATAATTTATAACCCTGTACCCTATGAAGTTAACCGCGATACCGGCACCATTGATTACGATCAGATGGAAAAAACAGCAATGAAGCATAAACCGAAACTCATAATTGCCGGAGCATCAGCTTACAGCCGTGACTGGGATTATAGTCGTATGCGTGAAATTGCCGACCAGGCCGGAGCCATTCTAATGGCTGACATTGCTCATCCTGCAGGTCTGATAGCCAAAGGTCTGCTTAACGATCCCCTCATTCATTGCCACGTAGTAACCACTACTACTCATAAAACATTGCGCGGACCTCGTGGAGGAATGATAATGATGGGTAAGGATTTTGAGAACCCATGGGGTTTAAAGACTCCCAAAGGTGAGTTGAAAAAAATGTCAGCCCTGCTCGATTCTGCTGTTTTCCCGGGTGTTCAGGGCGGACCTCATGAACATATAATAGCTGGCAAAGCTGTAGCTTATTATGAAGCTCTCAGCGATGATTTTATGGAATATGCAATACAGGTGAAGAAAAATGCAAAAGCTATGGCAAGAGCATTCATTAACAGAGGTTATCATGTAGTTTCAGATGGTACCGATAATCACCTTATGCTCATTGACCTGCGTTCCAAATTTCCGAATATTACCGGGAAACTTGTGGAAAACACTCTTGAACAGGCAAGCATTACCATAAATAAGAACATGGTTCCTTTTGATAGCCGCTCACCATTCCAGACTTCCGGCATACGGGTTGGAACTCCTGCAATAACAACACGCGGTTTTAAAGAACATCATATGGAACCAGTTGTAGATATGATTGACGAGATCATTTCCAATATCGAAAATGAAACTGTGATTGCTGCCGTCAGGAAAAGAGTTCATGCAATGATGGAAGAATTTCCGCTTTTTGTATAGAATACTTACCCACGCAATAAGAATTGCTCTCAAAGGAGACCTTTTAAGTGTAAAGAAATAATACGATTTGTATTTACAATCGCTAAAACCAATAGTTAAAATACCCAGAACAATTGAGCGGAGCGGATAATAGGTCTGTTATAGGCACTTTCAGGAAATAGAATAATTTCTACTTTTTGGGTTTAAAAACAGCTTTCAACAATCTCTCTTTGGATAAAAATACCCAAAGAGAGATTTTTTTTATCCTAAAAATCATGTGTGGAAGAA
>JBASHR010000011.1:0-2006 GCA_049654165.1 Bacteroidales bacterium
CTTCTGCTATTTTTATGAGCAAAGCTCCCGTTTTATTTAAGCCCTCGTTAATCTGCTCTTTTGCCGGCCATTTCCAGAAGTTTTTGAATGGCCACAGAGACTCATCTGCTATTGTCTCTAAATCTTCATATTGAATTGGCATGCCCGTCCGCAGATGCGATACCTTTTGCTCCAGTAGTTCTAAATTTGCAGACGCACCAAATTTTTCAAGAAGAGCTTTTCTAAAAAGCGATCTGAAATTTGATTTTTCCATGCGATGGCTCCTTCCCTTTTTAAGAGGAGCAGTGAATTCTCAGGTTTTCCCTTCCTTTGAGGATTATAACCTTAACAATATAAATATCAACATATTCATTTCTCCTTTGCTTGGGTTGTCTTATAGAACTTTATGCTTTTTCGCAATATAGCTAACGTTAACTCCAGGTTTGTCTACTTAGTTAGAAGACTAAGCCCGATCTGAATTTAGCAGCTAGTCAAGCTGCCCCCATTGTTGTGGGCATATTCATTGGCTTAATCCTCTGAGTGCTCTGTAAGGTGGGAAGAACCTATCTTGTCTTTTTTAAGCTCCTTTCAGGGTAAACCTGTTGAACCATACCATGGCCATGTTCAATACCAATATAGACATCGTAGCCATCCAGGACATTGGGAATTAACAGCCTGGTATATATCAGGCTTATACCATTCCACCAATCTGAGAACCTTCGCTTGGCTACCTTTCCCTTCTTTTCTACCCAGCAAACCCAACGACCGCTTCTTGGTATTGGGGCATCCTGCAAATCATGGTCAACTTTGTGCAGACCCTCGACAAGTGCAATAGCATCATCGATGAGTTTCTCCTCCCTTTTTGTTACCTTTTTGGCCATGTTCGACCTCCTTTTGGTTGTTAATTATTTTTATTGTTTTTTTACGCTATACGAGATAAAAAGGGCAGAACATTTCAACTCGGCTGGTTCTTTACCCCTTAAATTAATAGGTAGCAACATCTTTCATAAGAACTCTGCTGACACTTCTAACACTTAAGGCGATTATAATCTTATCTGGGGCAGATTTAAATATTTTTCTGCATACTCTATCAGCTCATAATATTTTTTAAGCTACCAGAACTATCGATAAATACCTGACTGGTTTCGGGTGCTTGTCCTTGCCAGACAAATGCCAATTTATTCCGTCTGGCTGTGATCACAAGTATCTTGAATTCGGATTTTGAAATTAGTATTCTGTGCCCAAACAAAGAAAAAGAGACCTAAATTAATCAATTTATTGGAAGGAGCAAGAATGAGCGAAAACGAGCGTTATGCTAAGGGCTTGGCTGAGGGGTCTTTGGACCTTGGGGCTATTAATCGCATCATTAACTTCGTGAGCACTAAAAGAATGTCCTGTTCGAAAGAAGAAGGTGAGGAACTAAAGAAAAAGACTGGCTATAAAATTAAATTGCCGGTTTATACAGTTCGAGGTGATAAAAGATGGCAGGGCCTGGCCGTGGGATTTCCTGGCACGAAAGATGATCTCCGTACTGAGAATGTCGGCACGCCCTGGCTGCGTTTAATCCTTTATCCAATTATTAAGATGTTTAAGCAGTTTAGCGATGACCATGATGGGAAGATGCGTAGTCTTTATCTTATGGGAACGTGTTTTAATGACGTGTTCTTAAGAAAGTTTGAGTTTCTGAAATTTGTTGTCCCGAATGTCATTATTCTGACAGATGACTTGCTGAAATGTCATGATAAAAAAGCACCGGCCTTTCCCCCGCTGAAAACAGATGAGAGACATCTAAAGAGCGAAGCTTATTATCAAGCTTCATTGATCGAACAAATGCAGGGTGACAGCGGGCTCGAAATACCTATTGGTGAAAGGGAAAGTATTCGGGTTAAATATGTGGCTCACGAGGTCCGCACGGTCGAAGGTACCATATATCCAGAGAGACTTGATATTTTAGGCTATGACATAAATGATAAGTCGCTCGTTGCCTTTGAAATAAAGGGCCCAAAGCCAAAAAGAGTCGAGCTTGA
>JBASHR010000012.1:0-2387 GCA_049654165.1 Bacteroidales bacterium
TGTTCACTGCTGGAGCGGTGATAGACGGGACTGATACAGACCCTCCAGATATCTGCGGCGCCAAGGTTGGATCGAGCATCCCTGAAGCTGCAGTAATCGCCGCCGTCTTGGCGCCAACTGCGGTCGATTGTGTGAGCGCAAGGTTCCACGTCGCGTTGATGAGATCCTGGAAGACCAGCATCGAAGCATTCGGAACCGCATACAGGCGAACCTCAGACAGTGGCCCGGTAAGAAGCTGTGAAGATAGGTCGATGATGTCTGCCACGGTTAAATCCTCCTGCCGGATTCAACCGGCGCAAAGCTGACTGACGCCAGCGTAAAGTCAGATCCCTCTGTGTTGTAAAGGGAAAGGTCATACCAATTTGCACGGAGACCTTTGCCTGGGTCAATCCGCTGGATCCGCAGGCTCGTATTGCTCGAACGAGCTTCGTATCGGTAGTCTTCGTCGTCAGGCGTTGTCACCCTGAGTTCCATGGGGGTTTCTGAAGCCACGCCGATGTAACAGGCGGGAACTCCTTTCAGGTTCTCGGACCCGAAGTTTTCCTTGCCGAAGTTGATGTGTGCGTCCTGTTTGCCCGTGGCCTCAAGGTCATAGATACCGGCAGGGCCAGTCGCATAAGTGCCCGAGATGGACGTAAAGGAATAGTCGGTGTATTGCGTTGCAGCATAGTTTTCCATGTGCATGCACCACCCGCACGAAACGACCCGGTTGTATCCCCCATCCGAGAACACGGCCGATACTCCAGATGCCGGCGGAGTCTGGTCTATCGCATCAGCCATCGCCTCCTTGATCTCCCCGCCAGTGGTGGCTATGACAATCCCTGATTCGCTGAACCAGCCGATCGAGTTGCCGTCGTTCGTCACGAAGCCGGTTCCGGGCACGGCGCCGTAGGGCAGCAGGTCGATCACGCTCTGCGCATCAAGCAGATCGGTCCCGGCAAACCAGTATGTCTTGTCGGCCGTGACGTAAACCCCGTTCTGGCCGCTGATGGCGTTGGTAACGTCGGATGCAAACTCAAGACGAGGGTCGGTCGGAATGTAGTACCCGGGGCGGGCAGGCAAGCCGATGTAGATCGTGGTCCCTGAGTAGGTGCAGAGCCGGCTGTTGTGAATGAGCGGGACCCCTGCCGGAATCGGATCCTCGTACCGTTGGTTGGCCTCACGTCCGATACTGCCCGGTGTCACGTAGTCGTAAAGGGCCGTTCCCGCGGCGACGGTAGCCACCAGCATCGGGATCGACCCATTGACCGTGGAGACATAGACGTTCACGTAGTTCGCCCCGGACGTCGTTCCAGGGAGAGTGATCCGCAACCCTCCGGCAGAAGCCAGCGTGTAACCTGCCGAGGCGCTGATGCCGCCCTCTTCACCGGTGACGCTGTTGTAGTGCGAGACGGATACTTGATAGTCGCCAGCATACAGCGCCCCGCTGATGACCGAAGCCGAAGGCGCCGTTGGTGTTGGAAGCGCCCAAGGGAACCAGACCCCAGACTCTATTCGGCCAGAGTCAGTGCCGTTCGAGTAGTAGAGCGACCCGGCGTACTCGACGTAATTCACCGGGTCGTCATTGGACAGCACCCTGAACAGAGTCTGTGTGTATGCCGGCAGGGTCACGGTGTATAGAGATCCGCCGACAACCATGTACCGCGTTCCGGAGGTCGTCGTGTAGAGCGAGTGCGGGTCGGATAGAGCCTGAATCAGAGACGTTGCATTGCGCCTCCTGACGCGACCTGCGTTGTCGATGTCGACGTCTTCTGCCTCGCGCAGCCACCGCCCATTGTCCGTACCGAGAGCAAAGTCCGGGAGGCGGTTGTTGATCCCGAGGAAGGGACCGATTGGTTGTGTTTTCATTAAAAGGCTCCGATGAATCCAAATAGACCATTTACCGCTTTTGTGCGAGACGAAATTCCGTATATGGTCGGTTTTGCATTCGCCTCTTTGCTGTGGAAATACGCAGTTCCGCCGAAAACGAATGCCGCCGCACCAGCATAAAAAGAGAATACTCCAACCCCCGCCTTGGCCACTTGTAGCGTTCCGGTGGAAAGCGCACTGACTTCTGTTACGCCGCCTATTCTTGTATAGAGGGTCCGCGAAGCATTGGTAACGGCCGGAACCGTGTCTAAGAAGTCAGGAACGTACACAAGCGAACCATCCATATTCCGCAAAGACCCGCCTGCAGGACCAATAGCCCCAACGAACGAACTCATGTCATAACAACCAAGAATTTCACTAGGATGCGTTTCTATAAGGCCCACGCCCTCCTGTTCAGTAGAACTGACATTGGTCGTGTCTGAGCTTCCAATAGCCATCACATAGGTGGAAGTGGGCATCCCCGGTCCGCCATACTGGTTTAGTCCGCGCACAACAGATGCCCTACCAGAAGCCAACCA
>JBASHR010000013.1:0-29260 GCA_049654165.1 Bacteroidales bacterium
TTGTTTGAAATTGATACAGAAACGTTGATGGAAAAACTATTCTCTGATAATCAAAGTTTTACAAAATTGTTAAATTACAAAGCCCTATTGCAGGCAGGGTAAACAGAGCTTGCGAAAGTTAAATAATCAATTGCAAGGCAGGGATTTTAACTGAACATCTGCATATTGTGCAAACGGGTATAAATGCCGTTTTTCTGCATTAATTCCTGATGAGTACCTTGCTCCACTATCCTTCCTTCGTGCATAACGCATATCATATCAGCATTTACCACCGTTGAAAGGCGATGAGCTATGATAACCGATGTCCTGTTCTTCATTAAATTTGTAATAGCTTCCTGCACCAGGCGCTCCGATTCAGTATCGAGTGACGAAGTAGCTTCATCAAGGATCATGACAGGAGGGTTCTTAAGCACAGCTCTGGCTATGCTGATACGCTGACGCTGCCCGCCCGACAATTTATTACCCCGGTCGCCGATATTGGTTTCATACCCCTCAGGAGTGTTGATAATAAAATCGTGAGCATTGGCTACTTCAGCTGCCATGATTATCTGCTCTTTAGTTGCATTGTCAGAACCAAAAGCAATGTTATTTGAAAAACTGTCGTTGAATAAAATAGCTTCCTGACTCACCACACCCATTAAATTGCGTAAATCCCTTATCCTACAATCCTTTACTGACACTCCGTCAATCAGCACCTCTCCCTCAACAGTATCATAAAACCTTGGGATCAGATCAACAAGCGTAGATTTTCCGGCTCCCGACTGCCCTACAATTGCCACTGTTTTTCCTTTCTCAATTTTCAGGTTGATATCTTTCAGAACCCAATCGTCTTCGTACCTGAACCCCACATTTTTGAACTCTATGCTTTCATGAAAACCCGTTACCGGCAGGGCATCAGGCTTTTCAACCACAGTGTTTTCGGCTTCCAGTATCTCATCAATCCTTTCGGCTGAAGCCATGCCCTTCTGTACATTATACCATGCAGTTGAAAATGATTTTGCAGGATTTATTATCTGCGAAAAAACAACCAGATAGCCTATGAAATTCTCGGGCGACAAGGTAGTTTGTTCTCCCAGTACAAGAGTTCCGCCATACCACATTATAAAAACCACAACAACAGTACCCAGGAACTCACTTAAAGGTGTTGCCAGATATTGCCTGCGGTAGATTTTTATCATAATGCGGGTATAAACATTATTAAGGTCAAAAAATCGTTTTTTCAGCCTTTCTTCGCTGTTAAAAGCTTTGATCACCCGCAAGCCTCCAAGGGTTTCATCCATCATTGAAAGGATCTCACCCATTCTCTTCTGCCCTCTTAAAGCCGAAGTTTTCAGACTTTTACCTATCCTGCCTATAATAAAAGCACTTACAGGTAAAAGAATAAATACAAACAAAGTAAGATGAGGGCTTATAACTATCAAACCAATCATATAAACTATGATCGTTATCGGATCGCTGAGTATCATTTCAAGTGAACTCATTATGCTCCATTCCACAACCATGACATCGTTGGTCATACGGCTGATAATATCTCCTTTGCGTTCATTTGAATAATACGCCAGTGGAAGGTCAACTGATTTATTGTAAAGCGCATTGCGTATATCCCTTACCACTCCGTTACGGATCGTAGCCATATTATGCAAAGCCAGATATTTGAAACCGGTTTTGAACAATGAAGTAACAACAACAAGACCACTTACAAAAATCAGGGCATAGATACTGCCCTTGTTATCAATAAGCTGTGTGATGTAATAAAAAAAATTGTTTTTCAGAATCGTGAGTAACCCAACACCTTCCTGCCTCATGAACTCAAGGCTCAATGGCAGCGATTGGTATACCTTTTCCTGAGTATTGAACAAAATTCCCAGAAAAGGGATCACCATAGTAAGGCTGAATAGCGAAAATACAACACTAAGAAAGCTGAAAACAGTATGCAGTACCGCTTGTAGCCAGTATGGAACAATATATCGGAGCAGGTTAACAAATCGTTTCATCGCAGTTGAAATAAATTCCTCAGTACATGGAGAAAGTGCAAAAGTATATTTAATTGCCTAACGCCGGAAGTTTTATTTATTTTGTACAAAGTGCTTATCCAGTTACATATTTAATTTCCTGTATCTTTGCACCTAAACTGTTATATCATGAATATATCATCCATTATACGTGAATCGCTGAAACTCAAACAAGAGCTACTCGACGATGAATCAATGCTAAAACGTCTTGAAGAAGTTGTTGTTGTAACATCCGATTGTTATAAAAATGGCGGAAAGACCATGTTCTGCGGAAATGGCGGCAGTGCAGCCGATGCCCAGCATCTGGCAGCCGAATTGTCGGGACGTTTTTATTTCGACCGCAAACCTCTTGATGCAGAAGCACTTCATGTAAACACATCTTATCTTACCGCTGTTGCCAACGATTATTCTTACAATGAAATATATTCCCGTCTTGTTGAAGCCAAAGGCAAAAAAGGTGATATACTTTTTGCTTTTTCCACTTCGGGGAATAGCCCAAATGTTGTTAAAGCATTGGAACAGGCAAAACTTCAGGGACTCACAACCATTGGTTTCACAGGTATGAAACCATGCAAAATGGACAGCCTCTGTGATTTTATCTTTAAGATATCTTCCGCTGATACACCACGGATACAGGAAATGCATATACTACTTGGTCATATTATATGTCAGGGCGTTGAAGAAACACTTTTCGGAACCTGAACAGCAGGGTAAAGAAGCCATTGAAACCTCTTAATCAAAATCAATAAAAATGCATGAAGCAGTAATATTAGCCGGTGGTTTTGGAACAAGGCTGCAAACTGTGGTCAAAGATATTCCCAAATCAATGGCGCCTGTCAATGGACGACCTTTTCTTGAATACCTGCTTGACTATCTTATCTCATACAACTATAAAAAAATCGTGCTTTCAGTAGGTTATAAAAGCGAAAGCATAATATCTCATTTTGGCTCTTCATACAAAGACCTGGAAATCATCTATGCTGTTGAAAATGAACCTTTGGGAACCGGCGGCGGAATAAGAATGGCATTGACAAAATGCGAAGAAAAAAATGTACTTGCTCTCAATGGCGATACATTATTTATTGTTGATCTGCATGACTTTAACGAACTGCATCATAAAAAAAATGCCTTAATAAGCATTGCTTTGCGAAATGTAGCTGATATATCAAGATACGGAGAAATTAAAGTGGACAGAAACGGGTATATTACATCGTTCGGTGAGAAAACTTCCGCCAAGGTTCCGGGATTGATCAATGGAGGCATTTATATTATTCAACGTGAATTCTTCCTTGAAAACACAAACCTTTCAGCATTCTCGATAGAAAGGGATATTTTTGAAAAGTGGACAATTGATCATAGGCTTGCAGGTTTTGCATACAACTCTTATTTTCTTGACATAGGCATTCCTGCTGATTTTTTAAAAGCACAACATGAGTTTCAGAAACTTAAATATTGATAAAACCTGGACTTTGTTTCTTGACCGTGATGGGGTCATAAACCGCAGATTACCTGGCGATTATGTAAAAATCCCTGAAGAATTTGAACTACTCGGCGGAGTTACTGAGGCAATAAAAATATTCAATGAACATTTCGGACGGGTGATAGTGGTCAGCAACCAGCAGGGTGTTGGAAAAGGGCTGATGAGCAGTGGCGATCTGGAAAAAATTGACCTTCACATGCATAACCTTATCAAAGAAGCCGGAGGCAGGCTGGACAAAGCTTTTTATGCTCCAATGCTGCATAAAGAAAAGAATATCATGAGGAAACCGGGCGTGGGAATGGCTTTGGCAGCACGAAAAACATTCCCTGAAATTAATTTCAAACGATGTTTTATGGCCGGTGATACCCTTACTGACATGCAATTTGGCAAAAATCTGAAAATGAAAACAGTACTTATTAATGAAACTAACAGAATAGCAATAAAATATCCTTTTTTGGTTGATTATCATTTTACCGATCTTTATACGTTTGCAAAACAAATAGCAGAAACCTCAGCAAAGAAATAAACATCAGAATGTGTCCGAAAAAAATGCTAACTCTTCAAAGCCACTGACTACCTGAACTTTTCCTAACTATGAATCCAACGACGACCCTTATAATTTTTCTGGTTTACACTGCTATTCTTTTCAGCATTGCGTTCATTACTTCCAGAAGATCAACCAACGAAACCTATTTTGTCGGCAATCGTGCGTCGCCCTGGTATGTGGTGGCTTATGGAATGATTGGAGCTTCGCTTTCGGGGGTTACGTTTATATCTATTCCCGGCGATGTAGGGAACTCATATTTTTCATACATGGTGCTGGTTCTCGGCTATCTGCTTGGCTATGCAGTAATTGCACAGGTATTGCTGCCGCTTTATTATAACCTCAATCTTACCTCTATTTATACCTATCTCGAAAAACGTTTTGGCTTTTCATCATACAAAACAGGTGCATCATTTTTCCTGCTATCACGTAGTATTGGAGCCTCATTCAGGGTTTATCTTGTTGTAAATGTGTTGCATGTGTTTGTATTCGATGCATGGAATGTTCCATTCATTGTTACAGTCATGCTTTTTATGGGACTTATAATCCTTTATTCATTCCGGGGAGGAATTAAAACTATAGTCTGGACTGATACCCTGCAGACTACATTTATGATTCTGGCTGTCATTTTCACAATACATCTGATTGGCAATGAAATGGATCTGTCACTCGGCGGATTGATAAAAGCTGCTTCCGAAAGTAAATATTCTCAAATGATCTTTACTGACTGGAACCATCGTCATCATTTTCTCAAACAATTTTTTTCCGGTACATTTATAGCAATTGTAATGACTGGTCTGGATCAGGATATGATGCAAAAAAACCTTAGCTGCCGCAATCTGCGTGAGGCACAAAAAAATGTTTATCTGATGAGCTGGTCGCTGGTGCTGGTTAATCTTATTTTTCTGTTTCTCGGCATTGTTCTGTACTTATATGCTGAATCAAAGCAAATTAAGATACCTCAGATAACTGATGATCTTTTCCCTCTTATTGCAATTGAGCATCTGGGAGCAAAAGCCGGCATACTATTTTTCATTGGGCTCATTGCTGCTGCGTTTTCAAGCGCCGATGGTTCCCTTGCTTCTTTAACAACCTCCTTTTATTTCGATATTCTTGGCATTGACAAGAATGATAAATTAACTGAGAAACAAAAAACCCGCATCAGAAAGATTACACATATGTCAGTTTCGATAGTATTGATCCTGATGATAATAGTGTTCAGGGCAATAAGCGACCAGTCAGTAATACAGAAACTCTTTACCATAGCCGGTTATACTTATGGACCATTGCTTGGTCTGTATTCTTTCGGTTTGTTTACAAAATATTCAGTAAAGGATAAACTGGTACCCCTGATTGCGGTACTTTCTCCGGTTTTATGCTATATCATAAGCGTTAACTCTGTCAAGTGGTTCAATGGCTATAAATTTGGGTTCGAACTACTAATACTAAACGGATTATTTACTTTTGCCGGATTATTCCTGATAAGGAGCAACCAAACAGACGAAGACGGGAAAAATCTGAAAAATAACGCTGATGACGGCACGGAAGAAGTGGAAATAATAATTTGGGATTTATAAACCAATATTAACTAATAATAACAGAGGAATACTTACATTTGCTTCCTGAAAAAATAATTATCAGAACGACTAAAATTTCACAATCATGGTAAGTTTACAAACAAATTACATGGGGTTAAAACTCAGGAATCCAATCATTGTTGGTAGTTCGAGCTTAACAAGTACAGTAGAAAAAGTAAAGGAATTAGAAAAGCATAATGCCGGTGCCGTTGTACTTAAATCCTTGTTTGAAGAGCAAATAAGATATGAGATCCATCAGTCAATGCATCAGACTAGTTTAAGCGACAGCTATTACCCTGAAGCACATGATTATATAAGCAATTACTCACGCACTCATCATATTGATAATTATTTAAAAGTAATAAGTGATTGCAAAAAGGCGGTTTCAATTCCTGTAATTGCCAGTATCAACTGTGTAACAGCTGATGAATGGACTGCTTTTGCAAAACGTATTGAAGATGCCGGCGCTGATGCTCTGGAACTTAATATTTTTATCCTGCCTGCCGATCCGAATATTTCGGGCGAGGAAAATGAAAAGATGTATTTTGATATTCTCGATCAGGTAAAAAAAGAGATGGATATTCCGGTAGCAATGAAGATCAGTTACCATTTCTCGGGATTGGCCAAAACTGCATTAAAACTTTCGTGGGCCGGAGCTAATGGAATGGTGTTGTTCAATCGCTTTTATTCGCCGGATATTAATGTGGATAATATGAAAGTTATTCCTGCTCATGTATTCAGCACTCCTGATGAAATCAGCGTTAGCCTGCGCTGGGTAGCCATGCTTAGCGACCATCTCCATTGCGATATTGCTGCATCAACGGGCATACATGACGGGAAAAGCGTGGTAAAACAATTACTTGCCGGAGCTAAAGCAGTTCAGATAGCTTCCACCCTTTATATTAACGGACTTGGTCGTATTGACGAAATGCTGAAATATCTGGAAGAATGGATGGTTAAACATGGCTATAAATCCACTGATGAATTCATTGGTAAACTTAGCCTTAAAAAAGCTGAAAATCCTGCTGCCTGGGAAAGAGTGCAATTCATGAAGCATTTCGCCGGAATAGAATAATACCCGACCCGGTTTTAAGTAAAAAGTTCTGTTATATAAATGTTTACCAAAGGTTTGATCCTACGGAGCTTTGCAAGTTCCATCTAATCTAACTTATTGTAACACTCGTCATTAGAGAATTCCATAAGTCTCATAGAGACGTTCTTATGGTAAGAACAGCTTTCGCAAAACTCAATAAGTCCCATAGGGACGGTCTTATAATCGTGTATAATTAAAGGTCGCCCTCACAGGGCTACAAGTTTGAGTGGGGGTTCTATGTTTTTTTCGGGAAGTGTTGTTAATTTTCCAATCGGTATCAAACGTCATCAGAAGATCGCATAAGTCTTGCGCTCAGATCAGGATCAGCCATATCCTTGTCAAACGGGAACATTGGGCGCTTAATACGCTTATATTCAAGTCGTTCCAAATCCTGATCAACGCCGCCGGGAGTTAGAGCCATGATCCAGTCAGCACGCATATCATAAAGTTCCGGCACCAGATATCCTATTTTCACAACCACTATATCTGTTTCTCTGGGGTTCAGACCCAAACGGGTAAAATCTTTTTCATAATGATATGGTTTACGCTTTTTTGTAATTATAACATTGATACTTCCCGTTTGAACCACAACCTCGGTTTCCGCAGCAGGGTCGCCATGTTCAATTGCTTTTACGACCCCTGACAGTTTAATGGGCGGCGAATAACGATCATCTATGGCTGCTCCTGCCAGACCCTCAACTCTATTCCCTACACCGGCTTCAACAGCCTTTTGAACCAGATCGGGTCCCGGCAGCGATGCATAGATAAGCGAAGGTCCGTTTTCGTTCTTAAACTCTTTACGCTTAAGTATCTCAGCCAGGGTCCAGGTTACATCCCCTGCGCCTCCGGCAGTCGGATTATCACCCATATCGCTGATTATAAAAGGATGATCTTTACTTGCAATAGCCTTATCAAGACATTCATGCAAAGGTGCAACCGGAGCTACGAATTCAAACTCGTTTCTAACCTTCCAGAATGATGTTGCAAGCTCTTCTGCCGCACCTGAAACGGCATCCCTGTCATCGCCGGTAACAACCACTGCCCCATGGTTACGGGGCTCGTCAGCCCATGCATAGCCTATCCATATACCGGCATCAATAATGCCCTTGCGTCTGGTTATAGGCTCAACCTTACCATACAGGCTCTTTGCCGGTTCAATTCGTGTACTGGTTTTCTCGCCCGGCAACAGAATTGGTACAGGAATCCAGGCTTTAAAGGCAGGCTTACCTTTTCCGCTTTCCAATCTGTCAAGCAAATTTTCAAGTGCCCGCTGTTTTGATTCCAAAGCATCATCATGGGGAGCGAGACGATAACAGGTTATAAGATCAGTATTCTCAACCAGTCTTTCACTTACATTTCCGTGTAAGTCCATAGAAGTTGATATGATTGGCTCTTTTCCAACCACTTCGCGGACACGGATTATAAAATCCCCTTCAGGGTCATCCAGCCCCACCACACTCATAGCCCCATGAATATCAAAGAAAATACCATCGTAAGGCATATTTTCCCTTAAAAGCTCAAGAGTTTCGTTAACCAGCTTCTCGTAGGCTTCACGAACAACAATACCTCCCGGAATAGCATGGCCACGCAGCAAAGGGAACCAGTGAGCCCTGCCTCTGTCCGCCGAATCGGGCGCCATAAAAGGATAATACGTAAAAACGTCTTCGCCGCGACGAACGCGGAAAGACTCTTCGTTTGACTGAGCCGGTGAGAATGTACTTGATTCTATTGCCAGACCGCAAATTGCAACACGCGGAAGTTCTTTCGACTTCTTATCTGACGGCGAACAAGACATTAATACTGACAATGTTAGGGCAAGAACTGCAACAAATGTTTTTTTCATTTTTCTGTGAATTAAAACCTGTATTATCGTTTTTGAATTATCTGCAAACCTAAAAATTGCTTAACAAACATCTTTAAAACCAGATTTCAGGAAGGATAGACATAAGCTTTTTTACAAAAACATCCGGACTGCTCAGCAATTTTCAGCAAAAATAAAAATATTCCAACAAATCTGAATATGCTGTAAAAACTAAAAAGTATCTGCAAATGCGCTGAGCTGAAAACAGAATCGAGAATTGCACTTCTTCATTTTTATTTTCAAAGACTGGAAAGTGTTGGCTGATTTTTTTTGCTTAAAATTATTAGAGTATGATTTTTTTATTTTACCTTTGTCCAAAATAGAGGGATTTGATACAACAAATATACCGTTATTTATGGAATATCAGTATTCTGATCCGCTTTTTTTGGTTTTGTTAAATAATTCAGGGTAGGATGAATCAGATAAATCTGAGATTGTTTTTAGTTTGTTTTTACTTCTTTGATTTCTTCGATAGCGACTTTGTCCTTGAATTCATCGCTAAACGTTCTTATTGTTCTTTATTATAGCACAAAAAATTCTAAATTACTAAATTTCCGTTCAGTTTTTTGAAAGGAACTAATGCAAAAAATTTAAAACCAATACTGTCCTAAACGTTTTCGATTTAAGAAAACGTTTTAGCAAATATAGGGTTTTGGGCACATATTCTGGTTAATTTTAAAACAGAACCCCCTGTACCATTTTTTCATGTAATTTGGGGGGGTGGTTCAAAGGGCTGGTCGAGCCACTGTCTGAGGTTTATCTTCACAAAAAGATTCAGCCTGATGAATGCCATGAGGTTGGACAGGTACCAGTTGTATTTTGCCATCGCTCTGAGTACTTTTAGCAGCAGAATGGTAATCAGCGCAGTCCAAACTTGTATCCAAACAGCATTGGGGCTTGTGCCTATGAAAGACTTAATGTGTAGTAGCTGCTTAATCTCCCTGAAAAAGATTTCGACCTGCCAGCGGCTCTTGTAGAGCTCACTGATGGTGTTGGCACACCATTTCAGGTTGTTGGTAATAAGTTCTATCACACATTGATGCTCTTCACTCCAGATGACCACCCTTCTGAGTTTACCCTTGTACTTCTCTTTTGAGCCGGGCTGGGATAGTGTAATAATCTCATCCTTGAGTAGGTGTTGGTGCTTGTTCTCGGGTAGCTCCAGCTCCTTTAGCGTTTCATATTTTAGGTTTTCCTTGTGCCTCACAACGAAGAATACCGAGTTGCTGTCCCAAACGTTGAGCAGGTGGAAATCGTTGTAAAACCGATCGGCCACGATGACACTCTGCCGCACCAGGGGAATATCATACGCCCCCTTGTTATCGGCTGTTTTCCCATCCGTAATGTTCACGTAAGCGGGCAGGTTCCCGTCGTAGTCAAGCAGCGTGTGCATTTTAATTGCCCCCTTTGTGGTCTTGTACTTGGCCCAGTCGAATAGGGATAGGCACAGACTGATGGTGGTGCTATCCAGCAAGAAGATTTTGCTCTTTATCCTGAATTTAACCTGTTTGACCCCCGCCTGCTGTCCTAATTGTTGCAGCAGTTGGTAGTAGAAATCCCGAAAGAGTTCCCAGCTCCTGTTCTTGTTCTGGTAGCTGACGCTCGACTTGGATGGAGCTGACCGCACTCCGAGGTGGTTGAGGTTACCCGTGGCGGACCGAAGACCGTTGCTGATATCCCGAACAGACTGGCTCTTGGCGAATTGGCAGAAGAGCATGGCTACCAAATGTGTCCAGCTATCGTAACCTTTTTGGTGTTTATTGCTGTTGTGTTTTTTAATCAGTTTATTGAAGGACAAACGGTCAATAAGAGAGATAATCTGGGAAAATAATGTTACATTTGCCATGTGGGGTGTGATTTTTTGTTTGCAAGCTCTAAGATAATAAGAGTTACAAAACTTACACCCCTCATTTTTTATCGTTTAGGACGGTATTGATTTAAAACCTTAAAATAAATCAAATGACAAACTCTCAATCAAGATTAATTACAGCAATTATTCTGCTGACTTTATTAGCTTCTTGCTTTAACAACTCTTCGACAGACAATTCGAGTAGCGAAACTGATTATATCATAAGTGATAATGAGAAAAGCATTGATGATTCAACGACTTCAATTTATAAAATGCCTGAACGAACAATTAGTATTGCAGAAAAAGATCCATATGAAATAATGGAAGTTGCGTTTGAAGGTTATCCGGATATTTCTAAAATAAAACCAATGCTTGAAGCTGTATTGGAGAAATATGACTTGCCAAAAACAGATGAATACAGACTGAAAGTTGGAAGTATGCTCGTATCACTTAGAAAAGAAAGTGTTGTTGGCGTAACAGAAATGGAAATACTTAAACGCATTTACCAACACGGTTCAAATCAAATTTCGCTTCCCGTCCAAGCAGCAATATCAGCGACAATATTAGAATCAAAAAAATGAACAAACTTAACTGCAATGAAACAAGAAAAGCAGCCCATAATAACCAGGGCTTAAATGCAATGCAGTTTACGGAGTTTCATTTTAAGACTCTTCTGAACTGAGGCTTCGGCAAGCGGCAGATAGAATTTTTATCTTCCGTACTGCTACAATCCACGACACATCATAACAGCACAGAATGTTTGATGAATTTCAACAAATTATGAAAGATGCTCAAAGCATTTTGCATCTGAATCCAACTCACTTTACATCAATTCATCAGGCAATCAATCAACCGAAGCTATTATCCTGATATCCTGTTCTTTTAACGTAAGCGGTATATTATCATGATTCCATACATATATTTTAAGCAACCCCGGGTTATGCCGGTATCGTGAAATTCGGGTCTGAATATGTGCATACATAATTCCCTCAGTGTTTCCGGTATTCAGCTCCTGAGCCTGCCAGAAATCATCACCGGAATCTTCAAGTGAAATGACCAGACTGGCTTTGGTCAGGGAATTAAAATAAGCCAGGTCAGATTCTATTGAAACATACGTATAACAACTGTCTAAAGCAGCAAACAATGAACTGGTATTACATATCCATGTAAATGAAAACCCGCCGCCTTCTGTTATCGCATTATTACTTCCGGCATGACTGATAAAATCAGGGAGCTGATCATAAATTTCGTCAATATTTTTGTTGTCAAAACTATGATGAAGCGAAATAATTAACGAATCAGAACCGGGGTCAGTCTTTCCAAACAATCTCCAGGGATTGGAAATATCATTTTTCTCATCAGGTTTAACCCCTATGGCTTCAAACTGATATTGAAATTGTTCCTTGTAATATGCTGACCTGCGATTTCTTAGCCTGATAGCAGTGACAGAAGGTTCAATCCTGTTGCTTTCGGGAAACTGCACGAAAGGATGTATCCATATCCCATCTTCGGCATTTTCAGGAATAAAGCGATATGTAAGCACTTTCCCATCCTCAAAGCTGTAATCAATAAAACAGGGAGCCGATTTATAAATAAAATCCATGATCTTTCCACGGATTGTATGCCTTATCCTTACTTTAACCCGTACAATATCAGAATTAGGTTCCGGCACCTGAATCCATTTATCCCAACCGGATTCCAACAATTCGCCCGTCATCGCTTCTTTAAGGTTATTCGTGGGATTTTTCCTAAAAAGCATAAAATCATTGGTCTTCAATGATAAGGAGTAATGATTGAAGATATTCATGATAGTCAGAGGATTATCATTCAGCAAATATCTCCCGTCAATTGAACCAAAGCCTCCGTTCCATCTGTCCTTAACAAAATGAAGCAGTAAAAATTCCGGAGCTTCGCTGCGGCTGAAGTCTGCTGCACCCAGACTGTCGAGCCAACGGGCAAAACTTCCACCCTGCAGGGTTTTACGCGGTTTCCAGTTCAGAGCATTAGCAGGAATATATGATAGTTCCCAGGGATATACATCAATTTCAGATTCTCCTATGACCTTCAGCACATCCTTATCCAGCCTGCTTTTTTCAAGCTCGTCGTTTGATTTTTCAGCATTTTGGGATATGAATTCTTTATATTTTAAGACTGTCTGGTCAAAATGTCGTAAACACTTCAAATCAACCTGTAAAGGCTGGTAAGCAGGTATGTTTACGTTTTTCATATTGCTTAGTAACAAAGCAATGCTAATACATGCAATAGCAAATACCCTCCATTTATGATTTTCTGAAAATGCAATCAGAAATACCCAGAAAAAGATAAAGAAATATATCATCATTGAATAATGGTATATATCCTGACGGGTGATTCCGTATTTCCACATTGCAAATGCAGGCAGCACTAGTAACATCAGCATAGTACCCGATTTTTTCCCGCTGTTCAAAAAAGGGGTAATGAAAAGCGTTAGTAAGAATCCTGATATCAGCCACCAGTTATTGTCGGGGAACAAAGCCAGCGCTCCCGAGTATCCGAATGTTAGTCTTACGCTTTGCAGGATGAATCTGAATCCCGGACTTATGCCTCCCATAATAAAAGAAGCAGAAATCAAAACAAGCACTGACGAAATTAAAACCTGTTGTATTAAGCGTTTATGGTTCCTGTATCGGAAAAAGTCAAGTATCAACGCCATTGCCAGCATCGGGAAAGCAAGCACTCCTATCGTGGCTTTAATGAATGACCCTGTAACTGCTATCAAAGAAACGGGGATAATATGCATCAGGTTCCTGCTTTCGATCATCGCAAAGGCATGAATAACAATAATTCCGGTGATCAGCAATTCGAGAGGTAAAAACAAACACACAACAAAAGCCGCTAATGCTGACAGAATTTTGTATTTTAAGCTTTTTGATGAATAGTAAAGGAAAGCGGCAATAAACCATAATTTCAGAACAGAATAAAAAATAAGCGCTATCAGGAAATTATAACCTTCGGCAACCGGAAATTTCAGAAATCCTAGTACTCCAAGCGGATATACCAATTGCCGGAGCATTTCAGTATCGTTGTGAAACAAATGATTTAAAGCCCAAATATAGGAATTGTCAAGCCCTGTGCCGGCGTAAGGAGTGAATTCAGGAAAACTGAATAAAAATATGAGAATAGTGTAGAAAGCCGGTTCATAAACCGGACTGTATCTTTTAAGTAAAGACCTGAGTTTCACCATATTTACATTGATTAGAACTCCTTTGCAGTAAAGTGCTCTGTCTTTTATCCTGTTTATTCCCTGATTTTGGCTCTTCACCTTATCATATTGCAAATGTATGCATTATGCTCAGGTAATATATATTTTCTGATACCGGATTTCATATCCGCAGTTTTCATCAATCAAAACAGACACACAGCCATTTAGCTATTATAAGTTTCCGTGTGCTTATTTAGACTATTTATAAATTTTGCAGGATTTTACTCATACTTGATTTTGACAACACTTTTGTTTTATTTTTGTCAGAAAATCAATATCCGTCAAATAACAACTTTTTCGAAAAAGCATTAAATAAAATGAAGATTATCAGGAAATTATCTCCCCCGCCCTCATGGAGACTGCCAGTTATCCTTGTGTTGGGCATCTTTTTTGGGCTCGGTTTTCTTACGGTACATATTTCCAGAGCACCCTCATATCTTTCAGATAAACCCGAAACCTGCATCAACTGTCATGTCATGTATCCGCAATATTCCACCTGGATGCACAGCAGCCACCGTGAAAGAGCTACTTGCAGCGATTGCCATGTGCCACATGATAATTTTTTCAGAACATATTATTTCAAAGCTGCTGATGGTGCCCGGCATGCCACTATTTTCACTGCACGAATGGAACCCCATGTTATACGGATAAAAAGTGCCGGAAAAACAGCGGTTCAGGAAAATTGCATACGCTGTCACATAGACTTTGTAAGCATGACCAAACTTGTGGAAGTAACGGCTGGCTCAGCAGCCAAAGGCGAGGGAAAGGTTTGCTGGGACTGTCATCGCGAAGTACCACACGGAACTGTCAACAGTCTTGCGGCAGCACCACATTCACTGGTTCCGCGCTTACCTTCAGTATTACCGGATTGGCTTAACAAATATTTGAAAAATAAAAAATAACAAACAGTTTTAAAAACTATCATTATGACAAGTATTAAAGAACTAACAGCGAAAAAACCCTGGCTTAACTGGGTTATCTTTCTGGCTACCATCGTAGTAGTATTCCTGCTCGGTCTTCTGGCTTCATCAATTGTTGAACGCCGCAGCGAAACAAAGCTATATTTTCAGATGATGCATGAAATCCCTGACTGGGAACCCCGCAATGAAGTATGGGGTCAAAATTTCCCGCGCGAATATCAGTCGTATATGAACACCGCCGACACTTCATTTCTGAGTAAATATTGCGGTTCGAAAATGATTGATTACCTCGACAAATATCCTGAGCTTGTTGTAATGTGGGCCGGATATGCCTTTTCGCGCGATTATAATCAGGGAAGAGGGCATTATTACGCAATTACCGATATAAATAATACTTTAAGAACCGAAATGCCTCAGCCGGGAACCTGCTGGACATGTAAAAGCACTGATGTTCCGAGGGTTATGAACCAAATTGGAGTAGCGGAATTCTATAAAACAACATGGTTTGATATGGGAGCAGAAATTTCGAACCATATAGGATGCCAGGATTGCCATGACCCCAAAACCATGAACCTGCGTATTACACGCCCGGGATTGGCTGAAGCTTTTGCCCGCCGTGGAAAGAATATTGAAGAAGCCACCCATCAGGAAATGCGTACGCTGGTTTGCGCACAATGCCATGTGGAATATTATTTCAAAGGCGAAGGAAAATATCTTACATTTCCGTGGGATAACGGCTTCAGTGCTGAAGAAATGGAGGCATACTACGATAGTTATGAATTTAGCGACTGGACTCACGCCCTGAGCCGCGCACCTATGATAAAGGCTCAGCATCCTGATTACGAAATTTATATGACCGGCGTTCATGCCGACCGCGGAGTTGCCTGTGCCGATTGTCATATGCCATATAAGCGCGACGGTGGCTTAAAATTCACTAACCATCATATTGCAAGCCCGCTCCAGAATGTTGCAGGTTCATGTGTTGTTTGTCATCGTGAAAGTGAAGAAAAACTGATTCAGAATGTTTACGACCGTCAGGATAAAGTACACGACCTCAGGCGTATTGCCGAAACTAATCTTGCAAAAGTACATCTGGAAGCCAAAGTAGCCTGGGATAATGGCGCCACAGAACAGGAAATGAAGCCTGTGCTCACCCTGATACGTCACGCTCAATGGCGCTGGGATTGGGTGGCTGCCGCAAATGGTCATGGTATTCATTCTACCGCCGAGTGTTTACGCGTTTTGGGAACCTCTATCCAAAAATCAAATGAAGCACGTATCCTGCTTACCGAAATATTTATGCGCCATGGAGTGGAAGTACCTGTTAAGCTTCCTGACATAAGTACAAAGGAAAAAGCACAGCAGGTAATAGGGCTGCCTATGGATCAGATAAGGGCAAACAAAAAAGAATTTCTGAAGACAACTTTGCCCGAATGGATTAGGATTGCCGCCGAAAGGGAAGAAAAAATGGGGACTGCTCTTTAAAAAAAGGCTAAGATATTTTGTTAAAGGCTATTTTTGCACTCGCAAAAATAGCCTTTTATGATTTGTATAAGACGCACTGAAACAGACCCTTATTTTAATATCGCCGCCGAAGAATATGTATTGCACGAATTCACCGACGACTGCTTTATGCTTTGGCGCAACGAACCGTCAGTAATTGTTGGCAAACACCAAAATACACTGGCAGAGATAAATTATGACTTTGTTACTCAAAACAAAATCAAAGTTGTAAGACGTATCAGCGGCGGTGGCGCTGTCTTTCACGACCTCGGAAACATTAACTTCACATTCATAATGAATGGACAACCCGGGCAACTGGTTGATTTCAGAAAGTTCACACAGCCGATTATTGATGTACTCGCCACACTGGACATCGAGGCAAAATTCGAAGGCAGGAACGACCTTACCATTGATGGAAAAAAGTTCTCAGGTAATGCTGAGCATGTATTCAAAAACCGCGTACTCCATCATGGAACTCTGCTTTACAGAGCAACGATTAACAACCTTGCAGGCGCACTGAATGTGGATCCTGATAAATTCAGGGACAAAGCAATAAAATCGGTTCGCAGCAGAGTTACGAATATAAGCGAACATCTGAAGGTAGAGCTTGAGATCGAAGACTTTATTTCTCTTGTAATGAACCATATCCTTGAAATGTATCCAAATGCGCAATTATATGAATTCAGCGATAATGATCGCAAGAAGATACGGGAACTGGTTCAGACCAAATATGGCACCTGGGATTGGAATTATGGTTACTCGCCAAAATATAATTTCAAAAAATCAATACGAACCAACGGCGGAAAAGTTGAATTTAACTTTGATGTAAAGGATGGGATAATTGAGAAAGCAAATATTTACGGCGACTTTTTCAGCCGGGCTAACATTCATGATCTTGAACAAGCCCTTATCGGCATCCCGCACCGCGAACAAGAGGTTCTGAAAGTTCTTGGCAGCTTTGAAATCGGGACATATTTTAAAAACATAACTCTGGAAGAACTGATCCCGGCTTTGTTCTAACAGATGATCTGCCTGTTTTTCGTGGGTTCGAACCTTTATTAATACTCTTAGCCTGTTTTGTTAGCCTTTGATATGAACATTCGGGCGCTGATACTGTTATAGGATTTGTTTTTACAAAATAGCCCAATGAGCATAGTGAGAATTGGTCTATTATTTTTTTCCAATCAGTATTAATCAGTATCAAATAAAAATTTTAATGCTATGAAAGAAGCCCAAAAAATATTCGACCGCCTCTGGAGCGATTACACCACTCAGAATCCGGAAGCAAAAAAAGTGTATGATTTGTTTGTTGCCGAAGGCGAAGAAGTTCTTAACGACCATATTGCATTTCGCACATTCGACGACCCGAAGGTAAATATTGACGTAATTGCACGTCCTTTTATTAAAGCCGGCTATGAATTTCGCAATTCTTATGTTTTTGAACAAAAGCGCCTAAGAGCAAGACATTTTGAACATAAAACCTTCCGCGATGCACCGAGGGTCTTTATCAGTGAACTGATGGCAAGCGATTTTTCGCCTTATCTACAGGAAAAGGTTAATGAGATCATTTCAAAAATTCCCGACACCATTATAAATAATGATGAGCTTGTTTTTTCAGGCAATGTATGGGGAAAGCCTTCGTTTGAGGTTTATCAGCGCCTTCGCGATGAATCGGAATATGCAGCATGGCTGTATGTTTACGGATTCCGTGCAAACCATTTTACAGTGAGTATCAATGGATTGAAGAAATACGACACTATTGAAAAAGTTAATCAGTTCCTGAAAGATAATGGTTTCCTGCTCAACGATTCAGGCGGTGAAATTAAAGGAACTCCTGCCGAGCTTCTGGAACAGAGCAGTACCAAAGCCGGTATTCTTACCGTTGATTTCATTGAAGGTAAACACGATATTCCTTCCTGCTATTACGAATTTGCACGCCGCTATCCTGATGCTGACGGAAAAATCTATTCGGGATTTATAGCAAAATCGGCTGATAAGATCTTTGAAAGCACTGATTTCTACAAGAAATAAGAGCCTTTTAGAGTTTGCTTCAACAGGTTATTAAGCACACAACAAGGACTTATACATCAGGCCTAAAAACAAAATACATTATTTTTGATGCTTTAATTTTTAATTGCATCAATACCTTATGGTTCCACATAATAAACTTACAGAGCTTGGTTCAAAGCTCAGTGGTGATCTGTTTACCGATTATCCAACCCGGCTGCTTTACGCTACGGATGCCAGCGTTTACCGTGAAGTGCCACTTGCTGTGGTTCGCCCGGCATCAAAGGATGATATTCTTGCTCTTATAAAATTTGCCAGGACCTTCCGTGTTTCACTGATACCTCGTACTGCCGGCACTTCGCTTGCAGGACAGGTAGTTGGAGGCGGGATTGTGGTTGACATTTCCAGATATATGACCAAAGTACTGGAAATAAACAAGGATGAAAAATGGGTAAGAGTTGAACCGGGTGTCATACTTGATGAACTCAACCTTATGCTTGAACCTTACGGCTTGTTTTTCGGTCCTGAAACTTCCACTTCAAACCGATGTATGATAGGGGGCATGGTCGGTAATAATTCTTGTGGCGCTCATTCACTTGTTTATGGCAGCACCCGTGATCATACAATATCAGTAAAGGCTCTGCTTTATGATGGTTCAGAAGCAGAATTCAAGCCACTTAACGAAAAGGAATTAAACGAAAAAGCAAGCGGCACAAATCTGGAAAGTGAATTATACCGCCATATACTCGGTATGCTTCATGACCCTGTAAACCAACAGGAAATCAGAAAAGAATATCCGGATCCTGCAATTAAACGCCGTAATACAGGTTATGCCATTGATTTGTTACTGGACTGCAAACCTTTTACCCCAACCGGGCCGGATTTCAATTTCAGCCACCTACTAGCGGGTTCAGAAGGAACTCTTGCTTTTTTTACCGAAATAAAACTCAACCTTGTTGATCTGCCTCCAAAAGAAAAAGCTCTGGTATGCATGCATTGCAACACCCTCGATGAAGCCTTCAAAGCCAATCTGGTTGCACTTAAGCATCAGCCGGTAGCTGTGGAACTGATGGACAGGGTAATAATTGAGCAAACCGAAAATAATATTGAACAGCGAAAGAACAGGTTCTTTATTCAGGGCAATCCCGCTGCCATACTTATCATTGAATTTGCCTGTCATACCATTGAGGAATTAAACGACAGAATCAGGGAGCTGGAACATGCAATGCGTTCTGAGAATTATGGCTATCATTTTCCGGTAATTCGCGGAAAGGACATTTCCAGGGTATGGGCATTGCGAAAAGCCGGTCTTGGGCTATTATCAAATATTCCAGGCGATGCAAAACCGGTTGCTGTTATTGAGGACACCGCCGTTAATCCTGCCTTGCTACCGGAATATATGAATGAATTTCAGCAGATGCTCCAAAAGCTGGATCTTAGCTGCGTGTACTATGCTCATATTGCTACCGGCGAATTGCACCTTCGACCGGTTTTGAACCTAAAAGACCCGGCAGATGTGGAACTTTTTCGAAAAGTAGCCCACGAAACTGCTTTATTGGTAAAGAAATACAAAGGTTCGTTAAGTGGCGAACACGGTGATGGCAGATTACGTGGTGAGTTCATACGTTTGATGGTTGGGGAGCATAATTACAAACTGATCCAATCAGTTAAGGAAAAATGGGATCCGTACAATATTTTCAATACCGGAAAAATTGTCAACACTCCTGCTATGAACACCTCGCTCAGATATGAACCTGGGCAGGCTGTACAGGAACCTGCAACCATATTCGATTTTTCTGATACCCAGGGTATTCTGCGCGCTGCCGAGCAATGCAATGGCTCAGGCGATTGCCGTAAAACAGAACTGGCTGGAGGAACGATGTGCCCCAGTTATATGGCTACCCGCGATGAAAATACCAGCACCCGCGCCCGTGCCAACATTCTTAGGGAATTCCTTACTCACTCATCAAAATCCAACCCTTTTGACCACAAAGAGATTTATGAAATAATGGATCTCTGCCTGTCATGCAAGGGCTGTAAAGCCGAATGCCCCTCAAATGTGGATATTGCAAAATATAAAGCCGAGTTCTTACAACATTATCACGATGCAAACGGTATTCCATTGCGAACACGGGCAATTGCACATATTGCAGATCTGAACAAGCTGGGCATGATCCTGCCGGGCGTGTATAATTCGCTGATGAAGAATAAATTGTTTTCGAAATTTCTGAAAGCGAAGCTTAAATTTGCTTCTGAACGAAATCTGCCGCTATTAGCAAAGACTTCACTACGCCGCTGGGCAAAGAGTAATACACCAAAACCGGAAAATCCGATTGGAAAAGTTTTTCTTTTTGCCGATGAATTCACCAACTATAACGATGTTGAAGCCGGAAAGGCTGCCATTCGTCTGCTGACTTTCCTGGGTTATGAAGTTGAGATCCCAAAACATACTGATAGCGGACGCTCATTCCTGAGCAAAGGAATGCTGAGGAAAGCACGCAGCAAAGCTGCAAAAAATGTTGCGCTGCTAAAAGACCGGATCTCAGAATCCACTCCACTCATAGGTATTGAACCTTCAGCGATATTGACTTTCCGCGATGAATATCCTGACCTGCTTCGTGGCGAAGAAAAAGACAATGCCATTGCAATAGCAAAGCATGCACTCATGTTTGACGAATTTATCATGCAGGAGGCAGAAAAAGGGAAAATAACTTCTGCTGTTTTCACCGATTCTGAAAAACATATTGTCCTGCACGGTCATTGTCATCAAAAGGCTTTGTCAGGTACAGGACCAACAAAGGCTATGCTTTCGCTTCCGGCGAATTACAAAGTAAGAGAATTAAAAACCGGCTGCTGCGGTATGGCTGGTTCATTTGGGTACGAACAGGAACATTACGAGCTTTCGATGAAGGTTGGCGAACTGGTATTGTTTCCTGAAGTCAGAAAAGCTAAGGACGACACCATTATAGCAGCACCCGGAACAAGCTGCCGCCACCAGATAAAGGACGGAACAGGACGAACTGCTTATCATCCTGTGGAAGTTTTATATATGGCATTGAAAACTGATCATTGATACTTCTGCCCTTTCATTTCAGAAAAAATTAATCAAGTTCCGATTGTTTTTTTAAAATATTGATTATATTGTAATCCTGTTTTTGATTATAATTTAATCATTTGGATATGATTTTCACTGCGCATAGTTATTACAGTCTGCGCTATGGCAGCATGTCAGTAGAAAAGATAGTAACTCAGGCCAAAGCCTGCGGTTTGCGAACACTTGTACTGGCAGACATTAACAATACCTCAGCAATTACTGACTTTATCCGTGAATGTAAGATACATAATATCAAACCTTTAGCCGGAGTTGCCTGTTATGATGATGAAAAGCTGAAATATCTGTTACTCGCCGAAAATAATGAAGGTTTCCGGGAAATCAACGATTTTTTGAGTGATATCAATATCAGAGGACTGACATTGCCGGAAAGAGCACCGGAATTTGAAGCAGTATTTGTAATTTATCCTATGGATATCTTTCATATCACGGATAAAAACCATCAAATACAAAATCCGAAAAAAATCCGGGATCAAGAAGAAACACTAAACCGTTCAGTCAGACCCGGGCAAAGTCAGCAATCTGCTTTCAATACAGGGCAGTTCAAAAAACCATCAATGGTATCACAGCTCAGATCCAATGAATTCATTGCCGTTAGTTATCATGAGCTCAACAAACTGCTAACCTCTCCTCTACGCCATTACCCACAAAAACTTCTGGCATGGCATAATGCTACCTTTGCCGACATAAAAGACTATGAACTGCACCGCCATTTGAGAGCTATTGACAATAATTGTCTGCTCAGCAAACTATCGCCTGCACAACTGGCAAATCCAAATGAGATATTTATCACCGAAGCTGAAGCACATCAGCAGTTTTGGCAATATCCGCAATTAGTGAATAATGCAAAGAAACTGACCGGGCAATGCGAACTTGATTTCGATTTTAAAAGCATCAAAAACAAAAAAACCTTTACCGGCAGCCGCTACGACGATCGTATCCTGCTCGAGAAGCTTGCACTTGACGGGCTTGCTTATCGTTATGGTTCGGAAAACAAAGAAGCCTTACGCCGGATAAAACATGAACTTGAGATCATTGACAAGCTGGGCTTTTCGGCTTATTTCCTGATCACATGGGATATTATCCGTTATTCTGTGTCGCGTGGATTTTACCACGTAGGGCGCGGCAGCGGGGCAAACAGCATTGTAGCTTATTGCCTGCGCATTACCGATGTGGATCCTATCACCCTCGACTTGTATTTTGAGCGGTTTATAAACCCCCTGCGCACTTCGCCACCCGATTTCGACATTGACTATTCATGGAAAGAACGAGACGAGGTGCTGGATTATATTTTCAAACGCTACGGGCATAAACACACAGCTTTGCTTGGTGCCATGTCCACTTTCAAAGGCAAATCAATCCTTAGGGAACTGGGCAAGGTGTATGGCCTGCCTAAAAACGAGATTGACGATATGGTAGAAAATCGCCGGAATCCCAAAAGTGAGGGGGAACTTATGAGCAAAATAATGGAAATAGGTACAATGATGGTTGATTTTCCGAATATCCGTAGTATTCATGCCGGCGGGGTTCTGATCTCGGAAGAGCCTGTAACTTGTTACACAGCCCTCGACATGCCTCCCAAAGCTTTCCCCACTACCCAATGGGATATGTATGTAGCAGAAGCCATAGGGTTTGAAAAACTGGATATTCTGAGTCAGCGGGGTTTGGGACATATTGACGAATGTGCAAAAATTGTCAGTGAAAACAGAGGAATCACCCTTGACGTGCATAAAGTGGACGATTTCATGAAAGATCCGGAAGTAAAGCAACAACTGCGCAATGGCGAGACCATAGGCTGTTTTTATATTGAAAGCCCTGCCATGCGCGGACTTCTGAAAAAGCTTCGCTGCGACACCTACCCTGTTCTGGTTGCTGCAAGCTCCATCATCAGACCCGGAGTGGCGCGCTCGGGTATGATGAAGGAATACATATATCGCTTTCACAATCCAAATGGATTCAAATATATACACCCCGTGATGGAACAGCAGTTAAAAGAAACTTTCGGGGTAATGGTATATCAGGAGGATGTGCTCAAAGTGTGTCATCATTTTGCAGCCCTCGACCTTGCCGATGCCGATATCCTGCGGCGTGCCATGAGTGGGAAATACCGCTCAAAACAGGAATTTGAACGTATCCGTGATCGTTTCTTCAACAATTGCCGTGAGCTTGGCCATCCTGAAACTATTATCGGTGAAGTATGGAGACAGATAGAATCTTTTGCCGGTTATTCATTCTCAAAAGCGCATTCAGCAAGCTATGCCGTGGAAAGTTTTCAGAGCCTGTATCTCAAGGCTCATTTCCCGAACGAATTCCATGTGGCAGTGATAAACAATTTCGGAGGGTTTTACCAAACCTGGGTGTATTTTAACGAAGCCAGGCGATGTGGTGCCAGCATTGAGCTTCCTTGTGTGAACCATAGCAGGTATAAAACATCGCTGTCAGGGCAGACTATTTACACCGGATTCATTCATATCCAGAACCTGGAAACAGGCATTGCACAGGAAATTGAAGCAGAGCGCAACAGAAACGGGTTGTTTAAAAACCTGCATGACTTTGTGAACCGCATTCCTATTGGCAAAGAACAGCTACAACTGTTGATACGATGCGGTGCTTTCCGGTTCACAGGAAAAAGGAAACAGGAATTGTTGTGGGAATCCTTTATGGCAGATGCCGGTACAATCCCAAAATCCAATAGCTTCACTCTTTTTGATGAACCCGGCAAGGATTTTATCCTTCCTGAGCTGGAGCACAGCAAACTTGAAGATGCCTACGACGAAATTGAACTTCTTGGCTTCCCGCTTACTCTGAGTTATTTTGACATGCTCGACCGGAACGCTGCGGATAAGCCTCCCACCCTGCCAGCAGGAAGTTCAAGGCTTTCCGCATCAGATACAAAGCCTAAAATCTCTCAGGTCCTTGCTTCCGAAATGCTATCCTGTACAGGGAAGCGGGTTCAGATGCTCGGCAGCCTTGTTTGCATCAAATATGTAAGTACGGTTCATAAAGAAATAATGCATTTCGGCACTTTCTTCGACAGCACAGGCAATTTTTTTGACACTGTACATTTTCCGCCGGTTGTGAAGAAATATCCTTTTCGCGGTTACGGCATTTACAGACTTACCGGAAAAGTGACGGAAGATTTTGGTTTTGCAAGTCTTGAAATTGAGCAAATGGAAAAACTGCCAATAAAAAAAGATCCGAGGTTAATGTGATTTTGCAATACCCTTCTTGTATGCATTACAAAAAATAAAAAAATCACAACTCATGATCTATTTTTAACCTTTTTGGCTAAAGCCATTAATGTGTTATTACCCCCTTCTTTACCACCGGCTAAAGCCGACGGCAATTCATGATCACATCTTTAATAAATAGGAGCGCAAAACCCCATAGGTATGAAGACTCTTACGGAATGAAATTTTATAAAAAACGGCTATCGCATTACCACTTCCAAACCCCAAAGGGGTGGTATGTTAATAACAAGTGTAATTCTCTATGACTCTCACAAACCCTGAAGGGGTGATATGTTTATAGAAAATCGTAAAAATTCAATCTCTAAGCCCCGTAGGAGCGAAATCTTAGTAGCTAATAGCGCGAATACCATAACCAAGTCCCGTAGGGATTTAATAATAAATGAATAGGAACGGGCTTCAGCCCATTCATTAAATAAATCTATCCTACCCTACGGGCTTTAGCCCAAATCTATTGGACGTTAGAATTTAATTACATTTTTAAATCGGTTTAGCTAAAGCCATTATTGTGTTTTCACCCCTTTTTTGCCACCGGCTAAAGCCGGCGGCAATTCATTATCACATCACTGTGAATTAAAACCAACTTCAATCCGGGATATAAACTTTATAACACTATTCTTGTTAATCAATCGTAACTTACTTTGAATTAAGGATTTTTTCTAATTTTGCCGCATGACAAAAAACGAAGACGCATTAAAAAAGATAATAGCCCATGCCAAGGAGTATGGGTTTGTTTTTCAATCAAGTGAAATATACGACGGCCTCAGCGCTGTGTATGATTATGGCCCTTTTGGGGTGGAATTAAAAAATAATATTGCCGATCACTGGTGGAAATCCATGGTTCAGTATCATGAAAATATTGTAGGACTGGATTCTTCAATATTCATGCATCCTACGATATGGAAAGCCAGCGGACATGTGGATGCTTTTAATGACCCCATGATTGACAATAAAGATTCGAAAAAACGATATCGTGCTGATGTGCTTGTAGAGGAGCATATGGCCAAAATCGAAGAAAAAATTGACAAAGAGGTTGAAAAGGCAGCCAAAAAGTTTGGCGAAAGCTTTAACCGCGAACTTTTCATTGAAACAAATCCCCGCGTAGCAGAGTACAGGAACAAAATTGAAGAGATCAAAAAACGACTGTATACTTCCATGGAAAAGGAAGATATGGAAGGAATTAAAAAACTAATTGAAGATCTTGAAATTGTTTGTCCTGTATCAGGAAGCCGTAACTGGACTGATGTGCGTCAGTTCAACCTGATGTTTGCCACTCAGATAGGCTCGCTCAGCGAAGGTGCTAACACTATTTATCTCAGACCGGAAACTGCTCAGGGGATCTTTGTAAACTATCTGAATGTGCAGAAAACAGCGCGAATGAAAATCCCGTTCGGGATTGCACAAATCGGTAAAGCATTTCGTAACGAAATTGTTGCCCGGCAGTTTGTTTTCCGTATGCGTGAGTTTGAACAAATGGAAATGCAGTATTTTGTGAAGCCCGGCACTGAAATTGAATGGTATAATTACTGGAAGAAGGAGCGAATGAAATGGCATATTTCTCTGGGATTGCCTGAAGATAAATTCCGTTTCCACGACCATATCAAATTAGCACATTATGCAAATGCTGCCACCGATATTGAGTTTAATTTCCCAATAGGTTTTAAAGAACTTGAAGGCATACATTCACGTACTGATTTTGACCTTGGCGCTCATCAGAAATTCTCGGGTAAGAAGATACAGTATTTTGATCCTGAACTCAATGAAAGCTATGTTCCATATGTGGTAGAAACCTCTATAGGGCTTGATCGCACATTCTTTGCTGTATTCAGCAATGCCTATACCGAAGAAAAACTTCCTGACGGTTCTGAAAGAGTGGTACTTCATATTAAGCCCGCATTAGCACCTGTAAAGGCTGCTGTTTTACCTTTGACAGCAAAAGACGGCTTACCGGAAAAAGCCCGTGAAATAATGGATAAGCTCAAGTTTGAATACCGTTGTTATTATGAAGAAAAAGACTCGATAGGACGTCGCTACCGCCGCCAGGATGCAATAGGTACACCCTATTGTATTACTGTTGACCATCAGACTCTTGAAGATAATACGGTAACCATCCGCGAACGCGACAGCATGAAACAGGACAGGGTGGAGATTGAACAACTACAGGGAATTATCCAATTAAAATTAAAATCCTGATCCTATAACCAAGGATTATAAATTCATGAAGAAGCTGCCTCCGGAACAAAACAGAGGCAGCTTCTTTGTATAGTTTCTACAAAAATTAAGTTTGAGTACTTTCTTTACTGATTCTCAATTCTGAGGTATCGCCTTTTACTGATTTGGGCAGATTTATTAAACAACAAGTCATAATCCTTTGTTCTTTAGTGCAGTTAGCAGCATAGAAAGCCAGGAAGGTTCCCAATAGCCTTACATTTCCTTAAATCTCCGGCTTAATAACTAGCTCAGTAAACAAATAAATCAAATAGTCAAATGAATCAAATAAATTCTTAATCCCTTACACAACGAACAGATAAGCCTAACTCCTTACTGTACCAGTTCCTGTACACACCGCCGTTATCGTAGCTCATATACCAGCCCCAGGCGTAATCGGTATCGTCCTCAGTAGCACTCCACCAGTTGCCAAAGTAACCACTACTGTCGAATGTTCCGTCACTAAATCGGCCGCCACCCGGAAGGGCTGTAAAACCGGTTTCATTAGTTGCACCTTCGTTTGGAGCAGCCCAGTGCTCTGTGCCGGCTTCTTTTAGTTTACCTCCGGCAACGTCTTCGCCACCCAAATAGTCAGTTAATTGCGTCCATTCAGCATCGCTTGGCAAATGCCAGCCCATTGGACAAACTCCCTGCACACCGCTGGGATTGGCGATACTACTTGCTCCGCCAGCCATTGCAGCAGGCCAGTTGTATAGCGCACCGTAAGTATGATATTCATCAGTTGCTTTTGCTTCGTCAACATCTGTGCCGTCATAACCATAAACATAGTAATACGGAGTTATTTCTGAACCTGTGTCGGGATCAATTACACCGGGCAAGTATTTTAGATTTTCTGCCATCCAGCACTGGTTGCCAATTAGCACGGTGTTATAAGATTGGTCGTCGCGAGAGTCAGTAAATGGAGTACCACACAAATGAGTTGTAATATTAGTTGTAAAAATATTCCCGTCATTATCAACGGAAATACGATACTTTGTTCCATCTTCTGATGTCAATGTTAAAGAAGACGAATGGAATGCATATGGTACACTCAATATCTGACTTGTACCCGTAATAGTGTAATTTGTGCCTCCCGCAGGGTCAACTTCGATTTTAATGAAATATGGTCCATTTGTCCAGTCAATATCTGCAAAAACACCGCTAACTACTGTACCCCGACCTATTACAAATGAAATCAAGCCATTTGCATTACTAACCGGTGTGTGAGTCTCGGAATAAACAATATAACCTTCTATATTATAACGCAATATACTTATTTTAACTCCAACCTGAGTATTGATCACAAGCTGGTTATTTGCATCACGAATGACTGCCTGATGAGAAATACCCTGAGGGGCTTGTGCTATTACTGTAATAATTAGCATTAGATTAATGATTGTTAATAAAAGCTTTTTCATAATTCGATTGATTTTAAATGTTTGATTTAACTTAATTTTAGTGTTTTATGATTTTTAATACTCCGGTTTCATATCCATGCTGAACACGTATAAGATATAATCCCGTCTGCATTGAAGATAATGACAGGTTGTGTTGGTTCTGAACCGGCAATTCACTCCTGAATACAAGGTTCCCCTGCATAGTGTAGATTTCAATAAGAAGCTGGGATGCTTCTTCTGACTTCAGCATTTCAAGTGTAAAATCACCGGTAGTTGGATTGGGATAAACCATGAAAAACGAGGATTTATTAAAAGTTTCCGGATTTAGTTCTGATGCAGGCAGATTTTCAATATCAGCAGACAGCATTGAAGGTTGTTGATTACACATAACATCAGAAATATACGCATGTAATGAAGCACCATATTCTATTGCAGTCCCTTCCTTTATCTTAATATTGGTTCCTGCAATGATATCGGCATGGGCACCTGACTTAACAATAAAATGTTTACCGTTTCCGGCAACGATCACTGTTTCAGTTGCATCAAAGCATTTATTCTCACCTGCAATAATGGTTATTGCAGGGATTTCAAGAGTTTCGGGCACTATAAACCAAGTTTGCTGAACTCCAGGGTTTATGCTGCCCTGTGCAGAAGTGTAAGCCAGATAATCAATCTGACCTATGGAATAACTCATACTTCCTCCTGCGCCGGTGGCATCACCTCCGGCTGCTACAATGCCTTGCTGGGCTACAATGGCAATTGCAGAGAAAATCAGGAAGCAAAGAAGAATTAGATATTTTTTCTTTTTCATAGAAATAAGATTTAATGGTTCAAACCTGTGAAATAGCCTACGGCTAAAAATTGGAAAACAATTTCTCAAAGTTGAACAATCCATTACTATGTTATATAATAAAAATCAGAAGCTTTTATTTTGTGTTTCCAATTTTTATTTCAAAGTGTCAATCCTTAATACACCGTACAGAGAAGCCGTTAGCTCTATAGTTGTAGCTCATACCTGCATTGCTACTGTAGAAGCCCAGGTAACTGGCGTAGATACCAAACACCGTACTGCTCCAACAGGAGCCGTCTGAACCAGCATAGTAGAGCGAACCACTATCGTAGTAACGGTAGCCTGCCATAGGCAACTTAAGTGGCGAGGCGAAAGCACCGGCTGAATTATTGCTGCTCCAGCTTTGTCGTTCTGCATT
>JBASHR010000014.1:0-1609 GCA_049654165.1 Bacteroidales bacterium
ACGTTCCATAGGGAGTTGGATGTCCGGTTGTTGTATTAACAGTAGTTCCGCTGCCCAAAGTAACCGTTCCGGTTTCTCCCAGCAAATCAGGCATTATAAAAGCTAATGCCATTAACAAAGTAATTAACTTTTTCATAATTCTAATTTTTGTTAAACATTTAAAAAGAAATAAAATTCGGAATTTATATATTATTAATTGATTTTCAGCATGTTCTATTAAATACTTAAGGTGGTTTCATATAATAAATAACGAAAGCCATGCTCATAATCTTAAGAATTAATGATTTGGAAAAAAAGAATACCGTAGTGGCAGTTCTTTTATGAATTTCAGTATGCTTGCTAATGAGCAGTTCTATCATGATAAGGAAGGGCAAAATTAGTAATAATAATTTAACATGATGCAAAATAATATTTATTTTAAAAAATATCATGCAACATTCCTGTGAAGACAAGCTATAGAAAGAGGAAGAAAAAACCTAATGCGATGGGCTGAAGGGTTATTTTTATTTAACCAATGAATTTTTCATGCCTAAGTAAAAAACGCCGGACTGATCATCACGAACAATCCGGCGTTTCTGTTTAACTAAAAATAGTTGTTGTTACAAACCTAAAGTGCTAAACTTTTAAAATTCAAACAATCAACATTAATCTATTACAATAATTTTCACTTGTTTGGTGAAAACTTCAGAAGTAGCAGATGAAACAGCTTCTGCTTTCAGGAAATATACTCCACTGCTCAGCAGCTTGTTAGCATCATTTCTGAACTGATATGTTCCTTCTGATAAGATACCACGATGCAACACTTGCACTTCTTTTCCGGTAACATCAACAATTGTAATAACGAGCATTGATTCATGTGGTAGGCTGATTTCAGTATAAACCAAACCATTTGATGGATTTGGATAAGCGCTGAAAGCAAATGCTTCTTCAGCCATTAAAACATGTGTCTCAACCTTAACTGCCTGAGCTACGGTATTGACAGCCCCTACTTCACCCCATGCCAGATCATTGGCTGATTCACTGATATTGAACAATTTAATTTTACCTGCCGGAATTGGTGTGTTGTTCATACTGAATATCAAGCCCATAAGTTTACCATTCTTTATATTAGTTACCAATTCATAGCCAGGAATCAATAAATCAAGTTGTTCAGCAAACAAGCCATAAATTTCAAACTGTAAACCAGCCAGAGTTCCGTCACTAACCAGAGTAATATTATTGGGGTTAAGATAAATATGAGCAGTACCTGATTCAAGTCCTAAATCCATAGTTTTAAGATCAGTGCCCATAATTATGTGAACAGTAAGGATAATATCGCTCAGGTTAATTTCTCCATCACCGTTTACATCAGCATTTTCAAATACAAACGGTTCAGGATTTAAATCAAGAATATAATATGCAATTGCAGTTAAATCGAGAATATCAACTGTGCCATCGCCATTTGCATCTCCCGGTATAACAATATCACCGCTTACATGTAATGTTACAGGAATCTGCACCACTCCTTTTGCTGTGCTTTGGCCGTCATGAGTAATTTGAATAACAGCGTTATAAGTACCTTCTTCTAAATCAGTACCATTAAAGATTACATCAATATCCTGACTCATAC
>JBASHR010000015.1:0-29526 GCA_049654165.1 Bacteroidales bacterium
GAGCGGTGAGACTCGAACTCACGACCATCCCGAACCAATTCGGGATACGCTAACGAACAGAAATAAAAAAGAGGCTAACCCGTAAGATTGCCTCTTAAACCTGTCGGAGCGGTGAGACTCGAACTCACGACCTTCCCGAACCAATTCGGGATACGCTGCCAACAGAAATAAAAAAGAGGCTAACCAGTATGATTGCCTCTTTAACCTGTCGGAGCGGTGAGACTCGAACTCACGACCTTCCCGAATCCATTCGGGATACGCAAACCAACGGAAATAAAAAAGAGGCTAACCAGTAAGATTGCCTCTTTATCTTGTCGGAGCGGTGAGACTCGAACTCACGACCATCCCGAACCCATTCGGGATACGCTAACGAACAGAAATAAAAAAGAGGCTAACCAGTAAGATTGCCTCTTTATCTTGTCGGAGCGGTGAGACTCGAACTCACGACCACTTGCACCCCATGCAAGTACGCTAGCCAACTGCGCCACGCCCCGATCTGTTTTATTAATTTATTTTTTATTCTTTACTTTTTCTATAAAATTTTATAACTCACTACCTTCCCGAACCCATTCGGGGTACGCTAGCCTACTTCGCCACGCCCCGAAATATTCAAATCGAGTTGCAAAAATATTAAATTTTCTTAACAAACAATCTTTTTTATCAAAAAACAATACGGTAAATTCCCGGATCATAATTCTTACAGATATGATAAAGAACATTTTCGTAATCCTTCTGATTGCCTACAAAATCAATATTATTAGTGTCAAGAAGTAATATTCTGGTTTCTGACAACTGACGAAGGTAATCGAGATAACCCGACTGGATCTTTTCAAGATATGAATCTTCAATTGATTGTTCGTAGGTGCGACCCCGATAACGTATATTGTGCTGAAGTCTTTTGATATCAACATAAAGATAAATTAACAGGTCGGGCTTGGGCACTGTGCTGATAATAATATTAAACAATCGTTTGAATAACCTGAATTCATCATCTGACAAAGTTTTATGAGCAAAAATTAAAGATTTGTCAATGAAATAATCTGACACAATAAATGATTTAAATAAATCCATTGTGGTCAACTGATCCTTAACTTGCTGATAACGTGAAGCAAGAAACGACAATTCAAGCGGGAAAGCATATTTTGACTGATCCTGATAAAACTTTGGTAAAAAAGGATTGTCTTCAAATTGCTCAAGGATAAGTTTACCATTAAAATCTTCTGCCAATCTGCTGGCAAGCGAGGTTTTACCGGCTCCGATATTACCTTCAATACAAATATAATTATATGGAATGTTTTCTGACCTCATTTAAAATATTTTTATGATGTTTTCTCAGGTACAAATAGCTTAACTTCCTTTGTATCACTACATTCATCAAGCAAAGCTTCAATGGATCTATTAAATAATGGATGAATATGCTCTCCCGCTATTTCAGCCATGGGTATAAGTGTAAATTTGCGGAGATGCAGGCGCGGATGTGGGATTACAAGATGCTGATCATTAATGACATAGTCGTTAAAAAATAAAATATCTATATCAATATTACGGCTACTGTAATTTTTCGAGGTTCTTATGCGTCCAATATATGATTCAATTTGCAGCAATTGATCTAACAGGCAAAAAGGATCATATAAAGTTTCAATACAAATAACCTGATTTAAAAAACTTATTTTATCATCGAAACCCCATGGGGCAGTTTCATAAACAGAAGAGGACTTAATAATGCTACCAATTTGTTCATCAATAAGATCCCTGGCTTTTGCAAGCATTTCTATACGATTACCACGGTTGCTTCCAAGAAGTAAATATGCTTTCTCAAACATGTCGCAAATAAAATGTCAAAATTACAATTGTTCAATCAATAAATATTTTTCCAGTCTCAATAAATCTTATTAATTTCGGCATTTCAAAAAAATCAATAATTAACATATTCAATTACTTAATCCCAATTTGCTATGAAACAGTTCTTTAAATTCATGTTTGCCTCTATGTTAGGCTTTATTATCGGCGGAGTCATTCTGCTTTTTCTCTTTATTGGAATGATAGCTTCAATAGCATCATTTTCAAAAGAACAAACTGTTGTTAAACCCAATACGGTTTTACATATAAAGCTGGATCAGCCTATATCTGACAGGAATCCTAAAAATCCTTTTGCTTCATATGATTTTTCCGGATTCAAATCCAACCCTGGTTTGAATGAAATACTTAAGAACATTGATAAAGCTGCCAAAGATCCTAATATTTCGGGAATTTTGTTTGAACCCTCAGCAGTTTCCGTCGGATTGAGCACTCTTGGCGAAATTCGTGAGTCGCTGGAAAAATTTAAAGAAAGTGGTAAATTCATTATCAGTTACAGCGAAAACTATTTTCAATCTTCTTATTACCTCGCAACAGTTGCTGATAAGGTATATTTGAATCCAGAGGGGAGTTTTGAACTTAAGGGTTTGAGTGTTCGAGCTGTATTTCTGAAAGGACTGCTCGAAAAACTTGATATTGAGCCACAAGTCATAAGTTATGGAAAATATAAAAGTGCTGCCGATCCTCTTATTTTCGATAAGCTTACCGAAGCAAACCGCGAGCAACTTAGTGTTTATATCAATAATGCATGGCAACATATTCTTGAAACAATCGCAAATTCGCGTAATCTCACTGTTGAGGAATTAAACGTAATAGCTGATAATTATAAAATTGAATTTGCCAATGATGCCTTTGAATATAAGCTGGTTGATGCACTATGTTATAAAGATCAATTATTTAAAGAATTGAAAGAAAGGATTGGAATTGAGGAAGATACCGAATTAAAGCTGATGGAAATAGGCAAATACATGAATGCTCCGGCACTGCGTGATGGCAAAGCACGTTCCCGTAATAAGATTGCAGTTGTTTATGCTCAGGGCAATATCATTTCCGGTAAAGGCGATGAAACAACAATAGGTTCGGAGAGTATCTCAGCAACAATAAGAAAGGCTCGTGAAGATAAAAATGTGAAAGCAATAGTACTACGGGTAAATTCGGGTGGCGGCAGCGCTCTTGCATCTGATGTTATTTTGCGTGAAATATTACTTGCCAAAGCCGAAAAACCTGTTGTAGCTTCTTTTGGTGATGTGGCAGCATCAGGTGGGTACTATATTGCCTGCGGAGCAGATAAGATTCTAGCCTCACCTACCACAATAACCGGATCTATTGGCGTGATTGGAATGATCCCTAATATGAAAAACTTCTTTAACAATAAGCTTGGAGTTAAATTTGATCATATTTTAACTAATGAATATGCTGATTTCATTCCGTTTGACAGACCTCTTAACAGCCAGGAAAAAGATATTCTGCGCCGTATGATTGATAACACTTATGACGTTTTTATCACCCATGTCAGCAATGGGCGTAATATCAATAAAGAAATGGTGGATAAAATTGGTCAGGGACGTATATGGACCGGAAATGATGCCCTTGAGATTGGATTAATTGATAAAATTGGTGGTTTACAGGATGCAGTGGATCTTGCTGCTGAACTGGCTGGATTAACTGACTGGCGCGTTATAGAACTACCGGAACAAAAAGACTTCCTTACAATGATTATGGAAGATTTACAGGATGAAACAGTTAAAAAATCCATAAGTGCTGAGATGGGAGAATATTACAAGTATTATCAGTACCTTAAGAATGCTGCCAGTTTTCAGGGTATTCAGGCTAGAATTCCCTTTGAAATAGAAATTGATTGAAAGTACAAGTGTGTTTTATAAAACCACTAACAACGTTTTCTACTGTAAAATCTATATTACAGCAGAAACATGAGTTTCAGTACCTGATAGATTCTGATGATCCGGAGCCTCAGAATGATTCCAGCCATTTCTTACGAATAGCCATTTTTTGCGAATCGCTGTAAGACATGTTATAGTTGTAAAGGGCCTCTTCCCAGTCTCCGTACATGGCGTTAGGAAGTACTATATACCTTCGTCCGAACTCATTACGCAGACTATCAGTTACTTTTGCTCTATCGGCTACACTTTTTTTCTCAAATATATCAGAGAAATCTGCAAGATTATCACCTATAAGGAGCGATATATGATAATTTGCTGCAATTGCCCTGCGTCTGTTTTCCTTTCCTGATTCTGCCGTTCTTAAAATAACATTTTTATCAGTTGCCTGAGGAAACCCCAGTGCCTGCAAGTTTCTTACAGTAGCTTCTCTAAGATGTTCTTTTCGGTTTGAAACATAAAACAGCGTAACACCATAATTTCTTGCAAGCTTCATAAATTCAACGGCGCCGGGAAGAGCTTTGGCTTTGCCAAGGTTGCACCATATGTCCCAATATTCCGGATAGGAAGTCGCTTTTTCTATACATTTTGCACTATGAGGGCTATTATCCACCATAGTTTCATCAATATCCACAATCACGGCACGTGGCAAAATTACATTCTCATCACGCAAATCGCGTTCAAGCATTATACGTGCCATATTGAAAGCCTGATAACATAATGCCCTGTATTCAGCAGACTTCTGCTGGAACAATACAGCCATTACTGTTTGCTCACTTATTGGAATTGAAAATAAAGTATCTTCAATAATTTCCTGAACCGGCAATAAAGTGTCTGTAGTGATCGTATCAGGAATGGTTTCAGGTTCTTTAGGCTTAAAAGGAGGAAAACAGGACGATAGCGATGCTATGAACCCAAAGATCAGTGCAATAGAGATAAAGTCATTTTTTTTCATAATATCTGGAATTAATAGAGCAAAAATATGAAAAGTTAGAATATAAACTGAAATATTAACTCATTCAATATTTGATTTAAGCATGAAATCAGGTTTTCACAAACTCACGCAACACACAAAACATCAATATCTTACATAATGAAATAATAAGATAATAACAAAAGGTTTGTGAATTCAGCAGTTTTTAATAATTTTGCAGCCCTTTTTAAAAATGTCATTCATCTTTTAACTTTAATAACAATGAAGGTATATAAAACCAATGAAATCAGGAACATAGCACTAATAGGAAGTGCCAAATCAGGAAAAACCACTCTTTCAGAATCTATTTTATTTAATGGAGGATTAATAAACCGCCGGGGATCAGTTGACGAGGGCAACACAGTATCCGATTATCGTGAAATTGAACTTGAACGCCAGAATTCAGTTTCATCAACAGTGCTTTATACTGAATATAAGAATCATAAAATCAATCTCATAGATACTCCAGGTTTTGATGATTTTGTGGGTGAAGTAGTTTCTGCTTTGCGTGTTTGCGATTCGGCAGTTATGGTTGTTAATGCTCAAAACGGAATTGAAGTTGGAACTGAAATTCATTGGAGACATACCATCAGATACAAAACACCGGTAGTTTTTGCAATAAACCATCTGGAACATGAAAAATCAAGCTTCGAAGAAACACTTCGCCAGTTGAAACAACAGTTTGGCAACAGCGTTACTGTTCTTCAATACCCTGTTAACGAAGGTATTAGCTTTGATTCCATAATTGACCTTGTCAAAATGAAAATGATCAAGTACGGTGATGGTGGCAAGGCTGAAATACTTGATATTCCTGCATCAGAAAAAGATAAAGCAGAAGAGCTCCATGCAGCCCTCGTTGAAAGTGCTGCTGAAAACGATGAAGCACTTATGGAAGCCTTCTTTGAAAATGCTACTCTTACTGAAGAAGAAATGCAGCGTGGTTTGAAGTTAGGGATCATTAACCGCGGATTATTCCCGGTAATGTGTGTGGCAGCTAAACCATTCAAAGGCATTGACCTGCTGATGGATTTTATGATAAGCACCCTGCCTGCTCCTAACGAAGTGCCTCCTGCTAAGACCGTTAGCGGTAGAGAACTTAAATGTGATGTAAATGATGCTGCTACAGCTTTTATCTTCAAAACAAGTATTGAGCCCCATTTGGGTGAAGTTTCTTATTTTAAGGTTTACGGCGGAGAAGTTGCTGAAGGTACTGAAATGATAAACGGAAAATCGGGTAATAAGGAAAGGATTACTCAATTATTTGTTATTGCAGGTAAAAACCGTGAAAAAGTTGAAAAAGTTGTTGCAGGCGATTTTGGTGCCGCTATTAAGTTAAAAAGTGTTCGTACGAACCAGACACTTAATTCTGCAAAATTCGCTGATGAAATTATTGAACCTATAGTTTACCCCGAACCCAAGATCAGAATGGCAGTAAAGGCCAAATCTTCAACTGATGATGAAAAACTCGGAGCAATCCTTAATGAAATGAACAAGGTAGATCCTACTCTTATGGCTCATCAGTCGAAAGAATTGAGGCAACTTATTCTTGAAGGGCAGGGCGAACTCCATCTGAATATTGCTAAATGGCATATTGAAACAATTGACAAAATTCCAATTGATTTCATTGCTCCTAAAATTCCGTATCGCGAAACCATTACCAAACAGGCAAAAGCAACCTATCGTCATAAGAAACAATCAGGTGGAGCAGGTCAGTTTGGCGAAGTACACATGCTTATCCAACCCTACACTGAAGATATGGTTAAACCCACTGAATTCCCTATTCGTGGCACTGAAGAACACGAAATGCCATGGGGTGGAAAGCTAATTTTCAACAACTGTATTGTTGGAGGTGCTATTGATGCCCGTTTTATGCCGGCAATTCTGAAAGGAATCATGGAAAAGATGGAAGAAGGACCTCTTACCGGTTCATATGCCCGCGATATTGCCGTTTATATCTACGATGGGAAAATGCACCCGGTTGACTCCAATGAAATTTCATTCAAGCTTGCCGGACGTAATGCTTTCAAAGATGCGTTCAAAAATGCAGGTCCAAAGATCCTTGAGCCTATTTATGATGTTGAAGTAATTGTGCCCGAAGAAAAAATGGGTGATGTGATAACCGACCTTCAGGGACGCAGAGCTGTGATAATGGGTATGGAAAGTGAAGGTAACTATCAGAAGATAAAGGCTAAAGTTCCACTTGCAGAAATGAACCGTTATTCTACTTCATTAAGTTCAATTACAAGTGGACGTGCTACCTATGGACTTCGTTTTTCTGAATATCAGCAGGTACCACCCGATGTTCAGACAGCATTGCTTAAAGCTTACGAAGAACTTGAAAGCGAAGAAGATTAATCAGGGATATGTTTTTTATCCTTTGATGACAGCAAGAGGAGAAAGTTCAACCACGATTTCTACCAAATCCTGTTGATTCTCCATAACCTCATCAATATTCTTATAAGCTCCGGGAGCTTCTTCAAGGTCTGCCTTCCCGCGGATTGCATGAAGAATACCCTGTTCGTTAAGAAATGCAGTTTGTTCTTTTAGATCAAGATTTCGTATTGCTTCTTTACGCCCCATTATGCGTCCGGCGCCATGCGAACAGCTTTCAAAACTTTCAGGATTGCCCTTGCCTCTCACAATATAACTTTTAGTTCCCTGTGAACCCGGAATTATTCCGAGCTCATCCTTACGGGCGCTTGTGGCTCCTTTTCGGTGTACAATTACATCAGTTCCGAAATGCTTTTCCTTAGCGGCATAATTATGAGCAATATTTATAAAATTATTAGTCTCGAACCCTTTGCCAAAATGTTCTTTAAAAACAGAAATGATATTTTCGAGCACCAGTTTTCGATTCGCAAAGGCAAAATCAATGCAATACTGCATTTCGTTTATATATTTCTGAGCTTCCTCAGTTTCAACAGGAAAAAAGGCAAGATCATCCTTTTCATTAACCTTTGTGTACCACATTCTGTTAAGAAACTTTGCCTGTTTGTTATAAAATTCAGCAACTTTTAATCCAATATTGCGGCTTCCGGAATGAACCATGATCCAGATAAAACCATCAGAACCTCTCTGTATTTCAATAAAATGATTGCCACTGCCCAAAGTACCAAGTTGCCTTAAGGCTGAATCATATTCCTGTTCCACTATGCCTCCTTCTACTATATTATCAATTGAAGGCATAAGGTTCTCATCCTGAGGGTATTTATGATGATCAAAGCCAAGCGGGACCAAAGCCCGGATTCCACTCATTATTTCTTTCAGCTTATTGGTTTGGATCGAATCCAGATTTGTTCTTACTGTACACATTCCGCAACCTATATCAACACCAACTGCATTTGGCACAATAACATCACGTGTGGCAAGTACACCCCCGATAGGCATTCCGTAGCCAACATGAGTATCGGGCATCAAAGCAATATGCCGGAAGGCAAATGGAAGGTTTGCAAGATTGATTGCCTGCTTCATTGCATCCGGCTCCACCTCGTCAAGCCACATTTTTATTGGTATTTTTTCTGATGAGATTACCTTTTTCATTATTATTTTTAAAAATCAAAGTTATTATTGTACTGATCCGTCGGGGAAGACTGCCGGTTTTGCAAATTCCGGATTATTAACAAAATCGTCGTCGCGCAGGGTTTTAATAAATGCAAGCAGATCAGATTTTTGTTTTGGCGTCAACTGAACCCCTCCCCTGTGTGCATGATGCATTAACGGATGAACATAATCCGACATTTTCACATGATGAGAATAAAAATCAATCACTTCTGTAAGGGTTGCAAACCTGCCATCATGCATATACGGTGCTGTATATTCAATATTACGAAGCGTGGGAGCACGGTAGGCTCCTATATCGCGCGGATTTCCGGTAATGGCATAACGATCGCCCGGATCATTGAAAACAGTATCCTTGCCGTTATTATAATAAAGATTGGTAGTGAAAAGTGGCACACCTGCCCCTCCATGACAATGAAAACAATCAGCACCTTCTTCAGTCATAAAAAGCACATAACCGCTGAGTTCTTCTTCAGTTAACTGTTCCTCACCTTTTAAATAGCGATCAAATTTCGAATTAGCCGAAATTAGTGTTCGAACAAACTGGGCTATCGCTTTGCCAATATTTTCCATAGTAACCCTGTCAGAACCAAAAGCTTTGTAAAAAAGCTGGGGATACCCAGGCAGACTTTGAATCAGCGCTACCGTACGGCTTGTATCTCCATGCATTTCATGAGGTGCTACTACGCCGGTCCATACAATATCTTCAAGACGGCGCAAGGATGCATCTTCATTACTGTGATGTATCAACCCGTTCCATAAATATCCGTTATGATTAAAAACAAGATTTATCAGGGGCATCATGGAATTTGGCGTATGAATTCCCGTAAGTCCAAAAGTAGCGCCACCAGTATATTTAGGATGGTCAATACCGCATTCAAATGAATGTGACTGAAGGTGGCAGGTACTACAACTCATCAGTGAATCGTTGTGCGTGCGTCCTGAAAGGCGACCATCATAAAACAAATAGCGCCCGAGAGCCACACCTTCCACTGTCATTGGATTGTTGTCAGGTATATTAAGTTTTGTAGGGAAATATCGGGGAATATCTATTATATAGGGAGTGGGATTGTACTCTTCAGGTAAATCGTTATTTTTCCTGCAGAAACTAAACAGCATAATCATGCTTAAGATGCTGATTATTAAAACAATCTTATATTTTTTAAAGAAAACCATCTATGCTGCTTAATGGAGTATTTACAAAGATCGCTAAAAAAAACGGATTTCTGGCATGATTTTGAATTTCATTGAACAAAATCCTCCATATTTTTTCCGGATTTCATCTTTACCAGATCTAAACGTGACAAAAAAGGGATCTAAATAAATCTCCAACTCTTTGACAGTTAAAAAACCAATAACTATTCTCATTTTATTTCGTTATACTATAAAATTCCTAATTTTACCTTTTTTTTAAATCAAGCAAACCCAGATCTATGATAGTCAGATTTTACCGTTATATCCTTATACTGTCAATAATTTTATTATTTCCATACGGTTTATACTCTCAATTAAGTTCAGGAGGAATTCCTCCCGGTTATGAAACTCCGGATGCAGACCAGGACTTAACACTTTATTCAGTTTCAATTTCAGACTTCGAACACCTTGTAAAATCAGATAATTTTACTGATAAATCAGGAGAAGCCCAACGAATTGGAGTTTTACTTCCGCTTAATATTAATCCTGCTAAATCATCTGACTGGAAACAATTGCCCGATGGTTCAAAACAATGGCGTATAAGAATACAGGCAGAAGGTGCCGGAGCTTTAGCATTGTATTATCAGGATTTTCACCTTCCTGAGGGTTGCAGCCTTTTTGTTTACAACAGACTAAGAACCAAACTAATAGGTGCGTTTACACATCTTAACAATCATGAGAGTGGCAGTTTTGCCAATGAACTTATTCCGGGCGAAGAACTGATAGTTGAATTGCTGACTGATGATTCAGTTCGTGAGTTACCAGCGTTTAATATAAGTGAGGTCCTTTATGCATTTAAAAACAAAGACGGCAGTTTATATGATTTTGGTGATTCAGGACCATGTAATGTAAATGTTAATTGCAGCGAAGGTACAAACTGGCAGAATCAGAAGCGGGGAGTAGTAAAGATCCAGGGCAGAGTTGGGAACATAGTGTTAAGATGTTCGGGAAGCCTCATTAATAATACCAGGCTTGATTTCAAACCATATATTTTTACAGCCGATCACTGCGCCCGGACTGGTTCAACGTATGCTAACGAACAGGATATGAATCAATGGGTTTTTTATTTCAACTATGAATCAGAAACCTGTGAGAACCCTGAACACGCACCACCGGCAACCACATTGACCGGAGCTTCAATGAAAGCTTATGTAGGCGGTGGCAGTTTACAGATGGGAAGTGATTTCTGCCTTGTTTTGCTTAACAATAACATCCCCCCGATAGTCAATCCGTATTTTAACGGATGGTCGCGCATTGATGTTCCCTCGCCAAACGGTGTAACAATTCATCATCCACAGGGAGATATCAAAAAGATCTCAACTTATAATACACCATTGATCTCATCAGCATGGAATTTCGCAACGCCTAATATGTACTGGCAAACCAGATGGGCGGAAACTGAAAATGGACATGGTGTTACCGAAGGAGGTTCTTCCGGCTCACCCTTATTTAATGATTCCGGACTTATCATAGGGCAGCTTACAGGTGGCGAATCAGGATGCTCCGCCGTAAACAAACCGGATTATTATGGCAAATTTGCTATTTCATGGGAATATGGCAGCGAACCAATGAGGCAGTTAAAGTACTGGCTTGACCCGGAAAACACAGGCGCTGACTATTTTCCGGGATCTTACGACCAGGATCAGGTTATCGCACTATTTGTTGCTGATACTACTGTTATTCAAACAGGTAGCTCGGTAACCTTCAGCAATATTTCAATGGGAGAACCTACTGAATATCACTGGATTTTTAATGGCGGCGAACCATCAGAAGCATTTACCAAAGACCCCGGGAAAATCACATACAACAAAACTCAAACGCTTGGTTTCGATGTAACCCTGATAGTTAAAAATGAAACACGAAGCGATACTTTGATTCGCAAGCAATATATAAAAGTAATTCCCGGCATTTATCCCAATCCTGCTGATAATTTTGTTAACGTTTTACTTGGTTCGCACGATTATAAGGAAATAAGTGTGGAAATACTTGATATGCACGGCATAAGGCATGATTACAAAGTTTTGGATGTAAGCGGATTACACTCAGTTAAAATAGGTACTGATTTTTTGAAGAATGGAGTTTATGTGATTAATCTGAGTGAAGATGGCGTGAGTTTTACAAGAAAGAAGCTGATAATTGCAAGAAAATGATATGATAAGGTCTCTATCAGCTTTTGTTTAACAACAGATAATCATGCCATTACATAAATCTCAGGAATTTCAGTGGGGTCATAACCGGCGTTTTAATGCCTACAGTGAACATATAAGGAAGCTTTTTGGCGGAAGGATACAAAAAGTATCAGTAGATGCAGGATTCTCATGCCCCAATCGTGATGGAACAATTGCATACGGCGGATGTACTTTTTGTAATAACGAAGCCTTTAATCCGTCATATTGCTCGCCTGAAAAATCAATAACCCAACAATTGCATGAAGGGATTGAATTTCATAAAACGAGATATCGCCGTAGTAGCAAATATCTTGCTTATTTTCAGGCTTATACGAACACTCATGCCGAACTTCAGCGATTAATAAAGCTTTATAACGAGGCATTGTCAATTCCTGATGTAATTGGTCTTGTTATTGGCACCCGCCCTGATTGTGTTGATAATGAGCAGCTTGATTATTTTGAAAATCTGTCAAAGGATTATTACATCGTCATTGAGTATGGAATTGAAACCTGCAATGATAATACATTACAAACAATAAACCGGGGTCATACTTTTAAACAATCGGTATGGGCGCTGGAAGAAACCAGGCGAAGAGGTATTAAAAACGGAGCACATTTCATCATAGGTTTGCCGGGCGAGAGCAGGAAAGAAATCTTAAATCAGGCTAAAATCATTTCTCAATTACCGATTGACAACATAAAATTTCATCAGTTACAAATCCTGAAAAACACTGAAATGGAAAAGCAATATTCTCAACACCCCGATCTGTTTGAGTTGTTTGAGCTTGATGAATACATTGATTTCATAATTGAATACATTGAGTTACTGCCTCCCGGTATGGTAATAGAAAGATTTACCGCCGAAACGCCTCCACGTTACCGCATTGCACCTGACTGGGGCAATCTTCGTACTGACCAGATATTGCAAATGATTGAAAACAGGCTGGAAGAAAAGGATTCCTGGCAAGGCAAGAGGTATAATCAATAATTTACCGGAATTAGTTATGCAACATAAAATCTATACTCACATATTTTTCGATCTTGACCATACATTATGGGATTTTGACGCAAACAACCGTATTACTTTTGACGAGATTCTTAAAAAGCATGATCTGTATAATGCAGGAATCAAAAACATTGACAATTTTCTTGAAATCTATGACCCTTACAATAAAATGCTGTGGGATCTTTATAAAAAAGGAAATATTGAAAAGAACTATCTGAGCTACAGAAGGTTTGAGCTAACGTTACAGCAATTCGGCATTGATAACACCGAACTGGCAAAAGCGATAGCAACTGATTACATACAAATAAGTCCTACAAAAACCGGATTAAAAGAAAGTGCTACCGAAGTTCTTGAATATTTGCAGTCACGTTACATCCTTGGCTTGCTGACAAACGGTTTTAATGAGATACAATATGTGAAAATCCGTAATTCAGGTCTTGAAAAATACTTTCCGTATGTAGTAACCTCAGAAGAGGCAGGCAGCAAGAAGCCTGATACCGGAATTTTTGAATTTATTCTGAATAAAACCAATGCAAACAGAAATGAATGCATTTATATTGGTGATGAACCTGAAACAGATATTGTGGGAGCTGCAGCAGCAGGTATTGATTCAGTATTGGTTACATTCGGGAAATATTTCGGAGAAACGCCGGCAACTTTTACAATAAACAGTTTGTATCAGCTAAAAGAAATATTTTAACATAACCCTTCTGTAATTTCTTCACAAACTTAACAAGATCGAATTTAATCAGATTGGGATTAATTTTGGCTTTTCAAAAATCCAAATAACAAAAAAGGCTGAGTATCAGTAAGATATTCAGCCTTGTATGTTTACCAAAAGATTAAAAATTAATTCTTCGGTACAGGAAGTTCTTCACCAGATTGAGCTTTAGCTTTTGATGAGCAACCGCCACAGGTTTTGCCGGCAGGAGCACAATCAGCTTTTGCTTTGTCACCGCTGCAATCTGCTTTTGCAGCAGAAGTAGTTTGAGCTTTGGAATCGCAACATGAAGCAGCATCTTTTTTCTGAACGGTTTGCTCAACTTTTGTTGATTTTGAGGTTTTTGGTGATTGATCACTCGGAAAACCGGCACTTAAAAAAGCAATAAGTGCAACAAATGAGAATAATAATGCAAATGTCTTTTTCATAGAATTTAGTTTTTTGTTATGGCGCAAAAGTAAGCACTTCATATAGGATAGCAACACTCCTAAAGGTTAATGATTTGTTAAAAAAGCTACTAAACACTGGCTATAATTGTTTCTGCAGCTTTAACATTCTGATACAGTGATACATGCACCTTTGAATTAAGAGGCAGAAAAAGATCTACCCTCGAACCAAATTTAATTATACCTATTTCTTCACATTGTGATATCCGGTCTTCAGGGCGAAGATTACATACTATACGGCGTGCAAAAGCACCAGCAATCTGCCTTATCAAAACAGGTCCCACAACATCGTTTTCTATTACCAGACTACTTCTTTCGTTCTCAACTGAAGATTTTGGCAACCAGGCAAACATATATCTTCCCGGATGGTATTTGTAATATTTCACAATCCCCCGGACTGGAGCAAAATTAACATGCACATTTGTTACATTCATAAATACTGATACCTGAAGGCGTTTATCATGAAAAAATTCATTTTCAAATACTTCCTCGATAACTACTACCTTGCCATCAGCAGCACTATAAATATCATTATCCGAATTATTTGAAATACGTTTCGGAACACGAAAAAAACTAATTACAAAAGCCCACAGTGCAAGACTGAATATTAAAACCAGAATCTTAGAAAACTGAGAAACCGGAAAAAACTGGCAGAGCAGGACATTAAGAATAACCAGAACTGCCAGTACAGTGAAAATAATTTTATATCCCTCCTTGTGTATTTTCATTCGGATAGTAAGGTTAAATTACAAAAATAATAAGATAGAAATAGATGACCGGCGCAGTAAAGAACAGAGCATCAAAACGATCGAGTATGCCTCCGTGACCCGGCAATAAAGTGCCGCTGTCCTTTACTCCGGCATGTCTTTTCAGCATTGACTCGCAAAGATCACCAAGAGTTCCGGCAATCATAATGATCAATGCCAATGCTATCCAGTGAACAAGCTGAATAGAAGTTAAATAATAAGAAATAATGAAAGCTGTGGCAAGTCCGAAGATCATACCGCCTATACATCCTTCCCAGGTTTTGCCCGGCGACAGGCGTTTGTATAGCGTATGTCGTCCAAAGCTTGACCCCAGAATGTATGCCGCTGAATCGTAAACCCACAGAATAACAAGGATCATAAGAAGAAGATAGGCGCCCGTTAGGGGTCTGATTTTTTCACCCAATATATATACCGATGACAATAATGATAATGGTACGGCTATAAACATGATCCCTGCAAGTGAAATCCCAATGAACTGTGAGGATTGCGCGTTGTTGTCGAACATCGCAGTTAAAAATGGAATTATAAAGAACAATGGTACTGACCAAAGCCATTTTGCTTCGATCCAGCTACTATTAAAAGCAAATATAAGGATGAAGATCAAAGCTCCGGTAATTGTTCCTGCCACGCGGGAAGCATTGCTGGCATAAGGTTTGAAAAGCCTGTAAAACTCACCCATACCAAGAATGTAAACAACAAGCATCAGAGCAGCAAAATAATTTGCTCCCAGCAGGATTGATCCTACCATGACTACTGCAAACAATATTGCTGTAAGAGTACGGGTGCGAAAATTGGGGGGACTCATTATTTGGAACTACTGATTATCTGATTTGCTTTAAATGCATCCTCAACTGGCACATATAATTCTGCTTCACCAAACAGGTAAGAAGAATCCTTTTTATTGATTATCACGCTTTCTATATTTTCAGCAGCAAGCAATCCTTTCAGAATTTCAACTTTAACCACATCTGAAGAGCTAAAGATCATAGTCCATTTCTCATCCATTTCACACAAAATTTAATTAGTATCATCAAGCAAAAACAGGTAAAGTTCCTTAGGGCCGTGAGCACCCATGATCAATGTTTTCTCAATATCTGCTGTTCGGCTCGGACCTGTAATTAAACTCACCATTGAGGGCATTTGTTGCTGATATTTTTCTTTCAAAGCCTTGAAAGCCTGTTTTATATCGTCCACCATTTGATTGGTATGGGCAAGAACTATATGAATTTCAGGAAATATATTTATACGCCTTCCCGGTCCGCTGCGGGATGAAACCATGATACTTCCGTGACGGGCGATTAAAAATTCACAAAACGTAACCGCTGCTTTCATGTTTTCAGCCTGTGAACGATCGTTTGTAACAGGAATACCGGATTTTAACAGCAAATTAAACAGCCTTTTATCAAAACAGAATAGGGGTTTTAAATCATTTGTTTCAATAAGGTCTTCAAGATTTGATATTAACTCTTCCTGGGTTTCGCAAAATATAAACTTTCCGCCTGCTTTTGTAAATTCCTGTGCAAAAACAACTTCAGGGGTATCATAAAATGGTTCAAATACCTCTGCAGCCATGTCCAGATCGGGAAATGGATTGGCAGATCTGTTTATAAGAGCATTTCTGATCCGCTTTAAAACTTTCTCTTTCGTTGTGCTATCTTCCATTTCAACATGAATATTACATGTTATTCTTTTTCATTGCCAGAAGCTGTTTCCGGTTTATCCGTATTTTCAGTGTCACCTATAACGTGTAGTGGTTCCTCAAACGGACGTTTCCCAAAGATACTCTCCACATCTTCACGAAATATAACTTCGTTTTTCAACAGTAACTCAGCCAGTTGTGTGAGCTTATCCTTATTTTCAGTAAGAATTTTCAAAGCTCTTTCATATGCATTCCTGACCATTGCACCAACTTCTTCATCTATTATCTGGGCAGTGCGCTCACTGTACGGGCGATTGAGCATATATTCCGATTGTCCTGTAGAGTCATAATAGCTTATGTTTCCTAATTTTTCGTTTAACCCAAAATAAGTAATCATTGCATAAGCCTGTTTTGTAACTTTTTCAAGATCGTTGAGCGCTCCTGTTGACACTTTTCCGAATATCAGCGATTCGGCAGCCCGACCTCCAAGGGCGGCAGTCATCTCATCAAAAAGCTGTTCATAGGTAGTGATCTGACGTTCTTCAGGAAGATACCATGCAGCTCCTAACGATTTTCCCCGTGGGATAATGGTAACTTTAACCAAAGGATGAGCATGCTCTAACAGCCAGCTTATTGAAGCATGACCGGCTTCATGAAAAGCAATTACTTTCTTTTCCTGAGGTGAAATGAACTTACTCCTCTTTTCAAGACCAGCAACAATACGGTCAATAGCATCAAGAAAATCCTGCTTTTCTATTTGTTTTTTGTCTTTGCGGGCTGCTATCAATGCAGCTTCATTACATACATTGGCAATATCAGCTCCTGAAAAACCGGGAGTTTGTCGTGCAAGAAATATAAGGTCAATTTCAGGTTCCATTTTCAAATCACGAACATGAACCTTGAAGATAGCAAGTCTTTCGTCGAGGTCAGGCAGTTCCACATGGATCTGGCGATCAAAACGTCCTGCCCTTAGCAAGGCACGGTCGAGAATATCGGCACGGTTAGTTGCAGCAAGAATTATAACACCTGCATTACTGGAGAAACCGTCCATTTCAGTAAGCAACTGATTGAGAGTATTTTCACGCTCATCGTTCGAACCAGTGATAGGATTCCTGCCACGTGCGCGTCCAATAGCATCAATTTCATCAATAAAAATAATGCAGGGTGATTTCTCTTTGGCTTGTTTAAACAGATCACGAACTCGTGAAGCACCAACACCTACAAACATTTCAACAAATTCAGAACCTGAGATAGAGAAAAACGGAACTTTTGCTTCACCGGCAACAGCCTTAGCCAGAAGGGTTTTTCCTGTTCCCGGAGGTCCCACAAGTAAAGCTCCCTTAGGTATTTTACCACCAAGTTCCCTGTATTTCTCCGGATGCTTAAGAAATTCAACGATCTCCATAACCTCGATCTTGGCTTCTTCGAGGCCGGCAACATCGTTAAAATTGATACTAACGGTTGTATCCTTGTCAAATAACTGAGCCTTTGACTTGCCAATATTAAAAATATGTCCGCCTCCTGAACCCCTGGCCATCATTCTCATTATCACAAGCCATGCAACAATAAGCAACATCATTGGGAATATCCAACCCAAAGCATCGCCCCATTTTTTGCGGTTTTCGTTTTTTAAGTAAATACGATCTTCTAAATCTAAATCTTTCTGGGCTTCTTTAACATCTTCTTTAAATGAATCGTACGAACCAATGGTATGTTTGAATTGTGGTGTGGAGCTTTGACCTGAATAACCTTTCAGATCTTTATATTTGTCCAGTTTTAGAGAATCTTTTTTAATAAAAATTTCGGCTGTTTCATTATTTACAACAATGATCTTCTCAATATGCTGGTTTGCAAGCATTTCCCTAAGCTCACCCCAGTCAATTTCCTTAGTGGCAGTTTCCCAGTTATTAATCCACATAAAAACAAGCAATAATGCCAAAGCAGCATAAATCCAATAAAAACTGAATTTCGGCCGCATGTTTTTTGGTGGCTGCTCAAGAGGACTTTTATCCGGTTTATTTTTATCTTTTCCTGACATAAATTTTTTATTCTCCCTAAATACTTTACATCCTATTATTAAAACTCATTCCACGGTTTCAAATTGTCTAAATTCTGCATCTGACCATAAATCTTCCAGTCGGTAATAATTTCTGGTTTGCTGCTGAAAAACATGAACAACCACATCAACATAATCTATCAGGATCCATTCCGCATTCTGATAACCCTCACTGCGCCATGGTTTTACACCGTGTTTTATTCTTACATGCTCAACAAGACCATCAGCTATTGCTTCAACATGGGTACTTGAATTTCCATGACAAATAATAAAACTATCGCATATAGCATTCTTTATTTTTTTAAAACCAAGCTGAGTTATTTCCAGACCTTTTTTGTCTTTAATCCCTTCAATAATAGCATCAGCAAGCTTTTCAGATGTAATTTGTATTTTTTGTCTTATCATTTTATTTACTTTGCAGTGCAAAAGTAATGAATTTCAGCTTGCACACTGTAATTTGCAAATACTTACTTTTATGAACCCAACCTGGCAAATTATCAGGATAAATAGCATTCCATCAACGAATGTGTATGCTTTATCTATGATTTCTCAAAATAAGGCAGAAGATGGAATGGTTGTAATTACCAACACTCAGACTGCCGGGAAAGGACAGGGAGAAAATTATTGGGAAAGCAAACCGGGTGAAAATCTAACTTTCAGTATAGTTGTAAAACCCAAAGGTTTACAACCATCAAAACAATTTATGCTGAATAAAATCACATCGCTGGCGGTGTATGATTTTGTGAATTCAGAGATCAGTACGGGGCTTACAAGCATTAAATGGCCAAACGATGTTTATGTAGGTAATAAAAAAATTGCAGGTATCCTGATCAGTAATATTATTTTGGGTAACGAGATAAGCTGGGCAGTTGTGGGAACAGGCATCAATATTAATCAGGTGAAATTTGAAAGCGATGCTCCAAACCCGGTTTCTTTAAAACTAATAAGCTCGATAACATATAATCTTGAAAACTGCCTTGAACGGGTACTTCATTTTTTTGATATTAGGCTAAAACAATTGCTTGAATTTGATTTTGAATCCATTGATACAGACTATCTAGACAAACTTTACCGCAAAGGGATCAGCACAGATTTTATTTATGAGAACAGAAAACTAAATGCTACTATAACCGGCATTGGCGAGTTTGGTCATCTTATCCTTAAATTGGCTGATGGCGAAACTATCATGTGCGATCAGAGGGAGATAAAAATGCTTCTTTAGCTGATTGAAAAATCCTAAAATCAAGTATTGAATACACTATAACAAAGACTTTTAGACTTTCCTGGATTAACGGTCATACTAAAGCAGAAATTTAAAGCTATTTAGAGTATTTTTGCAGAACCGGCTTTCGGAGATGAGTAAAATGTTTAAAAGATCACTGTTTTTGGTTATTACATTCATTATTACCTTACCTACGCTCTTAGCACAGGAAGCAAATTATGTTTCCTATTCCCGTAAAGCTGAGCGTTATTTTCAGAAAGCAGTCAGACAATATTCAAAAAGAGATTATGCAGGAGCCTATAAGTTCGCTATCAATGCAACTACGGCAGATAGCAAGTATGTTCAGGCTTACCTTCTTGCTGGCGACATAGCTCTGGAACTAAAGGACAACAGGTCTGCCATAGATCATTTCAGAAATGCCGCCTCGCTGGAGCCTGATTTTTTCCCAAAAGTCCATCTGATACTTGGAAATTTACTATATAACGAAGGTAATTACAATGAAGCTCTTGAATATTTCAGTTATTATTCAAAATTCATTTTAAACGAAACTGATAGAAACAAACATGATAAACGTATATCAAAAGCTCAGAAGGCATCATACCTAAAAAACAACCCGGTTCAATACGAACCTGTAATTTTGAATCAAAATATTAACACCTCGCATAATGAGTATATAAATACCGTTTCAGCCGATGGTTCTACACTGATTTTCACACGTCGTTCCACATTATCCGATTCCAAACCTCAGAACCGCCAGCGTGAAGAGTTTTTTAAATCCGAGCTTGTAAATGGAATCTGGACTGAATCAGTGCCTTTAATAATTGATGAGGATCAAGGGAACGAGGGTGCCATGGCACTTTCATACGATAATAATTTCTTGTTTTTCACTGCCTGTCACCGATCTGATGGTTATGGCAGTTGCGATATTTATTTTAGTAAAAAGAATGGCGAACAATGGTCTAAACCTGAAAATCTTGGATCCACAGTTAACTCATCACGCTGGGAATCACAACCTTCATTTTCATCTGATGGCAAAACGCTTTATTTTGCCAGCAATCGCTCCGGGGGTTATGGCGGTTCAGATATCTGGAAAACAGTAAAGCAGGAAAACGGATTCTGGAGTGAACCCGAAAACCTTGGAAGTACCATTAACACCGAAGAAGATGAGATGTCACCTTTCATCCATGCCGATGGGCAAACATTGTATTTCTCATCAAAAGGGCATTATGGTCTGGGAGGAGCTGATCTTTTTGTCAGCCGTTTAAACAAGGATGATTCCTGGTCAGAACCGCTTAATCTGGGATATCCTATAAACACCGTTGCTGACGAGATCAATCTGGTAGTTCATCCTGATGGCAGAAGTGCTTTCATTTCCACTGATCTTGCTGGTGGCGAAGGAGGTTATGATATTTACCAGTTTGAATTATATGATGAGATCAAACCCTTACCGGTTTCTTACGTAAAAGGTCATGTGAAAGATATAAACACATTAAAGCCACTTGCTGCAAATATTGAACTTTCCGACCTGAAAAGCGGAAAAATCATCGTCAGGTCAGAATCTGACCTTGTGACCGGGGAATTCATTGCTATTTTACCTGTTTCAAAGAACTACGCCTTACATGTAAACCATAAAAACTACCTTTTTTACTCACACTTTTTTGCTTTAGATACTGTAACCGGATTCTTTAACCCGGTAAATCTTAATATTTTATTGAAACCTGTTGAATATGGGCAGGTTATTATCCTAAAAAATGTTTTCTTTGCAGTAGATTCTTATCAACTGGAGTCTGCTTCGTTTTTGGAATTAAATCTTTTAGTAAACCTGTTGATCGAGAATCCTCGCTTAAAGCTTGAAATTTCTGGCCATACCGATAATACAGGTAACTCTGAATATAATCTTGGATTATCGTTTAACAGGGCAAAAGCTGTTTTTGAATATCTTGTGGCTGCTGGTATTGATGAAAAACGACTTTCATATACAGGAAAAGGAGATACCCAACCTGTGGATACAAACGATACACCTGAAGGCAGAGCAAACAACAGAAGAACTGAATTTAAAATAGTAGAGTAGCAGGTAAAGATTTTTTAAGTATCAGAATTTAAATTGTTTATAAAAAAATTATTAAATAACTAAAAAACCAGAATATTATGTCAGAGCAAAATCATGAAATGCATAGTAGTAATGAGAAGAGAAAAGTCTCAAAATTAGATCAGGACATCGTCAAAAAATGTATTGACCTTTTTGACAGGCTTCCTATCGGCATTTACCGTTCTTCGCCGGAAGGTGAGATTCTGACAGCGAATCCTGCTTTTATTTCATTATTGGGATATAATAATTTTGAGGATTTGGAAGGGATTGACCTTAATAAGACCCACAAGCATCCCGGAGGTCGCAAACAATTTATGAAAGAAGTTGAAGAAAAAGGTGAGATTTATGCAAAAGAATCCGTACTTGTTGATAGCAATGGGAATGATATTTACGTAGAGGAATATGCCAGGGTCTACCGTGGAGTTAGTGGAATTCCCCTTTTTTATGAAGGTGTAGTAATTGAAATCAATGAAAAGGTAAAAAACAGGCAACGGATTGAGTTCCTAAATGGACTTAAAGAACTAATATTCAGCACTATAACCTCATTTATCAATGTTCGTTTAGGTGATATTGACTATAAAATCACTTATTCACTTGGAAAGATTGGTGAATTTATAGGTGCTGATCGTTCGTATATTTTCCTTTTTGATGATGAAGAAATGAATTTCATGAGCAATACTCATGAGGCTCTTGCTGATGGTATCTCGTCAGTAATTGATGATCTTCAGGATATCCGTACCAGCGACTATCCCTGGTGGATGGATAACCTGAAAAAAAATAGGGCAATAGTTATTCGCAATGTAAAAGACCTGCCTGTGGAAGCACAAAGCGAGAAAAAGATCTTTACGAAACAACATATTAAATCATTGTTTGCTGTGCCCATGTTCTTTGATTTCCAGCTTATTGGTTTTTTGGGATTTGATATGGTGCGTATGTATAAATTACTTGAGGATGATATACTTGAAATGCTTGAGATTGCAGCAAGTCAGTATTCAAATATTTTGAATTATTATAAGTCTGAGCGTGAACTTATTGAAAATCACAAACATCTTCAAAAACTGGTTGATGAAAAAACCGTTGAAATTGTAAAAGTAAACGAACAACTGAAAATCATTGCTGAAAACAGTAGTGATGTGATCTGGACTGCTGATATGGATCTTAATTTCATCTATATTAGTCCATCTATTTATAATTTCCTCGGATATACTGTCGAAGAATATTCTGTACTTCCTGTGGATAAGCGATTACCACCGGAATCATCAAAAAAATTTAAAGATGCTTTTTTAGAAGAAGTAGAATTGATCAATTCAGGTAAAAAGATGTTTGATGAAAAATCCAAAAGCTATGAAATACAGTATTTAACAAAAAGCGGTGAAAAAATCTGGGCTGAAGTGAGTTTTGGATTTATTTTTGATAATAATGGTAAGCCAACAGGAGTCCACGGCATAGCACGCAATATAAACGAACGTAAACAAGCTGAGATAATTTACAGGCAATATAGCGAGAGATTTAAAGTATTGGTGGAGAACACTTCTGACTGGATCTGGGAATTAGACACAAATGGGGTTTTTACCTATACCAATCCTGTTAGTGAATCTATGACAGGCTATACAGTTGATGAAATTAAAGATAAACCTTTTACCTTTATCCTCGATCCGTCGTGTTGTGAAGATGATGTTAAATTCTACCAGAGTTCAATTCTTTTGAAAAAGCCATTCCAGAATCATGAAAATATTGGAGTTCATAAAAATGGCCGAAAAATCAATTTCCAGATAAGCGGTGTTCCGGTTTTTGATAATAATGACGAATTTATTGGCTTCAGAGGTATTACCAGAGATATAACCGAGAAGAAAAGCTTTGAATCCATCCTGCAGCAATCGTATCAGAAAGTATCGCAACACCTGCGTAATACACTTCTTGGCTATATTGAATGGGATAATAATCTTGAAGTTCTTGAATGGAATAATGCAGCACAAACCATATTTGGATATAATAAATCAGATGCTCTGTTTGAGAATATGATTGAAAAGCTGATACCTCAGGAATATAGAAAAGAAATTTTAGAAATTTTCTTAGCAGCGGTTTACAACCGAAAACCCACGAGCACTATTACTAAATGCATGACAAAAGACAAGAATTTAATTCAGTGCGAATGGTTTAACACCCCCATTACCGATGAAGCTGACAATATTACAGGAATGGCATCTCTGGTCAGAAAAATTTAAAAAGAGGAACAACATTGATTTAGCTCAATTTTGATCACTTTTCATTGGGTTTTCAGTGGTTTATTAATGATTATTGAAAATAATTCAGTAAATTTGAGGCATTAAATTTGTGACAGGCAATATTCAGATTTTATTTTAAAAACTAACAGATTATTAAACAACTTTAAAAATTAATTGATATGAGTAGTTCCGGTTCAAATTTTTTATTAGGCTTTTTGGCAGGTGCTGCCGTTGGAGCTATTGCAGGCATATTGTTTGCTCCCGACAAAGGTTCTGAAACCCGTAAAATGCTTAACGAGAAGGCAAAAAAAATCAAGGATGATCTTCAGGAAGATCTGAATGAAAAGATTGATGAATTAAAAGATTATCTTGATGAAAACGTTGAAGAAGTAAAAACAAAAGCTTCGAGAACAGCACAAAAAGCATACGACAAGGTTAAAGCAAAGAAAGCTGAAGCATAAAAACAGCCAATTTAATTTAATTATGTTAAAATCGGGATTTGCAAAGGTCATAACAGATATGACCGATAGCATACGTAAATACATTGAAATTCGCTTGAATCTTGCCAAGCTTGATGCACTGGAAAAATCGGCCAGGATCTTGTCCTTGTTGTTATCAGCCATTTTTCTTTTCATCATTTTTATGTTGTTCCTTTTTTTTATTTCTCTAACAATGGCTAAATGGCTTGGGCAACTTATGAACAGCGATGCCCTGGGATATCTTATAATAGCAGTTATTTATCTGATTTCCGGCATTATCGTCTTACGTTACAGACGAAAATTGTTTTTGGGTTCGGCAATCAAACATTTATCCGAGATTTTTTTTGAAGACGTAAAAGAAGATGAGAATGAAAAGGATTAAAATTGAAAAAATGAGCTCATTACAAGATATTGCTCTTGAAAAAGAAAGGCATCGTCGTCTTGCACTTAAAACTGAAATTGAATTAAAGGAACAGATAGAAGATGTTAAGCAGATTTTTGCTGTTCGAAATATACTCTACGAATTAAAAAGTCAGTCGTGTTCGTTTTTAAAAAACTCGGTTATGAGGATTTTCAGAAAGAAAGATGTATAAATCAAGACCTTAACATCCTTTGTATCAGCTATTTACTTCATTGTAAGCTATTTTAAACATTTAAATAACTTTATTAAAACTAAAACCTATGTCGTTTGTATTAAAGCCACTGCCTTACCCTATGGATGCGCTCATGCCTTTTATTGATGCGCGTACCGTTGAATTTCATTACACAAAACATCATCAGGGTTATGTAAATAAACTTAATGAGCTGATCAAAGGAAGTGATTTTGAGGATAAATCGCTTGAGCATATCATTAAAGAAGCAACTGGGCCAATATTCAACAATGCAGCCCAGGTATGGAATCATTCTTTTTATTGGGACAGCCTCGCTCCGGCAGCAAAAAAAGAACCGGGCGGCAAACTTAAGCAATTGATTGACAATGAATTTAATGGATTTGAAGCATTCAAGGAAAAGTTTTCAAATATGGCTGTAACATTGTTTGGTTCCGGATGGTGCTGGCTTGTTCAACAGGCTGACGGAAAACTAAAGATCATTCAGACAAGCAATGCAGAAACGCCTTTTACTACTGATATGAATCCACTGCTTACATGCGATGTGTGGGAACATGCTTATTATCTCGATTATCAGAATCGCAGACCTGATTATGTTAAAGCATTCTGGAATGTTGTGAACTGGGAAGCCGTTGAAGCCCGTTTAAAATAGTACGGCTCTTGGTAAAAAGATTTCATCTTAACATTTGTTTAAACCATCGTCATTGGCGATAGTAAATACAAATAGAATCATTTCTCATAAATAATATTGACGATATTAACTGCGTCAATTATATTTATAATCCCATCGAAATTAACATCGGCATTATCAAAGCAGAATGGCTGGGGATCATCACCCTGAACATAAGAGACCGTTGTAATAACATCCATTACATTTACTGTTAGATCGCAGTTGGCATCACCTAGCATAAGATCCAGTGCTTCGCCTTCAAGGCTGAAATTGTTGAATGTAACCCTGTCGCCATTATTTGCTCCCATGTTAGAACCTCCAAAACGTATCCTGACTTTAAAATGTGGATTATTATCAACCTCGCCTATTCCGGCAAAATCAATCTCATATAATTGATAATCAGATGAAAGCAGCAATGTATCCTGTTGCAAACCGGTTGTTATCCATTGTGGCTCACCACTTTGAACCGAATATTCAGGAAGCAGGTAATCGGCTGCATTTTCGTCTTTTGCAGCAAAACTGAAGAGAAGGTTTTCATAGCCAATTGTTGACATGTTAAAAACCAGATAATTTTCGCCTCCGTTACCGGTAAATGGCTGTCTTACCTGTATTCCGCGCATATTTACCTGTTCAAAGGCAATACCATTATTACCTTCAGGGCGGTAATTTATTTCAGTAGGTGCATTTCGCCGTTCCATCGAAGCTTTGCGCCAGTAAGGATGCCCGGGATAAAAAGGGTATCCCTGCAAAGCTGAATGAAAGGTTATTAACCCGTTACCTGAAGGTGGAAATTTAGCTTCTATTTGCTCTAATGGCGTATCATTAGGCAAAGCATTGTCAAAAAGCCAGAAATAAGCCAGTTCATAATCCATAAATATTGGAGGTTCACCCATCTGACTGTCTATCCACGCCAGGCGGGTCATAAGCCAGTTGTTCATCCAGTTCAGTTCGTCCTGATAAGTTGGTGCAATATACCAGTTAGGCCAAACATATTGTCCTAGTATAGGCCATCGTGTAAAATTCCTGACCTGTGCTTCAGACAACAGATCGCTGAATTGCCAGATCATATTTGAAAGGTTCTCGTTCGAAAATAAATTCTGCCTGAGCTGCCACCAGCGATAACGCATTTTTTGCATATAAACCGGATCCTGCATCAGTCTTACATACCAATCGCGAACCCCGCAATTAATATAACAGTTCGAGGCATTTAGCTGTGTATAATACCACCCCTGAGGCTGCCAGCCACCCATATAATTGGCATTTCCAAGACTGAGGTTGAAATCCCAGACAGGTCCCATAACAAGTTTCTTGTTCCGGTCTTTATACATGAAGGTACTTAGCCTGTATCCATCAATCTCTTTAAGAAGTTCGGTTATAAGAAAATGATCAATAAACGATTCAACATCAATATAAGCCTGATATCCTGTTTGCGGGTCAGTGAAATTCTGACTATAAAGAGCTGATTCAAAATCGTTCATATAATCCAATATCCAGCTTTTCTGAGCCGGGGTTGCATCTGCCTCCGAGGGTCTCACATGAGCCAAAAGCGTTCCCATATTGGTTGTCATTCCATATTCACCATCATTAAGCCGGTCAACTTTTATTATATACCCACCGCTTATTTCAGGTTCAAGATTATCACCGGGTTTTAGTTTTGTAATATTTACACGGTCTTCGCCCCATTTGATCCGTTCAACCAGTACATAAACCCCATGATAATGATAATTGGTTACCTGACCGTTGCCAGAATGTAAAAACAGTTCAACAAACCTCACCCTGGGAGCCCACTTGCCAAAACCTGCTCCAAGAGTATAGGCAATTGCATTACGCATTAAACTTTTATCGCTGTATGGAGCATATAATATCCAATTATTGTCGGCCGGCATTCCAAAAAGCGATTCATCCTTATCCTGATCAAATTCGTTCACCAGATGAAATCCATACATTTTCTTTGGAAAACTTTGCGCACTCGAACCACGGATATTGGCAAGAATTCTACTTTGCAAAGCGATATCACCTATCAGATGAGTAGTGTCGCCCTGATTATTATCAATAAATACCGCTGCTGCAGGAGTTCGCGCTCCGGGAGTTATTGCGGTGTTAAACTGATGTAGGATAACTAATGGCAAATTAGATTTAAAACCTTGCACATTCGAACCTATACGGCTGTATATCATGGTTTTGGGGTTTGACGGCATATAACCCTGTTTGTAGGCTCTTGCTCTTACAATTTCAGTACCGCTTATGTTTATTGGTGCTGTGTAAAGAATTCCGGATGACGAAGTTGGTATCTGCCCGTTTAAGGTATAATAGATCATTGAACCGGGTTCTGACTCCAGTGTAAGTTGAAATGCTTCAGTATATGGTCCGCCTTCACGCGAAAATTGAGGTGGGGGCAATAATTCACTATAACCTGTATTCGGGTTTTGCGAACCGGGGCTTGGCTGATCAAAATAAAATAAATTGCCTGAACCGTCAGGTGATCTTCCGTATGAAATATCAGATTGTAGTGCCACAGGGGCAATCTGATTAACTATTGTACCATTAGGATGTGTGAGCAGCAACTCTTCGCCGGCGGCACTTATGCTGAAATTGGTGTGTAAATACAGGCGGTCAGTAAAAAGATATTGACCTCCGATTGGACGCTCCATTGTTCCGTCAGGTTTCTTCCAGCCTACTGAGAGATTATCACCACCTGAATTTTCTTTCATTAATGCCATTATAAAATAATATTCTCCGGCCTGCAGAGTAACCGGAGCTGATTGTTGCTGAGCGTATTTATTCCACTGACGGGGATTAGTCCATCCGGGAACCTGCGCAATCATCACAGTATCAGCAGGATCAGACGTTGAACTTAAATATAATTTACTGTTATCATCGCTACATATCCAGAAAACATACTGACCTGTGGCAGGGGCTTTTATCCATCCCTGAACTCTTTGCCCATATTGATTTCCAATGTTTGAGGGCGTTTCAAATATCCCTCTGATAATATTTACACTTGAAGGATTGTCAGGATAGCTTGGGTGAGATATGAGATTATATACTGATGAACCCGGAATTCCGGTATAAACTTCACGCAGCAAACCATTTACCAGCTCACCCTGATTGGGCCGGCGGTTTTTTCCTGAAGCCCATACTAGCAGATGTTGTCCGGGACCAATACTAACATTCGGGAAAATCCATTTATAAGGTTTGCTGAGATTGTCAGAAAGTCCATAACCATTCAGATTTACTGTTGCCGAACCGGAATTGTATATTTCTATCCAGTCATTAAATTCACCATCATCATCGGCAATTGTACTTGAATTAGACGACATGAATTCATTGATGACAAGAGACTGGGAAAATGAATTGAGAGCTACAACTGAAAAACAAATAACCGGGATAAGAAGCCAAAATTTTGTTTTATAAATTCTCATGACTTTGAAGTTTATACTATCTGGCTTCAAAATTACATGAAATATCCTTCAGTCAGGAGGCTACCTGATAATACGATTTGTATTTACAATCGTTTCTAATCGGCATAATAAAAAATCCGCCAAAGATCTGAGATATGGTTAGCTAATATTATGAAAACGACCTTTGGCGGATACTCCTATAAAAGATACAACAGAAATACTATTGTTTGATTAATTTTTCAATTCTGTTGTTCTCACCATACATTACCCTTATAAAATACACTCCGGCCTTGTTACCTGATAAATCAAGCTGATAATGGCTGTTTGTTTGTTGTTCGGTGTTAAGGATGCGCTCGCCAAGCATGTTAAAGATATCTATCCTTACCGAGCCTGAATCATTTCCGGTATTTAATTCAAGAGTAAATATGCCTGTTGTTGGATTTGGATAAACCCTGAAGAAATCAGTTGTTTGAGTTTCATAAATTTCTGATGATTTTTCCGATACCGTTTCAATATATGCATCAGCATCCTCTTCCGCTGCTAACATTG
>JBASHR010000016.1:0-1766 GCA_049654165.1 Bacteroidales bacterium
AGGTAAGATTTAACGGGTCAGGGCATCAATATGTTAACTCAAGTGAAAACTTTAATATTCTTGAAGCAAATATGGGCAATGCACTCCGAGTTGCTAATGTAGCTCATACAGTTACTTGTAATCAATACGACTGGACAAGCGGTGGAATTGATGTTTTGGCTGGAACGTTTACAGCTTTGGACCTTGCCGATAATGGAATATATGGAAATTATTATGTAAATCCTGGTGGAACCATCAATTTACATCAGGATGCCGGCCAATATATAGATTTAAATGGTAAATTTAACTTCAATGGTGGTGGTACCATTAATGTTTATGGTGGCTCGGGTATATCTTTTTGGCCTTGGGATGGAAATGCCGTAATAAATATGAACGGTGGAGTGCTGGATTTTAAGGATCAGGGAATATGGATTTATAATTCTTCTTCACATACTTTTACTTATAATATCACCGGTGGTACAATACGCACAAGTCAGGGATTATTATGCACCAGAACTGATTTTACACCTGCCGGAGGTACTTTTGAGTTTTATGGCAGCACTGACGCAACTTTAAATATATATTCAGGAAGCCATCTAAGGAATGTTATAATAAATAAAAGTTCAAAAGAAGGTGGTGAAAGCTTCATGGGTGAGCCTGTTTATGACCAGAGAAGCGGCGAAATGATCTCTGAGGGCGGGAAAGCCAATACTCTTACCCTTACTTCCAACCTTATTGCAACCGGTAACTTGAAAATCGAAGCCGGAAATTTCAATTTAGGCACCTATACATGCAATGTAGCAGGAACAACCACGGTTTTTGGTAAGCTGATCATGAATAATGCGACTAATGATTTAACTACCAAATATATGGTGTGGGATAATGGTTCGTCTGCGAATGTTACTGCCGGAACATTTCATGCTGTTACGTGGAATTTCAGTCAAGGAACTACAGCAAAACTTGGTATAGGAAATACAGCTTACGTTACTTTAGGATTGCATTTTCCTACAAGTAACGACGCTGAATTTGGAAATTTGGTTGCAGGACCATTGACAAAAAACATTACAGATGGTGACAACACTAAAACTTTTTATCCGTTTCGCGTTATGGGTAACATGCTGGTAAAAAGCGGTACAAATTGGAGTTTTAGTAATTCTGATTCCCCTTTGATAGTTGTTGGAAATGTTACAATTGAGAACGGCGGTAATATTACATTCAGCGGTGCTGACTTTGAAGTTGGAGGTGCACTTAATCTTGACGGAAAATTAGAGGTGAGCAATAATCATACGGCAACTATTCAGGGTGCATTTTTATTTCCGTCAACCGGATGGTTGAAATTAAACAATGGCACTTTTACTAATAATTACAATTTTGCAACTTACACCTATCTGTACGGTAAACTAACAATGAACAATAATTCTTTGTTAGAGTTTCCGGGAACAAGTATTATGATAGGAAATACATTCGTAAATGAAGTGAGCGGAGGCACCTTACGCTTTGGAAGAACTTTAAATGCACCAAATGCGAATAATTTCAAGCTTGATCATGGCACTGTTGAGTTCATTTCTGCCTATCCTAATCATTCTGTCAGTGTTTACAACGGAAACTATCTGAATGATGTCGTCATCAATAAAACCGGTGTATCTTTCCTGGTAGATAAAAATCTGGTTATCAAAAACGATCTGACAATAGATTCAGGTGTGTTGAGTGCAAACGATAAAACCATAAGTATCGGAGGTAATTGGATTAACAATGCAGGCGTGAATGCTTTCAACGAAGGAACAGGC
>JBASHR010000017.1:0-27318 GCA_049654165.1 Bacteroidales bacterium
GCCATAACCTGATGATTGACAATACGTGCAGGATTCAGGTATATTGAATTTGGAACATATCCAAAGCCTGCAGGTAAGGGAATATCAAACTGGAACGCACAGAAATTGTCTTCATTAATAACTTCAATATTAATAACCATGTTATCACCTGCAACTGCTGTTGCATCAAGAACCTTCATTATATTTCCTGTTACCTGGATAGGAGTCATTGTTACAGGAACAGTAACGTTACCATCAACTACATTTACAACCCCTGTTACTGTTTCATAGCCTGATTTGGTAACTGTCCAGTTATAAGTACCAGGAGCTATATTCGGGAATACATAATTTCCAACAGGATTTGTAATACCACCCAAAGTTACAGTTGCACCGGCTATTGGTTGCTGATTCGGATCTTTTATAACAAATGTTACTGTATATCCTTGTATTGGATCAAGAGTAACTGTTCCGTTAACAACACCAGTAATAATATTTTGTGCATTTATATCACCAATAATAGCATTTTCAAGATTCATATTATATACACCTGCTGTAGTTGGTGTGGTAAATGTATATGTGGCAATAATTCCTGAGTTACCAAGATATGCAGCATTAGTGAGTGAGAATGAAATTGCTCTGAAAATATTAGTATTTGGTAAAATATTAGCCTGAATAGCATGATCAACAATACGTGCAGGATTTAATACTGCTGAACCTGTTACGTAACTAAATCCAGATGGTAAGGGAATATCATGCTGGAATCCAACAAATGCATCCTGGTTAATAATTTCAAGGTCCATTTCAACATTTTCACCTACAATAGCAGTAGCATCATGTAGTTTCATAATGTTGCCAACAGGAATTTCTCCTTCAAGAGTAACAGTACCATTTATGATTTCATCAAGTATATTCTGTCCCTGAACGTTGCCAAGAATTGCATTTTCTATACTCAATGTATAAATTCCAGGTACCATAGGAGTAGTGAAAGTAAAATATGTTAATACACCATCGTTACCAAGGAAATTGGCATTAGTCATTGAGAAAGCAACTGCCCTGAAAATATTGGTGTTTGGCAATACATTTGCCATAACCTGATGATTCACAATACGTGCAGGATTCAAGAATATTGAATTTGGAGTATAACCAAAGCCTGCTGGTAAGGGAATATCAAACTGGAAAGCACAGAAATCATCTTCATTAATGACTTCAATATTAATAATTACATCTTCACCAATTTCTGCGGTTATATCAAGAACCTTCATTATATTTCCTGTTACCTGGATAGGAGTCATTGTTACAGGAATAGTAATATTACTTACAACTGTAACTTGGCCTGTTTCTATTTGATAACCTGATTTAACAACCATCCAATTATAAGATCCAAATGGAATATTCGGAAATACATAGTTGCCAGTTGGATTAGTAATATTACCCAAAGTTACTGTTGCATCAGCTATTGGCTGCTGGTTCTGATCTCTAATATCAAATGTAACTGTATATCCGGGTAGAGCGGTAAGAGTAACAGTTCCATTAATAACACCCGTAATAATATTTTGTGCATTAATATCACCAATGATAGCATTTTCGATATCCATGTTATACATTCCTGCTGTCGTTGGTGTAGTTAACGTATATGTGGCAATAATTCCGGAATTACCAAGGAATATACTATTTGTTACAGAGAATGAAAGTGCTCTGAAGATATTGGTATTTGGTAAAACATTAGCCATAATGATATGATCAGCAGCACGTGCAGGGTTCAATACTGCTGAACCGTCTACATAACCAAAACCAGATGGTAACGGAATATCATGCTGGAATCCAACAAATTCATCATCATTCAGGATTTCGAGTTCCAGCTCAATACTATCGCCTGCAGTAGCTGTAACATTGTGCAGTTTCATTACATTGCCGGTTGGAATAATTACTTCTTCTAAAGTAACCATACCATCAACCGTTCCTGTAAGGATATTATCTCCCTGTGCATTGCCAATAATAGCATTTTCAATTGTTAAAGGATAAACACCAGCAATATCAGGTGTTGAAAAAGCAAATGATGCTATTATTCCTGAATTACCAAGATAAGCTGCATTTGTTATTGAATATGACAAAACACGGAAAATATTGGTATTTGATAAAACATTTGCCAAAATCAGATGATCAGTAATACGAGCAGGATTTAAAGCTACTGAACCTGTTACATAGCCAAATCCCACAGGCATAGGCACATCTAACTGAAACCCAACAAAAACGTCATCATTCAGTATTTCAAGATCAATATTTACGTCACTTCCTGCATCAGCTGTAATATCAAGAATCTTCATTATATTTTCACCCGGAGCAGATCCTTCTATGGTAACCGTTCCACCTACAACCCCACTTAAAATATTTACTCCGCTAATAGTGCCCAAAATGGCATTTTCAATATTTAAAGTATAATTTCCCGGAACAGTTGGTGTAGTATATGTAAAATAAGTTAATACTCCATTGTTACCAAGGAAATTAGCATTAGTCAAAGAGAATGCCACTGCCCTGAAAATATTGGTATTGGGCAATACATTTGCCATAACCTGATGATTAGTAATACGTGCAGGATTCAAAAATATTGAATTTGGAGCATAACCAAAGCCTTCCGGCAATGGAATATCAAACTGAAAAGCACAGAATTCATCTTCGTTAATAACTTCAACTTCAATAACTACATCAGTGCCGGAAGTAGCAGTAACATTCAAAATTTTCATTATGTTTTCATGAGGTATTTCAGTCAATATTACATTAACATTAATATTCTGATCAACAACTGAAACACTTCCATTAGCTGTAACATATCCTTCCTTTACTACCTCCCATTCATAAGTACCAATATCAGTGTTCGGGAACACATAATTACCTGCAGGATTAGTAATAGTTCCTAAAGTTATTGTTGCATCAGGAATAGCAACCTGATTTTCATCTTCTACAATAAATGTAACAGTAAAACTGGTTGGAGCTGTTAAAGTAAGTGTACCATCAACTGTGCCGGTAATTATATTCTCAAAATCCTCGTCAGCAATAATACATTCTTCAAGGATTAATGGAAAAACTCCAGGTGTAGCAGGAGTTGAAAAAGTATAGGTTGCAATAATACCGGAATTCCCAAGGAAAAACTCATTATTCTCTGAAAACGCCAATGATCTGAAAATATTTGTATTGATAACATATCCTGCTTCTATAATATGATCAGTAATACGGGCAGAATTTAATACTCCTGTTAAGAAACCAAATCCGGCTGGCATCGAAATATCGTGCATAAAACCAACAAAATCATCATCATTGACGATTTCCAGTTCAATTGTAACATCTTCGCCTATTTCCGCTGTTGCATCATAAACTATCATAATATTTTCAGCAGTTGCGCTTCCTTCTTCAAGAGTTAAAGTACCATTAGTGGTTCCGGTAATAATATTCTCTCCCTGAATATTGCCAATAATTGCATTTTCAAGATTCAGTGAATAAACACCAGCTACATCAGGTGTTGTGAAAGTAAATGATGCAATGACTCCGGAATTACCAAGATATGCAGCATTTGTCAGTGAAAATGACAATCCACGCAAAATGTTGGTATTTGGTAAAATATTAGCATCAATCAAATGATCAGCTTTACGGGCAGGATTTAATTCTATGGAACCATCCACATAACCAAAACCTTCTGGCAATGGTATGTCAAACTGGAAGCCCACAAAACTATCATCGTTAACAATTTCCAGATCAATAATAATATCATCTCCAGCTTCACCAGTAGCATCAAGTACCATCATAACATTATTGGTTACCACTGGTGTCATGGTCACATTAACGTCAACATCCTGATCAACAACTGTAACACTTCCATTTGCTGTATTATATCCTTCTTTTACTACTTCCCATTCATAAGTACCAGGATCTACGTCCGTAAATGTATAGTTGCCAGCCGGATTAGTGACAGAGCCGAGTGTAACTGTAGCTCCTGCAACAGGATTTTGGTCTGGATCCTTTACAATGAAATTAACATTATAGGAAGTTCCTATTAAAGTAACAGAACCATTGTTTGTACCTGTAAGGATATTCTGTCCCTGGATATTTCCAAGAATTGCGTTCTGAAGTACCAGATCAAAGGTACCTGAGGTTTCGGGTGTTGAAAAAGTAAAAAATACAATAGGCCCCGAATTACCAAGATAGGCTGCATTCATTAAAGAAAACCCAATCGCCCTGAAAATATTGGTATTGGGCAATACATTTGCCTGAGCCATGTGCCCATTTGATCGTGCCGGATTAGGAACAATAGAACCAGGCACATAACCAAAGCCTTCAGGTAACGGAACATCCACCTGAAATGCAACAAACTGATCATCGTTAAAAACTTCAAGACCAAGAGTGATGTTTTCGCCCGCCTGAGCTGTAACATCATTAAGCTGCATAATGTTGTTGCCAGCATAAACAGCAAACATCCCCTGCATTGAAAGGAGGGTAATCAAAAGTACTAATTTTCTAATCATGGTGTTTTTTTTTTGATTTAACCTTTGTAAATAGTTGTAATATGAATATTTATAATTTAAAGAAATACTTAAAACGCTGAATATCAAGCAAACTCAAAAGTTTCTTGAACTTGCTTTTTTAAAAATCTGCCTTTAGTATACAAAACCTGCATTATAGAGCGACCAAAAATAATACTTTTTTAACTACTGACGATAAAAAAACGCAAAAATTTTATTACTAAAACATAATTTTTCAAATTTTTCACAAATTAATGAACAATCATAACTTTGGCTGCCTTAATAAAAGGAGCAGATGATCCTGTTGGAACAACCAAAAAATTGATGAAATAAATCCCTGAAGGCAAATTACTATCTTCATTAAATTTCACTGTTTGACTGCCTGCGGTCCATATTTCTTTATTAAAAGCAGTTAATTCCTTACCTGTTTTATCTGTCAGTTTAATTTGAACCTCGGCTTCTTGCTCCAGATTAATGTCAATATCTATATTACCTGATGAAGGATTGGGATATATATTTGCTTTAAAGAAATCAGAAAGACTACTTGCATGGTTATTTTGCTGTCTGATAACTTTAACCTCATTTGCGTTAAGATTCGCTGCAACAGCTTCTCCCCAAACGGCATTATCAATTTTTCGTTTGAATCTAAACAGATCTATATTACCTGAAGGCAAGGGGGTGTTAGTAAAACTAAAAATAACAACTGTTAACTTTCCGTTATTCTCAGCCATTTCACATTCATAACCCTCCTGAACAAAAGTGATATCTTCTTTTTTCACCCCTTCCAGTTCAAATTGTAAACCTGCAAGAGTTCCGTCACTTAATAAACTGATCTTATCATTATTAAGGTTTAAAAATGCCGGGTTTGATTTTATAGGAATATTAGCTGATTTATTTCCAGCAATTATTATATTTACAGTGGCTACAACATCTACCACATTTATAACTCCATCAGCATTTACATCGGCATTTTCAAAACAAAAAGGCTGAGGTGCCCCACCAAGAATATAATTAACTGTGCTTACCACATCGAGTACATTAACTAAATCATCGCAATTAGAATCGCCAGGTATACCAAAACTTGTAACTTGTTCAGAATATGCTGATTGATAGACTGACTTAGTTGCATTATTCTGAATAAAGACAACCACAGCTAAATCGTTCATTTCTTCAACATGTGTATTGGCCATATTATGGCTGTATTGTAATGTATAAGGTTCTCCTGCAATTAAATTTGCAACTGTCCCGGTAGCATTGGGCAACATTTTCATCATAACATGCTTAAATGAAGTCTCGCCATTGCCACCAACATTATTGACTGTAGTTTTCTCAACTACAACCATATGAACAATAGCATTGTTTATATTAACATGGGCTGTTATGGTTGCCTTAACAGTAATATTATAACCTTCAATTAAATGCTGGGAATTAATTTCCACAAACGCCGGCGAGCTAATGGCATTATTGTAGGCTGCTGTAACAGCACCCATACTGGTTTGTACATTTGCTCCTTCAATAAACAGCATCGGAACAGCATTTACTCCATAAAAAGTCCTACGAACTCCGCCCTCGGCTGTATAATATGGATCCCCGGATCCAGGCCAGTTCATCTGATATTTTATCAATGTGAAATTCTGCCCGTATTGATTGTAAAATGGGTTCATTACAGAATTATTAAATGAAGCACAAGGGCCACAGGTAGAACTTGTAAACTCTTCAAATAATGGTTTTTTAAGACTTGCCTGATCAACTACTGAAATTGTTTTTGTAATTGTATCATTTTCAGGCACATCATCACCAATAAAGCCATTAACATCCGAAACCCATACTTTTAACTGATATGTTCCGGGATCAACATTAATTTGCTGATCGCAGGTGAAATTAAATGACCCTGCTGTTGGCAAATTTAAGCCTGCAAACTCAGTTGAATTAATAGTACCTCCATTAATCTGCCAGTTAATATTCATAGAGGTGATGCTGGCAGACCCTAGATTATTTACTGTACCCGACACGGCTTGAGCCCCGGCAAATATATCAGGTACACTGATTGAGCTCATAGCTGCATCAAGTTCATTAACAAGGCTTATCTCAACATTATCAATGTACCAGTAATTTATATTATAGCTATTACCGTTAAAAAACAGACAAATCTGAAAATCAGAAGTGTTAACATCAGAATTCTCAACTACAAATATTTTCTGTTCTGCCATAACAGTAGTGTTTACTGTTTGAGTCCAGATATTATTCCAGGTGCCAAGTGCGCCGCCAGAGCGTGTTGCTAATCCAATTTGAAAATTACCAGTATAATGATCAACATTGTGCCGGAATTTCACAATAACCTTAGTATTTTCTTCAAGGTTTAATTCCGGCGAAACAAGACGGGTTATGCCATTAAACTGGGGTGACCAGCTCATGCGGGCTTCCGGAGCAATACCTCCGGCATTATTTGACTGGGAACGTGCCCAGTTCGAAGATTGATTAATTATTGACCATCCTGTAGGAGGCCAGACAGTACCGGAAAAGTCCTCATTCAAGACAATTTGACCAGTAACTGATTGAAAAACAAACAGAATGAAAATAAAGGTTAGAATTCGTTTCATATAATAACTTAAATGATAAAACTGATAAGTGAAAATAGAAAAGCTTATGCCAATGTCAAAAAAACTGTCCTTGCCAGAAAAATTACCGACAAGGACAGTGAAATTTTTATTTTGTAACAACCAGTTTAAGATTATGCATTACTACAGATTCGCCTGAATCAACCGGAGTAGATCTTACCTGTAGGAAATATACCCCTGGCTTGATATCTTCCTGCAATGAAGCATCGAAACGACGGCTTCCTTCCGGCAATATACCGTTATACAGCTCTTTTACTTCCTTACCTGTATAATCATACAGTTTTACTGTTGTTAATGAAGCAACGGGGATAAACATATCAACTGAAAATTCTCTCTGTGCAGGATTGGGGAAAAGATTAACTGTATAATTTTCAGAAAGTAAAGTATTGTTGCCTTCCTGATGCTTCACAACTTTTATTTCATTTGCATTAACATTTGCAGCAACCAATTCGCCTACTTTTACTTCTTTCAGTTCCTGTACAAACCGGAATAATTCAATTCTACCTGAAGGAATCGGAGTATTATCAAAACTATAAACTACACCTGTAAGTTTACCATTATTTTCTGCAGCTATGAACTCATAACCATCCAGCATAAATTGAATATCATCAGTACGTACACCTTCAAGTTCAAATTGTAAGCCTGCCATAGTTCCATCACTCTGCAATTCAACTCCCTTATTATTAATATAGAAATGAGCCGGCAAAGATTTTATAGGAATATTGGAAGATTTGGCTCCACCAATAATAATATTAATAGTTCCTACAACATCTATAACATTAATTATTCCATCACTATTTATATCAGCATTATCGAAACAGAATGGCTGAGGATTATTACCAACCAAATAATTTACTGTAGTTACAACATCAACAATATTGACAACACCATCGCAATTAGAATCACCAAGGGTTACAAAGCTGCTTACTTCTTCAGAATAGGCTGACTGGAAAATAGATTTATCACTTTTTTGTACAAACACCACTACTGCCAGATCATCCATCTCTTCAACGTGAGTACTTGCCATGTTGTAAGTATAATTAAGCGTAAAAGGAATACCAGAAACAAGATCTACCAATGCACCATTTGCATCCGGTAACATTTTCATCATTACGTGTTTAAATGAGGTTTCACCATTGCCTCCAACATTACCTGTCGTAAGCTTTTCAATAACCACAACATGTGCTCTAACGCTTTCGGCAGAAACATATGGAGTTATCTCAGCCTGAATAGTAATATCAAATCCGTTTATAATATGCTGAGAACTAATTTCCATAAAAGCAAGATCGTTCATTGCAGTTGTGTATGCATTCATGACAGCGCTCTGGCTTGTACCAACATTTACACCTTCAACAAATAGCATTGGAACGGCATTAACACCATAATAAGTTCTTCTGACTCCCCCTTCTGCAGTATAATACGGGTCGCCCGAACCAGGCCAGTTCATCTGGTACTTTATCAGGGCGATATTTTGTCCGTACTGATCAATGAATGGATTGAACACAGAATTATTAAATGATGCACACGGGCCACAGGTAGAACTTGTAAATTCTTCAAACAAAGGTCTTCTCTGAATCAGTGCAACAAGAACACTAATGTTCTTCTGAAGCATATCATTATTTGGATTATCATCACCAATTTGTCCGTTTACTTTCGAAATCCATACTTTAAGCAGATAACTGCCCGGATCAACATTAATATTCTGATCACAGGTAAAATTAAATATATTACCGGTTGTAAGATTCAGGCCAGTAAAATTAGTAGTATTGATAGCACCTTCATTCAGTTGCCATTTAACTTCAAGAGAATTGATAGTTGTGCTTCCAAGGTTAAATATTTTACCAATTACCGGTTCTTCGCCAACCATCAGGTCGGGTACATCAATAGCAATTAATGCAGCATCAAGATTAACAGGATCAAAATATGAAACTGTTATAGCATCAAGATACCAAAAATTAATATTGGCACTGTTTCCTTCAAAGAAAAAGCCTACCTGGAAATTTGTGGTTCCAACATCACTATTATTTATAACCACTAATACTTCCTGAGCAGGAATACCCGACGTTGTTTCCTGATACCAAACAGTATTCCATGTACCACCAGCCCCTCCTGATCTGGTCGCCATTCCAACAGTATAAGGACCACTGTTGTGATCAACCATCAATCTGAATTTTGCAAGTACATGAGTAACACCAGTAAGATTAACTGTTGGAGAAACAAGAGTTGATCTACCTGTAAAAACCGGTGCGCTTTTAAATCTTGCTTCAGGAGCAACACCACCGGCATTGGCTGTTTGTGATCTTGCCCAGTTACCGGTTTGATTGATAACTGACCAACCTATCGGGGGCCAAATAGCGCCGGTAAACTCTTGTGAAATGTAAACCTGTGCATCCATTAGCTGAAACACAAGTAACGCGGCTAAAAGGGTAATGAATTTTTTCATTTTTTCTGTTTTTGGTTTAACAAATAGGAGGACTTTTAGTAAAAAAATAATTCCGTGCAAAGATAAAATAATTTATTAAAAAAAAGCCTGCCGGTATTTAACCAGCAGGCTTTTTTTTATTCAGTAACTATTAACTTTATTCGCCTTGTAAATAGCCCTTCAGCACTGTTATCCGGTATTACATTCATCTGAAGAAAATAAACTCCCGATGAAAGTTTTTTATCACTGGTCAGGTCAAACCTGTGCATACCTTGTTCAAGAATGCCTTTATGCAGTTGGCTTATTTCACGACCTGTAATATCAAGAATTGTAACTTGAGTTTCAGCGGTATAAGCCAGGCTGACTTCAACAGTCATTTGGCCTTTTGAAGGATTTGGAAAAGCTGACAAAACAAAATCAGAATCGTTTATCAATAAATTACCATACTGGTGTTTTATAACCTTAACTTCTTCGGCATTCAGATTGCCTGCAACAACTTCACCTAAATTATATTTATTGTCTTCATTGCTGAATCTGAACAGATTGATCTTTCCAGCAGGTATAGGAGTATTATCAAAGCTGAAAATAATACCTATAAGCTTATTATTTACAATGTTTGAAGCAAATTCAAACCCGCTTAAAAGGAAATCCAGATCATTCATATTGGCTCCTTCAATCTCTATCTGAATTCCTGCTAAAGTACCATCACTCTCAAGTTCAATTCCATAACGATTCAAGTATAGATTAGCAGCAGACGAATTAATCTCAACTCCTGATGATTTTTTTCCATTTATAATAATGTTAACCGTACCAATAAAATCAAGCAGATTCACCACTCCATCTTCAGTAACATCAGCATTTTCAAAACAGAACGGTTCAGGGGTTTCACCAATTACAAAATTCACTATTGCTATTCCATCAAGCACATTCACAATTCCGTCACAGTTGGCATCACCCGGTAATGCTGATGGTAATTCCTCTCCATGAACATGAATATCGTCCAGTCCCCATCCATTAATATTATAGCTATTTGCACCATAAGCACGGAAACGTATCTGGAATTGTTGACCTGCCATTCCTTCAAGAACCTGATTTACTCTGATAAACTGAACTGTACCACCGCTATTGGAGAAATTTTCCAGCAAGGTCCATTGTGTCTGAGCCAGGGTCTTATACTCAACAGCCATTTGCTCCAGAGTAGAAGTACTAAAATTATTAATATATAATTTAAAGTCGAGTTTTATTTCACTAAAACCAACGCCATTGAATAAAGGACTTGTTAATGAATGCGAATAATTGGTTATTGAAGGACTCCAGCCAAAATATGCATTAGGTGCAGAACCTGACGGTGGAGTATATGAGGAACCAAAATTCCAGTTAGCCTGTCCTTCGGGGAATGACCAACAACCTACTGCAGGTGTTCCAAAAGGCTCAAGATAAGGTATTGAGAAAATATCACAAAGGGTAGTAAAGCTTGCCGGACCATTCCATGCACTTACGTCCGATCCACTACAATGAGCTCTAACATAAAAATCATATTCTGTAACAGAAGTCAAACCTGTAAGATTATAAGAAGTTGAGGTAAGACCCGGAATTATAGTTCCGGCATTATTTGGATTAAAGCCAACAGTTCCCCAAATAACATCCCATGTTGTTTCTGTACCGCCAGGAGTCCAGTTTAATATTGCGCTGGTAGCAGTAACTGAGGTAGCATGAAGATTTTTAGGACTCGGACATGAAGCCAAAGTAGGGAAAACAATATAATCAACCCATGCGCAATCTTCACCGCCTGCTACTGAAACGTCTTTAACATATTGCCATTTAAACACTTTCAAACCTCCTGTAACTGGAAATACAGCTCTTGTCCAGGGAACATTACCGGCCCACTGACCAACTACCTGATTATTAATATAGAATTTCAGGAAATCGTAATTAGCTTCTGACGAAACCTTGTAATAAAATGATATAGAATCATTTACACCAACATCGTATTCAAGGATCAATTCTGATGACTGGCTGTTTGAAATAGTACCAGATTTAGCTGAATAGGTGCCTTCGTATGGAGATACACTTGTAATGGTCCATGGCTGATTACCACCAAAAGACCATGGGAAAGTTGTAAAATTACCGGTTTCAAAGTCTTCGAAAATAATTCCTATTTTCTGATAATAAGTTTTAACTATTGTATATGCACCTCCTGTTATTGTATAAATAAATGCAGCACTATGTCCAATAGGAGCATCCTCAGTAACCACAACATCAAATTCAGCAATTGCTGATCCACCTGCCGGGATTACTCCAAGGCTTGCTGATCCATTCAGCACAGTAACATATTCACTTTCAGTTGATAGCGTAACAGTAACAGGATCTGAATCAATCTGTCCAACGTTTAGTGTAGGAATCTTCAAAGTAGCACTCTCGCCAGGATCAAGATTACTGTTAGAATTACCCTGAGGATCATATACAGTCATATTACCTGATGTAAGGTTTGGTGCATACGCCGAAACATTAAAATAGCTTTGCCATGACTCGTCACCATCAGTAGTTTCAATGTAAAAGCGTATTTCATGACCGCCGGGTATATCATCAGCTACCTGAAATGTAAATGCGCCGGCAATTTCAATTGTATCTCCGGGGTTGAAAGTACCATAGTATTGCTGACCATCCACAATTGTAATATAGGGTGAATCTGTTGTAAATATTGCACTAACATTACTATAGACATTCTCGGTATTATTCTGAAGTGCAACATTTGCCTCAATAAATTCTGATGGATTTATCAAACCATTGTTATTGCCTGCAATATCATTTAATGAATGAGAAGCATAAACAGGACCCGGGAATGAGGTAGCCTGAATAGCAGCAAGAGCGTTAACACGTCCTGAACCGGTGGTGTTATTTTTAGTAGGAGAAAGCTTTAATGCTGTTTCTTCCAGAATCTGTGAAATAACATCAGGGGTAAGGTTATCATTTTTTGAAATCATCAGGGCCATTACACCAGCTACACACGGTGTAGCCATAGATGTTCCACTCATGGTTGTATAGCCAGTATTGCTTGAATATGACAAAGATTTAACGTCAACACCGGGTGCAACAACGTCAGGGCGAATAAGACCAATACCCGGATTATAAGGATAGTCATTAAAAGGTGCTATTGACTGCCAGGTAACCGGACCACGACCTGAAAAGCCTGCTATTGCATCGCTGCTGTTTGTAGCTCCAACACTAACTACAGCAGAAATCCCTCCTTGAAGAGTCTGGTCAGGATGCAACCAGGGTGGGGGGCAATCGCCGGGAGTACGAATATTATCAGGAATAGGATATGAATATTGTTGATCACCTTCGTTGCCAGCAGCTACCGATGCAATAACTCCGGCAGCCAGAGTATTATTCATTGTAGTACGCCATGCCTGTCTGTCAGGACTCCATGCATGAAGCCATCCGATAGACATGCTTAACACATTAGCACCATTTTCAACAGCAAACTGAATACCTGCCCAAACTCCAGACTCAGAACCACTTCCATTGCTATCTAAAATTTTAAGAGCCATGATCTTGGCATTAGGAGCTATTCCGGTTTGTGAACCAGAAGCACCATTTCCGGCAATAGTTCCGGCACAGTGAGTTCCATGACCATGATCATCCAAAGGATTATTATTATTATTTATAAAATTCCAGCCATGGTAGGGGTAATTAGGATGTGTCCACATATTTCCGCTTAAGTCGTTATGGGTATAACGAACTCCGGTATCAAGCAAACCAACAACAACACCCTGGCCGGTAAATCCAAGATCCCAAACAGCCGGCGCATTTACTTTAAGAACATTATAGGTTATTTCTTTTGATCCGCCTCTGCCTTCTTCTGTAATACCATATTCAGGATCAATCAAAACTCTTTCTTCGTCAATATCAATCCTGACAACATCAGAACGGGTAGCAAGTTGTTCAATTACTTCAGAAGTGGCATAACAGTTTATCACGTTAACAATCCACAATGAGCGTATTTCATTTACTTCTCCGCTACGGGAATAATAATTCAGTTCAGCCAGGATTCCCTGCTGATTCCTTTCTGTAAAACTTTTAAGTTCACTTACAACGTAATCACGAAGTTCACTGGGTTTAAGTGAATGACGCAAATTTAACAATGATTCTACATCATATTGATCTTTCATCCGGATGTTGATCCTGAAAAGATCATTCTCAGTAGCCTGCTGCATTTCATATTGCAGCTCCTTGGTTATTGGATTTATTGACTGGGGTTCCTGTGCTGTAATGTAAAAAGTACAAAAAAGCAAAAAGACGAGTGAAAATACTTTTTTCATGCTAAAATTAAATTATTTAAAAAATTGATTTGGGAAAAGGCCATGCCGGGCATAAAAACCCGGCATGACAAGAATTAATTAATTATTAAACGCTGATATTTATTTATAACTGATCCAGGTGAATCAACAGGAGTTGCGTTGTATTGGAGGAAATAAACTCCCGGGCTTAATTTATTGCTTTCATTAATCACAAATCTGTGAGCTCCATTTTGCATAAAGCCATTATACAACACCATTGTTTCAGCTCCCATCATGTTCAGGATTCTGATCTGAACATTTGACACCAATGGTAATTCTGTTTCAACAACAAACTCTCCATGTGAGGGATTTGGAAACGCACGCAATCCAAAATCAGCGTTAGTTATATCAATGTGTCCGTTATTATGCCTTATGACTTTTACTTCATCTGCATTCAGGTTTCCGGCAACAACATCACCCCAGTTTAGATTGTCATACTCCTTATTAATATATAGCAATGTAATTTCTCCTGCTGGTATGGGTTTATTATCCATACTGAAAATCATTCCTATGAGCTTGTTGTCCTTAATATTGGTAACCAGCTCAAATCCTTCCAATGCAAGGTCCAGTGCCGGCTGATCCATACCCATAATTTCAAACTGAATACCTGCAAGGGTTCCATCGCTTTGAATTGTAATATTATTGCTGTTCATAAATAAATGAGCAGATTCCGAATTCAGCTCAAGGCCTGCTGATTTAGTTCCTCTAAGCAGAATATTAACTGTACCAATAACATCAAGAACGTTAACAAGATTATCATTGTTAATATCTGCATTTTCAAAACAGAAAGGTTCAGGATTCAAACCTGCTGCATAATTAACAGTAACAATAACATCAAGAATACTAACAACACCATCGCAGTTTGAATCGCCGGGTAAAATATCCGGAAGTTCTTCGCCATGAACTTTGATATCATCCAATCCCCAGCCATTGATATTATAGCTGTTTGCACCATATGCACGGAAACGTACCTGGAACTGATGGCCTGCCATTCCTGTCAGTACTTTATTAACACGTACAAATTCAGCAGTTCCTCCGCTATTGTTGAAATTCTCCAGTAATGTCCATTGAGTCTGCTCAAGGGTTTTATATTCAACAGCCATCTGTTCTACAGTAGAAGTGCTAAAATTATTAATGTATAACTTGAAATCGAGTTTTATTTCGCTAAAATTAACACCATTAAACAATGGACTTGTAAACGAATGTGAGTAATTAGTAATTGAAGGTGTCCAGCTAAAATAAGCATTAGGTGCTGAAGCTGATGGTGGCGTATATGTCGAACCAAAATTCCAGTTACCCTGTCCTTCGGGGAACGACCAACAACCAACGGTAGGAGTTCCAAATTGCTCAAAATAGGGAATATTGAAAATATCACACAGGGTTGTGAAAGTTGCCGGACCATTCCAGGCACTACTCATATCCCTGACACATTTTGATCTGACATAAAAATCATAAGATGTGACTGCAGTAAGTCCTGTAAGGTTATAACTTGTAGTATTAAGATTCTCAACCAGAGTTCCACCAGTGTTTGGATTAAAACCAGCAGTGCCCCATTTTACATCCCATGAGCTTTCACCTCCGCCGGGTGTCCAGTTCAGAGTAGCTGAATTTGCAGTAATTGCTGTGGCATGCAAATTAACAGGAGATGGACATGCAGCAGGTACAGGGAAAATTATATAATCAATCCAGGCACAATCCGAGCCACTCGACACAGAAACGTCTTTTACATATTCCCATTTAAAGGTTTTAATGCCAGGGGTAACTGCAAACGCAACTCTGCCCCATGGAACTGTACCAGACCACTGACCCACTACCTGATTATTAATATAAAATTTAAGAATATCATAATTGTTTTCTGATGATACTTTACGGTAAAAAGATATTGAGTCGTTTGCTCCAACATCATAATCAAGAATAAGTTGTGATGACTGATTATGACCTACAGCTCCTGATTTAGCAGAATAAGCACCCTGATAAGGATCGGCATTTGTAATAATCCACGGCAGATTGCCACCATTTGTCCAGGGGAACATTGTAAAGTTTCCGCTTTCAAAATCTTCAAATATCAAACCTACCTGTGTTATAAAAGTTTTAGAACCTGAATATTCTCCTGAGGTAATTTCAAATTCCAGACTAATTGGTGTTCCAATTGGAGTATTCTCATCAACTGAAATTGTAAAAACAGCATCTGATGTCTGATTTGGCTCCAGTGAAGCTATGGTAGCATTACCAACATTTACAGTTACAAAAGGACTTGTACATGTAAGAACTGCCTGAAGATCAGTTGCAAGGCTATTTCCTGAATTGGTAGTTGGGATCTTAACGTTAACAGTCTCTCCCGGATCTACCTGACCATTACTGTTTCCTGTAGGATCCAGAATAATCATATTGCCAATTGTAAACTCAGGAGCATAAGCAGTTTTGCTGAATGCTGAAGTCCAGGTTTCCTGCCCATCAGTAATCTGAAGCTCAAACTGAATTGCAGTATTATTGGGTACATTGTCAGCAACAGTAAATGCAAAAGCATCTTCTATCATCACAAGTTGTTCAGGCAGAATATTGCCATAATTTTCAACGCCATCAGTAATAGTAACATAAGGTGAAGCTGAAGTAAGGTTAACTACAAGATTTGTACCTTGTTCAATGCCAATATTTTTAAGTTCAACACCCATAACAATAGATTCGCCAAAATCAATCTGTCCATCACCATTTCCACCAATTGCATCATCAATTACGCTTGAACTGTACACCAAATACGGGCCTGAAGCAGGAATAACTTCAACATCCTGTAAATAGGCTACTCTGTTATATCCAAAAACAGCCACTTTCATCATTCCAGGAGTAGTAACCGCAGGAAACTGAACTGTTGCTGAGCCATTATTAATATATGCAGTACCAAGTATTTCACCATCAATGGTAAGTGATACAATTGCATCTTCAGCATCAGCATTCACCGTAAACTCAGTTGAACCAAGGAATAAGGTGGGCATATGAGTAACATTGATGACAGTAGGATTGGCAGTGCGAAGAGTAAGACTAGGATCTCCAAAAAGTATCCATGTATCGTGAGTTGACTGACCGGAAGAACCATGGGCTTCTATCATTTTAGCACTACCATTAACTGAAACACCACCCATAGTGCGTTTAATATGGTTTCTCTTTTCCACTAAAATAGTAACCATTTCGTCTTGTCCTGTCATAGGTGGCTGCCAGGGCTGCGAAATCCATGACATCATTGTTGCAATAGCGCCAATAGGTTCTCCAGTAGTACTATGACGTGAACGCATCCACACTTCGGCGAAGCAGGTACCTGAAGTGAACTGACCATTGTCGCACGCTACTGCCCAAACATAAGGAAGCTTACCAACATTGGTTAACTGACTTACATGAGTTGTATTATAATTAGCAACACTCCAACTTGTCATTGAACCATGGTTACAATAATTAATAATGCTGGCACCCTGATTAATCCTTTGAGAAATCTGTGCAGCAGTAGTATTGGGAACACCGGGAACACTGCCGTCATACTCACGATGAACTGTAGTATAAGTATAATGTAAAAGGCTATCGCGTATAAAATCCATATGTACGTAATCGGCTTCACCATAGTGACCACTTCCGGCTCCTTCGTTTCTGGCAACACCTATACCGGTACTAAGCCATGTATCCGATTCGTTGATATCTCTTTCATAATGAATTGTTCTTTGAACCTGAGTCTGAACATCCAATAATGATTCAGCAGAGAATCTTCCTACAAACACTTCACTATATGAGTCGTTGCCAAGAATATAGCCATAGAAATGATCAGAATATCCTCCTGACATTGACTGGCTAGGCACATGCTGGTGGTCGCCAACAAGCAACAAATGAGTAAGCCCTTTGGTATTATAATAATTGGTAACAAAAGCTTTAATAGCTGAAGGTGTTGTACCTATAGTGGAAACGTTTACAATTTCTGTTGGTCTGCCTATAGTTTTTTTCCATTCTACCAGTGGCTGAACAGCATCCACCCATGGGCCATGGCAAATAATAAGTAAGTTTCCTTCTTCTTCAAGTATAGGATATCTGGTTTGTGAAGCATTTATAAAGTGAGAATTATAAATTTCCTTAAACTCACGTACCATCCTGTCAGCAACACCATCACGCACATACTGGTTTGTTCCCCCAATACCATCATTATAAATTTCAACAGTAATATCATGGTATACTCTAAGGATTCTTTGAACCGGGTTGTAGCTTATTGGATAAACTACAAGGGTCTGACCACGATAGTCTCTGAAAATATAAGGTTCGCGAAGTTCTGATATAACATTCGGATAAAATTCATCCTGAGTATAGGCGTAACCATAAGTAAATGGGATCTTTTCAGGATCCTCACTTCTGGTATAATGACCTTTTGAAGGAGCTATATTCACATCAGTAAAATCGGTATAGTCCGAACTTAATACCCTTACATTCATAAGGGCAAGGTCAGGAATGATGGCCGAAACTCCATGCATGGGTAGCTCAGGCATTGATTTATCATTAATAAACACCATATCGGGTACTGAAATCTGATATTCTGTGCCGCGGGGAGTTTCAACAGGGGTCATAAAGAACCCTTCAAGGTTGAATTTAATAACAATACGTTGATCTGACGACTCAATTAATTCTTTATGAATCGGAGTCGGGTTGTCTGAACTGATCTTTGTCCAGTTCTGGCTAAAAACGCCTACAGACAACAGCATTAGAAACACAAAAAGAGTAAACTGCTTTTTCATTTTTTAATTTAATTAGTGTAACATGACAAAACATCGTAACTGTTATAACAAACAAATGTGTGTTTTGTCGGATTTTATTTTATTTTTTTTGAATTTTATTGAATAACTAATTTTTGAACTAATGAGCAAGGCTATAATACTGAAAACAGACCTGGATATTCCAGGTCTGTTTTCAGAATCCTTAACGCTATTTATTAATTAATGACAAGTTTCAGGTTTTTACGGTATACTTCACCCGGCATATCTACCGGGCTTGCAATTAACTGAATATTATATATACCCGATTTCAGGGCTCTGCCTTCATTGGTTACAAAATGATGAATACCTCTTTCATAAGCATTTTCAGTAACTACCGTAACTTCTTTACCATGCATATCAAAAATCCTGATTGATACCCATGAAGTAACAGGAGCCGAAGCTGAAATAGTTGTAGCCCCGTTTGATGGATTTGGATAGGCATTGAGTTGGAATTCGCCGGCAAAAACATCTTTGTTACCTGCCAGATACTTAATTACTCTTACTTCTTCAGCATTAAGATTACCGGCTATAACCGAACCCCACTCAGCTTTTGCCGATTCATTATTTATACTGAAAAGGTTTATCCTGCCTGCAGGGATAGGAGTATTATCAAAACTAAAGAGCATACCCATGAGTTTTCCATTTTTCATGGTGGTCATGAACTCATAATCTTTCATCAGGAGGCTTATGTCTTCTGTGTTCAGACCACTAATTTCAAATTGCAATCCGGCAAGTGTTCCATCGCTTTCCAGTCCTATTGTTGTATTGCTCATATATATATTAGCCGGTGCAGAATTAATTTCAATCCCTGAAGATTTTTTACCATTAGTTATTATATTCACTGTACCAATAACGTCAAGTACATTTATTATTCCATCTCCAGTAACATCAGCATTTTCGAAACAGAAAGGCTGTGGGTTATTACCTGCTACATAATTTACTATCGTAATAGCATCCAGAACATTTACAATTCCATCACAGTTTGCATCACCTGGCAATACTGAAGGAGCTTCTGTGCCATGAACAACTATGTCATCAAGACCCCAACCGTTTATATTGTAGCTATTTCCTCCATGAGCACGGAAGCGTACCTGGAATAAATGTCCGGCGACTCCGTCAAGAGGAAGGTTTGTACGATTAAAAGAATATGTACCTGTGCCGGCGCTGTTAGTAAAATTCTCTACCAACAGCCATTGAGTGCTTTCAAAAGTTTTGTATTCAACTGTCATCTGTTCAAGTGTAGAAGTACTGAAATTATTAAGAAACAGTTTAAAATCCAGCTTGATGTCAGTAAAACCAATTGCACTAAGGAGAGGACTGACCATTGAGTGATTATAATTGGTAATTGAGGGGCTCCAGTAAAAATATGCATTGGGCGCTGTGGATGACGGTGGGGTATACTGCGTTCCAATATTCCAGTTACCCTGACCATCAGGATATGACCAGCAACTTACAGAGGGACCTCCAAAATTCTCAGTAAATGGTAATGTAAATGTATCGCACTGAGTCGTGATGGTAACCGGGCCATTCCATGCACTCAATGTGGTAGCATCACAATGACCTCTTACATAAAAATCATATTGAGTTATAGCCTGCAATCCTGTTAGTAAATATGGTACTTCAGTTATATTTGTCACCAATGTACCTGAACTTGTAGGATTAAATCCTTTTGGTCCCCAGATGAGATCCCACTCGGTTTCACTACCACCGGCAGTCCAGGTTAACAGTGCCGAATTTGAAGAAGTTGATACAACCTGAAGGTTCCTTGGAGAAGGACAAACTGCAGGAGTCGGGAAAATAATGTAATCTATCCATGCACAGTCACTTCCTGACGAAACTGATCCATCTTTCATATATTCCCATTTGAAAACCTTAAAGCCCTGAGTTACCGGAAAAGCAACCCTGCTCCACTCCTGGTTACCTGACCACTGAGTAACAACAGTATTGTTAATATAAAATTTAAGAAAATCATAATTACTTTCTGATGAAACCTTCCTATAGAATGAAATACTATCGTTAGCTCCAACATCATATTCAAGAATTAGCTGAGATGACTGGCTATGGGTAATAGCACCTGATTTGGCTGCATAAGTACCTTCAAAAGCACCGGTATTGGTAATTGTCCAGGGAAGCGTGCCACCTGTCATCCAGGTAAACGATGAGAAATCACCGGTTTCAAAATCTTCAATGATCAGACCAACCTTAACAATAAATTCCTTACTTGCAGTATAGTCACCGGCGCTAATAGTATAATTAAATAAAACCGGGGTACCAATGGGAGCATCCTCTGATATGGTAACTGTAAATACAGCATTTGATGTTTGATCCGGATCAAGGGTTGCAAAACTTATCTGTCCAACATTTATAGTAACGTAAGGGCTTGAAGACGTGATAACTCCTGTAAGATTTACTGCCTGACTATGACCAACGTTAGTAGTGGCAATAATAAGATTTACTGTTTCTCCCGGATCTGCCTGTCCATTACCATTTCCACCCTGAGTGTCGTTAATGGTAAGATTATTTGCTATTGTAAGCTCTGGAGCCTGGACAGTAATATGAAGATTTGAAGTCCAGTTATCAGTTCCGTCAGTAATTTCAAGAACAAATGTAGCCTTGTGCTGATCAGGAACATAATCGGCAATTGAAAAAGTATAAGCATTGTTGACTGTTACCATTGCATCGTTGGCAATTACACCAAAGCTAGCTGAAGCAGCACTGGTAAGTGTAAAATACGGATCTGAACCGGTAATGGTTGCCACAACTTCAGCAGAAGGATCTGCACCAACATTTTTAAGTGTAACATTAAGGCCAATATTTTCACCATAATCGGCTAAACCGTTATTATTTCCACTTGCATCATTAATAGTGTATGAATCAAGAACCACGTAAGGACCAACCAAAGCAGCAGCGGGAACCTGAACCATGTAGGGAACGTGCTGGGGTTTGGTAACAACTATATCAACCATTCCTGATGAAAGAACAGGATCAATGGTAAGCATAATTGTACCTGTTGCATCAACCAATCCAGCTCCATGCAATACACCATCTTTTGAAATACCAACATAAGAACCAGGCAGTGCCGTAACTTCGTATGTATTCAGACCTATGGGTAAAATAGGCATATGGCTTACTGTGTTCATACTTCCTTCCGTATTATAGGCTACCAGTGAGGGGTCTCCTAAAACATTATATGCCTGCCAGTAATATAACGGACTTGAGTGGCTTGGATAACCCTGAATATGAACTTCAGTTACAGCAAGATTTCCAACAAATACAATGCCTCCGGTTGTAACATAATCACTCATCCAGGGAGCATCATAACCGCCCCATGTGGTTTCCTCATAAGAGGGAACATAACCATTATTGGTTCCCTGAAGCGGGAAAGCGCCAACAGCCCAATAAAAATCTTCAAACCAATAAGAACTTGGTGAAGAACCAATATATGCTACTGAACCTTTGTTAACACCTCTTTGCCATGTTTCGCCTATACACTCAGCATAACCAAAATCTGCAGCAAGACAGCAGTTACCGATAGCTAAAGGATATTTATTAACATTGGTGAAAGCATTAACCGCTGACTGTGAAAGAACAGGATCACCCCATGAAGTTTCATTACAGTGAGCTGAGTAATTGATAAAGCTTACGGCTATCTTTTCAGGAGTATAGCAACCGGTATAAGGAGAAGTCAGATAAGCATAAACATCGGTGTAACCATGTGCAGCATTCCAGTAATTGTTAATTGCATACTGAACTGTTGGCTGACCAATACGAGGATTCCATGTACCATCAGCTCCAGCAATTATGGTTGCTTTATTCAGGTAACTGGGATCTTCAAATTCATATCTTTCATGATAAAGTGTTTTATTAATCTGTGTAACCAATTGAGCCGAGTTGGTTGCAGAAAATCTTCCGTAATACATTTCAGGAAAATAGTCGCCATCAACACTGGCATAGTACAAGTCGGTCATTTTTCCGGATGATGACCCCATTGATGAAGGTAACTGAGGGGTGTCGCCAACAAGGAGTACAAAGCTCGGAGCGGGGTCAGTGGGAGTTCCGGCATTATATTGACCGTGAATATATGACTGGATTGCTGAATATGAAGTTCCTATTACATCAGTATAGGCTACTATAACCTTAAATCCTTTTTTGGTTTTCCATTCAATGAAAGGCTGCAGGTCGTTTTCAAACATTCTGTGTGAGACAATCAAATATTTCACCGGATATTTTGTAAGATCCGGATGTAAAGGATAATCACGACCTGGGCTATTTAACAGGCTCTTATAAATCACATCAAAATATGGAGAATAAGTAGCCTCTTTAATATACTGGGTTTGTGAGATATCAGCATTTACAAAATTGATCTCAACATCAATGTCGTTATATACCCTTATTATTCCCTGAACAGGATTATAACTTACCGGAGCAACTGTAAGCCGTGCAATACGTGCACTACGAAGCACACCCAAAACCTCAACACTTGCCAGTTCATGGCCTATAAATGCATCCTGCTGGTACACTTCTCTTCTGTATTCAAAAGGAACTTCATCAACATTCTGATCTTTGCGTATCGAAGGCTGAACAGGCATTACCAGATTATCAATACCATAGTCGCTTAACTTATACTCTGACATTGTATAATTACGAACCTTTACCACAACTTCAGCACCAAAGGGAATTTCAATCAAATCTTTAGAAGCCGGAAGTTTAGGAGTTCCTAATTCGCCAATCCAGTATGCATCAGGCATTGACAATTCATTAAACACACCCTGGTCGGACTTAACACCGAAAGTAAGAAGCCCGGGATAGGTATATGTAACCCTTAACTGTTGCATATTATCAATAGCAACATTGGCTCCGCTGGTGGTTCTGCCAAAATCAATGGCAAAATCCTGAGCGCTTGTGTACGTACTGAGCATTAAGCCCAATAAAAGGAGCATAGCAAATTTTGAGAAGATCTGCTTCATAAAAACTTCATAGTAATAGCGTTTCATAAATGAAATTTTAATTAATTAAAAAAATATGAATTATATGATTGATTGTCAGGCATGTATAAAAAGCAACGAGAATATAAAACAGCCTTTCCCCATTTGGCAAAAGAATGTACAAAATTAATTATTATTTTTTATTTAACACTCATTATTATATTACCAATTTTTAGAACTTAACATTTTATCAACGCAATGAACTGATTATCACCTTTATACAAATAAATTGAATTTCTCACATCAAATTAAAAATTCACCTGCATGTTTTAAATTCAATGTGGGCTTTTCAGCAAAGTAGAATTTAAAAACGCCGGACTGATCATCACGAACAATCCGGCGTTTCTGTTTAACTAAAAATTATTTGTTCTTATGAACCTAAAGTGTTGAAATCTTTATAATTCAAGCAAACAACATTAATCTATTACAATAATTTTCACTTGTTTGGTGAAAACTTCAGAAGTAGCAGGTGAAACAGCTTCTGCTTTCAGGAAATATACTCCACTGCTCAGCAGCTTGTTTGCATCATTTCTGAACTGATATGTTCCTTCTGATAAAATACCGCGATGTAACACTTGCACTTCTCTTCCGGTAATATCAACAATTGTAACAACGAGCATTGACTCATGCGGCAGGCTGATATCGGCATAAACCAGACCATTTGATGGATTTGGATAAGCGCTAAAAGCAAATGCTTCTTCAGCCATTAAAGCATGTTTCTCAACCTTAACTGTCTGAGCTACGGTGTTGGCAGCTCCAACTTCACCCCATGCCAGATCATTAGCTGATTCACTGATATTGAACAATTTAATTTTACCTGCCGGAATTGGTGTGTTGTTCACACTGAATATCAAGCCCATAAGCTTACCATTCTTTACATTGGTTACCAATTCATAACCAGGAATCAATAAATTAAGTTGTTCGGCAAACAAGCCGTAAATTTCAAACTGTAAACCAGCCAGAGTTCCATCACTTATCAGAGTAATATCATTGGGGTTAAGATAAATATGAGCAGTAGCTGACTCAAGACCTAAATCCATAGTTTTCAGATCTACACCCATAATTATATTAACAGTGAGGATAATATCGCTGAGGTTAACAACTCCATCGCCGTTCACATCAGCATTTTCAAATACAAACGGTTCAGGATTGAAATCAACAATATAATGTGCAATAGCAGTTAAATCGAGGATATCAATTACACCATCACCATTGGCGTCACCCGGTAATAACTCCTGAGTCTCAGAAATAAGAATATCATCCAGGAACCATTCATGACCATCGTATCCAACATACCTGAATGCTATATAAACAGTTTCGCCAGCATATTCATTCAAATTCAATACTGTTTCAACCCATTCTTCAGCAACTTCATCAGTTGTCCATATTTCAACAAAATCACCACTTGAAGGATCACCTGAACCGGTTGACAACAATACAGAGTTTTCTTCGTAATATAGAGTCCAGGTATTATATGACCAGAATGAGAGAGAAATACCTAAACTAACGGGTAATTGAATAGCCGGAGTAACCAGCCATCCGTCAGAGCCAAGGCCTCCGCCACCGTATGAATAGCTGTGACGGGCTGATTTTTCTCCACCCGGTGTATTATTATATTGTACTGAACTGCTCCAAAGTACATTATCTCCATTTAAATCGTACCTTGCCCAACAGATCGGCGGGAATGCCACGCCTTCAAAATCTTCGGCAAATGGGAGTCCAAAACTTCCGCATGCAGTCGCAAATATTTCTTCATTTGACCAATCGCTCAATGAACCTCCACAATCAGCCTGTACCCTGAATGCATACTCTGTATTTGCATCCAATCCATCTAGCAGGTACGGTTTTGCGTTAATACCTTCAATGAGAGTGCCTTCAGAGGCAGGATCAAAGCCGGGTTCTCCGTATTTCAGATTCCAGATAGTTTCATCGCCGCCGGGCACCCAATCAAGAAGTGCACTATTTTCAGTAATATCAGAAGCAGTAAGACTGGTTGGTTTAGGGCATGTACCGAGTGGTTCGGCAACAATTTCCACATCATCAACAAACCATGAGTGGGCAAAATTTCCGGTATATCTGAATGCTACATATACAACCTCACCTGCAAACTGATTCAATAACAGTTCAGTTTCTTCCCATGGCTGATTTACAGAAGCCGGAGCCCATATCGTAACAAAATCACCATCGGCAGGATTACCGGAACCGGTTGAAACAAGTACTGAATTTTCACCATAATCACCCGGATACATGTTGTACGACCAAAATGAAAGAATAATCTCCATACCGGTAGGCAACTGCAACGGAGGAGTAACCAACCAGCCATCCTGATCCCCGTTCGAATATTGATGATAAGCTGATCTCAAACCATTTGGAGTATGATTTTGTGCTGTAGAGCTGACCCATTCTGTACCACCTCCATCAACATTATATCTTACCCAGCAGTTTGGCGGGAAGTTGGTGTCCTCAAAATCTTCAGCAAATGGAAGCTCAACAACGCCACAAGCTGTAATAAAAGTATACGGGTAAGCCCATCCACTTAAATCACCGCCGCCACAATCGGACTGAACTGTATAAGAATAATATGTGTTTGAATTCAGACCAGTAAGTGTATATGGTTTAGTAATACCGTTAACGGTTATAGTGTCCTGTGTGTCTTTTACCCAATATTTTAAATTCCATAGATTAGCATCACCACCTGCAGTCCAGTCCAGCACAGCACTTTCTATTGTAATATCAGTAGCTGTAAGTGAGGATGGAGTTGGGCAGGAAGGAGTATAATCAAATTCAAAATCATCAAAGCTAAGATACCAGGGATTACTTGTTGCATTTACCCTGATAGCAAAATAATAAGTTCCGCTTTCTTCAGGTATAAATGTATAAAGGAACTGAGCATAGTTTTTATTACTGGTTGTTCCTGGAACAATGAAAGATGTTCCTACCTGAGTTGCTCCTTCTGAGTTTTGAACAGTATTTATAAACACGTCTCCTGTCCAGCCTGCAAAATTGTCGCCTGCCCACCAGAATGAGAAATCATAGGAAACTCCTTCTTCAACTGCAAAACCGGGTGTCCACATAAATTCATCAACGGCGCTCCATGATTCACGCAGGAATTGAGTTCCAGTTCTGGCATCAGCATCATTTGGAGAGTTTGCATTATTGGTGGTTACCCAATCACCATTTTCTTTAAACCATAGCGGTGGGAATGCCGGAATAGTAACATCTTCAAAGCTTTCGTACCATGGGAAATCGGTTATAACATCACCCAGTGTCGCAAAAGTAACCTGTACTGACCAGTCACTTAAAACTTCATCATCACATATTGCCTGAACACAGAAAGCATATTCGGTATCGCCTTCAAGATCAGCAAGAAGATATGGCTTTGCAGTAATATCTTCAATAAGGGTACCTTCAGTTGCAGGATCAAATCCGGGTTCTCCGTATTTCAGATTCCAGGAAGTTTCAGCGCCTCCGGCAGTCCAGTCAAGCATAGCACTGCTTTGAGTGATACCTGAAACAGTAAGGTTCTTTGGAACAGCACAGCCTACAACAACATTCATGGTTACAGGAATCTGCACCACTCCTTTTGCTGTGCTTTGGCCGTCATGAGTAATTTGAATAACAGCGTTATAAGTACCTTCTTCTAAATCAGTACCATTAAAGATTACATCAATATCCTGACTCATAC
>JBASHR010000018.1:0-1516 GCA_049654165.1 Bacteroidales bacterium
GCGCCGAGGTGAACATTTTAAAAGATGGCAGTTTGGATATTGAAGCGAATGTTTTAGCTAAGCTAGATTTGGTGGCAGCAGCAGTTCATTCAAATTTTAATCAGAGCAAAAAAGAGATGACCGAAAGAATTTGTAGGGCTATCCGTAATCCTTTAGTTGATATTATTTTTCATCCCACGGGGCGAGTCGTTTTAAAGCGGCCACCTTATGAAATTGATATTGAAGCCATTATTAGCGAAGCTCGTAAAAATGGAACTTGTCTGGAAGTTGATGCTTATCCGGATCGGTTGGACCTCAAAGACGAACATATTAAAAAGGCAATTGAAGCAGGGGTGAAACTTTCGATTGATTCTGATGCGCACTCGACAACTCATCTGAACTATCTAAAATTTGGTATTGCTCAAGCACGGCGCGGTTGGGCTACCAAGAATGATATTATTAATACACGTTTATGGTCAGAAATGCTAAAATTAATCAAAGCAAACAAAAGAAAAAAATAAAATTTGAAATTTCGGTAGGTATTTTTCTTTTTCGGCGAGAAAAAGGAAAATGTCTGTGGCTGCTACTTCATTATCCAGCCGGTCACTGGGATTTTATCAAGGGACATATTGAAAAAAATGAAAAAATAGAGGAAACTATAAGAAGAGAGGTTTTGGAGGAAACGGGAATTAAAAGTTTTAAAATCATTCCTCATTTTCAAAAGACGCTCGATTATTGGTTTAATAATAAACGATATACAGGAGAGGACGAGATGGTTCATAAAAAAGTTATTTTTTTATTAGGAGAAACGAAAGAGAAAAAAATTCAAATTTCGTCGGAGCATTTGGAAGGAGGTTGGTTTACAACTGAAGAGACTCTAAAAATATTAACTTTCAATAATGTAAAAAAATATTTTCTTCAAGCCGTCGCCTTTCTTAAAAAGTCAGGAATTTATCAAAATAAACAAAATGCCAAAAAATAAATCCATTACGAATCAAAAGACAAAAACAATTAAAAAACATAGAACAACCAATTCTGCTAAAAAAAATTCCAGAGTAAATCAGCAGATTGAAAACAAAATAAGCAATGACAAAATCAAACTTTATTTTTATGGAGCCGCGAAGGAAGTCGAGGGAAGTTGTTTTTTAGTAGAATATAAAAATGAAAAAATATTAATCGATTGCGGCATTCATCGAGATATCCGGAGTCAAATTAATGCTCAGCCATTACCATTTCAAGCCGAAGAAATTAAAGCGATTGTTTTAACCCATGCCCACATTGATCATAGCGGCTTAATCCCATTTGTTTATAAAAACGGTTTTAGAGGGAAAATTTATGCCACTCCTCCAACTATTGATTTTTGTGTTTTGCTTTGGGAAGACGCCTATAATCTTATGGAAGATGCTGCAGAAACACAAGGCCTCCCCTTGCTTTATACGCGAGAAGAAATGAACGAAGCGCTGAAGCTATTTAGCCCTAGTCCCTATTATCAAGAAATACAAATTTCGCAAAACATTTCTTTTATTTTTTACAACGC
>JBASHR010000019.1:0-32973 GCA_049654165.1 Bacteroidales bacterium
AACTTCTTTGATTGCTTCAATAGCCACTTTGGCCTTGAATTCAGCACTAAATGTTCTTCTTGTTCTTTTCATGGTACAAAAAATTTAAAATTACTAAATTTCTGTCCAGTTTTATTAGACCAGCTCATTTAGACTATCAAAATTGTTAAAGATCTCGTTGAAATATTCATTTAATGAACGGGCTGAAGCCCGTTCCAATTAATGATGGTTTGGGTATCAATTGCCATCGGCTTTAGCAGGTGGTAAAAATGGAAAAAGTCATCCCTATTTCAAACCACGGCAAATTATAGTTACTGTACCAACTACATCTGCTATATTTATCAGACCGTTGGAATCAATATCTGCATTTTCAAAGCAAAAAGGATACGGGTTCAAACCAAGAATATAGTTCACAATAGCTACTACATCCAGAATATCCACCTTTCCATTGCAATCAGCATCGCCGGGAACAATGCTGTTACATTCATTCATTACTTCTCCTGAATTATTACATCCCGGAGCATTATGCATAATCTGCACCATTCCGGCAGGTGCTGCCAGAAAATCACAGATACTTCTCACAGCACAGGACGACAGATTATGGTTATACTTGATATTAAGCGCTGATATTGAACCTGATGCAATATTTCCAAGACCTGCAAGGCTGCTGAGGGAATGATTCCAGTTAATACTAAGATAGCCTCCTATGGATGTAAGGTTTTCAAGTGCGTTCAGGCTGCTTAGATTATAGTTGTTGTTGATAAACAGACCACTGCCAATTGAATTAATATTTTCAATCCCTGTCAGATCTGTTAGCTGGGGGTTATGTAAGATATTCAAATGCCCGCCTATAGAAGTAAGCATGTTCAGACCATTGAGATCATATATTCCGGCACCATTAATGATAATATTACCTTCAGCTTCGCTGCAATCCGGAAATGCCTCAGCAAACCGATTAATATTTATCTGGGTTTCAAAATAATAATCACCATTCGGAAGGCATGGAAGTCCGCCGCAAGAATAGGCAGCATCAATAATACTGCCACATCGGGGGGCATTATTGGTTATCTTAACTTTCCCCACTGCATTGGTTATCAGGGTACATAACCAGCTATCATTACAAACTGACAAGATCTGGTTAGAACTAATAACGATGTTACCACCCACAAAGCTCAGATTATGCAGTGCTGCCATACTAGCCAGCGATGGATTATAGCTGATAGTCAGAGTACCTCCGATTGTTTCCAGATTCTCCAGTCCGTCAAGACTGGTCAGGGCATTGTTGATATATATGAATACATCACCATCAACAGAGGTTAGATTTCCTAGTCCTGTCAAATCAGCAAGCAGGTTGTTCTCGCTGATATCAACATTACCTCCGATTGAAATAAGTTTTTCCAGACCATTTAAACCCGTCAGAGCGCTGTTAAGTGCAATAAACAAATTTCCCTGAATATAAGCCAGATTCTCTAGCCCGCTCAAAGCGGTCATGCTATGATTTCCGTATATATATAAGCCATCGCCAAGATTGGCAACATTATTTAATCCATACAGATCGTTCAATGAATGATTAAAACCAATATCTATTCTACCTCCGACAGATACAAGACTTTCAAGACCGGTTAAAGTCGTAAGGGCGTAATTTGATTCAACAAGCAGATTGCCACCTAATGAAATAAGATTTTCCAGTGCATGTATGGAAGTCAGAGCATAGTTATATTCAATTCTAAGATTCCCCCCTATTGTAGTAAGACTTTCCAATCCTGTAAGACTGGTAAGTGCGGGGTTATAGAAAACTCTTAAATTACCTCCAATTGAAGTAAGTACATGCAAGCCATTCAGATTGGTTATCCTGTTGCCTGTAATAGTAACATTTCCTTCAATTTCAGTACAACCCGGATTATTTATCCTGAAATCATCAATCTGTTCCTGAGTGCTGAAAATAATACCTTCAGGCAGGCAGCTTTCTGCAAAAACCATATATTGGCTAAAAGCCAAAATTGCTACAACTGAAATCAATTTCTTCATAGCCTCAGGTTTTTGATCCGGTGTTATTTAACTATGTTAAGTCAACTTGTGAAGGTAATTATCTTTATAATTATTAGCTCTATGCAAAGATAATACAAGAAGCACTGTTTTCAGCAACTCATAAGATTTTTATTGAACTTAATTTTTCTTGTCGCATTCAATTACAATTTTAATTTAACAATACATAGTTTGTCATTGAGAACGCCATACTATCCAATTCCTATCATAATTACAGAATGTGCATTCAACTACAATATATCATGCATTATTTACAAAAGATCATGATGGTTTAATTAACGAAGGACATTTAAAAACAATTTCTTACAGGATAATTTTTCAATCTTTTTTGAGTACCTGGCAGAAAGTTCTGTACCGGATAAACTCTTATAATAACTGGATTTTTTAGTATTGATAATGATAGTAATAGCCACAGGTATTGTGTTTGATCATTCATACAAATCTAAAAGATACTAATTTTGCGGCTTCCGATATAATTCCGGATTAGAATGAATATTTTCATAAACAAGATGCTGAAAAAGCATGACCATAGTTAATCCCTTCAGGTTCAAGCAGTTTCATGTATATGATCAAATGAGTACCATGAAAGTAGGTACTGATGCTGTTTTGCTTGGAGCCTGGTCAAGACCCCCTCATACAGGTAACATACTTGATATTGGAACCGGATGTGGCATACTTGCCCTGATGATGGCACAGAAAACTAATGCTGAAATAACGGCTATTGATATTCATCCGCAAAGTGTGAAACAGGCTTTTACAAATTTTTCGGAAAGCCCATGGAAAAACAGATTGAACGTGTTGGAGATCAGTCTGGAATCATTCTCTGAAAGCAATTCCGGGATATTTGATTTCATAATTTCCAATCCTCCTTTTTTCATTAATTCCCTGAAGCCCAGTAAAAACAACCTATTGATTGCCAAACATGCTGATATTGATTTTCCTGATATTTTTTTCGGGTCAATATTCAAACTTCTGAAACCTGAAGGCAAAGCTGCTTTTATTATTCCTTACCCTGAACTCGAAACAGTATTACAAAAACTGGTACATACCGGCTTGAACCCGTACAGGATTGCTGAGGTTTTTGGCAAATCATCTTCAAAGCCAATAAGAGCAATGCTTGAAATAACCAAGGATAAAGCACTGGATATCAAACGTGAATCAATTCATATCTTTAACAGCGACATGAGCTATAGTGAAAAATATAAATTGTTGACAAACGATTTTTATCTTTTTCTGAACCAATAGGGTTAGTGAGTTTGTAAAGAACAACATGTAAGTTCCGGATCAAAGTCGCAGTTCAAAGTTTATTTCTTATGTTGTTTTTTGGTTCGCTTTATAAAATCAGAAGGCGGGAAAGTATATTTCAACGAGAACCCGAAATAATCGCCTATTGATTTGATCTTCACATTTATCTGATCTGTTCGTGTAGCAGCATTATAATAAAGAAGGCGAGTATCGTAAAAAGTAGAAAACAGCCTGTAATATGTTTCCAGATAGAGCTGTCCGCTGTTTTCAGTACGGTAGTTAAGCCCGAATCCTCCCTTAAACGCCGGCATCATGGTTCGCATGATATATGAGTGTTGCTCAAAAATGTAATAATCTTCCGAGTTTTCAGCACCATTCACCACTTTGGTCATAACGCTTCCGGGTATCATTATCAGCGATACTCCCACAGCATTACTCAGATAAAGCCTGTCAGCAAGACGCAGAAAATATTTGACCGTTAGCGGTATCTCATAACTATCTTCTTTGAAACTCATTGAGATATGATATCCCGGCTCTTCAACTTCCATTTTATAATTACGTACAAGATAATTAATACCTGTTTCGAAAGATAAACGGGGAGAGTAGTCAATTTTCATTATAGCTCCAAAAGCATATCCGTACTTTGGTGAGGAAGCAAAAATGATCTGGTTCCCTGAAACTGAATCGGTAATGGCTTTTACATCTTTTGTGATCCTGAAAAGCTTTGTAGGAATGATGGGTTCGGCTACAAATCCAAATGAAACCTTTTTATCCTGCGCCATTGCAACAAGGCTTAAAAGCAATACAAATATCACGATCGCACAGCGCTTCATAGTTTCTTTAGTTTTTTAATATCGCTCCGAACCACTTTTTTATGAAAAGCTCAAAACCGAGTTGTCCGGAATAATACTATCTCTGACTTCAGCTTTGAATTATTAGACTTTTTTTTAACGATAATCAGGCTATTAAACGGAAATATTTTAAAAAGATTATTCATAACAGATTTGCGCCAATCATTCTGTATCCTTTGCATATTTCTTTCCGGTTTAAGATCTTTTTCTAAACCAGAGTTATGATATTTCTAGGACTTTATATTTCCCGGTTCTTTCTGTTCCACTCCCTTCATTGACAATTGAATACGCCTTCGGGGCAGGTCCACATCCAGTACTTTCACCTTCACTTTCTGGTAAATCTTTACAACCTGTGCAGGGTCATTTACAAAGCGGTCGGCAAGATTGCTTTTATGTATAAGCCCGTCCTGGTGTACCCCCACATCAACAAAAGCCCCAAATGCAGTGATATTTGTGACTATCCCCGGCAATATCATCCCGGGCTTAAGGTCTTCGATCTCATGTACATTTGGGTCAAATGAAAAATATTCAAACGACTCGCGTGGGTCCCGCCCAGGTTTTTCCAATTCTGTCAGAATATCCTTTATGGTAGGCATACCTGTTGTTTCGCTCACATACTTTTCAGGTTTTATACTTTTCTGAACCTGCTTGTTTTTAATGAGCTCCTGAACGGTTGTGCCGAGATCTTCAGCCATCTGAAACACAACAGGATAGCTTTCAGGGTGTACAGCACTTGAATCCAGCGGATTTTCTGCGTTATGAATCCGTAAAAAGCCGGCTGCCTGTTCAAACACCTTATCCCCTACCCTCGACACATTCCTGATCTCTTCCCTTGACCTGAAAGCTCCGTTCAATGCTCTGTATTTCACAATATTACCGGCAATTGCAGGACCAACGCCTGAAACATAGGTGAGCAATTCCTTGCTCGCCGTGTTTATATTCACCCCAACCAGATTCACACAGCTTTCCACCACATCCGACAGACTTTTCTGAAGGGCATTCTGATCCACATCATGCTGATACTGACCAACCCCTATAGATTTGGGATCTATTTTCACCAGTTCGGCAAGCGGATCCATAAGACGGCGCCCTATTGAAACAGCACCTCGCACAGTAACATCATAATCAGGGAACTCCTCACGGGCAAGATCAGAAACTGAATACACCGAGGCTCCTGATTCATTTACCACCACTACCGTAATATCCCTGTCAAAGCGAATGCGGCGAATAAAATTCTCAGTTTCGCGACTTGCAGTGCCGTTGCCGATTGAAATTGCATCAATCTTATATGCATTAACAAGATAAAGTATCTTCTTAATTGCAGGACCCACCTCCACCTGAGGGGGATGGGGGTAGATTGTTTCGTTATGCAGCAGGTTGCCCTGTGCATCAAGGCATACAAGTTTACAGCCGGTACGGAAACCCGGATCAATAGCCAGAACCCGCTTCTGACCTAAAGGAGGTGCCAGCAGCAACTGTCTGAGATTTTCAGCAAATATCCTTATGGCTTCTTCGTCAGCTTTTTGCTTAAGGAGCTGCCTGATTTCTGTTTCCATGCCTGGCTGCAACAAACGTTTATAGCTGTCTTTCACAGCCATAGCCACCTGCTCAGAAGATTCATTTCTGGCTTTTACAAAAATCTTTTCCAGTTGTTCAAGCGCAATTTCTTCAGCCGGATTAATTGAGAATCTCAACATTCCCTCATTTTCACCCCTCATTATTGCAAGGATACGATGCGAAGGAATCCGCGACACAGGTTCATCCCAGTTGAAATAATCACGGTATTTGGCAGCTTCTTCTTCCTTGTCCTTAGCAACTTTTGACTTCAGGATGCCTTCGCGGTTGAACAGCGTTCTCATTCGCTGACGTGCATATGTATGTTCGTTCACCCATTCGGCAATAATATCCCGTGCGCCAGCCAATGCTTCGCCCGTATTGTTTACCTCCAGCTTTGGGTTGACAAAACGCTGAGCCATTTCCTCAACCCTGCGGTCCTGCTGCACCATGATCATTTTTGCCAAAGGCTCCAATCCACGTTCTCTGGCTATGCTGGCTCTTGTTTTTCTCTTAGGCTTATAGGGCAGATACAGGTCTTCAATCTCGGCAAGGGTTTGTGCCTGCATTATCTTAGATTCCAGTTCGGGAGTAAGTTTACCCTGTTCCCTGATCGTATTCAGCACTGTTTCGCGACGTTTATCCAATTCTTCAAGCCGCTGAGCCAGATTCCTTATCGCAACGATTTGCACCTCGTCAAGTCCGCCAGTCCATTCCTTACGATAACGTGCTATGAATGGTATAGTTGCGCCTTCGCTCAACAATTTCAGCGTGTTTTCAACTACATTGCTGTCAATGTTCAATTCCCGGGCTATATATTCAGCGTATATCAATTTCATAAAAAGCTCTGTTAAAATATCCCAAACTATGAATTTACAAATTTCGGCAAAAGAAACGTAAGCAAAGCAGATTTCTATAGTGTTTTTGCAAAACTGATATTTCGCATCTTCTGAACCGGATTCCTGCTGGTTCGAACCAGAAAGAAAATTTTGGTAGTTCAGTATATTCAAAGAGCCTTAAAAGCGTTCTGATTTAAAACAAAATCTTATTTTTGTTTCAGTTTTAAAGATACAAAATGCGAATAATAAGGGCATGACTGAGAATTCAACATTAAAAAACTTATGGGTTGTAGGCGACAGGGTTCTGATAAAACCACGTACTACCAACAGTAAAACCAAAAGCGGATTATTTCTTCCACCGGGTTATAGCGAAAAAGAGGAAATTCAAACAGGTTACGTGGTAAAAACAGGACCGGGCTATCCCATACCCAGTCCGGCAGAAGATAATGACGAGCCATGGAAGGCTGTTGATGAGAAGATCAGATATATACCTTTGCAGGCTCAGGTTGGCGATCTTGCGATTTTTTTGCAAAAAGGTGCTATTGAGATCATTTATAATGATGAAAAGTACTATATTGTACCGCAACATTCCATTTTGTTGCTGGAAAGGGACAGCGGGCTTTTTGAATAGCAATGGTCTGTTGTCATGAATAACGGTTTTGCTTTTGTACCTTTGTAAATCATTACTTACTCATTTATGTACCTTAAAAATTTACGTCTTACTAATTTTAAAAACTACGAAGAGGCTGAATTACAGTTTTCTGACAAAATAAATTGTTTTGTGGGCGCCAACGGTGTTGGAAAGACCAATCTTCTGGATGCCATTTATTATCTTTCGTTTTGCAAAAGTTATTTCAATCCTGTTGATACTCAAAACATTAAACATGAAGAAGATTTCTTCGCCATTCATGGAACCTATAACCGCAATGGTGATGATTCAAATAAAGTATCCTGTATCCAGAAACGTAACCATCGTAAACAATTCATGCTAAACGGCAAGGAATACGAACGCTTAGCCGATCATATAGGTTTATTTCCGTTGGTTATGATATCGCCATACGATCGTGACCTGATAAATGAAGGCAGTGACGTAAGAAGAAAATATATTGATTCAGTAATATCGCAATTTGACAAGATATATCTCGACAACCTGATCAACTACAACAGAGCGTTGTTTCAGCGTAACAGCCTGCTTAAGGGCTTTGCAGAAAGGGAATATTACGACCTCAGCTTAATTGAAATATGGAATGAGCAACTGATAAAGTTCGGAATGGATATTTATCGCAAGCGTAAAGATTTCATACAAGACTTCTTACCTGTTTTCAAGCAGTATTTCTCGATTATCAGCAATAACCGCGAGGAGGTGGATATCACCTATGAATCGCAGCTCCATGACAAAACACTTGATAAATTGCTGAAGGAAAGCTTTGAAAAAGATAAGGTACTTCGGTACACCACAGCAGGCATACATAAAGACGACCTGTCATTCGGGATAAATTCATACCCTTTGAAACGTTTTGGCTCGCAGGGGCAACAAAAATCATTCATTATTGCCATAAAGCTTGCTCAGTTTGACTATACAAAGAACATCAAAGGATTCAAACCCATATTGCTATTTGATGATATCTTTGACAAACTTGATGAAACACGTGTAACTCAACTGATCCAATTGGTAAGCCAGGATAGTTTCGGGCAGGTGGTAATAACTGATACACAATACGATAGGATTGAAAGGCTGACTAATTCTTTGCCCGCAACATATCGTGTGTGGGAAATAGAAGCAGGAATACTTAATCTACTAAATCCGCCCGGGCATGATTAAAAAGCCAAATGAAATATTTTTAGGTGAAGCTATCAGGGAGATGATTGATTTCTACAACCTTAGCGGACATCTGACTGAGGCGGGTGTGATTTCTGCATGGGAAAAAGTTGTTGGCACCATGATTGCAAAACATACAAGCAATTTATATATCAAAAACAAGAAACTTTATGTTGTGATCAATTCGTCGGTCATTAAATCGGAATTATCGTATGTAAGGTCAAAACTGGTAAAAATGCTGAACAAGGAAGCCGGAGAGGAAGTAATTGATGAGGTTGTTCTGATGTAGAGCGCCATAATAACACAATCCGAATGGGTTCAAACAGTTTCACATAATGAGAACCCTGTGAAATTCAGATATATACTGTAAATGTTGATAATTAATTATAAAATAACATTAAAAACGCTTTTGGATTTCGTTATACTTTCTAATTTTGGACATTCATTAATCCATATTTATGTTCAGGATTCAAGTATTGCTGATTTTACACAAATACCTTAATCGGTGCTTCTTACAAATGCTAACAGGTTTTGAACCTTATAAATACTTAATCTATACTGCACAGTAATGGACTATATTTATCTGATCATTCTCACTTTTTTATTCATTCTCGCTATCTTTGATCTTATAGTGGGAGTAAGTAATGATGCCGGTAACTTTCTGAATGCTGCTATTGGTTCCAAAGCTGCTCCAATGCGGGTCATCCTACTGGTCGCTATTCTTGGTATACTTGCCGGCACTACCTTTTCGAGCGGGATGATGGAGATTGCAAGAAGCGGGGTATTTTATCCCGGGCAATTTCATTTTTCTGAAATGATGATAATTTTCCTTGCGGTAATGATCACTGATATATTACTGCTTAACACCTTTACCAGTATCGGATTACCCACATCTACCACAGTTTCTATAGTTTTCGAACTTCTTGGTGCTTCGGTAATGGTTGCCATCATCAAAATAATTAATAGTGATCAGACGATGAACGATATCGGGACTTACATAAATTCCGGTAAGTCGCTTGCAATTATCTCAGGTATTCTGCTTTCAGTTGTCATTGCCTTTACTATAGGTAGTATAGTTCAGTTTGTTTCACGTTTAGTATTCACATTCAATTATCGCTCAAAACTCAAATATCTGGGTGGTGTATGGGGAGGTTTTGCTATTACTTTCATTATTTATTTCATGATAATAAAGGGTGTGCGCGGAGCTTCTTTTATGAGTCAGGATCTTATTGAATATATTGAGCAACATACCTTTATGATATTATCGTTAAGCTTTGTCGGATTCTCGCTCATTTTTCAGTTCCTCATTATGGCTTTCCGTGTTAATATCCTTAAAATAATAGTTTTGCTTGGAACTTTCTCGGTAGCTATGGCATTTGCAGGAAACGACCTTGTCAATTTTATCGGGGTACCTTTAGCCGGACTTGAATCATTTAAGACTTTTGCTCTTGATCCTGCTTCTGACCCCAACCAATTCCTTATGACATCTCTGACAAAGCCGGTGGTTACCCCTACTTACCTGCTTCTGCTTGCCGGTGCTGTGATGTCGCTGACTTTGGTCTATTCAAAAAGAGCGCGGTCAGTGATAGCAACTGCCGTTAATTTAAGCCGTCAGGAAGAAGGGGAAGAACGTTTTGGGTCAACATTATTATCAAGAAATCTTGTCAGGTTAAGTGTAAATTTAGGAGAAAAGATTGATAATGCCCTTCCCGCAAAAGTCAAGGATTTTATAAACCGCAGATTTGAAACTGATAAGAAAATAAAGGAATCTGATAAAAAGGAAGAGATAGCTTTTGATCTGGTAAGGGCATCTGTTAACCTTGTGGTTGCCAGTATTTTAATTGGGTTCGGAACCAGCCTGAAACTTCCTTTAAGTACGACCTATGTTAGTTTCATGGTTGCAATGGGTACTTCGTTTGCTGACGGAGCCTGGGGTCGGGAAAGTGCCGTGTACAGGATTACAGGAGTGTTCTCGGTTATAGGCGGATGGTTTATTACTGCTCTTTTTGCTTTTGGTGCCACTATGATCATAACGCTTACCATGCTCAAAGGTGGAGTATTAAGCATTGTTATTCTTATCCTGGTTGCCGTTTTTATTCTCTTCCGCCAACAGAAGGTTTACCGCAAACGTGAAGCTGCTAAAGCCTCTTCAGCATCAATTGATGAAGCGACAGATGCTTTTGACAATACAAATGTTCTGCAAAAATGCACTGATAATATCTTAGATAATTTAAGCACTGTTTCAGTCCTTTACGACCGGCTACTTCAGGGATTGTTTGAAGAAGATCACAAGAGTTTAAAAGAAGTACAAATCGAAGTTGATAAGTTAAATATACAGACTAAAAAACTAAAGGACAACATAAACAAAGTTATTGGAAAGCTTGGTGAAGTTCCTGTTGAAACCGGCTATTATTACGTTCAGGCTCTCGACTATCTGCGTGAGATCGCTCACTGTGTGAATTATATTTCAGAACCGGTTTATGTGCATATAAACAATAATCATAAAGGATTACTTGATGAGCAAAAAGAGGAAATGACCAAAATCACAAAACTGACGATAGAGCTTATTGATTATATTCTTGATACTATTAGAAAAGCTGAATATTCAAGACAGGAAGAAATTATCAGGAAACAGGCTACAGTTCTTGAAACCATTGATGCAGCACGTAAGGCACAGATAAAACGCATTAAAGGCAGTGAAGCTGGCACCAAGAATAGTTTGCTGTATTTCAATATTCTGGCTGAAACCAAAAATCTGCATTTATTCACGGTCAATCTGTTTAAATCTCACAGAGACTTTGTTCTTTTTACTTCCGGCAAAATTCAATCTGTTAAGCCTATTATCTGATTAGGAATTTTTAACAAAACCCTTTAATTCCTTTGGTAAGGCACATAAAATACTACAGATCAAAGGCCTATTCATTTTTAACCAATGATGTTAAAAATTTTGATCTGATATTTTCAGAACATATATAATTCCTTACAATATTAGGAATTGAACAATCGTTCATATTGACTATAAATACTATTATTATTTAACAACAAATATTTATTATATTATGAAAAAGACAGACGTTTTAATTATCGGTGGCAGTGCCGGCGGAATGGTAACAGCACTTACCGGCAAAGCCCATTGGCCTGGCAAGGACTTCATCCTGGTCAAAAAACAAAAAGAAGTTATGGTTCCATGTGGGATTCCATATATTTTCGGGACTCTTGAAAGCATCAACAAGAATATTATGCCTGTGGATGCAATGATGGAAAAAAATAATATAACATCAATAGTTGATGAAGCTGTTTCAATTGATCATGAAGCAAAGACAGTGAAGTTTGCCAGCGGTGAAGTTATCGGGTATGATAAACTGGTTATAGGAACCGGTTCAACACCCATGAAACCTAAATGGTTACAAGGTGCAGATAATGAAGGAGTATTTGTAGTACCTAAAGATAAATACTATCTTGATGACATGCTTCAGAAACTATCTGGAATGCGTAAGATTGCAGTTGTTGGCGCCGGGTTTATCGGAGTTGAATTATCTGACGAACTGAATAAACGTGGTTATGAAATAACCCTTATTGAAAAGCTTCCGCATATTCTGAATCTTGCTTTTGATGTTGAACTATCATCAGAAATTCACAAAATGCTTGTTGAACGCGGTGTTAAGGTTATTACCGGCACTGGTATTAGCAAAGTGATCGGCGATAAAAAGGTATCTCAGATTGAACTTGAAGATGGCAGCATAATGGACATGGATGCTGTAATTCTCTCAATTGGCTATAAACCAAACAGTTCGCTGGCAAAAGATTCTGGCATTCCGGTTGATCAGGATGGATTCATTATCGTTGATGAATATATGCGCACTCTTGTAAAAGACGTTTTTGCAGTGGGCGACTGTGCACAGAAGCGTGATTTTGTGACCAGAAAACGCGTTCCTACCATGCTCGCTTCAACAGCTTGCGCCGAAGCCCGTATTGCGGGAATGAACCTGTTCAATCTGCATGTGGTCAAAACATTCAGCGGCACCATTGCTATTTACTCAACGGCAATAGGAAATACCGGATTTGGAACCGCCGGCGTTACTGAGCAGCGTGCAAACGAAGAAGGAATAGAAACATTTTCAGCAGTGTTTGAAAACGTAAATCGCCATCCCGGCAATCTTCCCGATGCTCATAAACAAATAGTAAAACTTATCACAGCACGTTATTCTGGCGTAATTATTGGTGGTGAAGTTATCGGAGGTCTTGAGGCAGGAGAACTTACCAATGTTATTGGTCTGGCTATTCAAAACCGGATGACAGTAAATAACCTGCTTAGCATTCAGATCGGCACTCATCCTTGTTTAACTGCTTCTCCGGCAGTTTATCCTTTGATCAAAGCCGCTGAAATGATTGCTATCAGAATGTTACATTCTAAATAATACAAGACCTTAGCAAGGCTGGTTCTGATGATTCTTATGTCTGAAACCCAAGCCTTGTAAAACTATTTACTACTTTTAAAACAAACTTTTTCGTTATCCCCGCGCCCGTCAAGCCGGGGATAACGCTTTTTATTACCATACAAAGTATAGCCCGTTTATAAAATTATCTGAGCTGGAACCCTTATCAATATTATATTCTCGTCATTAATTACTTACCCTGTAATTCTATTGCTTCTAAGTTTAAAAATATTTTTTTCGTTAACGGTATTATTCTGTCAATACCATGCTTAAGTTTTATATCTTTGGCATTCCCCATAATTTTGTCGCCTACGGAGTATGAGAAAAACAATTAATTATTACAGGGTTATATGGCTTAAGTATGATCTTCCTGCCGGTCTTTCAGTATTTTTTGTAGCACTTCCTCTTTGTCTTGGAATTGCCCTGGCATCGGGGGCACCAATTTATGCCGGTTTACTGTCAGGTATAATCGGAGGACTTGTTGTTTCGCTCATAAGTGGTTCACAACTATCAGTTTCAGGACCTGCAGCGGGTCTGACCACAGTGGTCGCAGCATCTATAATTTCCCTTGGCGATTATCAGCTTTTTCTCCTCTCAGTAATAATAGCGGGATTTATTCAGGTAGTTCTGGGGATCTTAAGGCTCGGGACCATTGCCAATTTCTTTCCATCGTCTGTAATAAAAGGTATGCTGGCGGCAATAGGCATTATGCTTATTTCAAAACAGGTTCCTATTGCACTGGGATATGAGCAGCCTGATTTCTGGACAAGCAGTTTTTTGCAACTTTTTATGGACATGGACTTTTTTACCAATGTTCACAATTTCAATCAGCATATCACAAGAGGAGCTTTATTTATCTCAGTCATTTCAATAATCATAATGATCCTGCTGCATCACACCAAAGCCAAAAAATTTAAAGTAATACCTGCTCCTCTTATTGTTGTTATTTTCGGAATTGTTGCTAACCTGATATTCTCATATTTCTCTTCCAGTTTTTCATTAAAACCAATGCAGCTTGTTGATGTACCATTAGATATAATTGATGAAATTTCATTTCCTGACTTCAGCAGGCTTTTTTCATCATCTGAGATCTGGAAACACGGGGTAATAATTGCCATTCTTGCTTCACTCGAGTCATTGCTCAGTATCGAAGCAATTGATAAGCTGGATAAGCACAACCGCATTACCCCCGGAAACCGTGAGCTTATCGCGCAGGGTATTGGCAATATGGCTTGTGGCGTGTTTGGAGCTATTCCATTAACTGCTGTTGTTGTAAGAGGAGCTGCAAACGTTGATGCAGGCGCAAGAACCAGATTATCAGCATTTACTCATGGTCTGTTTCTTCTTCTTGCTGTTTTATTCGTTCCTTTCCTGCTCAATAAGATCCCTTACGCCTCACTGGCCGCAATTCTGTTAATTACGGGATATAATCTTACAAAGCCGAAATTATACAAGCATATGTGGAAACTGGGCTGGAAACAGTTTATTCCGTTTATTGCCACTATCATATTCATTCTTTTATCCGACCTGCTCATAGGTGTTAGCATAGGTCTTCTGATTTCAATCTATTACATTATCAGCAATAATTTCAAAGAAGAGTTCAAAATTACCGAAGCTTTTGACAGAGGTTTTGACAGATACGTCATAAAACTTAACACTAATGTTACTTTCCTGAACAAAGCCAATTTAAAGAAGACACTTGACAAAGTACGTCATAACAGTGTATTGATAATTGATGGCAAAGATTGTAATTTCATTGATCACGATATTCTGGAGATCATAAGTGAATTTCACAATAAGGCAAAAGACAGGAATATTATGCTGATACTGGAAGGTGTTGATAAAGTGAATGTTACAGCAGTTCATTAAAATTAAAAGACTCATCTTTTATTTGTTTATCTTTAGAACTCCTTGCCGGATTTCCTGGAAATCCAATAGTCTTTTATCCTTTATTCCCAAAACTCTTAAAGTAAAAAACTGAAAAAAGGCATTTTTTGCTTATTTTTGTAGTTGTTTTCCAGGCATTTTCAAAATATTTAAAACCTTTAAAAATGAAAACAAGAAAATTCTTATCCATAACTCTGGCATTTCTGGCAACTACAATTACACTTTTGGGTTGCGAAAAAGAAACTGCAATAAATCCTGACAAGCTTCCTAAAGAAATATTGAATTATATCTCCACTCATTTTCCTGACAATCCAATAAAAAAGGCTGTCGTTGATAAGGAATGGTTTAAAAAGACCTATGAAATAATGCTGTATGGAAATATTGAGCTTGAATTTAACAGAAACAAGGAAATCGTTGATATAGAAGCAGAATCAAAATTACCTGATAGTGTTATTCCTGACTTAATTTTGCAATATGTCATTGAAAATTATCCGGATAATTACATCATAAAATGGGAATTAGAATACAAGAGTCAGGAAATCAAGCTTAACAACGGGCTTGAGCTGGTATTTGACATGGATGGAAATTTTTTAAGAATAGATGATTAAAATGATAAGCTGGAGCGAAATATTGATACGACTATTTTTGGCTGCCTTATTCGGAGCATTTATTGGTCTGGAACGGGAGAGAAAAGACTGGGCTGCCGGTTTGAGAACTCACATGATGGTAAGTGTAGGTTCCTGTTTAATAATGATAGTATCTGCTTTTGGATTTGCCGATATTTTAGGAACCGAGCATGTAGCGCTCGACCCTTCGAGGGTGGCTGCACAGGTAGTAAGTGGTATTGGTTTTATTGGCGCAGGAACAATATTATTTTTAAAACGCGGTGCTATCCGTGGATTGACAACTGCAGCAGGATTATGGACGGTAGCTGCTATAGGACTGGCAACAGGAGGCGGATTGTATTTTGCAGCAGCAGCCACCACAGTTATCGCTTTAATAATCCTTTGGGCTTTACAGCCAATAGAAAGATCGTATTCAAAAAAATTTAAACAAAGCACTTTAAGGATTGTAACTCATTTAGATGCTGATTCATCAGTATTGCTTAAAAGCATTCTTGAACAAACCGGATTAAAAATACAAAGCTTCACAGTGGACAAAACAGGAAATGAATTTGTATATCAGCTAAAATTTGATGACACTGGTGCAATTAAACCAGAAGAAATTATTAATGCTTTAAAATCTGATCCTTCTGTTAAAGAAATTTTCTGGAATCAGTAATTCCAGGAGAATTTATCTGATATAAATATTTGAGGTTGAGGAAGAATAATAGTTCTGTTCAGTATATCTGTTTGTTAATACACCCCTCTCATACAGACAAAAAAGAAAGCCGCCTGATCAATTTCAGGCGGCTTTCTTTCATAATACCATTAAATTATTATTGTGGAGTTATAGAACCGGCACCGGTTTTAAAGTTAAGATCAATTTTATAAGTTCCTGCTGAAATTTCAACACGTTCCTGATCATCACCCTTGCCACGGAACTCGATCTTACTGTCAAGAATAATAAATTCTGACTGCCACCAGTCGGTCAGCCAGTCGGCAGCTGTGAACCATGCATACATTCTGAGGCCACCTTCGTTGGCTGATGCAGCATTCAAAGCTTTAGTCATGGTGATAACTTCATTATCATTGTCAATTGTGAACAGTCCTTCAGGATTAGCAGTATCCCAGCCACCAATAGCCGGTCCCATCAGATATACCTGAGGATCAGCAATGGCAATCTGTTCGGTTTCAAAATTAACCACTACCATATAATATCCGGGTTCTCCCGGTACAGGAATATTATCACCACCCTTTGCATAAATACCATTGGTAGCATCTCCGGTTTTTCCAAAATCGCCGGCCCAGGCTTTCTGAGGAGCAAATTTGAAACCTCCTTCAGCATTCATCCAGACTATTTTCCAGAATAAGTTAGAATGACTGTGAACAGGAATCATTGGTAAATCAGTATTATTCCAATCCCAATCGCCAACACCATCACCAATCATAAATAATTCTTCAGGATAATCCAGTGGAGCAACATCCTCAGTTTTGGTTAACGATGATTTATAACCATCTGCAAGTGTCCATTCCATCTGAATAGTATAAATCCCTTCCTGATCTTTGCCCAATGCGTAGTTAGGACCTCCAGGAACAAGGGTGGTGGTCAGATTGGGAAGATTACCACTGACAACTCCGCCATAGTTAGTATTGGCTTTTACTTCATCTCCCACAATTTCAAGTTTCCATCCTCCACCATAACGGAATTTAAAATCACCGGCTCTCAGTGTAACACCTTCAACTTTCCAGGTCATTTTTTCCATGTTGAAACCTCCAACAAGGTCCATTGGTGTATCAGACCATCCTGCATCAGTTGCACCACCAATAATAGCCCAATAAGGAACAGGTGCAATAACAAACTTCTTCGCCTCCAGATCAATTATCACATGGTACAATCCATCAGCCGGAACTGTAAAAACACCACTTGTGCCAAGATCACCGGTCTGAATAGTAATATTTGGTTGTTCGTTTTCACCATTTGTGGCGACAGACTGAACATTGGCAGGACCCCAGTTAGTAAGGGTTTTGCCGGCAACCTGAACAATGTTGAATCCTGCATCACCCTTCTTAAGAGTGATATATTTTTCAAACATTCCGGTTCTGGCTACTTGTCCTACTTCATTTATTCCAGCTATTAAAGTACCCTTAATATCAAGCTTTTCGAAAGGAGTTACAACACCCTTGATGTAGAACCCATCCTCAACAAGAATAGGTGGTTCTTCGTCTTCGTCGTCATCTTTCTTACATGCTATCATTACCATGGAAGCGAGTACTAAAACTCCCATAAGGTACAACAGTTTTCTTAAATGATTTTTCTTCATAATTTTAAAATTTTAATTTAGTTAGAAATAAAGGTTAATTTAATATGCAAATATACAGTATATTTATTTTATTGATACAGGATCAAGTGTAATATTTGGGTTTGCATCAACTACCCACTGGGGAATCGGGAACACATTTCTATCAGGTGTTGATGCAGGTTTTTCCCACCATGCTTTATTGAATTCTCCAAATCTTATCAAATCCTGACGGCGGTGTGCTTCCCAGAACAACTCCCTGCCACGCTCGGCAAGCAACTCATTCAAACCTGCCTGACCATTCAGGGTTGCACTCCATCCGGCCGGTAATCCCGCTCTGGTTCTTATCTGGTCAAGACCAGGTACCGAAACAGGTTTGTTCTGTCTTAACTGGGCTTCAGCCATCATTAACAGAATATCAGCATAACGAAATATCGGGAAATCGTTGCTAAGATTTTCTTTCGCACCGCGACGAATTTCAAATTTCTTTACCCTGACTCCTGACATACGTATTTCCTGTGGGGTATTTCCTGCACCCATTACCAACGAAGGGATATGAGGAGTAAATATCAGGGGAAGTCCTCCTGCGCCCTGATCTTTGATAGGTTGCCCACCATATGTATATTGCTGCCCCACCAGGAACCAGTTATGACGGTTATCGTTAGGTGAATATGTGTTATAGTGAGATTCCACCACAGCAAAACCATTCCATGGTCCTACAACCATCTCAAATGTAAGATTGCTATTGTAATGCAGGGTTCTCATATGGAGGTTAAATCCGGTATAGGTATCTTCATCGTAAGGAATTACCCAGATATTCTCTGGCGAATTTTCATTATGTGTAACAAAAGCTGATAACACATCACTTTCAAGTGAATAACTCTGAAGATTAATTATACTGTCACACACTGCTTCAGCTTTTGCCCAATACTCATTATTAACATTACCTGTATAAACGGCATGATTCAGATATAATTTTGCAAGAAGGCTCCAAGCCATAGCTTTAGTAACACCTGTCTTTGAAGTTCCGGGGCTGACATATGGAATGCTTTGCTCTACTTCCTTAACTATTTCATTATAAATATCCTTTCTGAAATTTCTATGTGGCTGAGGATCAGCATCCAGATATTTGGTAATATAAGGAACATCACCATAATTATCAATAAGCAGATAATAATAATAAGCTCTGAGAATGCGGGCTTTGGCAAGAGCAGCATCAATCACAGGATTCCCGGCTTCTGACGCAAATTCTTCAATGAATTTATTTGCTTCAATCGCACCTCCGAAAAACCTGCTCCACATACTTGCAATTGCCTCAGTATTATTATCCCATGTATGCTGATGCAGCACCCTCCATTTACCACCATCATCCCAGTCGCCGGCACGTGTAGGACAAACAACGGCATCCGTAGTAACTTCCTGTGCAAACCACCAGCCGCCCCAATCCAGGAAATCACGCATAGGCTCATAAATAGGACTCATTTTTAATATTGGATCCGCAGTGTAATCAGAAGGCAGGATGCGATCGTAAAGGGCATCATCAAGCTTGGTACAACCAAAAGCTGCAATCAATATAAAAGTAAAAACTAATATCTTTTTCATTGCTATTTTATTTTAAGATTACAAATTAATATTTACACCAAAAGTGAAGGTACGGGTTTTCGGGTAAACATTATACTGATCCAGACCAAACGACCTTCCTACAGGGTTAACCTCAGGGTCTATCCCGCTATAATTGGTTAACGTTAAAAGGTTGTTTGATGCTATATATAGTCTGATACGATTTATACCAGCCACATTATGAATATTATAACCGAATGATATATTATCAAGCCTCAGGAATGAACCATCTTCAAGATAATAACTGCTGACCTTGGGGTTATCCCTGAGACCGCGTGCATATTCATCGGCTGCCGAACGCAAAACATTGCGATCCGGCAAGAAAGTAGGATTGCCAAATATTAGTCGTGTGGTGTTAAAGATCTGATGGCCATACACTGCTCTGAATGTAATACTTGCATCAAATTTCTTGTTTATCTCAAAATAGTTTGACCATCCAAGATCAAAATCAGGCTGAGCCGAACCAACCCTTCTGCGTTCCGCAAGTGTCAGATCACGTGTCACTCCGCCGGCTTCAGTATAAAACAAGAATTTACCATCAGCGCTTAAACCGGCATATTCAGGCATATACCATGTTCCAAGCGGGAATCCGGGGTCAACAAGCTGAGTCCAGTTTTCTGCACCCACAAGTCCCGGCCCTGACAAATAACCTTCTTTAAGTGTTGACCAGTTATAAACTCCGCTTGAGAGACTAACCACATCCTGTTTGTAGGTTGTAAAAACAAGAGAGGTTTTCCAATCAAAATTGGCTTTGCGGACAGGGTAGCTCTGAATAAAGAATTCAAAACCTGAAATCTTGAATTCTCCGACATTTGCCCATGTTCTGTCAACCTTGTTTGGCGGCACAGGTACCGAATAAGAACCAAGCAGGTCATATATTCTCTTATCAAAATAATCGAGAGAGCCTGAAATTTTATCATTCAAAAATCCGAAATCAAGACCAATATTCAGCTCTGCATTTTCCTCCCATTTCAAATCGGGGTTTGCATTATGAGCAAACTGGAATAAAATTGAAGTTTCACCGGTTTCAAAATTAAATGAGTTGCCGGCAGCTTTATAATATTCAATATCATTATAGTTCCCGATTTCCTGATTTCCGGTAATACCATAGCCAACACGCAAACGCAGATTGTTAAGAAAACCTATGTTCTGCATGAATTCTTCACCGGTAATATTCCACATAGCCGAAGCAGACGGGAACCATCCCCACTCATTATTCTTTCCAAACTTCGAGGAACCATCGCGCCGCAAAGTAGCAGTGAAGAAATACTTACTGTCCCAGTTGTAAATACCACGGGCAAAGAATGAGATCAGACGGTTTGAGTTCTTATATGAAGAAACATCACCGGGCTTAACACTTTGTAGAAGCGACAGGTCGTTCATTTTAACAACATTGATAAAAGGTTCGCGACCCTGAGCTCTGAACCCGGTAAAGAAATCTTCCTGAAATGAATAACCTGCCACGCTTTGCAAGCTATGTTTTCCGAACACATTATTATATCTGAGTGTGGCTTCAAGAATTTTCGACTCAAAATTATTGTAGGCTTTACGTCCGTAACCATCATAACTATTCAGATACAATGTGGTAGGCATAAAGTAAGAACCTTCTTCATCATTGCGTGTGTATGCAAGGTTGATCCCTGCCTCAAAGCCTTTGAAAATTTCCAGATCTCCTTTTAAATAGCCAAAATAGCGTTTTGCATCTCTCTCATTATGGATCTGCTCAATTAAAGCCAGCGGATTATAGTACTGGAATACGCGTTCCAATTCAAAATATCCTCCGTAATAAGGGCTGTCATCAGTTTTTACCGGATCGGTAGGGTTGCGCTGGAAGGTCTGGAATAAAACCTGATCAGCACCCCAGCCACCGTAGTTGATATAATTATTATGTTCAATGGTAGCAGCCAGTCCGGATGAAATTGTTAACCTTTCGTTCAATGCTTTCTGGTCAAGATTTATACGACCTATTGTTCTGGTTTTATCAGAACCCTTTATAGCGCCGGTATAATTAACATGAGCAATTGATGCGCGGTAATTCGTACTTCCATCACCACCGGAGAAAGCAAGGTTATAATTCTGTGAAGAACCGTTTCGGTAAACTTCGCTTTGCCAATCAGTATCAGCTCCGCCATCAATAAAGAAAGTCTGGAATTCTGGGTTCTTATCTATAAAATTCCGGAAATCGCCGGCTGACATCAAATCCAGACGTTTAGCCACATTCTCAAACGAAACATAGCTGTTAAAGTCAATTTGAGCGCCTTTGCGTTCTTTTCCACGTTTAGTGGTGATAATAACAACGCCGAAAGCACCTCTTGCACCATAAATAGCTGCTGCCGAGGCATCTTTAAGCACGTTGAAAGTTTCAATATCTTCAGGAGCAATGGTTGTAGGGTCAGCTCCGGGCACGCCGTCAATAACATATAACGGGCTTGTTGAAGTTTCCAGGCTGGATGCCCCTCTTATCTTGATATCAAATCCTTTATTAGGGTCACCACCTTGTTTTGAGATCATAACACCGGCAACCTTTCCCTGCAGTCCCTGTATAGGGTCAACAAGCACGCCACGGTTCATTTCGTCTGATGTGATACTTGCCACTGCCCCGGTACGGTCACTTCTTTTTTGAACTCCATACCCGATCACAACCAGTTCTTCAAGTGCCGTAGTAGCCGAAACCATTGCAACATCAAGCTTGCGCTGGTCCTGAATACGAAATTCCTGAGTATTATACCCAACAAACGAAAAAGATAGCACAGAACCTTTATTAACCTTTATGGTATAATAACCATCCATATCAGTTACGGTTCCTATGGAAGTATTAAGTACAGCCACAGTAACATAAGGCATTGCACTACCGTTGTCGGCGTCTGTTACTTTTCCTGAAACCGTTACTTCCTGTCCAAAAGCCTGAAACACAAGGAAAAACGATAACAAGAAAAGCAAAGATCGTAATTCTGATACACGTTTCTTCATATTATTAATTTAATTAGAATTTATTGATAATTAAATACATAGGTTTAATGTAAAATGATTTTTTGAAAACGACTTCAGGATTAAAATACTATTGCTGATCCAAATCATGTATTCTTCATGGAAAATTCTGACACATTACTATTCTTTATTCTTTAACTTTTTAATCAATATTTATTGACTTTTATCTGAATAACTGATTTGCTAGATTTTTATAAGTCGGTACTAAAGAATGCTTTTTTCTTAAAATTGTGCAAAATTAATTAATCTTCATTAATCCACAAATATTATTGGCTCATTAAAGGCGAATCGAGCCCTGTTTATGATTGTATAATTAACGCCATTAATTTGCAAAAATTATTAAAGTTCAGGATAATTGCCTGCACCCCCTGACAAATAACTCAATTGGAACATAATCGGTAAAAGCAATATTTGTTTTTACTCGTTTCTTAAAAGCCACTCGATGTCTTCAGGCAACGGATACAACTGATTGTGTATCATGCGGTTATTATATTGCTGAATGACCCCTCGTGCAAAATTTAAAAGAGATTCGGAAGCATGCCCTGCTGAAGATATTAAATTGAGATCCATAGTAGGATCATTGTACAAATCATACATTTCCGAAATGCTCTCACCGCTTGTTATAATTAATGTATCATTACGAATTATCTTATATGTCTCATTCATATAGTTCAGGATATAAGGCGGATATTCTGAATCAAACAAATTGCGCCCAAACGAAAAAACCGGTTGTTCTGTTCCAGTCAGCGCCATCACAGTGGGTAGAATATCAATGTGCTGTGCATTTTCCTTTTTATAACCGGCCATTTTACCCGGGATATAAAATACTACCGGCACTGCATATACAGTTTCGAAATCCGGTGAAGTCTTCAAATAAGTATTCTCAGGCGTATGATCAGCAGTAATAATAAATATGGTTCTCTCAAACCATGGCTGCCGTATAGCTTCTTTGAAAAATGTTTTTAAGGCATGATCCACATAACAAAAGGTGGCTTCCATATCATTTTGTGCATGTGTGAACTTCCCCTGAAGCTGTGGCGGCAATTTGTAAGGATGATGTGACGACAATGTGAAGATCCCTGCAGCAAAAGGCTGGCTCATTTTATTGATTTCCTGAACAGTGTACAGCAAAAAGGGCTCATCATATATACCCCAGTTACCATCAAAAAACTCTTCGGAGGCAAATTCATTTCTTCCAAAATATTGATCGAACCCGCTTATTGCAGAAAACAAGTCAAAACCCATAGTTCCATTATTTCCTCCATGGAAAAAAGCAGTAACATAACCTTCGTCTTTCAATAATGTGCCCATACCCTGCAGCCGATTATTTATGTATGGCGAGCTGGGATAGTCAGCAGGCATAAGCGATGGTATTCCTGCAAGAATGGAAGGCAAAGCCTCGATTGAACGTTTACCGTTGGCAAAACCGTCAAAAACCACACTCCTGCTGAACAAGCTGTCGAGAAAAGGAGTAAGTGAAGGCTGTCTGTTATTGTAGAAACCTATGTATTCTCTTCCAAGGCTTTCGATTATGATCAAAACAACGTTATATCCTTTGCATGACAGGCTGTCATTTTCTTTTGAAATACCAGTTACGTTATGAACAGGAGAAAACACCTCTCTAAGCTCACTTTCATTAAAATAGGAAACCTCTTTTAAAGCCTTGCTTCCAAAAGTCTTGATAATAGAAAAAGGAGAGTTTATCAATAAAGGAACATTACGGCTTTCAGTGTGTTTAGCGGCACTCATCAGTTTTATGGGTTTAAGCTGGAATCCGCCACGCATAGCTATAAATGTGAAAAATAAGAATATTAACAGCCACAAAGTCTGACGCAGATACCATCCAAATTTTCGAACAGGAGCAGGACTTTTGCTTTTAAAGTAACGACTGAAGCAAAACAGCAGAAAAATTAAAAACAAAGAGATCAGTACTATATACCAGAAATCAATAAAAAACTGCAAAAGCAGGCTGCTTGAATTCTCAGCAGGGTTGAAGAAAAATTCTGATATCTCGGTAGTGGTTCTTTTAAAAATATAACGATAAAAAATAACATCTACCATATTGAAAATGATGAGAATACTATTTGTTATCACATATAATATTCTCAAGAATCCCTGATAAACGGGGTGATATCTGAAGCCAAAAGGTGTCAGGGTAAGCAGAATAAGTGGCAGGTTAAAATATGCTATGACACAAGCATCGTACAATATCCCTATGAACATTATGCGTAGTAGTCCGCCGGTATTAAGATGCTGGAAACTGTTTAAGTTGAAGATATAAAACAACCAGCGTGTGAAGCTCATCAAGACAAACACAAAACCAAGCCTTAACAATAGTAATAATTGCTGGTTAAGCTGTCTTTTCTCAATAAGCCGTATTTTCATAATTATTTTTTTGAACCCTTATGCCCTTCTGTTTAATAAGAATGGGCTCTAACAGGAATCTTGCCTTGAAAAGAAAAACAAATTCATTGCAAAAATAAAAATCAATTCGCTTTATGAGGTATTATTATCATATTCTGATAAAGTGAGCACTAGTAAATACCACTACCCGATTTTCCGGAAATATCCTTTAAGGCACAATTACCCGTAATGATGCCGGATTCACCTTAATTATGAGATCTTCTGTAAGCTCCAGTGATTCTCCGTCGAGGTTAATCCATGTGTCTTCATGTCTTTTCACTTCCACATGGCGGGCTTTGATAATTTCAACATAGGCTGACCTGTCAATTGTATTTCCAAACATCTTCAAAGCGAGCAAAGGAGTTTTCAGCAAAGGAATTTTAGGTGTGATGCAAACATCCACAAAACCATCATCGGGCTTTGCCTGTGGAGATATTATTGCATTATAGCCAAACTGATTGGAATTGGCGAAAGCAACAAATAAAGCCTTTCTCACAAGGTTCACACCATCAATCTTAAGTTCATAGGTCTGAGGTTTATAGCTCAGATATTGGGTAGTAACAACTTTGAAATACGACAAAAAACCTCTCATTCCCAGTCGTGCATATTCACGGGCTACAAGAGCATCAAAACCCACGCCTGCAATGCTAAAAAAGACTCTGTCATTAATATTAACTGAGTCAATAAGTTGTGTTTTACCACGGTTAATGATTTTCACTGCCTTTTTAACATCAACCGGTAATTTAAGATGCCGTGCCAGACCATTTCCTGAACCTGCAGGAATAATGCCCAGGGTTATATCGGTTCCAATGAGATTTCGGGCAACGAGGTTAACTGAACCGTCGCCGCCGGCTATCACAATTGTTTTCATCCCTGATTCTACTGCCGCAGTACATATTTCAGTAATATTTTCAGCTCCTAACGAATGATGTATCTCCGGTAAATACTTGCTTTTGTCAATAGTATCGAGAATACGTCCGGCTATAAGTCCCTTGAATTTCAAACTGCTTCCCGATGAAGGATTAATAATAAAAAGTATTTTTTGTTTTGTCATTGCCGGCTGTCCTTCAGGGTATATCAAACAGTTAGAAATAAAGTGCAAAATTAATTTTTTATCATCGTCAGGATAAAAGAGCCTGAGAATTTGTTGTTAAAAATAGATTAAATTTGCCGAAAAAATGAATTTCATATTCCGATATTTCTCTTCCCTTAAATCAAGAAATACATATTTCGCACTAATCTACAACCTTTTACTGGTTTATTTATTATTCACCATTACCCGTCTGGCTTTTTATATTTTCAACCTGTCGCTTTTTCCGGGGATAAATTTTCAAAGAATGATGCGAATAATGGTTGGAGGACTGTATTTTGACACTTCAGCTATTCTATACACCAATCTGTTGTACATAATAGCCTTGCTCCTGCCCTTTTCATTCAGATATAAAAAAACTTATCAGACAGTAACTAAAATCATCTTTCTGACCGCGAATGGCATTGCTCTGGCAGCCAATTGTGCTGATATTGCCTATTACAAATTCTCATTCCGGCGAACAACAGCAAGTGTTTTCAGCGAGTTTGGAAACGAAAGCAATATTCTCAGCCTATCTGTTCAGTTTTTAAGTGATTATTGGTACCTGCTACTACTATTTGTTTTGATGATATTGTTTCTGGCATGGGCTTATCAGAAACCGGTTAATTACTACCCTTTGCGGAAATTCAATGAAAAGCTTTTCTTCTTTGCCACCGGAATTGTTATCCTTACAATATTCAGTGTTTTTGTTGTTGCCGGTCTTCGGGGTGGTTTTCGTCACAGTACCCGGCCTATAACCTTAAGCAATGCAGGTCAGTTTGTTGAAAATCCAAACGAAATAGCTATTGTGCTGAATACACCTTTTGCAGTTTACCGAACCATTGGCAAGAAAACCCTTGAATACAAGAAATATTTTGAAAATAGCGAAGACCTGGAACTTGCATTCAATCCGGTTCATAAACCTGCTGCTGAAAATCAGTTCAAGCCCATGAATGTAGTTATCATTATAATTGAAAGCATGGGGCGGGAATATATAAGCAGGTATAACCAACATTTGATTGAAAGCGGAGAATATACAGGCTATACCCCTTTCCTTGATTCAATTATTGATAAAAGCCTGATGTTCAGATATTCATTTTCGAATGGCAGAAAATCAATTGATGTTTTACCTTCGGTACTTTCTTCAATCCCAATGATGGTTGAACCTTATGTACTAACAAAATATGCTTCGAACCGGATAAACAGCATAGGTTCATTGCTTCAACAAAAAGGCTATCACACTTCATTTTTTCACGGAGCACCAAACGGGTCAATGGGATTTCTGGCTTTCACCAATATAGCAGGTTTCAAGGAATATTATGGTATGAGCGAATATGGCAACAAAAGTGATTTTGACGGTTACTGGGGGATATGGGATGAGGAGTTCCTGCAGTTCTGGGCTGATAAAATAAATGAATTTCCGCAACCATTCTTTACTGCTATTTTTACTACAACCTCGCATCATCCATATAATCTGCCCCAGCGATATAAAAATGTATTTCCCAAAGGTATACATCCAATGCATGAATGTGCAGGATATACTGATTACGCATTACGAAGGTTTTTCGAAACTATCTGCAAGACTGACTGGTTTGAGAACACTTTATTTGTATTCACTGCCGATCATCCAAACAGAACATTTATTCCGGAATATCAAACTAATCTTGGCGCTTTTGCTGTACCCCTGTTCTTTTACAAACCTGATAACAGTCTTACAGGAGTTCGTGAAGAGGTTGCTCAGCAAATTGACATTTTGCCCTCAGTTCTCGGATATCTGGAATACGATCAGCCTTATATGGCTTTTGGGCGAAATTTATTTGATACAACTACTACTGCTTATACTTTTCAGTATTTCAATTCATATTATCTGATGACCATGGATAAATACCTTATCTATTTTGATGGGGAGAAAATTACCAATGCCTATGATTTTGTTGCCGATCCTTTACTTCTCAACGATGATATCGGGATTCCGGGCAGCAAAGGTTTTGAAATGGAAACCATGCTTAAAGGATTTATCCAGCAATACAATAAGAGACTAATTGATAATGAGCTGACTATCAATTAGCCTCTTTCTTTCTTCCATTTTGTCATTGCTTTACGATCCTGCCAGTACCAGTGGCTGTGCCGTTGATCACGCGTATAATATAAATCCCGTTAGGATGATCTTTAAGATCAAAACGCATTGTTGTTTCTTTAACTTCCTGCTTTAATATTCTCTGGCCGGTAAGGCTGAAAATTTCAATGTTAGAATTAACATCTACCCTATTCAATTTTACAACAAAAGCTCCGGAAGTAGGATTAGGGAACACAACAAACAAATCATTGATTGGCGCAGAATGCTCTGATTCAGAGAATTGTTCGTCGCTTATTTCCTTGGCTACTACCAACGGAGTGGGATTTTCGCAATATGTATCGCTGATATAGGCATGCAGATAAGCTCCACTTTGAACATCAACATCAGGTAAAAGCCTGATGGATTTTCCGGCAATAAGATTAATGCTTCCTCCTGTAACAGTCAGTCCATGCTGAATTACAATAGTTTCTGTTGCGCCAAAACACAAGTCGTCGCCAGTTTCAACAACCCACTCCGGCAAGTCAATATCTTCAGGAACTTCGGATTGAATTCCACCACTGTAGGTAACATAACAGATAATGGAATTACCACAGATATCAGTGATAGTGATTTCATAGTTCATTATCCAGGATTCATCACTATTGTTTTCACCCGGGATTGTCTCTGTGAACACAACCACGACTGAGCCATTGCAATTGTCAGTATAAAGTGCTGCAACATCATCAGTTAAACTATTAGCATCAAACTCCTCAGCTTGAGTAAGGTTCCACTTCAGCTCTGAAAGATTTAGACTGCTGCAATCTTCTTGAGGATTAATCAATTCAGGTCCTGTGGTTGGAAGGATGGTATAACTATAGGTAGAAGACGAAGTATTGTTAGCAGTATCATTATAGGAGAAAACAAAAGTTCTTTGTCCTGCGCATACTATAGGATCAGGTTCATCAATTACATAAAGCAAAATGCCCTGAACCTGTCCATCGCAATTATCGGGTGCAAACAGAGCTTCAGGCTGTACAGCTTCTGAAACACAATTGACAATATAATTTACACTTGATGGTGCCTGAGGAGCTTCATTATCAATTATCTGCACTGTAAAACTGCTGCTAGCCATACCACATTCATAATCAGCCTCAACCAGAACAGTACTGGTTCCAACAGGGAAAAAATAAGGAAATTCAATTATTGAATCTTCAACAGTAAATGTAAAAACAGGAGTTGGGCTCCCGGTAAAGGGTATGGAAATATCAATTTCCGCTCCACAATATCCTTCATCGTTAAAAGCCTGAATATTATCCGGGAAAATTATTTCTGGTTCGGGAGGGATGATAGTATAACTATAGGTAGATGACGAAGTATTGTTAGCTGTATCAGTATAGGAGAAAACAAAAGTCCTTATTCCTGAGCATATTATAGGATCAGGTTCATCAATTACATAAAGCAAAATGCCCTGAACCTGTCCATCACAGTTATCGGGTGCAAACAGAGCTTCAGGCTGTACAGCTTCTGAAACACAATTGACAATATAATTTACATCTGAGGGTGCCTGAGGAGCTTCATTATCAATTATCTGCACTGTAAAACTGCTGCTTGCCATACCACACTCATAATCAGCCTCAACCAGAACAAGACTGGTTCCAACTGGGAAGAAATACGGAAATTCAATTATTGAATCTTCAACAGTAAATGTAAAAACAGGAGTTGGGCTCCCGGTAAAGGGTATGGAAATATCAATTTCCGCTCCACAATATCCTTCATCGTTAAAAGCCTGAATATTCTCCGGGAAAATTATTACTGGTTCGGGAAGAAAGGGAACTTCTGCCTCCTGATCAAAATATTTATCGTAATATCTGGCCTTTATGATTGTATATCCTTCATTGTATGGAACCTCAGGAGATAATAAAGCGGTATACAAACCATTATCATGCGCTGTGAACTCTGATAAAACACCAAAATCGCTTTCTATAAAAATATTATCAACACAAACTGGAAAATTCACTCCTGTTCCATCTTTTAACTGCAATGTTATCAGAGAATAAGAGCATATATTCAGTATCTCAGGATCAGAAACCAGTGTACTCAATGATAAAGAAATCTCAGGGCCGTCAATATAGCCATCAGCATAAACAACAGGCAAATTATTATTTATTGATTTCTTAACAAAACATGAAGCTTTTTTAAAAGAAACCGGGGAATATCCGCTTTTATAAGTAAAATTAAGGTCAAGAAGTTTACCGTTATATTGTGTTGCACTTCCGATCCAGGAAATAAGGATCTGACCAACAGAAGGAGTAGAATATTGTATCTCAGAAAAATAGCTGTTTTCAACTTCATTAAATACCAATATGTCGCTGTCATACTCCACAAGAAACTGAAATATCGGTACTCCTGCATAAACCATTGAGAAGTCAACATCAAGTGGAATTAACACCGGGCCGGGCAGTTGGTTATTCAACTCACCAAGGATTATTTCAACTGGAGGCGAAATACTACCATCACAAGTTGTAACACTAATAGGATTAAAGCTTTGGTTTGTAACCTCAACAAATGTAAAATTAAGATCGGAGTGAGCACCTGTATAATCGAACTCGATATCTATCAGGGTGCCATTAACAGTTTGTTTATTGCCAATCCATGAAATGGTAACTATTTTCAAATTATTACCGCCAACAGGAGAAGAAGCAACAACAAGACTTCCTGATAAAGCAAAGTTTTGATATCCGGTATAAACCAAAACTGTGGAATCGTATGAAAACGACATTGTTATTGTAGTAACATTAGTAAAACCACTAACTGTTACCGGAATGAGTACCTGTCCCGGATATTCATTATGATGCGCGATAGTAGCGGTAGTGGCTTTGGATGAGAGACTGCCGCCACACAGGAGAATTGTTATCAGCAGAAATGTAAAGGTTCTTAACATTTTACTGTTTTTAAAATATTTACCAAATGATCATATATGTAATTAAACACCGAATACGAAAACTTGTTAACAAAAACTACAATATTTTTCTACTGTTGAACCACCTATACTTATACTGGGGTTAAATTACGGCAGTTAAATAAAAAGCTCTATCTGCAAAGGTACAGATAGAGCTTTTTGAGAATAAGAACTAATAATCAGCAGCGACGTTATTGTTTAATAATACGCTTGAATGCTGACTCGTTGTCTTTTAACACTCTTATGATATAAATACCATTAGGTTGTGTTGAGAGGTCAAAGGTATACTTGCTAAATCCTGATACTTCCTTGCTCAATATTCTGGTTCCAACCATGTTGTAGATTTCAATAGTCAGATCACTGTCAAAATCATAAACATCAAGGGTAAATGAACCACGAGTAGGATTAGGATATACATTGAAAAGTGTATATTCTTCAGGTATCTCAGCAGAAATTTCTGAAGATGTTTCTTCAGCATCCTTAGCCATGATCAGTGGGGTCGGGTTTTCACAATAAGTATCACTTATGTATGCATGCAGATAGCCACCCGGCTTAACTACAACACCCGGCAACATTTTTATTGACTGACCGGCTATTAAAGTGATAACTCCTCCAGCCTCTACTGTAAGATTTGAAACTTCAATAGTTTCAGTTGCGCCAAAACACATTTCCTGACCACTTTCAACAATCTTATCATCAATATTTATAGTAGGCGGAACATTTGTAGGCGAGCCGGCATAATGCACAGTGCAATCAACGAAACCACCACAGGAATTCACAATTCTGTATGTATAATAGAAGTTCCACTGGACAGGTCCTGAGCCGTTATGATGATCCTTCTCTGTATGTATATGTGTTACAGTAATAACACCACCACATGGATCAAGATAAAGATCTTTAACCTGTTCTTCCAGGTCAGCAGGCTGGAATTGTTCGGCATAGCCAACATTCCAGTTTAAACTGACTTTATTCAGGCTAGAACAATCTTCATCCTCATCTTTCAATGCCGGAAGAGGATAGCTTCCTGAATATGCAATAACAACCGGGTCAGCGTAATAATTGCCACAATCGTCACTAACTGTATAAGTATATGTAGCAGCCCAGGCACATGCATCACCGGCAAATTGCTCATCTAATTTTACAACATTGACATTACCACAATTATCACTGAACTGATCAGCAATTTCCTTAATTGTCGGCTCGGGTACTGCAATAACGCACGACATTATACCAGTTTCTCCGGGTAATGTCCCGACAAGCTCAGGAGCTTCAGTATCACCACCACTGTATACAACCACGACTGGTTGAGCGGTATTTCCGCACTCATCTGAAATGGTATATGTATACGTAACAATCCAGCTACAATCATCTCCAACAGATTCGTCGTATTTAACAACAATTACCTCACTGCAGTTGTCTTCAAATAATTCAGCAATCTCAGCTGCAGTAGGTCCTTCCGGAATAGCAGCAAAGCAGAGGTTTTTATCAGTTTCACCCTCTGGTAGAGTGACACCAACACGTAGAGATGGAGCATCGGTATCCTGAACTGTAATAACCTGTACATGACTAATTTTATTTCCGCAATTATCTTCAGCTTCCCAGGTACGAGTGAGCGTATAATTATAAGCACAAGCACCATCTTCCCTTGTTTCGTTAAAAGAAACCAAAACATCGTCATCACAATTATCTGAAGCTGTAATTTCAGGTACTTCAGGAACCTGATCGCACGAAACAGTAATATCAGCAGGCATTGTCTGATCCCAGACTGGTTTTTCAGTATCACCGCCACTGTAAACAACCACAACAGGTGCAGCAGTGTTTCCGCATTCATCTGCAGCAGTATAGGTGTATGTAACGACCCAACTACAATCCGTACCTATTAGATCTGTTGTTTTTGTTACTGTTACTGTGCCGCCGCAATTATCTTCATACAGTGCTACAATTTCCCCTAATTCAGGTCCGGCAGGAATATCAGCAAAACATAAATTCATGTCCGTTTCACCTTCAGGAACTTCTCCAATCAATACAGGTGCCTGATCATCATTTAAGTTATATGTAAATGACCATAAATACTCAAGGTCAGCACAATCCTTATAGGTATAGGTATAAGTTATAGTACCGGAGCAACCATCATAATCAGAAACATCACTTACATCTGACCAATCAAGTTTATTACCGCAAACATCCTGAACAATTGGTAGTGAATAAGAAGTCCAGCTGATGTTATCAATTGTTATTTGCTGTTGTGTACCAGTAGTACCCGAAGGCTTTATCTTTATTACAACTGGGCCAGGAATATTAATGTTATTAACAACAAAATCAA
>JBASHR010000020.1:0-41050 GCA_049654165.1 Bacteroidales bacterium
TTTCACGCTTCATTGCTTCGTTAATATCATCGTAATACTCGGAATAAACTATTTTCCAATCTTTTGCCTTTGATGTAAAACCCTTATGAGAACTTAAATGACGACGCAATCTTTCTTCTAAAACACTGGACGTAGATCCAATGTAATACTTATCAAGAGTGGATGAATGTAAAATGTAGAAATAAGCCATAACAAAAAAAACCGCATCACTGCGGTTTTAAAGTGGGAGCAACAGGATTCGAACCTGTGACCCTCCCGATGTAAAATCGGGATGATCTGAAAAAGATTTACATTCCAGAGATTAGTTTATTTATCATGGATTTGCTTTTCCAGCTCTTAACCTGCCTTTCACGCTTCATTGCTTCTTTAATATCATCGTAATGCTCGGAATAAACTATTTTCCAATCTTTTACCTTTGATGTAAAGCCCTTATGAGAACTTAAATGACGACGCAATCTTTCTTCTAAAATAACGGATGTAGATCCAATGTAATACTTATCAAGAGTGGACGAATGTAAGATGTAGAAATAAGCCATAACAAAAAAAACCGCATAACTGCGGTTTAAGGTGGGAGCAACAGGATTCGAACCTGTGACCCTCTGCTTGTAAGGCAGATGCTCTGAACCAACTGAGCTATGCTCCCAATATTTCAATTCAGTTTTTCAGTGACCCTCCCGACGTGAAGTCGGGATGCTCTGAACCAACTGAGCTATGCTCCCAATATTTCAATTCAGTTTTTCAGTGACCCTCCCGATGTAAAGTCGGGATGCTCTGAACCAACTGAGCTATGCTCCCATTTTCAAGGCGCAAAATTAAACATTTTTTGAATTCTGTTATATAAAAATAAAAATATTTATAATGTATTAATGTTCAATGTTTTAAAGCTACTCAAAGCATTTGATTATTTCATTTACTATGAATTCAGCAGCTTTTCCATCTCCAAAAATATCAGGAAAATTGAATTTAGTGATGTCATTTAATTGCAAAAACGCATCAATGATCTTTTTTTCATCAGCATCAGCAAGAATAGCACAGCCGCTTTCAACTATTTCAACCCATTCGGTTTCCTGGCGTAAGATTATACAGGGTTTATTTAAGAAACAGGCTTCTTTCTGCACTCCTCCCGAATCGGTAATAATCATTGAAGATGCTTCCTCCAGTGCAACCATCTCAAGGAATGAAACAGCCGGAATCAGTTTTATTTTATCATTCTGAATAAGCTTTTCTTTTAAAGAGATATCCGGAATATGCTGTATTATTTTTGAAGTCCGGGGATGTAAAGGAATAACAATATTAATATCTTTTGTTTCTACTAAATTAATAAGTGCCTTAAAAATATTAATTAACCGCTTTGTATCATCGGTATTTACAGGACGATGGATGGTAACCAATACGAAATTTCTGCTCTCGAGACCAAGTTGTTTTATTATTGTAGTATTTGTTTTGGCTGTTTTTGAAAAAAACAAAGTATTGTCCAGCATCACATCGCCACAATGGAAGGCCCCGGGATTATCAGCAGTAAATGGAGGCTTATTGTTAACGTTAAAACCTTCTTTTATCAGATTATTTATTCCGGTTTTTGTTGGCGAGAATAAAAGTGTGGAACAATGATCACATATTATCCGGTTAATTTCTTCTGGCATTGTTTTATTAAAAGATCGCATCCCTGCTTCTATATGAACCACCGGAACATGAAGTTTTGAAGCTGCTACGGCACCTGACAGCGTCGAATTAGTATCGCCATACAAAATCACACAATCGGGTTTTTCAGCAATTAATATTTTCTCAATACCCTCGATCATATGGGCAGTTTGAGCACCATGCGAAGACGAACCTACATTAAGATTGAAATCAGGGCTTGGAATTTGTAATTCTTTAAAAAACACATCTGACATATTTTCATCGTAATGTTGCCCGGTGTGCAAAATCAATTCCCTGATCCTGTGAGAAAATGAATTTTTAATGGCACGACTCAATGCGGCTGCTTTAATAAACTGGGGTCGCGCACCTATTATAGTCAGAGTTTTAATCATGTTATTTTGTTACTACGAATATTAATCATCGTCCATTCAACGAGTTCGGAACTAAAATCTATTATCATCTTCAACATAAAGTATAAGCAAGGTGCAAAAATACGGATAATCAATTTATTGCAAACATTTGGTCATTATTACAATTAGGACAAAGACTCAGGAATAGGTTAAAAAATGTTTTTTAATTTAGCAAACTATCAATAATAGTATCTCACAGCTTTATGAAAACAAAGATCATTCTGATTCTCAGCTTCTTATTGGCTTATTTAAATACTGATGCACAAAAAATTAAGGTTTTATTTCTTGGTAACAGTTACACTGCTTCAAACAATCTGCCGGAAATAATAAGAGATTTGGGGCTAACTACAGGTGACACACTGGAATACAGCAGTAATACTCCGGGAGGATATACATTAAGGCAACATACAACCAATCAAACGACTCTTAATCTCATCAGATCAGGTGGATGGGATTTTGTTGTTCTTCAGGAGCAAAGCCAGTTACCTTCTTTTCCTGACGATCAGGTTGTAAAAATGGTTTATCCGTATGCTGCCAGACTTGACAGTTTGATTAAATCCGCCAACCCATGCAGTACTACTTTATTTTTCATGACATGGGGAAGAAAAAACGGTGATCATGAATATTGCCCTACTTTTCCGCCGGTATGTACTTACGAAGGTATGGACAGTTTGTTACAGCTCAGATATACAATAATGGCAGAAGACAATGAAGCAGCAATAGCTCCGGTAGCAAAAGTGTGGAGAAAAATCAGAAAAGAACATCCTGAAATTGAACTATATCATCCTGATGAAAGCCACCCGGAGAACAGTGGATCATATGCGGCAGCCTGCACTTTTTATTCAATAATGTTTGGCAAAGATCCTGCACTGACTAAATACGATTATGTTCTGCCTCATGATGAAGCAACTATCATAAAAAATATTGCCAAAGAAGTTGTTTTTGATAGTTTAGCGTACTGGTACAGATTCGATACTCACATTTTACCGCTTGCTGATTTTTCATATTCTATTTCCGGCAGAATAGTTGAATTCACAAATCTTTCAGTAAATGCCGATAAGTATGTCTGGTACTTTGGCGACGGCAGGGCAAGTACACAGGTTTCGCCTGTTCATGTTTATCCCGCCAACGGGCAGTATGAAGCAAAACTTATAGCAATTGAGAATAATTGTAATAAGAAAACCAGTATTAACAAAACCATCAATATTGATCTAACAGGAATAAATGATACTGAGCCTGGGGATATAATTACTGTATATCCCAATCCGGCCGGAAACACTCTTTATTTAAAAACGAAATCAACTGCTAAGCTATTCTCGATTTATAATTCCAGAGGAGAAAATATGATTACCGGATCTCTGAAGAACACAGGGACGGATCATACAATTGATATCAGTGACTTTAAAAGTGGTATTTATAATCTTAGATTAACAACAGAAACTGATCATTCGTACAGCATTAAGTTTCTTAAGGAATAATTGTTAATCTGGTTAAGAAAACCAACGAAGGAATTTTGCTTTTCTGAATGTATCAGCAACAAAAATGGAGGTTCACAGGAATACCAGAAACAAAATATTGTAAATCTTACAAAATACCTTTATCAGCAAAGCTATAATAGTCGTTCTCGCCGGCAATTATATGGTCAATGACCCTAATGTCAAGAGCTTCGCCGGCCTGCTTCATTTTTCTTGTTACCCTTATATCCTCATCACTGGGATTAAGATTTCCTGAAGGGTGATTATGAGCCAGAATGATAAAGCTCGCATTATGCTCGAGGGCAAGTTTATAAATCCGTTTGGGGTCGGCAACTGTGCCTGCTATCCCGCCCTGACTAATACATTCAGAACGTATAAGCTTATTGGCACGATTTAACAACAAAACCCAAAATTGTTCGTAATTGCTGTCGCCAACAAGGCTTTGAATAATTTCGTAAGCATCTTTACTTGAGCTTATTCCAGGTTTTTGGAGAGGCTCTGCAGCTCTTCTACGACGGCCAAGTTCAAGAGCTGCAATTATTGTTAAGGCTTTAGCCTGCCCGATGCCTTTGAACTTCAATAAACCTTTAATATCAGTTTTTGATAATTCTATTAGGTTATTATTTACTGAATTAAGTATGCGCTTACTCAGATCAACAGCAGACTCTTCTTTAGTTCCTGAACCTATAAGTATTGCCAGTAGTTCTGCATCACTCAATGCCATTTTCCCTTTGAGCGCAAGCTTTTCACGCGGACGTTCATCTTCAGCCCAAAAACGTATGGATGGCTTATTTTCAGAAGGCTCCATGACACTAAAAAGATTAAATGAGAAAAAGGGTCTTTATTAAAAAATAAAGACCCCAAAACAAACCATGGAAAAAGAATCACTTATAAAGCATTAACCTTCATAGTCAGTTTTGACTTGAGGTTAGCTGCTTTATTTTTATGAATAATACCTTTTTTTAATGTCTTATCAATCATTGATATCATACCGGGAAGTTTTGTAGTTGCTTCTTCCTTATCGGTAAGCGAACGAAATGATTTAATGGCATTACGCATAGTTCTGGCGTAATACCTGTTATAAAGCCTCTTTTTATCGTTTGCTCTAATTCTTTTAAGAGCTGATTTATGATTTGCCATTAATTCAAAATTATGTTCTTTGCAGCCCGTAGGGGAATCGAACCCCTGTTACCAGGATGAAAACCTGACGTCCTAACCCCTAGACGAACGGGCCATTATATTTTGGGAGTGCAAAAGTAGTATTTTTTTTAATATTACAAGTCCTGAGGCAATCTTTTTTATTCAAAGGTCAATGAAAGAGTAAATATTTTGCTTCTTAACCTGTCAATTCCCTCAGTATAAATAGTGCCTTCCTTCTTAATAAGGTTGTTTAAACCATAAGACATTTTTATTTCAACCCCCAATTTAAAATACTCATTATAAAAATCAAAACCGGCTCCTAAATCGAGATATAAGTCATTACGGTGTAACTTTACAATTTCAGCACCACCTGCTTTTTCCTTACGACGGGCATCTGATATAAGGTCAAGAGAGTATTTGGTGCCTCCAATCAGATATGCTCTCGTATTATTCATTCTTTTTGATTTATATTTTATATAGAATGGAAACTCTAAAAACGTTGACTGGATGGGTTTTCGGATTATAACTGTATCATGTGCAGTAAAGTAAGTAGTAGCTGCTGTATAAGTTAAATCGCGTTCACCAAAAGAAAGAGAAGGAATAAATCTAAGATCAAAATATTGTCCAAGCCTCAGGTTTGAAACAATACCGATAGTGAAGCCAAAATTTGAATTTGATTCCACTGATTGTAAAGAAGCAGAATCAGCAGGAGTGATATCGTTAATTGCCGTACCTGAATAAACACTGTCATTATATAATGGCATGTGATTAATAGTGAAAAGCATTTGGTTCAAACCAAGAGTAAAACCAAAATTATAAGGGTTATGGTCGTACTGTATCAAATTAAGAGGCCGGCTTTTTTGAGCCTGAATATTTGATACCAACAGTAAAATGAAAAATGCTGCTAATAAATACGGATGCTTTTTCAGAATCATTTGCTTCTGGTAAGTGACCTATCATAAACGGAAGCAGCATGATTTTATTTTTATAGCTTCCTCGCAAGATATATACTTGCTATTCCAAAGGTAAGCCGGTATATCTGCGGATCGGCAAAACCTGCTTTGATAAGTTCAGCAGCAAAAGCCTTTCCTTGTGGAAAAGTTTCAACCGATTCGGGAAGATAGGAATATGCACCAGTATCTTTCGAAACCCAGCGACCTATACGAGGAAGCAAGGAATGAAAATAAAATTTGTATATTTGTTTTACAGGAAAATATCCGGGCATGGAAAATTCAAGAACAGCAATATTTCCATTTGGTCGTAACACCCTTTTAATCTCCATTAATCCTTTATCGAGGTTCTCAAAATTTCTTACACCAAAGGCAACCGATACCAAATCGAACGAACGATCGCTGAAAGGCAGCTTTTCAGCATCGCTTTGTTTTAGCACTATTATCTGATCCAAGCCAAGTTTATTTATTTTCTCCTGCCCTATTTTTAACATATTCTCCGATATGTCAATGCCGGTGATTTTTTTGGGTTTAGTCTTTGCAAATTCAATGGCAAGATCAGCAGTACCGGTGGCAACATCAAGAATATGTTCCGGTTTTGACACAGAGGCAAGTTTTACGAGTTTTTTCCGCCACAACCGGTCAATACCCAGTGAAAGAAAATGATTGAGAAAATCGTAGCGATGAGCAATGCTGTTAAACATGCTCCTTATTTTTTCTTTTTGTTTTTCGGGGGTTGGCTTGCTGTTATTTATTTTATTCATCCTGCATCAGAATTTGCCAAAGCCTTTGATTCACGTATGAGGCGTTCCCTGTCAACCGGAACCACTCCAACATATTCACAAACTATACCTCCGGCAAGATTAGATAAAAAAGTAATGGTTTGAACATCACAATCAAGAACCAAACAAAGGGCTGCAACACTAATTACAGTATCGCCGGCTCCGGAAACATCAGAAATGGTTCTTACATGCGCTGCCTGAGAATAAAAATGCCGTTGTCCATCCTTCATATATCCTATCACCATGCCCTTATCGCCCAAAGTTACCATTATCATTTCATGCAACTGCTTATCCTGAAACACTGCAATACTGTCAAATAAAGCCTGCTGGTCAGAAGCCGAAAAATCAGTTTTCAAACCTTCTTTAAGCTCCTTTAAATTGGGTTTGAACAACTTAACACCTTTATATGCATCAAAATTCTTCTTTTTGGGGTCTACAACAACCGGAATATGTTCTTCATCAGCCAGCTTAATAACACTTTCAATTACTCTTTTTGTCAATACACCTTTATTATAATCCTGAAGGATAATAACATGGATTTTTTTCTGATTGATCGTGCGGCTGATATTTTCAAGTAATAAGTCTTCGGTTTCAGTATCAATATCGGTTATGATTTCTTCGTCAACCCTCAGCATCTGGCTTTTATTCCCAATTATTCTGAATTTTGTTGTTGTAATACGCCCGGCAATTTGAATGATGCCTTCAGTACACATTTTCTCTTTCTCAAGCAATTCAAGGAATTCCGTGCCTTTAAGATCGGTTCCTATAACTGAAAAAAGTAAAGGAACAGCACCGAGGGCTTTAACATTCAAAGCCACGTTGGCAGCACCTCCAAGCATATTTATACGCTTAGTGAGAGATACAACCGGAACTGGTGCTTCAGGTGAAATTCGTTCGACATCGCCATACAAATAGGCATCAATCATAACATCGCCTATTACCATAGCATTAACATCGCGAAATCTACCAAATAATAAGTCTATTTGCTTGTGTGATATCAAGTTGTGAAATAATAAAAAACTTAAACTAAATTTGTTTATTTAAGGTCCTCCAATGCTTTCCGAATACGTTCAATGGCTTCAATCAGCAAATCCTCAGAAGTAGCATACGATAATCTGATACAATTATTATTTCCAAATGCCGAACCTGCCACTAAAGCAACATGAACCTCGTTAAGCAGATAATCACAGAGTTGTTCGCTATTTTCTATTTTCTTCGAACCAAAAGATTTACCGAAATATGCACTTACATCAGGAAAAACGTAAAAAGCTCCTGCCGGTTTATTCACAGTTATATCAGGAATCTGACCAAGAAGATCAAGTACCAGATCACGACGTTTCAGAAAAGCACGCTGCATATTGATAAGATCTTCTGATTTTGCCGGATCGGCAAGCAAGGCAGCAATTGAAGCACGTTGCGAAATAGTACAGATACCGGAGGTTACTTGTCCCTGTAACTTATCACAAGCCTGAGCTATTGATTTTGTTGCAGCCATATAACCAAGTCTCCAGCCGGTCATGCTGAATCCTTTTGAAACTCCGTTAATCACTATTACCTGATCCCTGATTTCAGAAAAATGAGCAAGGCTGTAGTGTTTACCAGTAAAATTAATGTGTTCGTAAATCTCGTCAGATATCACATGTACCCGTGGATATTTTTTCAATACAGCGGCAATAGCCTTCAACTCTTCGTTTGTGTATACTGAGCCAGAAGGATTACACGGACTGCTATATATCATCAGCTTGGTGCGGGGAGTAATTGCAGCTTCAAGCTGTTGGGCAGTGATTTTAAAATCCTGTTCGATAGGAGCCTGAATAAACACTGATATCCCTTCGGCAAGCTTAACCAGTTCTTTATACGAAACCCAGTAAGGAACCGGAATCAGAACTTCATCGCCCGGATCAACCAAAGCCAGAACTACATTAGCTATAGAATGTTTTGCACCGGCTGAAACCACAATCTGATCAGGTGGATAATCCAGATCATTATCGCGCTTGAGTTTCTTGCTGATAGCTTCACGAAGCTCAGGATAACCTGACACCGGCGGATAATGGGTAAAATTCTGATCAATTGCTTCCTTTCCGGCTTCCTTGATAAATTCAGGGGTGTTAAAATCGGGTTCCCCAATGCTGAGATTAATAACTTTATGACCCTGAGCCCTCAACTCGCGGCTCTTTTTCGTCATGGCAAGGGTCTCCGATTCTGATAAATTCTGTATTCGTTTCGAGATCCAGTTCATTTCTGTAGTTTTAATGAGTAAATATGCTGGCAAAGATACAGGAACATTTCAATTGGCAGCTTTGTCTTTTCCCGAATATTAAGAAAATAAGGTTTTTATGGTTCAACCCTATTAAAATATTACAAAAGTCCACTGCGCTATTGCATTATTTAACTTTACTGCTGCTTAAGGATTTCAGTTATCCGGTTCGGATAAATCATGACTTCCCTAATTAGTCAGTATAAATACATCCTTAACGTACAGCCTTCACTGCTTCAGCAGCAGCCTGTAAGGTGGGCTGAATTGATAACTCCATTCCAACTGCCTGACGCATCCATTCCTGAGGGATTATGCTGCCAAGACGGAATATCCGCTGTATCTCAGTGGCAAAATCCTTACCTTTTATGTATTGCTCTATCTGAAAATCAATTAAATGCCCCAGAGGATAATTTGAAAGATATAACGGGCTTGCTATCATATGCGAATAAATGGCAAGGATAGGCTCGTCATTAACTCCAAAAACAGGTGCATAATATTCGTTCCAGATTTCTTTGGCAATTGAGATAATGGCATTTTTTAACTGAGCGGGGGTTGCATTTGGGTTTGCATACATCCATTCCCAAACCCTGATATCAACCAGTGATACTCCCATGATCTCATAACACGACCAGAAATTTGCCAGCGCTTCCATATGTTCTTTCAATGGGTCTTTTTCTTCCAGACCAAGCAAAGCCATATCCCGTTTCTGGAAAATAAATGCCAGTGCCTCGGTGAAGGCTGTATTTGGAACTCCGCTTAAAGTATAATAATCAATATCGTGCAAGGTGATAACCTGCTCAACATTATGCCCGAACTCATGTACTGCAATATTATACCCTTTATAATCCATTCCGTTTGCTCCTATTCTTGTACGAAGCAATGCGTTATCAGTTTTTATGAGCGAACCGTAGGCATGACCTGCGCCTCGTGAGCCTTCTACCCTGATATTTGAGGTCAGATGCGCAACTTTTTCCTTTGTGAAGCCAAGTTTCAGCAATAATTGTTCAAGTCCTTTCTGAAAAGCCTGAACATTAGGGTATTTCTGCCCCACAATTTTATCAAGCTGTTCTTCAGTATAGGTTCCGCGGGGTTTGAAACCATTATACCAGATGTCAAATGGCTCCAATGGTCTTCCCAGGCGCTGGCTTATAAACTCAGCAACTTCTTTGACCTGCGCGCTGGAAATAAATTCAGTAAAAAGTTTCCAAACATCTTCCTGTGGAATTTCCATGTTTGATTCAAACTGACGACGAAGGTAAGTCGGATAATTTGGATAATACGGATCGAGTTTTTTATTTGAAATGAAATTATTCAGTAAATGCTCATATCTTGTATCAGGTTCTGATTTGAAAGTAATGCTCTGATTGTCTTTAAACAGGGTATTGCTGAACGGGTTCCACGTATATTCATTATTATTGATGACCTGCTGGGGGATACTTTGATCAATAATGCGTTTCATTACTTCATAAACCATTTTTTGCTTTTCCAGTCCATTTTCATCGCTGTAATTTGATTTCAGTTCATCACGCAATCCCCAATGGGTTATCAAACGAAGATCTTCGGGAAATAAGGTTTCACCCTGGTCGTTTACCAGCTTTCCCATATAAATATTGTATTCAGCAATATAATTATCGGACTGTGTTTCGACCGCTGATGCTTCCTGAATCAAAGCTGCCGGTACCCTTGATGTATAATAGTCACCTACTCTTGCCTTAGCCCATTCCTTTCTTGACCATTCTGAACCGAACTCATTTTTCTCAGCCAGCGAATAAAACGGGAAATTCAAGGCAATATAAAAAGCTATTTTATTCTCAAAGAAATCTTCGCGCATATGGGCACCGGGTTCATAACTGCCAAACATAACATCAATATCGTGCATGGGTCCCATATCGAGGTGGAGAGGCCTCATCAGGTCTTTTTTGATCCTAAGCATATTACCTCTAAGGATTTCAAAATTAACCATGAGTTTATCAAACACATTGTTTAATTCTGCTTCGTCAGCAATAAAGTGATCTGTACAGAATTCAGTGAATTCTTCTGTAGTTCCGTCGCTATTGCGCCAAAGCTGTGCAACCTGGTTCACACCGCGTTCAATCCTGAACTTCTGTTGTTGTCCGTATTTGTCAACCAGATTATTAATCGTTTTTTCCACAACCGGTTTAGTTACAGGCATTTCTTTTGTTTCATTGTTTTTCATTTGCTGCCCTCCGCAGCCTGCTATAAGCAAAGGCATAATTAATAAAATAATAAGCTTTCTCATGATAAAATAAATTTAGTGGGATTATTATTCGCAAATATATAAAATCTATTGATATGTATAGTTGTGTTAAAATCCGTTTAACTTCATTGTTACAGTGGGTATAAGCAGAAGGAATCCAAGAATAATGAGTGTCAGGAGCATTGGCAACACCCATTTTACCCATTTTTCGTATGGTACGCGTGCAACTCCCAGTACTCCTATCAGCACTCCTGATGTAGGTGTGATCATATTGGTAAAACCATCGCCAAACTGAAATGCCATTACAGTAGCTTGTCGTGAAACACCAATGAGGTCGGAGAAAGGAGTCATTATAGGCATGGTGATAGCTGCTTTTGCCGAACCTGATGGTATAACAATATTTATAACAGTTTGAATAAGATACATTATTCCTATCGAAGCAATATCGCCAAAATCTGACATTGATCCTGAGAGTTTGTATAAAATGGTGTCAATAACGCCACCATCATCAAGGATTACAATAATTCCGCCGGCAAGTCCAACTATTACAGCAGCTCCAAGAATATCTTTTGCCCCTTCAAGAAAAAGACGTGCAATCCTGTCGGCTGAATGAGACATAGCCAGCCCGGAAGCTATACCCATAGCCATAAACAATGTTGCAATTTCCATCACATACCATCCATAACCCATTACTCCTACAATAAGATAAAGGATAGTGAAAGCCAGTATATGAAGAATGAAAAAATGAACCGATCTGCGCAATGTTATAATTCCGCCAACGGCAAATAATACGGCAGTTATAGGTATAATGCTGAAAGTAACAGAAGAATTGCCAATATTAAGGGTTGAAACAGGATAAATAAATGCAAATATTGTTAAAGCCAGTTGAATTGCTATAAATACAAACCAGGCAGCTTTAGGAGTATAATATTCTATATGTTCAATATCGCTTTCACCTCTCTCGCGCCAGTAGGCATCCTCAGCAAAAACAGGGGATAATTCCGGGTTCTTTTTTACTTTACGGGCATAATGTAAAATGAATGCGAAGCCAACAATATTAATCACTACCCAGCAAAAAACACGATATTCAATACCTGAAAACAGTGGTATTTCAGCAAGGCCCTGAGCGATACCTATTGTAAAAGGATTTAAAATAGCACCTGCAAATCCAATATGTGCCGCCACATATACAAGACACACTCCAACTATTGAATCGTATCCCATACGTATGGCAAGAGGAATTAAAATAATCACAAAAGCAATGGTTTCCTCACTCATTCCGAAAATCGCACCAAACAAACTGAACATCAGCATAATAAGCACCATCACGATATTGTTTATCCCGATTTTTTTTATCAGGCTGAAGCGTTCAAGCCGGCGGGTAAACTGTAAAAATGCCAGAATACCTACATCTATTGCCCTGCTTTGATTCATGATCCAGAAGGCACCACCTATCATAATTATGAAAATAATGATATTGGATTGCTTTACGAATCCTTTAAAAAGTGCTGCAAATACCTGCCAGGTTTGTTTTTCGCCTCCGCTGCCAAGTGTTGACCTATCTTCTTCAGGAAGTGAATGATCATACCTGAAAACCATTATTGTTTGCTCTTTTCCGTTTATAACCTGTTTTTCGGCTGTATATTTACCCGGAGGGATTATCCATGTAAGTATGGCTGAAAAAAGAATAATAAAAAAGACGATTGCAAAAGTGTGAGGTATTTTCTTGAATTTAATCATAGCAGTTTCAAGACAGAAAAATAAATGAGTTGTAAGGGTTTGAAATTCATCTTTTTATAGAAGATGCAATTTTCGGGATGAGTTCATGATCTTTTTCAATTGCGTTCCCAATCACAATAATATCGGCACCGGCTGCACATGCACCTGCAGCTTTTTCAGGAGTATTAATACCGCCACCTATTACCAGAGGAATATTCACTGACTTTGCTACCATTTCTATCATGGGTTCAGGAACAGGATTTGTTGCACCGCTGCCGGCATCCATAAAAATCAGCTTCATTCCAAGCATCTCGCCTGCAATGGCTGTACATGCTGCTATGTCGTTTTTATCGGCAGGAATTGGAGCTGAATTGCTCATGTATGAAACTGTTGTCGGTTTTCCGCTTTCTATCAGCATATAGCCAGTTGATATAACCTCAAGTGAGCTTAACTTCAGATAAGGTGCAGCAATAACATGTCTTCCTATAAGCATTTCGGCATTTCTTCCTGAGATCAACGACAAAAACAGAATTGCATCTGCCTTGTTGCTCATTTGCAAAGTATTGCCAGGAAACAAAACAACAGGAATATCGCAATTTTCCTTTAACACTTTTATACAACTGTCCAGAGAATTCTGAATAAGCAGGCTACCTCCAACAAAAAACCAGTCAACACCGGATTTTTGGGCAAGCTTTGCTGTTTTTAGTATTTTTTTATGATCAACCTTGTCAGGATCAAACAATATTGCAAATTGTTTTTCTCCGGCTTGTTTTTTATTGATCATTGATGAATATAATCCCATGACGATCAGAGCAATTTTATTTTAATCGAATTTTTTGCGAAAATACATAATCTCTCTCTTAAGTTTCATTTTTTTATTTTTCTATGATACTGCATTCACTTCATTGATTATCTTTGCTTGAAATGAAAGTTGTATTGCTGTATCGTTCTTCGGCTTTCGAGACATTATATTCCTAACCTGTTAAATGACCATTTTATGAAGTCAATAATCTACATAGTTTCCGATGGTACAGGACGAACTGCTACTCAGGCATTAAGTGCAGCTCTTCTTCAGTTCCCTTCGCATGAAGTTGAAATTAAAACTATAAAAGAAGTGAGACATAAGCATGAAATTGAAGCGGCTGTGAAAGCAGCTGCCGACAACAATGCTTTCATTGTGCATACAATTGTTACTCACGATTTACGAAATTTCATGATAACAGCGGGCAGAAATCATAATGTTGAAACTATTGACCTGATGGGACCTCTTCTTGCAAGGCTTTCTGAAAAATTAATGCACTCACCATCAGAGGAACCGGGGCTTTTTAACAAAATAAATGCTGAATATTTTAAACGCATTGATGCCATGCAATTTGCTTTTCAGCACGACGACGGACAAAGACCCGATGAGCTATATAAAGCTGAAATTGTATTACTGGGTGTTTCAAGAACTTTTAAAACCCCTTTAAGTATTTATTTTGCCTTCAAAGGCTGGCTTGTGGCAAATGTTCCGATTATACTGAATATTGATCCTCCCGAACAATTATTTAGCATACCTCCCGAAAAAGTTTTCTGTCTGACTAATTACGCATATAATCTTTCCTCGCTTCGACAGGCAAGGCAACATCATCTGGGTATTGACCCTGAAAATTATGCCGGGCTCGATTATGTTAAAAGAGAACTAAACTATGCCAACTCTTTTTTTCAGCGACAGCCATTATGGCCAATTATAAAGGTTACTAACAAACCCATTGAAGAAATTGCAAGTGAAATTATGGCTATAATGCAGGTTAATCAAATCTCAGGATGATCAGCCAAAAAGTCCGTGCAGTTCAGCGTTGATGCGATTAATTATAATTCCCAACCCTTGGAGGTTTCCAAAAAAATTAATTTCTTTGTCCTGACTTGTCCCCTGTATTGAAACGCCAAAATTATTATATTGATATCCAAATAGTTAACGATTAAAAGATTTAAATCTGTCGCACTAAGGTGGACTGGTCTCGAATAAAAAGAACAATTATATTTGTAAAAATATTGTCAAAAGGGATTAGACCACCACAGGAAAAACTAAATAAAAGCAATTTCAAAACTAAAACCTTGTGATATTCTTTTTAAATTTACTTCAAAATACCTACTAATATGTTTACTATTAAGTTTGTAGTACATCATAACCAGCCACGAATTGCTTTGTATTTTGAACATAATACTGAAAAAGTTAAAGAAGTACGAAAAATAAAAGGTGCGCGTTGGAGTAAAACTTTAAAATGTTGGCATGTTCCTGATAATGCTGTCAGCCGAAAATTGTTGGGCATTTCAAAATTTGATAATGGCGCTTTGTCCATTGAAAAAATAAAACAATTGGAATATTACGAAAGCTGGTTGAATTCCAAGCGATATAGTGCCAATACCATTGCTACTTATGTTGGCGTGGTTCATCTATTTTTATCATTTTTTAAAGACAAACTTGCTCATGACATTACCAATGACGACATCATCTTTTTTAACAATGAATACATATTAAAACGCCAGTTGTCTTCTGCCTATCAAAACCAATTTGTTAATGGATTAAAATTGTTTTACAAAATTATTGAGAATAAGCAGATTGACATTGACATAATACATCGTCCACGAACAGCACGAAAACTACCCCGTATTTTAAGTAAGGAAGAGGTAAAAGCAATTTTAAATGCACTCGGGAACTTAAAACATCGAACCATGTTGAGTTTAATTTATGCTTGCGGTTTACGGCGTTCTGAATTACTCAACATTACCTTTAAAGATATTAACCGGGATCGTATGACTTTGCATGTATATCAAAGCAAGGGTAAGAAAGACCGGATTGTTCCTTTATCGCCAAAGATTCTAGAAATGTTAGAGGATTATTACAGGACATACAAGCCGAAAGTTTGGTTATTTGAGGGACAGGAACCCGGAACACAATACAGTGGAGAAAGTTTACAAAAAGTATTAAAGACAGCCATACAAAAAGCTAACATTCAAAAACCAGTTACTTTACATTGGTTAAGGCACAGTTATGCAACTCATCTTCTGGAAAGTGGTACAGATTTAAGATATATCCAAGAATTGTTGGGACACAACAGTAGCCGAACAACGGAGATTTACACACATGTTTCAAAAAAACAGATTGAAAATATTAAAAGTCCCTTTGATGATTTATAAAAAATTTGTTTATCTTTGTGTAATGAACCATCAAAAGGTTGGGTTTAAGAGCATTTTCTGTCATATAATCCAACCTTTTGGTAGGTTATAAGTAAGTTGGCTGCAAGTGTAGAAAACCGCAAATCAGATTGTAAATGGCAAATTGACAGGAAATTGAAATGTGGAATTTAGCTCTTTGATAGGTTGGTGGAAATTTGATGGAATTTATTTTGTTTTTTTCTCCCCCCCCAAAAAAAAGAAAGGAACCCCAACCCACATTGCAGCACATTTCCAAGCCCACACGAGCCTACGCTCTGCCCAAAGGCTTGTAAAAGAGCTGCAATATCCGAACCACACAACTGCTACGACAATACATTCATTACATTATTAAAAAAAAGAATAAAAAAATTTTGTATTGATAAAATATTTCTATCTTTGTACCGAAAAACAAAATTAGTACAAATAGTATATAGATGAAAATAGACGAAACAAAAGATATAATTGTAAGTGTTGCAAATAAGCTGTTTAGTCGTTTTGGATTTCAGAAAACTTCGATGGACGAAATTGCTAAAACGGCACGTAAAGCGAAAGGTTCTTTATATTACCACTTTGCAAGTAAAGAAGAGTTATTTAAAGAAGTAGTATCAAGAGAAATGTCAGTCCTTAAAAATCAATTATCTGACATTGTGCATAATACAGAATTGAATGCAAAAGATAAAATTAAAAATTATCTAATTCTGCGTATGCAACTATTAAATAATGCAGCCAATTACCACGAAACCTTAAAAGCTGACTTTTTTGAACATTTTCATTTCATTGATGATTTGCGAACCGAATTAGATGTTTGGGAAAAAGAAAACCTGGAAAAGATAATCAACCAAGGTGTTGAGGCAGGTGAGTTTAGGCCCATTGCAGATATGGATGTTTTGTTGGATGTATTTATTATGGTCATAAAAGGGCTTGAAATACCCTTCTTTCTTCAAAACAAATATGCGAAATACTCCCCTCATTTTGAAGATTTAAGTGGAATACTCACAAAAGGCTTGTCTTCATAATTTTTTTCAAATTAACTGACTAAAAAACGAATATAGTACAAATTTAAACCATAAAATAATATGAACAGATTTGCAAAAGGCATTGTAAAATTTAAATGGCTAATAATTCTAGTCGTTTTGGGACTAACAGTATTCTTTGGTTATCAAACCAAGTTCTTGACAATCAATTCAGATATTCTGAGTTCTTTGCCCGATGACGACCCCGCTGCGTCATTATATAAAGAAATTGGGACTCAATTTGGCGGAAATGACATGGGGATGATTGTGTTGGAATCTGACAATGTTTTTAAAGCTGAAATATTACAGCATATTAAACAAATTACCGATAGCCTGAGATATACTGATGGGATTTCAACGGTTACGAGTTTAACCAATATTCTGGATATAAAAAGTTCTGAGTGGGGAATTGAAATCGGAAAATTGGTGGATGAGTACAACCTGCCTGATAAACAATCACAATTAGACAGTTTGAAAAATTATGTCTTCTCGAAAGAGATGTACAAAGGGGCAATTGTATCCGAGGACGGCACTGCTTCGGTTGTGATGTTTACATTACTACCCGATGCTGATAAACAGGCTGTTGCAAAGGAGATTAAGAGTAAGGTTGAAAACCTGAATTTGCCCGAAACGCTTTACTTCGGCGGTCTGCCGATGATGATGAACGACATTAACGAATTGATTATAGCCGATATCGTGTGGCTTTTACCCATCGTTTTTGTGATTATTGCATTTATTTTACTGCTTAGTTTCAAGTCGTTTCGCGGTGTTTTATTGCCCTTGCTTACTGCCGGTATTGCCGTAATTTGGACTATTGGGTTAATGGTGGTTACGGGTTATGAGCTTACTATAATTTCCAATATAATACCTGTTGTTCTACTTGCTGTGGGCAGCGCCTATGCTATACATGTACTAAACAGCATCAACCACACCCATGGAAAAGACAGAAAACAGGCATTGATAAAAGCTCTTGCTTATATAATGGTTCCGGTAATTCTTGCGGCTGTTACCACAGCTATGGGTTTCATGTCATTTGTTTTTGGCGCTTATCTTACCATGATTAAAGACTTCGGTATTTTTACAGCCGTGGGTACATTAATTGCTTTGCTGTTGTCCATATTCTTTGTCCCTGCTCTTATTTCAGCATTTTCGATGTACCGCAAGAAAGTTGTAACAGACCAACCAGAAAATGAAAATATATTAACCTATAAAATACTTCAACCATTAGTTACACTTCTTTTCAAACACCCCAGATATTCATTAGCCACATGGGGGGGGGTACTTCTATTGAGCATAGGCGGTATGTTTTTTATTAAGACAAGCGTAAATATGGCTGATTACTTTAAGAAGGATAACCCAACAAGGGTTTCTGAAGATGTGATGCAGAAAAAATTCGGAGGGTCATTACCCGTATTTGTTGTATTTGAAGGAGATTTGCAAAGCCCTGAGGTTCTGAAAATGATGATAAAAACGGAGCATTTTATGAAAGATGACCCGAATATCGATATGACGCAATCTGTAGCCGACCTTGTGGAACAAATGAACGATGCCATGGGCGAAGGCAAAATGATACCCGACGATAAAGCTAAAATTGAACAATTATGGTTTCTGCTCGATGGGCAGGAAGTTATGCCCCAACTCGTGAACAATGACCTATCAAAAGGAATTATCCAATCGAAATTTGCATCGGTTGATAGTAAGGAACTTGAGGTGTTTACTGCAAAAATGAACCGGTTCATCGAGGATAACCCAAACGAACATTGTAAAATTGAATTGACTGGCATGCCGTCTGTGTATGTTAAGCTCAACAGTAGTTTGATAAATAGCCAGTATAACAGTTTGTTGATAGCCATTATTATGGTTGTACTTATTGTGGGCTTGATTTTACGTTCCGGTACAAAAGGGATTTTTGCCGCCATACCCGTTGTTGCCACTATTATTGTGTTATTCGGGTTTATGGGTATAACCGGTATCCCCCTTGATATTGCTACCGTACTTGTGGCCAGTATTGCTTTGGGTATTGGCATCGATTATTCTATCCATGTAATTACTGGTTTCAATAAGCATTTGATAAGCCACGGAGATGCTGAAAAAGCTATAAAAGAAACCATATTGCTTAGTGGAAAAGCTGTAATTATCAATGTTATATCGGTATCAGCAGGATTTTTAGTGCTTCTTTTTTCACAAATCGTACCCTTGCAAAATTTCGGCTTACTGGTTGCCATAAGCATGATTGGCTCCGGATTTGGCGCTTTAACGCTATTACCGGTTATTTTAATCCTTGTGAACCGAAAACGTAAAATAATAGCAAATAATCATTAACAATTAAAAATAAAAAGTATGAAATCAAGAATTCAAACAGCGGTAATGACCGCTATTATCGTAGCAGGAGGTATTTTTTCTGCCAATGCGCAAGACGCAAGTACAATCCTTAAAAAAATGGACGATGTGATGTACTCACCCAAAGACATGACAGGGAAAAATAAAATTATTCTGATTGACAAAAATGGGAAAGAGGAAATCCGTGAAGCCAGTGTACAACAGAAAGGTAACGACAAGCGTATATTTCGTTTTACTTCCCCTGCCTCACAAGCCGGAATCTCCGTTTTATCATTGCCCGATGATGTGATGTATTTGTATTTACCTGCCTTTGGAAAAGAAAGGAGAATTGCAACCAGCGCAAAAAATCAAAATTTTGCAGGTACCGATTTTTCTTATGATGACATGGAGTCTGTGCTATTCTCGGTAAAGTACACCCCAAAATTGGTGAAAACAGAAAGCAATGTATATGTATTGGAATTAACTCCTATCGGGGGTAAATCGGATTATTCAAAAGTAATGGTACAGGTAAATGAAACAGATTATTATCCTGAATTAATGGAGTATTACGACAAAGGCAATACAAAAGTAAAGGAAGCCAAATATACTTTCAAAAAGATTGGCAACTATTGGAATGCCGCTGAAATTGAAATGACCGACATAAAGAAAAACCATAAAACAAAAATGCAAATGTCGGATGTGAAGTACGACACAGGGTTGACAGACGATGATTTTACGATTAGAAAACTAAAACAGTAGCTAAACAAATACAGAATAGCACATTAGTACTTGTATTAAAGTGCTATTCTGTAAAGAATATTTTGGGAATACAGGTTCGGCAAGTGCAGCAATTGTTTTATCGGATAATTGGGAATAATTTAGGCAAAACGACACTATTGTTATTTCAGTTTTTGGTGGCGGTTATTCAAGTGGAACCATCTTAGAAAAAAAATTAAAACACTACAATGAAAGAAGAACTAAAAAATATATTTTTTAAATTTTGGTACTGGTATGTAAGTATCGTTGATAAAAATGCTGAGGTTATTTTCATGAATTATGGTTACTCAAAAGATAACCAGAAGATTGAACTTGACGAAAATGATGAAAAGAATAGATATTCAATACAGCTTTACCATTTGGTTGCAACAGGTGCAGAAATTAAAGAGAAAGATATTTTGGAGGTTGGTTGTGGCCGTGGTGGAGGCTTATCGTACATAAACAGAACATTCGCACCCAATTCAGCAATCGGTATTGATTTGAATAAGAAAGCAATTAAGTTTTGTAATAAAAAATACTCATCTGAAAAAATAAAGTTTTTTCAAGCAGATGCACAAAAATTAAACTTTGAAGACAATGCTTTTGACGTGGTAATTAACATTGAGTCGTCGCACCGTTATTCGCAGGTTGATGTTTTCTTAAATGAAGTATATCGTGTTTTAAAACCAGGGGGTGTTATACTCTTTGCAGATTTTGGGAATCAGGAAGACCTTAAAAAACTAAACGCACATTTGAAAAATCTAGATTTTAAACGCTTAAAAAATGGAATAATTACGGAAAATGTTGTAGAAGCGTTAAAATTATCAACACCAAATAGGGAAGAATTGGTGAGAAGACTGCTGCCAAAATTTCTTCAGAATTTAGGTAGAAATTTTGCTGCTATAGAAGGAACAACAACATACAATAAATTTTTGACAGGAGAATTTGAATATGTTTTTTATGCACTGATGAAGTGATTTTTTACTGCAACCTGACTATAAAACGATATTAGACCAATAAGATTGACGAAATGGGGTTAATAATCAAAGCAATATCAACAAAGAAAGAGCTAAAAGAATTTATCAAGTTTCCTGATAGATTGTACTCTGGTAATAAGTTATATGTACCTGCAATACATTCAAATGAGCTATTAACATTATCCTTTGATAAAAATCCTGCTTTTGAGTTTTGTAGAGCAAAATATTGGTTAGCATATGACAACGGGGAAATTGTTGGAAGAATTGCTGGAATTATAAATGACAGGTACAACGAAAAGCACAACATAAAATATGCAAGGTTTGGTTGGCTAGACTTTGTTAATGATAAAAAGGTACTAATGCTATTGTTTCAAGCAGCCAGACAGTGGGCATTAAGTGAAAATATGGAATACCTACATGGCCCTCTCGGATTCTCTTCTTTTGATGCTTCGGGAATTCTGGTCGAAGGATTTGATGAGATGCCTACATCATTTGCTCATTATAACTTTCCGTACTATTCGAAATTAATTGAAGAATTGGGATATACTAAAGATGTAGATTGGGTTGAGTATAATGTTAAGGTCCCAGAATCTGTACCCCAAAAATTTGTAGCAGGTGCTGAATTAGTAAAAAAACGATACAATCTCCATAGTGCTTCGCTTAAAAACAAAAAGGATATTCTGAATTATGCTGATGACATATTCAGACTTATAAACGATGAATACGAAGATATGTATGCGTTTTCGGAGTTGTCAAAAAAGCAAATTGAAGCCCTTAAAAAACAATTTGCTGCAATTCTTCAACCCGAATATGTGTCAATAATTTTAAATTCAACAAATGAAGTAGTTGCATTCGGAATAACCATTCCCTCTCTTGCCAAAGCCCAGCAAAAATCAAAAGGCAAGCTGTTTCCATTTGGTTTTATTCATATTATGAATGCTTTACGCAAGAACGATACGGTAGATGCCTTACTTATTGCTGTTCAAAAGAACTACCAAAATAAGGGTGTTAATGGTCTGATATTTAATGACATTATGAATGCTTACATTAAAAATGGGATTATCAACTTCGAGTCAACACGTGAAATGGAGAATAATGTGAAAATTAATAATCTGTGGAATAAATTTGAATACAGGAATCACAAACGAACCAGGTGTTATATCAAACAATTGTAAAAATGGCTAGTAACTTACATCTTTTCAACGGTAAAGTTGTTATTATAACCGGAGCATCTTCTGGAATAGGAAAAGCATGTGCTTTTGAGTTTGCCGAAAATGGAGCAGCTGTAGTTCTTGCTGCTAGACGAGAAAGTGAATTAAAGAAAGTTGAAACAGAAATAAAAATGCGGGGTGGTGAAGCGTACACCGTACAAACAGATGTCAAAAATATTGACGCCTGTAAAAATTTAATCGATAAAACAATTGAAAAATATGGGAAAATAGATGTGCTTATCAATAATGCAGGTGTATCTATGAGGGCAACTTTTGAAGAATTAAACCTGAGCGTTATTAAAGAATTAATGGATACAAATTTTTATGGTGCTGTTTACTGTACAAAGTTTGCTTTACCCTTTTTGCTTGTACAAAAAGGAACAATAATTGGCATTTCATCCATTTCGGGACTAACACCCTTGCCTGGGAGAACTGGCTACTGCGCATCAAAATATGCATTGGAAGGTTTTTTTTCATCGCTACGTCTTGAAAACATTAAGAAAGGGTTAAATGTTTTGGTTGTTCGTCCTGGCTTTACATCGTCAAACATAAGGAAAGCCGCTTTTAACAAACTCGGGGTACCGCAAAATGAAACGCCAAGAGATGAAAGTAAAATGATGTCTTCCAAAGAAGTCGCAGAAATTATCGTGAAAGCAACTTTAAACCGAAAGAGAGATTTGACATTAACTCTACAGGGAAAACTAGCCGTTTGGTTATATAAAAATTTCCCAGGCATTACTGATAGAATAATTTTATACGAAATGGCGAAAGAGCCCAATTCTCCCTTTTGAAATTTTTAAATGAATAAGCACTCTTGTATGAAAAAAACTTACAGATATATTTTAGTTAACCTGTTGGGATGGAAAATAAAAGGTGAGTTTCCAAACATAAAGAAATCTATAATAATATTTGCCCCACACACTAGCTACTGGGATGGATTGTATGGGAAACTTCACTTGATGCAGTTAGGTATAAATTACAAATTTTTATCAAAAAAAGAATTTTTCAAATTTCCATTAAACTATTTCTTTAAGATTTATGGTTCAATACCCGTGAGTAAAACCAAGGAGTACATTGATTATGTTGCTGAACTGATTAACAATAGCAGCGAACTTCATATCGTATTGTCCCCGGAAGGGCAATTGGCAAAAACAACACGCTGGAAAAAAGGGTATTACTATATGGCTGTACGAGCAAATGTTCCCATTGTTGTTGGATACATTGATTACAAGAGAAAAGAAATCGGGATTAAAAAAGTGATTTATAACCCAATAGATATTAGTAGAGTAAGAAAAGAAATTGCTCAATTGTATTCTGATGTTACCGCAAAATATCCTGAAAATTTTTCTCCTGAACTAAAAGTATAAAATATGAAACAGAATGTAGCATTAGTATTATCTAGCGGGGGCTCAAGGGGGCTTGCCCATATCGGGGTTATCAATGAGCTATGTAAACAGGGGTTTCAAATATCTTCGGTTTCAGGCTCTTCAATCGGTTCTGTTATTGGAGGTCTTTATGCCATGGGAAAATTACATGAATATACCCATTGGGTAAGCTCCTTTAACAAAAGGGATGTCTGGGGCTTTATGGATTTTACGCTTGCCTCTAATGGCTTGCTGAAGGGCGAACGCGTTTTTGACAAAATGAAGACTTTTATCCCCGATATGAACATTGAAGATATGCCCATCCCCTTTGCTGCCGTTGCTACTGATATACTCCATGAAAAAGAAGTGGTTTTTACAAAAGGAAGTTTTTATGAAGCTATCCGGGCATCCGTTGCAATCCCGGCAGTTTTTACGCCGGTAAAATACACTGATACCATTCTTGTTGACGGCGGTATTCTGAATCCAATTCCTATTGAATACGTTTCCCGTAAGAATGGTGATTTGCTGATAGTAGTGAACTTGTACGGTGACAAAAAAACTGATATTTCAAAAGAAACAAATAATAACAATGGATACTTAAACAGGTTGATGAACACCATATCGACCTTAATTTTAACTGGTGACAAGCACAGTGCAGGGTATTACTCACTTTTAAGCGGTACTACATCGGCAATGATACATAGAATTGCAAAAATGAGTATTGAAAAACACAAACCTGATTTGGTAATTAACATCCCGCACGATTCTGCCAACACTTTTGATTTTTACAGAGCAAAGGAACTCATTGAGTTAGGAGAAAATGCAACAAAAAAAGCACTACAAAAAACTAAAGCATTTTGAATTAATATAATTTGATTATCCGCTAATGTTCCTAAAGTACTATATTTGTACAAAATTTATTGAAAATGAATTGTATAGATTTTGTAAAGCAGCATCCTGATGAGAAAAGTTGCATTCAACATTTCAGGAGAATTAAGGAGGAGAAAGGCATTGTTTGTGCACGATGCGGACATACTTCTCACTATTGGAACAAGGCTCATAAGTCTCACGATTGCAAGAAGTGTGGCTACAGAACCACGTTGCGAAGCGGAACGGTAATGGAGTCCTCCAAGTTGCCTTACCAGTACTGGCTCTACACGATTTACCTCATGTCTATGACCAAGAAAGGCATATCTGCCGCTGAGGTGCATCGCCAGTTGGGCCATAAACGCTATGAGCCGATTTGGACGATGATGCATAAAATTAGGGCCATCATGGGGCTAAGGGATGACAAGTACGAAATGGACGGCGTTGTGGAGCTGGACAACGCTTTCTTCAAAACGCACAACGATGAATCTTCCGATGAGCCCACAAAGCGAGGTCGTGGTAGCCAAGAGCAAAGTACAGTGCTGGTTATGGCTAAGGTTGACCCGAAGCCAGGGCGACCGAGAAAACACAAAAAACCATCCGCCTTTCGGTACGTTAAGATGATTGTTATTCCCAACTCATCGTCCAGCACCATGAATGATACCTTGTCAACATATGCAAAGCCAGAGGTTGTAATCAAAAGCGATGGATGGCGAGGTTTCAATAAGATTAAGAAGGTAAGCGCAAAGCACATAAAAAAGATAGTCCCACCGAAAGAGGCCTCCAAGGCCCTACCGTGGGTTCATACCATGATAAGTAACGCTAAGCGAAACCTTCTTGGAATAAACCACCATACAAAAGACGAATATTTACAAAATTACTTGAATGAATTTTGTTACAAAACAAATAGACGATATTTTGGAGTGAATCTATTTGATAGACTACTATTTGCAGCTGTCGAAGATACTTGGTATGGAAAACTTAGGTACAATTACGGATAATCATATTATGATTTAATGCTTAAAACCTTTAAAAGACAGGTAAAGAAAGGGCTTAAATTATGAGAAAAATTTCAGCAATAAATTATGTTGCTTATCCTATGGAAAAGAATAACGTGTGTATCGAATCTTGAACAGTCAAGAGTTTCGTATTTCAATTATAACAATCTTATAATCAATAACTAATATGACGAGCAGTAAAAAACCCGAAGTAAGAATACAAACATCCATTTTAAACAGCAAGGAGAAGAAAGCGTTAGTTTGGATGGCACTAAGAATACCTCGAAAAATTAATTCTGACCATTTAACAGTTTTAGGATTTATTGGTGCCTTAATATCAAGTGCGGGCTATATACTTTCCAACCTGGAAAGCTATTTTCTTTGGTTAGCCTCTTTTGGTTTGTTAGTGAACTGGTTTGGCGACAGCCTTGATGGAACACTGGCCCGTGTAAGGAATGCTCAACGTCCGATATACGGATTTTTCATCGACCACAGTATTGATGGTTTAACGGTTTTTGCCATTTGTGTGGGTGCAGGGCTTTCTCCATACATAAGCTTTGCAGTAGCCATGCTTATTCTTGCAGGGTATTTGCTCTTATCAGTTTTAACATACATCAATACCTACCTTAAGGGGGAATTCAAGATCACTTACAATAAACTAGGCCCCACCGAATTTCGTTTAATTGTTATCCTTATAAACACACTCTTTATATATTATCCAACAGGAACCCAGAACTTTGTAATTGATGGCGTTGCTTTAAGCCTGTTTGATGTGATCGGCATTGTTATTGCTTTTATTCTTTTCTTTATTTACCTGGTTAACTTTTTTATTGATAAGAATAAATATGCGAATATCGACCCTCCCAAATACTAAAGCATAATTTATGGCAAAAATATATATAAAATTCGTTGCAAGCCGTCTTATTGGCACATTGGTCGATACCACGGTTCTATGGTGTCTCTCATCTTTCATTTTTTCTACATATTTTGGACATTACCTGGTGGCACCATCTATTTCGTTTGAGATCGCGGTATTTTCAAATTTTTTATTGTCCTACTACTGGATATGGCACAAACGAATATCAACAAAAAACAAAAAGACTTTTATAACCCGCTTTGCCATTTTCAACATTTCCTGTGTTTTGGGATTTATTGTTAAAATGACATTTCTGCTGCTATTCGAGAAACTATTTGGTTGGCATGTAGTATTCTGCAATCTTGCGGCATTGGTAATATCCGGCATTGTGAATTTTGTGCTTGCCGAGTTTGTAGTGTTCAAAAAACGCCCATCTATAATTGAACCTGTAAACGAAATGGAATCATTGAAAAACATAAACTAATAATATTAATCCGATGAAAATACTTTCTGAAAAATGCAAACAGTATGATATCCCTCAGCAGGCTATGGCTGCTGGTATTTATCCCTACTTTAGGGCAATCGAATCCGGGCAGGATACTGAAGTAACCATTAACGGGAAGAAGGTTTTGATGTTTGGTTCTAACAGCTATCTGGGCCTGTCAAATCATCCTAAGATTAAAGAGGCCGCAATAAAAGCTATCGAAAAATATGGTACCAGCTGCTCGGGTTCCCGCTTCCTTAACGGGACACTCGATATTCACCTAGAGTTGGAAGAGAAGCTGGCCAAACTGGTTGGCAAGGACGAAGCTGTTTGCTTTAGCACAGGTTTTCAAGCTAATCTTGGAACAATTTCAGCTCTCTGTGGCCGCAACGAATACCTTTTACTCGATTCTCAGGATCATGCTTCCATCATCGAGGGAAGTAGGTTGTCTTTTGCCAGAATACTTAAGTTTGCCCACAACGATATGTCCTCGCTCGAATCGAAACTGATGCTTTGTGAACCAGACAAAAATAAACTGATTGTTGTTGATGGCATATTTTCTATGGAAGGGGATATTGTTAATTTACCGGAAATTGTGCGATTGAAAGAAAAATATAATGCGAGCTTAATGGTTGATGATGCACATGCAATTGGGGTAATTGGCCAAAATGGCAGAGGTACATCCTCCCATTTTAATCTGACCCAGGATGTAGATTTAATCATGGGTACTTTTTCAAAATCGTTAGCCTCAGTAGGCGGGTTTATTGCCGGCGACAAGGAGGTAATTAACTTTTTAAAGCATAATGCACGTGCATTAATTTTTAGCGCAAGCATGCCCCCAGCTTCCGTTGCAAGCGTTAGTGCTGCCATTGATATTATGCTTAATGAACCTGAACGAATGAAACATCTTTGGAATTTAACCAAATACGCACAGCAGGCTTTCATTAGTGCCAATATTGATACAGGTAAAAGCAAAACTCCGATTATCCCGTTATATGTCAGGGATGATATGAAAGTTTTGAAGTTGGCACGCATACTACTTGATGAGGGTATTTTCGTAAATCCTGTTGTTTCTCCTGCGGTTTCGAAGGAGGATGCACTGATACGTTTCTCCCTTATGGCTACACACTCTTACGAACAACTTGATGAAGCTATAGAAAAAATAAACAGGGCTTTTAAAGAGCTCAATGTAGCACCCTGTTTTCAAAGCATAGAATAATAATAATGCTAACAATACTACAATCATGAAAGTAGTTTTAATAACGGGTATTTCATCCGGTTTTGGTTTTACCATTGCTCAACTGCTTGCAAAAGGCAATTACAGGGTTTATGGGACTGTGCGTAAGAAAATTGACTTAATACCTAATGTCAACTACCTTTTCATGGATGTGGTTTCAGATGAATCCGTTAAACAGGCAATCGAAGAGGTGCATCAGAAGGAAGGACGCATTGATGTGCTGATAAATAATGCCGGTGTAGGGATTGCTGCTCCTCTTGAATTTACCAAAATTACTGATATTCAACACCTGATGGATGTTAATTTTCTTGGAGCCGTGAGAGTTACCCAAGCGGTATTGCCAATTATGCGCAAGCAGTCAGGCGGTCTAATTATATCTATCAGCTCCATAGGCGGTTTGATAGGCTTACCCTATCAGGGAATTTATTCAGCCGGCAAGTTCGCCCTCGAAGGCTTTTGCCAGGCTTTATATCACGAGGTCAAACAATTCAATATTAAAGTTCTAATAATTAACCCTGGTGATTTTGCTACGCAATTTACAGCAAACAGGTTATGTGCTGAAAAGGACGATTCGATAGCTGTTTATCCAAATTTTGGCAAAACGCTATCTCAAATAGAACAAGATGAAAAGAACGGTTTACACCCGGATGAATTAGCCAAAAGAATTGAAAGACTTATTCGTAAGAAGAATGCACCTGTAAGGCTTGTCATAGCCTCACCTCTGCAAAAATTTTCAGTGTTCCTGAAAAGAATACTACCTGAAAAACTGTTTTATCGGATAATTAGTAAATACTACCTTTAAAATTAAGGTGTTAGATATTAGTGTAAAAGACATTATATGAAAATTACAATCAAAGAGATTACAAGCAAAAACGACTTGAAAAAGTTTATCAAATTCCCCAACAAACTGTATGAGGATAATAAATTTTATGTGCCTCCCCTAATCTCGGCGGAGCTGGAAACCTTATCAAAAGATAAAAACCCTGCTTTTGACTTTTGTGAAGCAAAATACTGGTTGGCCTACAATGAGGACAATACAATAGTTGGGCGAATAGCAGGAATCATAAACCATAAGTACAACAAAAAGGTTGGCAAGCAACTGGTTCGCTTTGGTTGGCTTGATTTTATTGAGGATATTGATGTTTTAAAAGCCCTGATTCAGGCAGTTGTAAAGTTTGCCAACGAAAAAGGAGCCGTTGGCATTCATGGCCCTCTCGGGTTTTCCGATTTTGATGCTTCAGGTATTCTTATCGAAGGTTTTGACGAAATCCCGACAGCCTACGGCAAATATAACTATCCTTATTATTCTCAGATGATTGAACAATTGGGTTTTGAGAAGGAAGTTGATTGGGTTGAATTTAGGGTAACTGTCCCTGACGAAATTCCGGTAAGATATAGCCAGATAACAGGGTCGATTGCCGAGAAGTATAAATTGCAAAGTGTAAAATTAAAATCAAAGAAAGAGATCCTAAAATATGCAGACGGAATCTTCCAACTTCTAAATAAAGAATATGAAAGTATACATGGCTTTTCTGAGCTTACTCCCAACCAAATAGATGCTCTGAAAAAACAATTTATCCCGTTGCTGAGATTAAAATTTGTTTCAGTAGTAGTTAATGCTGAAAACAAAGTTGTTGGTTTTGGCATATGCCTGCCTTCTCTTTCAAGAGCCTTGCAGCAGGCTAAAGGAAATTTATTTCCTTTTGGTTTTTTACATATTCAAAAGGCTCTACGTGTAAATGAAACAATCGACTCCTTACTTATTGCAATTCATAGCGACTATCGAAAAAAAGGGGTTAACTCAATGATATTTAACGATGTAGGAAATTCGATTGTTTCAGGAGGGATAAAATATATAGAAACCACACGTGAGCTGGAACACAATTTATCCACTCAAAACCTTTGGACTAAATTCGAAATGCGAAACCACAAAAGAGCAAGATGTTATTTTAAAAAGATATAACAATGAGTGAAATTTCGGCCATAATTTGTGCGTACAACGAGGAGAAAACAATCAAGGAAGTAGTAACAACCTTGTGTAAATACTTTTTTGACGAGGTAATTGTTGTAAGCGATGGTTCAACAGATGGTACGGCCAAAATTTTAGGTGAACTTCAGTTTTTGCCATCACTTAAGTATATTGCACCTCCCGAGAATAAAGGTAAAGGGTATGCAATGGCAACCGGGATAGAAAATTCAACAGGAGAAATTATTGCTTTCATTGATGCCGATTTGTCTAACTTAAAAGAGGAGCATTTTGAACAACTATTCACTCCTGTTTTCAGTAATGAGGCCGATATGGTTTTAGGGCAGGCAACAGAGACCCTGATAAACTATAAATTCAACCCGTTCAAATCGTTTACAGGCCAAAGAGCGCTGTTAAAGCAAGATGTTTTTACAATTTTGGAGGAAATGCGAACTTCAAAATTTGGTGTGGAAACTTTAATCAATTTACACCATCAGACACAGGAAAAACGGATTCAATATGTGATGCTCGAAGGACTAAAACATCCACCCAAATTTGATAAAGGCAAAAGTAAATCACGAGCAATAAAAAAATTTGTTGGAATGACATCGAATTGCTTTAGTATTGTGTAACAGCTTTAATTAACAAAAATCGCAATAAATCAAATCAATAAATTTTAAACTATGAAAACAAAGAATATTTTTTTAATCCTGCTACTTGTTACCGTTTCAAGCGTAACTAAAGCACAAGAAGAAAACAGCCTTAAACTGTCAGGTGAGCTTTTAACCGACCAACGATTTTTACTTGAATCACCCAATAATTGGGCTTGGAACGAAAATCGTTTGACTTTAAACCTTGAAAAAAAAATTACAGACAACTCTAAATTCTATGGCGATGTATGGCTTCGGAATATAGGTTTGCCCACGTTAATCTCATCGAGCGATTTGTACAATAAGGGTATTGTTGACCCTTATAACCTTGAAATTAGAGAAGCATACGTTCAACTTTACGGGTTTCTTACCAAGAGTTTAGATGTAACCATTGGCCGACAGCGTATTGTTTGGGGTACTGCCGACAAGCTAAACCCTACTGACAACCTCAACCCTTTAGATTTAGAGGATATTCTGGATTTTGGTCGTCGCAGAGGTTCCGATGCCGTCAATATGAATTACTATTTAAACAACGACTTCTCGCTTCAAGGGATTTTTATTCCTTTTTTCCAACCAGCTAATATGCCGATTGGTATTTTTGCAAATGCGTTAAGTCCAACTATGGAATTACCGCAGGGAATGGTTTTAAAAGGTTTCTCTGATACTTTAATGATGCCTAAATATAATTTGGGCGAAAGTTCTTCTGCCGGAGTAAAATTTAAAGGTTTTGCTAAAGGCGTTGACTTTTCGCTAAGCTATGTTTGGGGATACGATGGCTTGCCTTTTGCTACAAGAAATACTTTTATTCCTGTTGATGCGTTTGGCGGAATTAATATCAATTCTCAACTTTCGTTTGCAAGAACCCATATTATTGGTGCTGATTTTTCGACAAGCATTGCTGGTGCAGGTTTTTGGGGCGAAGCTGCAGCATTTATCCCCGATGAAAACATAATCATGACCAATGATTTGTCTGCTTTTTATCCTATGTCACCCGTTCCCGTTACCCAGGATTCATTAATCTTAGACAAAACAAAGCCTTACATTAAATTTGTTGTTGGTAGCGATTACAATTTTTCAGATGGCTCGTATCTTAATTTTCAGTATATGCACGGATTTATTCACGAGCGAGGAGCCGAAAACCTGAATGACTATTTCTTTTTGCGGTACGAAAAGAAATTTTTCAATGAAAAGTTAAAAGTAGCTCCTATAGGTGGTGGTTTCATAGTTACCGACTGGAATAATATAAAAGATAATTATGCCCTTGTGTATATGCCTGAGATTACGTACCAAGCCACTATTAATTCAGAAATCACTGTTTCAACCACCATTTTTGATGGCAAAGGAGATAATTTGTTTTCCAATCTGAAAGACTTTAATATGTTTATGTTTAAATTAAAATATAGTTTTTAATGTTGAATCACATTTTAGCCCATACACAGTCGCAAGCACATTTGCAAGCCCACACGAGCCCACACTCAAACCAAAGGCTTGCAAAAGAGCTTCCGCCTCTCCAACCCGAGTAACCGCCTTTGAGGGCGGTTTTAGGATTGCCCACGCTCAAAAAAACAAAATAAATTTGTGCTTCGTGGATAGGTTAGCGCAGACAGATAGCGAATAAAAAGAGAGCTAAATAAATGGCTGACAATGATATACAAAGAACACCAGCAGCCAACACGCGGTATAGTTAATTGCCGGTGTAGTGTGTATTCGAGCGTTTCAGCCCGTATCAAAAATAGTTGTAACTTGATAGGAAAGTGCTTCGAAATCGGCAACTAACCATACCGCCAAACGTTGGGCGTCATGCATAAAAACAAGAGGAAGGATGATAACTCTTATTAAAGGATAAAATATGAAACAATGGTACGAAACGTTATTTGAAAATTATGGTGAGAAATACGACAAAGAATGTTTTGCACAGGGAACTATTGGCGAGTGTGATTTTATTGAGAAAGAGTTAAATTTTAACAAATCGTTAAAGATAATTGATGTTGGATGTGGAACAGGTCGTCATTCTATTGAATTGGCAAAAAGAGGTTATCAAGTAACGGGCATCGATTTGTCTACATCATTACTTAAAAAAGCGAAAGAAAAGGCTAAAAATGCTGACGCAAAAGTGGAACTATTTAGATATGACGCCCGCAATCTGCCATTTGAAAAACAATTTGATGTTGCGATAATGCTTTGTGAAGGGGGATTCCCTCTTATGGAAACAGACGAAATGAATTATGAAATCCTTAAAAATGTTTCAAAAGCTTTAAAAAACAAGGCGAAATTTATTTTCACAACATTAAACGGGTTGTTCCCTTTGTTTCATTCAATAAATGAATTTCACACACAGGGAATAATGGAAGGCAACGCAACTTACTATAGCAAGCATTTTGACTTAATGACATTTCGGGATTACAATATTACAAAGGTTGTTGATGATAACGGAGTAGAAAAGGAATTAGAATGTAATGAAAGATATTATGTGCCGTGTGAAATAACCTGGTTATTAAAAACTCTTGGATTTACAAAAATAGAAATATTTGGAGCAACGCTTGGTGCTTTTTCTCGTGAGGATAAGTTGAAAACAGAAGATTATGAGATGCTAATAATCGCTGAAAGATAAAATGCACGAACGCCCAACAGCGGCTATACGCCATTAAAACAGCGCATAGCCGCGGAACGTTACCGCCAAGTGTAAGAAACAGACAACGACATAGAAAATTGAAAAGTAAACCATTGTGGAAGGACATAAAAACGAAATATTGACAAGACCAAAAAGCCGACACTTGTGCCGACCCCGATGTTTTTTATTTCTTGCCACCACATATTTTTTAATGTATAAAAGCAAAACCTTTGAATCTGCCGTCAATTTTGAGTATGGCATTTTTAAATTAAAATTTTATGTATAAAGGAAAATACTTTAATAATATGATAATATTACGTCTTTGTTCAATTAAAACGACAATAGCAAAGACTCGAATAAAAAATAAAAAATATTGTTTGGTATTAAATAATGTATTAAATTTGTAGTCAATCTGATAAAGTGAAATATGTTTAATCATTTTCGAGTGATTCGCTACTTGAAAGAAAAAATTAAATGCGAAAAACACTTATCATTTTTTTTACCAGAGAAAAATTTGACCCGAAAACTCTGAAAAACAAAGTAGGGCGTAATTTAAAATTTTTAAAATATGAAAAAGCATTTTTATGGTGTGTTATTAGTTGTAACAACACTATTGGTTGTAGTTTTCGTTTCTTGTAATAAAGAAACAACGATTGAAAAACAAAAAAATATTCAAGAGAGCAAGTCTGTTTTAACAATGGAGCCTACATATTCTATAACTGAAATTCAAAGTATTGTTAATGACTTGAAATCAGCCGAAAAGGCTGCACCTGGTTGGTGGGATAAAATAAAAAAATGGTTTAAAAAACACACAGGCACACATCTTTTTGATAATTGTACAGGTTCTAATCCTTGCGGACCTTGTCCCGGCTTGTGTTTGTATCTTGGTGTAGTAGATGGCACCCCAACAGATGTAGATTATCCAACTCAAGATGATTATAGTAATGCGTTAAGAGTTTTTGGACTTTTTCTAATTCAGAATGAAAAGACAAATGAAGAAGCCATTATGTTTGTTTTCAATAAAGACGTTGAAGATTTTACCATGGATAATTATTTTTATATAGAGAGAGATATTTATGCTAGCGAATCTATAACTGATGAGTTAGAGAAAAATAGTATTATGTTTGTAAAGGGTAAATATAACATCGTATATGATGAAACAACAAAATATTATTATGCCTTGGTAAAAACAATTTTAAAATAATTTTTTGTTGCAGGATTATTACATCCTGCAACAATTTTTTTAAATAGCGAAATGAGAGTTTCTTATTTATTATATTGCATTTTTATTTTCTTTTTTCAGTCATGCACTTTTATTCGTTATATGAATACAAAAGAAATTGCGAATAAAAATGAATGCGAAATAGCCCAATATTTAGAATCTAATAAAATAGATTTTTATGATTATTCTTTTGTTTTATCTGGAATTAGTATAGATTCACTCTCTGATGAAAACCATGTGCTTGATTTGTGGAAATACGAGAGAAATACAGAGCAATCTACAATTCAAATTAGAGTCTATAATTCATCTGGAAATTTGATAAATGGCTATACTCAATGCTATGGAAATTTGAATTCTATCAATATTTTATCAGAAAAAAATACAAAAATGTTTCAGAGATTACCAAATAATTATTCTTTATTATTTGAAAATGAATTATCTCTATTAAATATTCAAGAAAAGGTAAAAGATGAAATAAAATTGAAAAGTTCTCGAAAAACGTTCACAGTTGTAATATATTGGAATATTTGGTCAAATTATTTTTCGAAAATTATTTTTCAAAAATTGAAAAAGTATTTGAAAAAATATGAAATGCAAGACGATGTATTAGTTATATTAATAAACACTGATAATGTTCAAAAAAAATAAAAAAAGCTGACACACAAGCCGACAGAAATAAAAAGACAATGACACGGAAACTGAACAGTGACAATGGTTTACAAGACTGAAAGACAGAACACCAGGCGGTAACAAAGGCTATATGCAATAAGGGTTTCAGTGGTAATTCAAACATTCAGCCCCGCTCAAACTTCGGTGTAATTGAACAGGAAACTACTCCGCAATCCCTTACTGCATATAGCCCCGCACCGTTGTGCGTCAGCTAAAAAGAAGACACCCACGATGGAAATACTCCCTGACAAAAAAGAATTGATTATGAAGGGTGGAACTTTTCAGGAACAACTTTCAGCATTTCAATAAAACATTCTTCCCATTGACTTGGAAATAGATTCACGATTTTTAAGTTCAAATTAATTCCAAATTTTTCGGAAATTTCATTAACCTGACTTTTTCTGAATATTAATTTTAAAGCCGTTCTGACAGATAAATTAGGTTTTTGTAACAGAAAGGATAGGAAATTTAAATATTTGACTTTCTGATTAAAATCAATATGTAAAGGTTTTCGTTCAATTTTAAGAAAAGCAGACTTAACAGTTGGAGGAGGTATAAAACTATTAGGATTTATTTCGTAAACTATCTTCAAACTATAAAATGTATGATATAGGATAGTGTAAGGATTGAAGATTTTGTCTGCAAATAACTTTTTAGCAGGTTCTAATTGCAGGAAAATTGAACCGCCCTGAAAACTTTCCATATTTTCAAACATCAATATTTTTAAAATTTCTGATGTTATACCAAATGGTATATTAGAAACAACCTTAAACGAAAAATTAGGAATTTTATAATTTCTGAAATCACATCCAAAAACTTGAATGTTTTGAGTTTGTTTAAACTTGTGTTTTAGATATGTTATTAACTCAAAATCATTCTCAATCGCAATGACTAATTTTGCCTTTTGTTGTAGATGTACAGTTAGAAATCCTTTTCCTGCACCAATATCTAAGACCGTATCGTTTTGATTAATTCTTGATTGTTTTATTGCATCTTCAATTAGCACTTTGTCAATTGTAAAGTGCTGACCCGTAAATCTTACAGGCAATTTATTTTTATTCATTATGACTTTTTACTGGTGAATACTTGAATTCAAATCGTAGCGATGTGAAAGACAGTATTACCTGACAGAGCAACTATGATAAAGCAATGCCTTCATTAAAAATGACGACACACTAAAACATAGACTGTTTGTCTTGCCAAAAAGATTATGGAAAATTTATTTGGGACTGTCTATCACTTAGATAGTCGCCCAAGGTCTGCTGTAATACATAATGAAAAAAATCTAAATAATTGACTGCAAAATTAGTAACTTTGCTTCAATTTACAATAAGAAGATGAAAAAAATAAAAGCCGAACGCACAACACGCGGTATAATTAATTGCCGGTGCAGTGGGTATTCGAGCGGCACAGCTCGTATTAAAAGCAGTTGTAACTTGACAGGAAAGTGCTTCGAAATCGGCAACTAACCATACCGCCAAACGTTAGCGGTCAGCATACAAAAGACCCTGCACTAAAACGTAAAAATATGAAGACAAAACTTATCACATTATTTTTTGTGCTATTTGCAACGGTTTCTTTTGCTCAAAGCACATCGGAAGTTCCTACACAAAATATTTCACCAGACAGTAGTGCTGTGTACAGACTTTTTGCTACACGAAATATGTACACATTTATCAAATTGGACACAAGAAATGGACAAATGACACAAGTTCAATGGAGTACAAAAGGAAGCGATTATAGATTTGAAACTACATTATCAGACATTTCTCGTGTAAATAAAGAAGATGAGAAAATTGGAAGATTTTTTCTTTATCCAACAACAAACATATATAACTTCATTTTGCTTGACCAAATAGACGGTAGAGCGTGGCAGGTACAATGGGGAAATAACAAAGAAGATAGAATGGTTCTCCGTATATATTAGATGTATGAGTGTTAGTATTGAAAATTTTAATCAAGAAATCAAGTGTGATTACAAAGAAGAACATTATTCCGTTCGGGATAATGGTTCTGTATTGAGACACACGCCAACAAACAAACGAACACGACCGACTGACAATAAATGGACTTTTGGCAAACTAAACATTAAGACAGGTTATTTAGAAATTGCTTCGGTTCGTATTCATAGAATAGTAGCAACTGCATTTCACGGAAAACCACCAACGAAAGAACACGTTGTTGACCACATAGACACGAACAAACAAAATAACCGACCAGACAATCTACGTTGGGTAACAAGATTAGAAAACATTTTGCTTAATCCAATTACTGCAAGGCGTATTGAAATTGTTTGCGGAAGTGTTGAGGCATTTCTTTCCGACCCTTCAAAATTTCGTGACAAATTTCAAGAGCCAAACTATGAATGGATGTGTACTGTTTCAGCAGAAGAAGCACAAGTAAGTTTAAAACGAATGCAGTCTTGGGCAAAAAGTGATAAACGATTGCAAGGAGGTTCGTTAGGAGAATGGATTTTTAGTCGAGAAGTAGTTGAAAATCCACCTGTTACACGACCCAATTATATTATGTCTAAAACGCCTAATGCAGCACAACGCATTGTTTTTACCTTTGAGGATAAACCGAACGAATATCCAAGCACTCCGCAAATGTTTGAGGGCGACCCATTGACAGCATATAATGAACATTTGACAAAGGGAGCGACTTTCTTCCGAAACCATAACGGAGAATATGTAGTTGTGAAAAGTAGATTTTCCAAAGACAAGCGAACTCTATTTGTGCTGACAAAGGCTGATTATGTATATCGGGAACAAAAGGACGGAGAATGGCAACCAGTACCCGTAGCAGAACTTCCTGAAAAAGTTTCTGATAAAGATTTGCCTCATTCACTTGCGGAAATAACCTATGAAGATGGTTTATTTGTACACGGAAAGGTAGAATCGGGTTTCCATCCAACAGAAGAGTTAGAAGAAATATTCGATGAATACACTCGTGAATAATAATGCCGAACCGCTAACAAGGGTTTGGCGTCAGGCGGGCTGACGTTCATCCGTGAAAGTTCCTGCGGACTTTCCCGCCCGACCGCCAAGCCCCGAACCGTTATGTGCAACCCACGGAAACAGCACACCTGAAAGAGAAAGATAAAATATGAAGACAGAAAGCCATTCAATTAATGATGTTCTTGCAAAAAATGCGACATCCTTTTTTATACCACCATTCCAACGAGCTTACGCTTGGGGAAAACCTGAAATCGAAAGATATTTTAGTGACATTTCCAGAATAATAGAATCAGAATTAGACTCAAAACAACATGATAAACTCGAACACTTTTTCGGGACAGTAGTTATCAAAGAAGAAAAGTCTGGGTTCGCAAACCGTTCGGTAGTTGTTGATGGACAACAGCGTTTAACGACAACTTTAATATTTCTAATCGCATTAAGAGATTCCGAAACTGACCCGATAAAACAAGATTTTATTACTCAAAATTACCTTACAAATAATGCTTCGACATTTCAAGATAAAATTAAGCTGAAACAAGTAACTAAGGACTGGGATGCTTATAGAGCGTTAATTAATAAAACACAGCCCAAGCCAGGCGTAATTAATAACGCCTATCAACTACTGATAAAACTAATTAATGAAAAAAAGAAGTTAAGTCCCGAAGTTGATTTTGAACATTTCATTATAGCTATTCAGAGAATTAATGTTGCTGTCATTTTCCTTGATGAACGTCCATTCAAAGGAGAAGACCCTCAAATCATCTTTGAAACACTAAATTCTTTGGGGAAACCATTAACCCTCTCTGACTTGGTTCGAAATTTTGTCTTGCTTAATATGGAAAGTAAAAGACAGACAGAAATCTACGAAAAAATATGGCATCCTAAAATTGAAGAAGTACTACAGGAAAACACATCGAAATTTTTCCGTGATTATCTTCAATATAAGATGGCGACATCTTTAAAAGTAGTTAGCGACAACAACACAAAGGAATTATATCAACAATTCAAGGAATTTGTAGAAAACAAATTTGATGAACACAACGATTTTATTAACGACATTGTTCGATATGTAAAATATTACAAATGGATTATTACTGAATTTGTTACAGATAAAATTTCTGAAAACCAAAGTAACGATAAAATAATTAAAGAGCTTCTAAGGAACATATTCCACGACATAAAAGCAGAAGCATTTAAGCCGTTCGTTTTGGGACTATTAGAATATCACCAATACACAGTTAACGAAGTAAGACTAAGTGATGAAATTTTTATTAACGCCTTGGAGTCCATCCGAACCTTTTTAATTAGACGTAGAATTTTAGGCTTAACACAAGGCGAGAACAAAAACATTGTAGTATTAAGTAGAAAGATAGAAACAATTGCAAAAGGGAGCATTTCAATGTTCGATTTGTTGACAAATCTCTTTTATAGACTTCGTTTACCCAACGACAACGAAGTTAAAACGGGTCTGATGTCAATGAATTTTTATGAAGGATTAAAACAGTATTCAAAGTTTATTTTAGGCAAAATCGAAGAACACAATACAAAAGTTGCTGTTGATTTTCGTAATCCTAAAATAACAATTGAGCATATAATGCCTCAGACGTTGGAAGATAGTTGGAAAGTTGAACTGGGTGAAAATTGGAATGAAATTCATAAAAACTATCTGCACAACATCGGAAACTTAATACTCACTGAATTCAATAGTGAGATAGGTAATAAACCGTTTGAAGAAAAGAAAAGGAAACTTGAAACATCTTCCTTGAATTACAGACTTGACATCATAAGAAGAAATATTTGGAATGAAAAAAGCATTAAGGAGCATCAAGAAAATATGATTAACTGGTTTCTTGAAACCTTTCCTCTACCAGACCTATATAAAGAAAAGGCAAACTGGAATACCCAAACAGTAGAGAATACCGCATTTTCCCCTCTTGACATAGACGCAGGAGAGACAGCAGAAGGCAATAAACCTATTGAACTTCATATCTTTAACGAAGTTATAAAGGTAAAATCTTGGCAGGATGTTTTTATTAAATTCCTTTTATTCCTAAAAGAAAGCCCTGATTTTGATTTCGATTTTATTATGGACAATCAAACGGAATTATTTAAAAGAGAAGAAACCATACTTAAATGGAGTGTTCTGAAGGAAATAATAGAATCAAACGTGGATTTGTCGGGAAGATACAAAACATTTGACGGTAAAGTTTGGGATAAAGTGAAAGACTTAAATGATGATTTACTTTTTATTCACATAAACATTTCAGCTTCGGCTTGTATGGCGAGAATCAGCAATATAATGGAGAAATTCAATATGGATGAAAAATCGGTTGAAATTAAATTACGATAAAACTGGGCTGCAACATAACGGCCAGTTTGCCGCAATGGCGGGAGAACAGCTTCGATTGAAGTTTGTTGGTAAAAATCCGCCCTGCGTCAAGCCGCCAAAACGTTAGCTGGCATAATAGAAAGACACTCACGAATGGAAATTAGCATTATACCAAAATTTTTGATAGAAAGAATTTCTGACAACGATATCAATCAGATAAATTGGAATATCTTGATAAGTACAGTACTGATTTTATTTGCCATACTATTTATAAGACTTAGTCTAATAAATTCTATTCCGCATTTTTGTCTATTCGAGAGACTGACTGGTTTACCTTGTCCAGCATGCGGTATAAGTAGGAGTATTTTATGTTTATATGACTTGAAAATAGTTGACTCTTTGAAACTTAATCCAAATGGATTTTTAATATCAATAGCATTTATTTTACAGATACCAATGCGGATTATAGCTTTGATAAATGAAGACTATTTCTCATTAATTGAAAAAATCTCTCGTATTATGACACGATTAATAATTTCAACATTATTAATATATTGGCTTTATCTCATTATTAACCTTAAATTTTAAAAATTATGGCAAATTTATCATGTCCAAAGTGCAACGAGTTAACCAAAAGAGGAGGTTACAAAGGCACTTTCAGAAAATGCTTAAGTATTTGGTTTATAAATAATTAAGTTGTATCTTTGTAGAAACAAAACCCCGAAAACGAGCATAAAGTCTCAAAATCGGGGTTTCTCATAAAAAACGAGATGA
>JBASHR010000021.1:0-26131 GCA_049654165.1 Bacteroidales bacterium
TTGGTTAATTCCACCCCTAAACCCTGAAGGGGTTTAATAATAAACTGTGATGGTAATATATATAATAAGGTATAGTGAATAATTGTCAATTAATAACTAAAAATTAATAATGAAAAATTTTATGAATAGGAACGGGCTTTAGCCCGTTCATTAAAAAAATCCCCACTACCCTCTGGGCTTTAGCCCAACCTTGAGCCGGTGGCAATTCATGGTCAGAAAATAATGAATATAATTCCCGGGCTAATAGCCCCGTAGTGTCGAAGACACTTACGGGACGAAATATTAATAACACGTGTGGGACTCTATACCTCTCACACCCTGAAGGGGTTAAATAACAAATGATTGATGAATAATGAGTGGGAACGGGCTTTAGCCCGTTCATTAAATAAATTCATTCTACCCTATGGGCTTTAGCCCAATTCTATTGGATATCAGAATTTAACAACATTTTAAACCGGTTTGGCTAAAGCCAATAAGATGGCTTTGTTCATTTTTAACCACCGGCTAAAGCCGGTGGCAATTCAAAATCCAATTTTATGAATATGAACGGGCTTCAGCCCCGTAGGGGCGGCATATTAATAACACGTATGGTACTCTATACCTCTCACAAACCCCGAAGGGGTGATATGTTAATAGAAAATTTGGTTAATTCCACCCCTAAACCCTGAAGGGGTTTAATAACTTTTTAAACCGGTTTGGCTAAAGCCAACATATTGATTAACCTATATTTTTACCACCGGCTAAAGCCGGTGGCAATTCATGATCAAATCATTATGAATAGGAGCGGGCTTTAGCCCGTTCATTAAAAAAATCCCCACTACCCTCTGGGCTTTAGCCCAACCTTGAGCCGGTGGCAATTCATGATCAAATATTTTTAAAATCTTAATCCCGCAAAAAAAACAATTCGTAGTTTTTGCTGTATTATTCAAATAATGTATCTTTGCACCCGCAAATACCGATTGGAAAAATATAACAGACCAATCTTCGCTATGCTCGATTGTTCTAAATATTTAAACCATCGGCATAATTTACAAAATACCTTGAACTACTTTGTAAATACAAATCGTAAAAATTGGCTCCGTAGCTCAACTGAATAGAGCATCTGACTACGGATCAGAAGGTTACAGGTTTGAATCCTGTCGGAGTCACTAAAAGAAAAGCCACTTGGAAACTAATGCCAGTGGCTTTTCTTTTTATTTGGGATATCTGATACAATTTCCAAAAATCCGGCTCAGGGCTTAAAGCAACCCTTTAAAAGCTGATTTTGCATTTCAGCAACACATGATCCTTATCCTTTAACTTCCCGAACATTGTTGAGCCTGTGCCATTGATAATACGTGCGCCGGCAGTTAATTCAACGCCTCCGGCAGGCTGATAGGTAATTTCAGGAAGCAGTATCCATGCATGTTCATTACTCAGGTTCGACCAGTTGTTAACCTGAATACAAAAGTTAAAAGGCGATATCTTTAGCTTATCCTGAAAGACTTTCCAGTCGGCAGCCAGTACAAAATAATCGTTTAGTCCGGCGGTTCCGTTTTCATGGAAAAAACCGTGCAGATACTGGAAATTGGCATAAATATTATGAGGGAATGTATAATCAAGCCCCAGCACATATTTCAGGTAGGGTTTGCTATCAATTACCGTAGAATCCATCACCCTTATATTTAGTCCCATATAACGCATGTCCACAGCCATCAGGACCTTCTCAGGAAAAAACAAAGCTGCTTCACCCCATACCCCCACTGTTGCCAGCGAGCCGGCAAAATCAAATCCCAGGATGTTCATACGAGGATATTTAAGCTCCACATTAAGGTTGTATCTCAGAATATTTTTGTCCTGAACAACATCGGTAAGGTGGGCTCTAAACGGTGAAGGCATTACATCAAAGCTATGGGCAAAACTTGCTGAAAGATTGAAACTGCCAATATTTAATCCGGTTCTCAGTCCCATGGTTGACGATTTTTTAATAGTCTTATCCGGCATCAGAAGAAAATCATCAAAACCTTTATTAATGAGTTTATATTTTGTGCCGTTGAAGTCATATTCCTCCGGCATGCTGAATTCCGGCATAAAAGCACTCATCCATTCCATATCGGGTGCCGCCGTAGGAGAAAAAGCAGGAACAAACACCCCCGAAACATAAAAATTATTTTTATAGTAGGTAAGTTTAGCACTATTCGACGAAAGATGCCTGCCAAAATCCCAGATATCTTCAAGGTCGTAAGGGGTAATGTTATCCGTGGGGTTTAAACGATCGGCAGTACCCCAGGCGATACGTTGCTTACCTATCCTCAGATCCAAGCCTTTTGCAAAAATATCATACACTTCAAACCATGCTTCACGAAGTTCCACATCAGTAGGAAATGTCTTTTTTCTGTCGCTCAACTGGGTGTACGATGTAATACTCCCTCCCGGCATGCTCCTCACCCATATTTCGCTGCTGAATGCAGTTCTTTTTGTTTTCACCGTAGGTTTAAGTGACAGGCGATACTCCTGAAACATCATCTTTTTATTTGGCGACGTAATTCCAAAACGATCATCGGAATAAAAATATCCATCCCAGTTCAGGTTTTCAAGCACTGAACCAAAGTAGTCGCCAGCGCTGCCGTATTCCTGGGCAAAACCAATGATTTGTAGGCCAAGCCACAGCAGCAGTAAAAATGTTTTTTTCATTTTATTTTTGCTTTAATATTTCGAACACAAAATACTACCTTTATATACTATATGTTGTATGAAACCACAAAACAGTTAAAAAAACATCCAATAATTCAAATAAGTAACATATTAATCTGCTTTAACGCATGAGATAACGTTCAGTAAAAACATCATCATTAATTCCTGTATCGAACTTCACATTAGTGATCTCCATCCTTGTAGACGTTTTGGTTTTAAGGTCTGTCATTTTAGTCTGACGTGCGAGCCAGTATTCACCTGTTTTCTGAATATTACTGCTTTCAAGGGTTTTAACCATTACTCCTGCCTTATCAAAATATGCAATCTTAACCGGATAATTATCGCTGCGGCGTATGGTCATATGCAGTTTGGTATAATCTGACCTGATACCGTCTTTAGGCACAAGTTCCAGAACCCAGCTATCGTTATTTGTTTCAATAAGCTTTGGGTCATATCTCTCAGTATAGCGCTTTGCTTCCATATCTTCGTAGGTATAATCAGTTCCGGCAAATTTTGTATTTTTAACATGCCCTCCCACCTTACGGGTTTTACCGTAGGCAGGCATATACAAAGTAAGATTGTCGCCTGGCAGCGATAGGAATCCTATTCCTTTCTGATCGGCAGGAGCAAGAAATTTAACTAATCGCTTATCACTACCTTTCTGTAGCATGGTAAGTTCACGTGTGCTTTCATTTCCTCTGCGGTCAACAATATAGGTTACAACAGTAAGACTCTGATCTTTTGGTGCATTAAGTATATTGTCAACATTTTGCAGAATTTGCATTGCATCTTTCTGACCCATTGTAACACCATGGATCATCATAAACACAAGGATCAAGGTTGATAAAACAAGGTTCTTTTTCATTTCTTCTAAAATTTTAAATGGTTATTAACTATTTTTCTTTGATTTATTATTCACTCTGAAAACTTTTATTAACACAGGCAGTAATGTAAGAGCACTAATGCCGGCGCAAAGCATACTCACTGAAAAAAGGATGCCAAACTGCTGCAATGGTATCAGGTTTGCAAACAGCAATACCAGAAACCCTGCAATGATAGTAACTACATTTATCACTATAGCCTTACCTGATGTCGCAAGGGTTTTTGATACAGCTTCTTCATAAGTGGCTCCCTGACTTATGAACCTTTTATATGCAGTGGTAAAATGTATGCTGTAGTCAATTCCAATACCTATTGTTATTCCGGCTATCAGCAATGTTGCAATATCAAGTGCGATCCCTGTATATCCCATAAGGCCGAAAACCATAAGCATTGAGAAAAACAGAGTACTGAAACCTGCTATGGCACCCTTTACCGAACCAATCAGGAATATCATGGTAGTAAACACAAAAACAAATGCCAGCAACATACTCTGCAGCAGGTTGTTCATCATGCTGTCGCCCAGCTTCGAATAAATAGCCTGCATGCCGGTAGCTTCCATTTTACCGGGATACTGTTTTACATAATTTTCAATTTTATCATAGATATCATGCATTGATTTTGCATCCATATTTTTCATGCTTGCATACACAACAACTTCATCCATGTCGTAATTAACCATCTGCTGCATCATTTCCTCCCCTTCGAGCATGAACCAAAGATTCTGCAGTTTCTCTCTCGAATCGGGTATCTGCTTCCCCTCGCCCATAGCTTCGTTAAGGCGCATAATATATTCAGCCAGCGATCTTGAATTCGACAGCCCGTCAATGGATTCAAGAAATGTTGCAGCTTCATTTGCCAGCATCAGGGTTGAAGGATCAAAGACATCACCGCTTATCCTTATCATTACAGGCAATGAACCCCCAAAGCTCTTATTCATAATATTTGAAGACTGCCTCAGTGATGACGAAGGTTTGAAATATTCAAGAATATCCACCTTACGCTCTATTTTCGGTATTCCGGTAAAAGCTGCTATTGATAATATAATGCTCAGAGTAAGAATAAGTCCCGGACGCCCGATTATTAAATTCCTGAATGGGTTGGTTATCAGCTCAGGGAGTTCACTTTCACTGGTTTTACCCGGAAACTTCTTGAAGAAAGAAGCCCATGCAGGGATAAAGGTAATTGACAAAACTAGAATTATCAGAACACCTGCCGCTGCAAATATCCCAAAATCCCGGATAATAGTAAGATAAGAGCTGAAGACAAACGAGAGGAACCCTGCAAAAGTGGTTACTCCGGCAAGTATTACTGCCAAAGAAATATCTTTTACCGCATTTATCAGCGCTTCCCTGGTGTTTTCTTTTCCCGGGACATTGAGCCGTATGGCATTTACCACGTGAATTCCATAAGCACTGCCAACAGCGAAAAGAACTACCGGAAGTGCGTCGGAGATGGGTGTAAGTGCAATGCCGCTGAAGCTCATCAGAGCCATCATCCATGTTATGCCTATACCAACAGTAACCAATGGTAAAACAACCCATTTAAAAGAGCGGAATCCGATATACAGCATTATCAGGATCACAACAATAATAAGAGGAGTGAGCAATAGCAGGTCCTGAACTATAAAATCCATTATTGATAAAACCTGAAAAGGTATTCCCTCAAAATATACCTTCTGGGATATGTCAAAATTCTTTACCAGATCCTTTATTTCTCTGGCTATCGAATTTTTATCATAATCGGCACTTATCTGGCATACTATTAATGTATGTTTACTGTCTTCTGAAACCAGATGCTTATAGAGTTTCTGATCCAAAACGTATTGTTTCAGGTGTTCAAGTTCTTCATTGGTCGAGGGCAGTTCGTACTCATCAATCAGCCGTCCTATTTCAAAACCAAATTCATCGGTTCGTATATCAAGAATATTTGTAAGGCTTACAACATAATCAATGCCTTCAAGCCTTTGCAGTTCCTGGCTTAACAAACTTATCTCCTCAAGATTTTCTTTGGTAAAAACTTCAGGACTTTCAAGTATCAGTATAGCTGTCCAGCTCGATGAGTATTCCTGGCTTATATCGTTGAACAGCTTCACTGAAGGGTCGTCGGCAGGCAGATAGGTAGTTACATCACTGTTGATCGTAATATTACGCAGCTCCCAGGCTGAGATCAAAGTGAGTATTATAGTTATTACTATAACAGCAATTCGGTGTTTTAGGATAAATGTAGCGAGCTTTTTCATATCATCAGAAATTGACAGCAAATATAATACCATTTGACCAAATTAGAATAATAGTCAATAAAATAATTTTAAAAAAATGTTAATTAGCTATTCAATTCCGATTGGAAAAATATAATAGGACAATCCGGCTCTGCTCAGTGGTTCTAAATATTTAAACCTTCGGCATAAACGATTGTAGATACAAATCGCATAACAACCAATTCTCAAGCCGATAAATTCCCGGGATTATCTTTTATTAATGCCGTTAAGAATGATCTGAAGGAAGAAATCAATTTTTTTCTCGGTTTTCTTTACATCGGCTTCTAAAGTCCACTGGTATTCAAACCCTTTTATTGCCAGTAATATACCACTTGCAGCAAGCGAAGCATCTTCAATCTCGAAAATTCCTTTTTCAATCCCATAATCCAGAATGGCAGTTATCATGTCAATTTCTTCTTTGTCATATCTTTCGCGAAATCGCATTAAAAAGGCATAATGCTCATAATATTCCTTCTGGAAAGCCGTATAAAAATTTGCCAGATGCTGAAAAAGGCCAATGCGTGTTAATACGTATGATTTGAGTTTTGCTGCCGGTGTAGTTTGCTTATTAACTGCATTTATCAGTTCATTTCTAAAAATATCAGCTTCATCTTCAATTACTGCTTCGTAAATTTCTTCTTTACTGCTGAAATAATAATAAAGTGCGCCTTTGGCTTTATTAATTTTATTGGCAATATCATTCATGGTGGTCTTTTTCAAACCATATTGCCTGAAAACTTCACGGGCGCTCTCAATTATAAGGGGCTTTAAATCTTTTCCCTGTTTCTCTGTATTGTCTTTTTTCATATTTAATTATTCTTCAGCAATCTGATATGCAGTATATCTGTTGTTCCTATTTTATAATATTTGATCCGGTAATTTTCGTTAGAACGCATCCCGAGTCAAATCCGGATCAGGTTAATATGGTTTCACATAATCGGTATTTCAGGACGACTCAATTAATACTATTCTACAAAGAAAACTAAAATCAAATTCATCAAATCATGTAATCCAAGCCAAAAATAAATCATTTTTTAATATTCAAAACATGCAAAATTACGAACTCTACTGTATTTAACTGTATTTCTGACACTTACGAGCCAATTCAAATTTTGTCCATTTTTATTAAAAGTTCAAAATCTGATAATTCCCTGCTATTATACCAAAGAACTAAGTTTTGTCATTTTTCTCCTGAAGGATATGTTTGTGAAACAAAACGGCAGGATTTTAAACATCACACAAGTTCAAAAAGCAGTATCAACTAATAAAAATGTACATTTGTCAGCTTAATGCCGGTTTGCATGCATAATTATAACCATAGCGAAAAAGCAATTGAAAAATCGTTGATTTTACGAAGTCTGATATGGCCTGCTATTTTTGTAGCTGTACTCTGGCTGGTAAAAGTAGTTGAAATTCTGACAGATACAAGCTTTGCCCAATATGGTATGAAGCCAAAAGAATGGCGGGGACTTATTGGCATTTTCACCTACCCTTTTCTTCATAAAGATTTCAGTCATCTGGGTTCCAATTCCGTTCCATTGTTGTTTCTGGGAGCTGCTTTGTTTTATTTTTATCGCAAAACCAGTTTTATTATCTTTATTCAGTTATTCCTTATTTCGGGATTCTGGCTCTGGCTTTTAGGCGATTATGGCAGCATTCATATTGGAGCCAGCGGTTTGGTTTACGGACTAACAGCCTTTCATATCACTGCAGGACTGATTAAGAAGAACAAGAATCTGCTGGCATTTGCGCTGCTTGTATTATTTCTTTATGGAAGCATGGTATGGGGGCTTTTTCCTGATTTTTTTCCGAAACAGAAGATTTCATGGGAAGGTCATCTTATGGGAATGCTTGCCGGCATTGCCCTGGCATGGTATCATCGTGATAAAGGGCCACAGCGTGATCGCTATCAGTGGGAATGGGATGAACTTGAGGAAGACGATGAGGATGATGACTCAGATATAAAACCAGATGGCAGCACCGGCACTTATTATTACTCAAATACCACAGCCATAGATCCTGATAACACTAAGGATGGATAAACCGGAGCATGTTGACCCCCTTACCGAAGGTTGAAAAATTCACGGCTGCACAGTAGCAATATAATTCTCGTTTACAATAATAACATTTTAATAGTAATTTATTTAACCACAGAGGGTACAGAGAAGCACAAAGAATCTTTCAGCAGGTTTCTCTGTGAACCTCTGTGTTCTCAGTGGTTATAAACCATCACAGAGGATATTAAGAAGCGCAGATAGCCATCTTCAATAAGGTCTCTTGTAAAACCACCTTAATAAAAGCGGAATTAGCAGCTAAAATAATTGAAATTCTATCCAAAATGTTTTGACTGCTCTAAAAGGGACATGTCAGGAAATCTGTAAGCTGCGCACAAATTTATTGCTATCAGCAAAATATAAAAGGCACCGCTTTATTCTGCCTCACAGATCATGAGTAAATAAAACGATGCCCTGTATCTTAGAACAGTAAAACTGCTCTTACCTCAACGCTTCGCTGATAAATAGCAAATCATAGTAATACTTAGCAGGAGCAGTGCATATTACACAGATACTACATTAAACATTGCCGGATTAAAAGATCCCGCAATATCTCCTGCTGCATTTTGCCATTACAGCCTGTTGATTATAATAATTTATAAGCCTGCGCTGATAAGGAAGGTAGCGGCAAAAGCAATAATAGCATACAGCTCGGGGAATACGGCTAACACCATAGTTTTACCAAAAACATCATAACCTGAGCCAATGCCTGCAATTCCGTTTGCACACACCTGACCTTGTTTAATAGCTGATATCAGCCCAACAAAGCCAAGGGTAATTCCTGCTGTAAAAATTGCAAATCCCTGTCCTATAGTCATTGCAGCAACAAACGCAGGTGTAAGTTTTGCATTGATAATAAAGAAACCACCAAAACCATAAAGCCCTTGTGTACCGGGCAAAGCACTTAAAAGCATATAAGAACCAAATGCTTCATCATTCTTTTTCAGTGCGCCAATTGTAGCATTACCACCAATTGTAACACCAATTGCACTGCCGATTCCGGCTAAACCAATCATTAATGCGATGCCTATGTAGGCCAGGAAAACTGCTGTTGTCATACTTATTGATTTTTAATTGTTTAAAGTTAGTTTTCTGATTATTAATTAATTATTGTTTTTAAATTTTCAGTTGTTGATTTTAATATTAGTTAATTGAAATACACATTATTCTTTCTGCTTTTCAGCAAATGGTTTATATTCTTTACCTCCCCCGCTGAATCCGGCATTTTTAAAAAATTCTACGAAAGTTAAACGCATAGGGTGTACAAAAGCTCCAAGTGATGCAATAAGAAGATTGAGAGTATGAGCAAGGGTAAGGAATATCACGAAAAGAACCGGTCCCACATATGGAGTTTCAAGCATACTAAGTCCTACACTGTTGATAACAAGTCCAAGGATAGAACTTGCAATACCAAGCGCGAATAAACGAATGTACGAAAGCATGTCGCCAAACACACCGGTAATCATTCCATAGGTATCCCAGGCGCCTTTGCCTATTCTCACAAAAACATTTACATCAGGATCGTTCAGCAATAAAATAAGCACACCACTTACCGCCAGAACACTGTATAATACGATCTTTTCACCTTCAGGAAGTATTTGGGCCTGAACCAGTAATACACGTGCTATCAAACCTACGAATAGTAAGAGCCATCCAAGAGTGGACAAAGCATATTTAAAACTGCTTTGTTTGGTGATGTTAAGTATTTTCACAAACAGCCCGAAAAGGATCTGTACACCACCTAAGATCAAAGCCAGATAAAACATTTTCTGACTGTCGAGAAAATATTCACGTACACCTGAAAGGAATGGGATATTGGCATCAATAAGGCTAATGCCAAAAAACGTTCCTGATATAGTTCCAAAAATTATTGTACCTATTCCAAGAAACTGAGCAAGTGATAAATAAGGTCTTAGTGAAGGATTAACTTTTCTCTTCAACAATATGGATAAAAGGAAAACTAATAGTCCATACCCTGCATCACCCACACAAAACCCAAAAAACATCATAAAAAACGGAGCAAAAAATGGGGTAAGGTCCAGTTCATGATAAGATGGTAATGAGAAGAGGCTTCCAATAGGTTCAAACAACCTGGCGAAAGGTCCGTTTTGCAGTAGAATAGGGATTTTATCGGTTTCTTCCGGTTTCCCTTCCACATAAAGAATCTTGTTCTCTTCACAAAACTCCACTAGTTTTGATTCTTCCGATTCAGGAACATAACCCTGGAGAAGCATCACTTTTTCGTCTGCTTCGGCACGTGTATTTGATAAAGCACGCTTATAATCAGTTCTGGTAGTGAGTTTTTGTAAAGTCTCGTTCAGAAGAGGTATTGATGTAGCTGCATATTCATCGAGCATTAGGGCAGTTTGCTTTTTGCGGTCAAGAATAGCATCACGGCGTTTGATCACTTCAGTAACCGATCTTTCAGGAGCCTTTACTTCTTCGGCATCAAGTTCCACAGGTTCATCATTATCCCTAACAAGAATGAAATATACGTTTGGCGGAGTCGAGTTCACCACTCCAATAGCATATTGCTTTTCCCATTCAGGATTGTATTTTTTTGCCGAAGCAACATAAAATGAAACGTTTAAGCCGGCATTTTTGAGCTTCTTAATCGTATCAAGTGAGAAATCGCCCCAGGGCTCAAGATTTGCTATTTCCTTGTTTACCGAAGTAAGTTGTTGTTCAAAACTATCTTCTTCATTAAGTAATTCCCTTACTTTCTCAACTATTGCAAAACCATCGGTTTCAGATGAAGGGGTGTCTTTTTGAGTTACTTTACGGCGGTTGAGTAATTTAATAGTATCGTTAATTGCCTTTTGCTCCATCAACTGGTCACGGGTTTCGTCATCCATGTCTTTGGTACGCTCCACAATGTCCACCACCCCGACTTTCCGTAATTTTTCAAGAAAAATCTGATAATCGGCATGGTAAACCAGGAACGCATATTTTTTCATTGGTACTATCATGCCACTTCCTCCATTTGTGTAAGACGATTTTTTACAATCTTTTGAGATGATTTTGAAAGGTTCTCCTCATCCTCAAGGAAACGTTTTATTTTAAGAACTGCCTCTTCGTAGCCAGGTATCTGAACTTTCTCATAAAGGTTTACTTTTTGAGTAGTTTTCTTTCTGGCATGATCCAACAAGTTCATTTTACGTACGAAAAATTCACGTTCGATAGCAATTATAGCCAGTTCTTTCAAAATTGCAATACCATCCATATACCAGAATGGGTTGTTGAAAAGGCTGAAATCGCGTATCCAGAAATGAATTTGTTCCAAAACAGGAGTTCTTACACCGGCAATCTTTTTTATACTTAAATCAACATCTTTAATAAGAATGAGCGAAGCATCAAATTCTGCCCAGAGGCTGGTCATTTCTTCGTAAGCAGCCATTTTCTCAAGCAGTTTTTCATCAAGCTTCGTAGCTTCATCCTTTGCTCTTTTAACCTCAACACGTAATGCCGACTCTTTGTTTTTCAGGGTCGGAAGCGCCCGTAACCGAATACGTAGCTGCTTGTTCATTTCCTGTAATGAGGTCTTGTTATATTGAAATTTTATTGCCATTTAATCGCTGATTAGAACTGATATATAAAATCTATTTAACTCAATTTTAACGGGCTAATTTTTAATATCTACCTGACCAGATATATCAAACTTTGAATGTTATCAACCTTAAATAATTTAGTTTACCACTTTCATTCTTAATTATCCTTAGGCCAGTATTTATCAACCAGGTCTTTTCTCAAACCTACTTCGGCAGGTGAGAAATACTTGTTGAACAGCCCCCACGTTGTAACAAGCATCTGTTCAGTGTCAATATTTACGTCAATAGCCAGTAATTTATCTGAATATTCTTTTGCAAAATCCAGAGTTCGCTGGTCATAGTCGGTAAGGTCAAAACCATTTTCGAGCTTGGTACGTGCATTGGCGGCGTCAGCATAAAGGCGTACTGCAGCATTCATCACCTGCGGATGGTCTTCACGGGTTTTTGTACCTATTACCAATTGCTTCAGACGCGACAAGCTTCGGAACGGGTCAACAATAACTTTTCCGATTTCAGTATCACGACGTAAAAACAACTGACCTTCAGTAATATATCCGGTATTGTCAGGAATAGCGTGGGTGATGTCTCCGCCCGAAAGGGTTGTAACTGCAATAATGGTAATTGATCCTCCGTCGGGGAACTGAACAGCTTTTTCGTAAAGTTTTGCAAGGTCGCTGTATAATGATCCCGGCATCGAGTCTTTTGACGGGATCTGGTCCATACGGTTCGAAACAATACTTAAAGCATCGGCATACAAGGTCATATCAGTAAGCAACACAAGTACTTTTTCGTTTTTATCCACTGCGAAATATTCAGCAGCCGTAAGTGCCATATCAGGAACCAGCAGTCGTTCAACCGGAGGGTCTTCAGTAGTGTTCACAAAACTGATGATACGGTTAAGTGCTCCTGCATTGTCAAATACATTCTTATAATAAAGGTAGTCATCGTTTGTAAGACCCATCCCACCAAGGATGATCTTATCAGCTTTTGCACGCAGAGCAACCATAGCCATCACCTGATTAAAAGGCTGGTCGGGATCAGCAAAGAAAGGTATCTTTTGTCCGGTAACCAGAGTATTGTTGAGGTCAATACCGGCAATACCAGTAGCAATAAGCTCTGAAGGCTGCATACGCCTTACCGGGTTTACCGAAGGGCCACCGATCTCACGTTCTTCGCCTTCAACTTCAGGACCTCCGTCAATAGGTTCGCCAAAAGAGTTGAAAAATCTTCCAGCCAGGTCTTCACTAACTTTTAACGTTGGCGGACGATTAAAGAATACTACTTCGGCATTGGTAGGGATTTCCTCGGTTCCGGAAAAAACCTGAAGGGTAACATTATCGCCCATAATTTTTACTACCTGAGCAAGGCGTCCATGTACCAATGCAAGCTCTTCATAGCCAACTCCGGTGGCATTGAGTGAGCAGGTAGCTTTAGTGATCTGAGTGATTTTTGTATATATTTTCTGAAAAGCTCTGGTTTCCATTACGATACTTTCCTTTCATCAATTATGTTATGCAATTCTTTTTCAAAACCGTAAAAATCTTCCGATTCAAAAACTGAATAGTTCATCTGTTTCAACAGGTTGATAATTCTTTTGAAATATGGGTTTACTTCTTCAAAACTATCAAAGTTGAAATCGGTATGATAAATGTCATAGATTTTGTCGAGCATGAATTTCTGCCTGTTCATTGGTGCGTTACAGTCAATTTTATCAAAAGCATCCTGCTGAAGTATCACTGAATCAAATACTTCGGCTTTCCAATAAACAAGGTGATAGTCAAGTGGAACGCCGTCGTCGCCAAGAATATTTATCTGTTCCGAAGCTTCTTTACCACGGATCAGAATATTTTTCAACGTCATTACTCTGTCCACCCAATTTTCAGCAATATTCTTTTTAAGAGTTTCCTGCAATTCAGGATATTCAAGATATTTTGAATAGCTGTCAATGGGGTCAATAGCCGGATAGCGCTTGCTGTCAGCACGCTGCTGCGATAAAGCATAGAAAGCACGGGCAGCTTTTTTAGTTGACTCGGTTACAGGTTCTTTAAGGTTACCACCGGCAGGCGAAACAGTTCCAATAAAAGTAATAGAACCGGTCTTACCATTATTCAGATATACGAAACCGGCACGGCTGTAAAAGTTTGAAATAATGGCCGGCAAGTCCATCGGGAAAGCGTCAGGTCCGGGAAGCTCTTCCATACGGTTCGACATTTCACGTAATGCCTGCGCCCAGCGCGAGGTAGAATCGGCAAGCAATAATATTTTCAAACCCATTGCACGGTAATATTCTGAAATCGCCATTGCAGTGTAAACCGAAGCTTCACGGGCAGCAACAGGCATATTGGAAGTATTTGCAATAATAGTTGTACGTTCCATTAATTTCCTGCCTGTGCGCGGGTCTTCAAGTTCGGGGAACTCAGTAAACAGTTCAACAACCTCATTGGCACGTTCGCCACATGCTGCCACAACCACAATGTCAGCTTCAGCCTGTTTGGAAATAGCATGCTGAAGAACAGTTTTTCCACTGCCAAAAGGACCGGGAATAAAGCCAGTTCCGCCTTCAACAATTGGGTTAAGTGTATCAATTGTACGAACTCCTGTTTCAAGCAGCTTGAATGGTCTTGGTTTATCCTTATAATTCTTGACTGCTCTTTTCACAGGCCATTTCTGAACCATTGTTACTTCAACGTCTCTGCCTCTTTCATCGGTAAGGGTGGCAATGACATCATAAATCTTGTATTTACCGGCTTTTGCCAGTTTTTTGATTTTGAAGTTCCCTTCAAAGGTAAAAGGAACCATGATCTTGTGCGGAATTGAATTTTCCATCACCTGTCCAAGCCAATCGGCAGCATTTACCGTATCGCCTTCTTTGGCTAAAGGTTCAAAATCCCATTCTTTATCAGGATCGAGAGGGCGGGTATAGTCACCACGTTTGAGGAAAACACCCTTCATCTCATCCAGGTCGTGTTGCAAACCATCGTAATTACGCGACAGGATGCCGGGTCCCAGGGTTACTTCGAGCATATGACCGCGAAATTCCACATCAGCTCCGGGTTTTAATCCACGGGTGCTTTCAAAGACCTGTACATAGGCTTTGTCACCCAACACTTTAATAACTTCGGCCATAAGTGCAGTACCTGCATGGCTGATATAGCAAATTTCGTTTTGCGCTACCGGGCCATCTACCTCAACAATTACAAGGTTGGCAATTATGCCTGTTACCTTACCATGAGTTAAGTTGTTGCTGTTCATTATACATTAAACTCTTTTGAAAATTTATAACTATTTTCCAGGTCTTTAACCAATTTTCGGAACATTTCTTCGCCGGTCTTTTTATCAAGCTTCAGCCAACGTTCCACCATCTTCATTTTTATTATAAAAGCAAGAATAACTTCAATTGAAAAATATCTGAAGGTATTCTGTTCATCAAGATAATTCCATTTTAACTGATCAATAGCTCTTTCGCGTTCAAGCAGATTGGCATATTCGTTAATCTGCATCAGTTTTTCCATATATATGAATTCGTCAAGCAAACCAAAATCTTTTGCGTTGCTTTTACGAATGGCATTATTAATAAAATTGTTTCCAACCAAAAGGTTCTCAACAGGGATTTTATGACGCCGTGCAGTAAAACCAGCAAGTATATTACGGATATTACATTCAAGCTCAAACCAGTCTCTTAAAAACTTGTTGTCGACTTTAAACAAATACTCATAATAAAGGGTTGCAAGCTGATCTTCCCAGCTCATTTCAGCCTCAATTGGCAGATTTGCTTTATAACTGGTGATGAAGGTCTTAAGATAGGCAGGTAGATTCTTAGGTTCTTTGATCTCTTCTTCAAGCTCATCGAAGGAAAATCTTCCTGAGTTGTCGAATTTACCTACATTCTGTGTAATTATATTCAGAACATTGTTATTGTCAGCCTCAAGGAATAATAATTCCACTAATTTATAATCAGCCGGATGAAGATTTACTTTCAGTTCCTCCTTAAATTCAGACAAAGTAACTGAAAGCTTACTTTGCTCAAGAACAATATCCGGCATACCTGCTACCAGGTAGTAATAATTCCTCCTGTGCATTATTCGCCTCCGTAAAGCAATTTGGTAGTTCTTGGTCTGAGATAATTTTTAAAGAAGTTTTCGAAATCCTCATCGGTAAAACTTAATAAAAAGCTTTTGTCGCCGGGTCCAATACGAAAACCACTGTTCAACTTATCATCGAACTGAACATCAAGTCCGCCTTTCAGCAATTCATTAGCTTTCTGGGCAAAATAATTACCAAGTGTTTTTTCATCTTCTTTTGGCAATGTAAGAGCCAGATCAAAAGCTGCACTTGATTTTGGATCCCAGTTTTTAATAACAGTCTCTATAATCTTTTTAATAAAATCCTTATCACCGACAGCCGATTTAACAGGTTCGTGAACAAGACGGGAAACAACCAGATTGGTGATTTGCTGTTTTATTGCAAGAATTGATTGCCTTGCTGACATGATCACTTCATTTGCAACATTTTTACGCAATTCTTCTGATTCACTTATTGATTGCTCCTTCAATGCCAAAGCTTCTTTTTTAGCATTTTCCAAAATAGCTTCTGCCTCTTTACGGGCGTTTTCAACAATAGCGGCAGCTTCTTTATTTGCTTTTTCTATGCCTTCGTTGTAGATTTTGCTGGTAAGCTCCTGAAGTTTACTTTCCATTTTATGATTTTTAAAATTGGGTGCAAAATTAGTATTTTATTAATATGTCGAGCATCTTCGGGGTAATTAATTAACTACCTGTTAATAAATATGTTCAGTATTATGAGTTAACATGATGAGAATTTCCTTAAAAACATATTCCATTGTCAATCATGGCATTATCACATAAATTCAAAAACTCCATGCTTAAAACACCATTGAAAACAGCAGCGTTCAAAAATATAATCTCAGCCACTTTTTAAAAAGATGAATGAGATACATATACCTGAATTTCAGGGAGTTTCAATTTAAATTCATAGAGTTGTAAACTCATAAACTGTGTATATCTTCAAAAAAGCTATTAATATAATATCTGTTACTGTATAGCCTTGAAAATTTCAGAGCCAAAAAAGTAAAAACAGTATTTTTATCAGAACACCAATTAAACAATGTTGCTGAATTTGGTATTGCACAAACAAGCCCGAACAGAAAATGTTTGAAGCCGTGTAATAAAAAAGTCACTCCAAATGGTTTTATGAAAATTTTTTAGTGTACGTTTGTAAATTCATTATTTTAACTATAAAAACTGATGCTATGAGTTATGTTTTCGAAGGTTTAAAACCGGATGCCCTATGGCAATATTTTGATGAGATATGTAAGGTTCCACGCCCTTCAAAAAAAGAGGATAAAATTGCTGCCTATCTTTTAAAGTTTGCTGCCGATCATAAACTTGAAGCTGCTACTGATGAAGTGGGTAACGTATTAATTAAAAAAGGCGCAACACCAGGTTACGAAAAGAAAAAGACAGTTGTATTGCAAAGCCATATTGATATGGTTTGTGAAAAAAACAGTGACGTTGACCATGATTTTGATACTGATCCCATAAAGCCGTTCATTGAAGGTGAATGGGTAAAGGCTCGTGGTACAACCCTTGGCGCCGATGATGGTATTGGTGTTGCAGCACAACTGGCAATTCTGGCAGCAAACGACATTCCTCATGGTCCAATAGAATGCCTTTTCACTGTGGATGAGGAAACAGGACTTTCAGGTGCTTTTGGCCTGAAGCCCGGTTTCTTAAAAGGCAAGATCTTACTAAATCTTGACTCAGAGGATGAAGGTGAGCTTTTTATTGGTTGCGCCGGAGGAAAAGATACAGTAGGCACCCTGCCCTGCCCCACCGTGGATGCTGATGTTGATGGAAAGGCTTACCTGCTCAAGGTTAGCGGACTTAAAGGCGGACATTCGGGCGATGATATAAATAAAGGGCTTGGCAATGCCATAAAAATGCTAAACCGTGTTTTATGGACTGCATCAAAACAATATGGTCTGCGTGTTGCTGATATTGACGGCGGGAATCTCAGAAATGCCATTGCACGCGAAGCTTTTGCCACAGTTATGATTCCTGAAGGGTTTACTAACGATTTTGAAAGTTACGTTAAAGAAATGGAAAAGACCATTAAATATGAGTTCCGTTCAACAGAACCTAATTTAAGCATCAAAATTGAGGAAACCGGGCTTCCTTCAAAACTGTTTGAAAAATCTTTTCAGGAAATGCTTCTGAACACCCTGTATGCACTACCTCATGGAGTTCTTTCCATGTCGCGTGAGATTCCAAACTTCGTTGAAACAAGCACCAATCTTGCTTCAATAAAAATGGTGGGTGGAAATATAGTGATAAGCACAAGTCAGCGCAGCTCGGTTGAAAGTGCCAAAGAAAGCGCCGCCAATAAACTTGCCAGTGTTTTTGCTATGGCAGAAGCTCAAACAGAGCATTCATCAGGATATCCCGGATGGACTCCTAATCCGGATTCAGAAATCCTTGAAATCACAAAAAGCGCATATAAAAGGCTTTTTAATACAGAACCAAAAGTCCTTGCCATTCATGCTGGACTTGAGTGTGGTGTAATTGGCGAAAAATATCCGGGTATGGACATGATTTCATATGGTCCTACCATCAAGGGTGCGCACTCACCTGATGAGCGCCTCAATATTGACACCACCAGGAAGTTCTGGGATCTTACACTTGAAGTACTGAAAAGTATCTCAGACGAGTAAGGGCTTGTTTTATAAATAGTCAAATTCCAAAAACCAAACCTACTCTGATAACAGGGTTGGAATAAGGTGAATTATCTGTTTCATTCAGGTTATATAGCAGCATGATCTCCAAAGCATTATGCTCACTGAAATACTGTCTGTATCCACCACCAATGAATATACTGTGAAAATCAATATTTTCAAGGTTTTCCCTTCGGAATAACAGATATTCATATTCAGTATGAGCAAATAATTGCGGAAATATGGAATATCTGGCAAAGCAACTTCCACCCCAGATATTGGTTTTATAACGCTCTTTTGGATTATATATAGAACGGATACTATAGAACTTATAGGTTCCGCCTACGCCAAGTGCTAATTTTTCTGTTAGCTTGTAACCAACTATCGGCGATATGTCAATAAGGGTAATAGTTCCAAACTGTAAACCAAAATTCCCTCCGAGATACCAGCGTTTGGGTTTTTCTGTCCTGTTATAGTCCTGAGCCGATATATAAAAAGGAACCAGTATCAGGACTGTTAAAATAGCAGTGATCCTTAGCTTCATATTTATAGTTTAATTTACCTTTCAGCAGGTTCAGATATTGGTTACAAAATATTTTCCCGGCAAATCACAAACCTGATGACAAATTATTAAGTATCAACCGCCAAAATTACTAAGCTAATCAATATGACAAGAAAATATTAAAAAAATTAAGCAAATATGCGGTTCAGGAACAAATAATACCGATTGTAAATTCACAAAACAGTCTGGACTAATTTGTAAACACAAATCGTATAATCATATTTTGGTTAATTCAGATATGGCGGTAATAAAAAAATCGCCTCCTGTTTTATTGTTCAAAAACCGGAGGCGATCAAAGTTAATTATTTAGCAACCCTGCTACTAATACCTTTTTCTTGGTTTGTAGTGAGTATGCAGGAGATCGTGAGCTTTATGACTGTTAGCCTCTCCAAGGAATTCTTTGTAAAGGCTTACTACTTCAGGATTATCATGCGATTTACGTAGAGGCATGCCTTCATCCTCAGCATAAATTGCTTCAGCACGTTTCTTCCTGATCTCCAATGATGTTGGAATAGGCTGACCACCACCACCAAGACATCCACCGGGACAACCCATTACTTCAATGAAATGGTAGTTAGCTTCGCCAGACTGAACCTTTTCCATAAGAATTTTAGCATTTGCTAATCCATGGGCAACAGCCACGTTTAAATCAACACCTTCAAGGAAACTCCATTCAGGCTTCACATTCTTAATTTTAATTGTTGCTTCTCTTACACCTTCCATACCACGAACCGGAGTAATATTCAGGTTGGTGAAAGGCACTTCACGACCTGTAACAATTTCATATGCAGTACGTAATGCAGCTTCCATAACGCCACCGGTAGCACCAAAAATTACACCTGCTCCGGTTGATTCACCAAGGATGCTGTCGTATTTCTCATCCTCAAGCTTTTCAAAATCAATACCAGCCTGGCGTATCATCATTGCCAGCTCACGTGTTGTAAGGATATAATCCACATCCTGATAGCCGCTGTCGCGCATTTCGGGACGATTTGCCTCAAATTTCTTGGCAGTACATGGCATTATCGAAACCACAACCATATCCTGAGCCTTTATATTTACCTTATCAGCATAATATGTTTTAGCCAGAGCTCCGAACATCTGCTGTGGTGATTTACAGCTCGAAAGGTTCTTTAGCAAATCGGGGAAGATATGCTCCTGGAATTTGATCCATGCCGGTGAACATGAAGTCATAAGCGGAAGTGCAGTATTTTCATCGTTATCTACCAGAACCTTTTTCAGACGTGTGAGGAGTTCAGTACCTTCTTCAATAATGGTAAGGTCAGCAGTAAAGTCAGTGTCAAGAACTTTGCTGAAACCTATTTTCTTAAGTGCTGACACAAGTTTTCCTGTTACCCTTAATCCCGGGTCAAAACCAAGGTCTTCGGCAAGAGCCACACGAACGGCAGGTGCTGTTTCAACAACTACAAATTTATTGGGATCATAAATAGCATCCCATACTTCATCAATATAGGTACGTTCAGTAAGAGCACCTGTAGGACAACGATTTATACATTGTCCGCAGTTTGTACAAACCACTTCATTCATTGGTTTGCTGAGGAAGGTAGATATCTTCTGCTGATCTCCCTTATTTATCACTGCCAATGCACTTACAGCCTGCAGGTCAGTACATGTACGAACACAACGCTGGCAACGGATACATTTGCTATCATCCTTAACAATTGAAGGTGAGCTTATATCCTGAATTTTATCTTTTGGCTTTACAAGATCAAGAAAAACATGATCGCCAATACGATATTCGCTTGAAAGGGTCTGAAGCTCACAATTACCATTCTTAAAGCATTTTGTACAGTCAGAATTGTGTTCTGACAACAACAGCTCAATAATATGTTTACGTGATGTTCTTACCTTTTCACTGTTGGTAAACACTTCCATTCCTTCAGAAACAGGAGTGGCACAAGCTGCTGCAAGTAATCTTGCTCCTTTTACTTCAACCACACAAACACGGCAATTACCAGCCACATTTAAATCGGGGTGGTCGCAAAGAGTAGGAATACGAAAATTGATTCGGCGGGCAGCTTCCAGAATAGTTGTACCTTCTTCAACTGAAACCGGTATATTATTTATCTTTAGATTAACCAGATACTTACTCATAATTATATTCTTTTAAGGTTTTTAGTAAATAATTTCTTCCCTGAAGTTATCAACGATAGAATTAAAAGGATTACCAACCGATTGTCCCAAACCACACTTGGCAGCAATACGCATGGTAGCAGTGAGTTTTTTCAGATCATCGAGGTATGATGGTGGTTTTTCACCTCTTTTTACAGCTTCAATACCTTTTAATAACTGCTGACAACCAACGCGGCATGGAGTGCATTGTCCGCATGATTCCTCAGTGAAGAATTCAAGATAGTCGTGCAGCACATTATACATTGAACGTGAGCTGTTGAAAATCATCATTGAACCACCGGTAGGAATACCTTCGAATCCAATAATTGTATCATTAAACTTTTTACGCGGAACACAATGCCCTGATGCACCTCCAACCTGAACAGCCTTGGCATCGCCATCAGCAAATTCATCAACAAACTGATTCAATGGCATACCAAGTTCCAGTTCATAGATCCCCGGTATAGGAGTGTCGCCCGAAACTGAGAAAACTTTCGAACCGCGGGAATCTTTGGTTCCAAGTTCTTTAAATTTCTGAACACCTAACCTCGAAATCATGGTAACATATACCAGTGTTTCAACATTATTGATAACTGTAGGCTTTTTGTTATAACCTGCAACAGTTGGATAAGGAGGTTTATTTCTAGGTTCTCCTCTGTATCCTTCCATTGATTCAAACAAGGCACTTTCTTCACCGCAAACATAAGCACCGCTTCCTGAACGGATAGCTATCTGAAAATCGAGATTTCTGTCTCTTAAATGTTTGTTAAAATCATCAAGTTTTTTCTGAAGGCCTTTTAACAGAAAATTATATTCACCACGAATATAAATATAGCCTTCCCTGGCTCCTATGACATATCCGCAAATTGCCATTCCTATGAAGACCTTTTCAGGCACCCTGTCAAGTATTTCGCGATCTTTGAATGTACCCGGTTCACCTTCGTCAGCGTTACAGATTACATATTTAACATCACTATCTTCGTTTTTAGTGAATTTCCATTTCAATCCTGTAAGAAATCCTGCACCACCCCTTCCCTTCAAACCTGAATCAATAAGATCCAGAATTATATCATCAGCGGGTTTCGCAAGTGCTTTATCCAATACGTCCAGAATATTGCAATTTTCATCCATCTGGAATATTATATCTACTTTTTTAATTGGCTTGTCCATCTTAGGTTAATTTTAAGTTATTAATTTGTTACTGTTTTCTGGCATATTCTTCAATAACCTCAATGGCTTTTTGTGGGGTTAATTCGGCATATACTTCATCATTTACAAGCATAACAGGCCCTTTATGACACCATCCAAGGCAATTTACTGTGAGAAGGGTGAACATTTTGTCATGCGTGGTCTCTCCTGCTTTGATTTTAAGCAGATTTTCAAGAGCCAGCAACACTTCATCCTTACCTTTCATATGACAGGTAATTGTTTTACAAACCCTTATGATATTTTTTCCTCGCGGAACGGTATCAAGGAATGTGTAAAATGAAGCAGTACCATAGACATCAGCGGCAGAAAGATCAAGCTCTCTGGCTACAGCAATCATAGCATCTTCAGAAAGGTATCGTTCTTCCTGAACAATACCTTGTAGAACAGCCATTAAGCTGTTACGGGTTTTTCCATGCTTGTTTACAAGCTTTTGGACTAATTGATCAGTTTTCGACATTTATCCTCCGTAATTAAATTAAATTATTGAAATATAGTGGGTTATCAATTCCATTGTTAGCGCACTAACAATATGAGGCAAAAGTAAGTAATTCATTTGTTATAAAATTAACAATACGCCATTTTTTTTAATAAAATATGACATTTAGAATTAATCTAAATATAAAAAACTCCGGAAACAGCTTAATAATAGCATTATACGATAATATTCAATGAGCATAAAAATTAAATAAATCATAACCAGATTTTATAGGATCAAACGAAACCAAAAACATAAACCTATCAATAATTCTCAATATTTATATACCTTTGCGCACCAATTAAAAAAGAGGCAAGGTTTTTTATTTTGAATTAAATTATTGTAAATCAAATAATTAAAAAGATTATGAGAATTCTAAATGTTAATGCCCGCGAGATTCTTGATTCGCGTGGTAACCCAACCGTTGAAGTAGATATTGAACTTGAAGATGGTGCTTTAGGTCGTGCTATGGTTCCAAGCGGAGCATCAACCGGTGAGCGTGAAGCTACTGAACTTCGTGACGGCGATAAAACACGTTATCTCGGCAAAGGCGTTTTAAAAGCTGTAGAAAATGTTAATAATGTCATTGCTAAAGAAATTGAAGGGCAATTTTTTGTTAGTCAGCGTGAACTTGATTATTTTATGGTCAATCTGGATGGCACAGCCAACAAGTCAAAACTTGGTGCCAATGCCATACTCGGAGTATCAATGGCTTATGCAAGAGCTCAGGCTATGAGCGCCGGAATTCCGTTGTATCAGTATCTTGGAGGTAGCAACGCACATGTTATACCGGTTCCGGCATTGAATATTATAAACGGTGGTAGTCATGCTGATAATAATGTTGATTTTCAGGAATTCATGATCGCCCCTCATGGTGCTACATCATTCAGAGAATCAATCCGTATGGGTGCTGAAGTATTTCATGCTTTGAAATCGGTTCTTAAAAAGAAAGGATATTCAACCGGCGTAGGTGATGAAGGAGGTTTTGCTCCCGATTTAAAATCAAATGAAGAAGCAGTTGAGGTAATTCTTGAAGCTATTCATAAAGCCGGTTACAAACCCGGTGATCAAGTAAGTATTTGCCTTGACCCTGCTGCCAGCGAGCTCTGGGATAACGGGAAATACAAAATGTTTAAAAGTACCGGAGATCTCCTTAGCAGCGACGATATGATAATGCTTTGGGAAAACTGGGTAAGACAGTATCCTATTGTTTCAATTGAAGACGGACTTGCTGAGAATGACTGGAACGGATGGAGGAATTTAACAAAGGTTCTTGGAAACAAGATAGAAATTGTAGGAGATGATCTTTTCTGTACAAATAAAAAAATTCTGGCTGAAGGTATCGAAAAAGGAGTTGCCAATTCGGTTCTGATTAAATTGAATCAGATAGGAACCGTTACTGAAACCCTGGAAACTATTGAACTAGCATATAAAAACAGTTATAACTGCTTTGTTTCACATCGTAGTGGCGAAACTGTTGATAGTTTTATTGCCGACCTGACGGTTGCAGTTAATGCCGGGCATATTAAAACCGGGAGTGCCTGTCGTGGCGAACGCGTTGAAAAATTCAACCAGTTAATGCGTATTGAGGAAGGATTAGGCAGTGCTTCTGTTTTTGCGGGTAAAAAGGCATTTAAAAACTTTTAGAACCAACAGTAAGATTTCGACAGAACATTGTCCGAATCCGAATAAAAATTCAATCAATATTAAAAAGGAATACGAAAGTCAGACTTTTGTATTCCTTTTTTTATTGCCACCTTGTCCGCCATCCAAAGCCAATATGCTATTTTTGCTTCTATTATACCTCCGACTAAAGGCGGTGGGAACTCGATATCAAATTACCATAAATAAGAACCGGTATTATCCCGTTTACTAAACAAATAATTCAAAATCATTAGTTCAGAGCCTAAAAATTTTTCTCCTGACTTTATCACTTATTTTTCACACTATTTTTAATTGCTTGATTGTTAGAGCTTTATCATTTTTGCGACACCTTTTTGGGTGTCGCAGACCAAAGTCTTCTAAATTTGCAACATGTATGTACGCAAAAAGCCAAATAGATCTGGTAGTACAAGCGTTGTTGTGGTCGAAAAACGCGGCGGTAAGATTCATTACCTTAAAACCATTGGTGTGAGTTCTGACCCCATTGAAATAGATGATCTATATAAACAAGGCAAAAGATGGGTCTCAGAGCATACATTTGGACGAGATATGTTCTTAGAACAAGTTCGTCAAGAAGAAGAAAAGCTCGTTGTACAAGGGCTTTTAAATAAAATTGAACACATATTGATCAATGGTACCCAGTTAATCTTAAATCCTGTTTATCAAAATATTGGTTTTGATAAAATAAACGACGACGTTCTAAAGCATTTAGTTATATCGCGTATCTGTCAACCACAAAGTAAAGTTGCTACATCAGATTATTTGAAATCCTATTTTGACGAAGATGTTGATTTGAATAAGATCTATCGTTATTTAGACAAACTATCCGATACTCAAAAAGACAAGATACAAAAAATTAGCGTAATTCATACCAGAAAGGTTCTTGGTGGCAGTATTGGAGTAGTTTTTTACGATGTAACGACACTTTACTTTGAAACAGACGAAGATGATGAATTTCGAAAGAAAGGCTGGTCGAAAGACGGCAAACATTCCCAACCACAAATAGTTCTGGGACTTTTAATAAGCAAAGGTGGTTACCCATTGGCTTATTCGATACATGAAGGTAACAAATATGAAGGGCATACTATGTTACCTATTGTCAGGGATTTTGTTTCAAAGTTTGATTTGGAAGACTTTGTCATCGTTGCCGATTCAGGTCTAATGAACGCTAAAAACATAAAGGAATTAGAGAAGAATAACTACAAATATATAATTGGAGCAAGAATAAAAAATGAAAGTAAAGCTGTCATAGAATGGATTTTATCTCAGGAAAAAGTTGAAGGTAGTTTTTATGAGTATCAAAAAGCAGAACAACAAAGATTAATTCTGGGTTATACCCAGCAGCGTGCCAGGAAGGATGCCATTAATCGAGAGAAAGGTATTAAGCGACTTGAAAAAGAGTATAAAAACGGTTCAATAACAAAGTATAAAATCAATAAAAGGGGTTATAATAAATTTTTGAAGCTTGCTGACAATATAAATGTTGAGATCGATTATTCAAAAATAGCAGAAGATGCAAAATGGGATGGACTAAAAGGATATGTCACCAACACAAAATTATCGGGTAGTGATGTTTATCAGCAATATAGTGAATTGTGGCAGGTGGAAAGGGCATTTAGGGTCACCAAAGGTGTACTTGATTTACGACCAATGTTCCATTTTACAAAAAAACGTATCGAAGCCCACGTCTGTATATGTTTTGTAGCTTACAAAGTCTATAAGGAGCTAGAACGAATTCTTAAGAACAATGGAATAAAAATGAGTGTGGATAAAGTATTGTCTATTGCTAAAACAATAACGACAATAAAAGTAAAGCTGCAAGAAAGCAATGAAACTATCTCCAAAACCATGCTAATAACCGAAAAACACAAATCTATCGCTAAGCTATTTGAAAATGATTTTTGGAAGAAAACTTAAAAAGGTGTCGCATTGACGAAGTCAGGAAA
>JBASHR010000022.1:0-48963 GCA_049654165.1 Bacteroidales bacterium
ATCCCGTAGTGTCGCAGACGCTTACGGGAGGAATAATTGAAATCGGCGCTTCGGGAGCCTCAGCGCCAGGGGCTCATAGCCCCATAGGGGCGAAATCTTGGTAGATAATAGCGCGAATACCATCACAAATCCCGTAGGGTCGTAGACACTTACGGGATTTAATAAAAAACGAAGAATGAATAGAAGCCGGCTGAAGCCCGTTCATTAAATATTAAAACTCATTCCCCACCAACTATTTCATTTTTTATCATATTTATTTTTACAACATCTTTTTAATAACTGTTTGAAATATAAATTCTAAATTTGCGCTAACAACAATTATTTCTAACCATTAAAAACCTACCGCAATGCCAGATTTCTTTTATCAGGATCCTTATCCGGTACAAAAAGACACAACAAAGTACCGCCTTCTTACCAAAGATCACGTTACTGTAACAGAAGCCGACGGGCGCAGGATCGTCAGGGTAGCCCCTGAAGCTCTTGAATTACTTGCCCGCACAGCATTTACTGATGTTTCATTCTTTTTACGGGCATCACATCTTAACCAGTTGACCCAAATTTTAAATGACCCAGAAGCCAGCGACAATGAACGTTTTGTGGCTCATACCATGCTTATGAACCAGGTAGTTGCTGCTGACGGCGAGTTACCCACCTGCCAGGATACAGGCACTGCCATTCTCATAGGATGGAAAGGGGAAGATATTTATACGGGCGTTAATGACGCTGAATTTTTAACAAAGGGAATTTTCGACACCTGGCAGCAAAACAACCTTCGTTATTCTATTATTGCTCCCCTGAGCATGACCGAAGAAAAAAATACAGGTACCAACCTACCTGCTCAGATTGATATTTTTGCCGTTCCTGGAAACACTTACGAGTTTCTTATTATCACCAAAGGAGGCGGTTCGGCAAATAAGAGCCTGCTGTTTCAGCAAACCAAATCCTTGCTTACCGAAGAGAATCTCACAAAGTTCTTCAGAGAAAAAGTAAAAGAACTCGGCGCAGCAGCATGTCCGCCTTATCACCTTGCAGTAGTCATTGGCGGCAGCAGTGCCGAAGCCAACCTCACGGCTGTGAAAAAAGCTTCTGCCGGTTATTATGACCATCTGCCAACTGAAGGCAATGTTTACGGACAAGCTTTCCGCGACCTGGAATGGGAGAAACGTATTCTTGAGATCTGTAAAAATAGTGGTATTGGCGCTCAGTTCGGTGGGAAACATTTTGTTCATGATGTACGTGTAATCCGTTTACCACGTCATGCAGCCTCCTGTCCGGTGGGTATGGGAGTAAGTTGTAGTGCCGACCGCAATATCAGGGCTAAGATCACCGAAGATGGTATTTTTATTGAAGAACTTGAGAAAAACCCCTCACGTTTTCTGCCTAAAGCCGCTCCTGAAATGGCTCCCGCTGTAAACATAAACCTCGACCGCCCGATTAAGGAAGTACTTGCCGAGCTTAGCAAATATCCGGTAAAAACCAGGCTTAATCTTAACGGAACACTTATAGTAGCCCGCGATGCCGCCCATGCTCGTATCAGTAAAATGATAGAGGAAGGGAAAACCATGCCTGAATATTTCAAAAACCATCCAATTTATTATGCCGGTCCTGCCAAAACCCCAAAAGGTATGGCTTCAGGAAGCTTCGGGCCTACTACTGCCGGACGTATGGATGTGTATGTTGACAAATTCCAGAGCCTTGGCGGATCAATGATAATGCTTGCAAAAGGCAACCGCAGTCAGCAGGTAACTGATGCATGTAAAAAATACGGAGGGTTCTATCTGGGTTCAATAGGTGGTCCTGCTGCCATTCTTGCCAAAGACAGCATCAGATCCGTTGAACTGGTTGATTTTGAAGAATTGGGTATGGAAGCGGTTCGGAAAATAAAGGTAGAGAACTTCCCCGCTTTCATTATTGTTGACGATAAAGGTAATGATCTGTACCAGCAATTATAGAAAACCGATAGCAGTCCGGGATTATTAAATATAAACCGGAGCATAACAATACGGGTTAATACTGAAAAACACGGGACACAATGGATAAAACCACAGCAAGGGCAAGGGTCAGTGAGCTGATCAGCGAGATCAACGAACATAATTACAGGTATTATATATTGAATTCGCCTGTTATTGACGATGTCCGCTACGACATGCTGGTAAAGGAGCTTGAAGCCCTTGAAACTCAATATCCTGATCTGGTTCAGCCCGATTCACCCACGCAAAGGGTAGGCAGCGACCTTACAAAGGAGTTTATCAGCGTTGTGCATAAATACCCAATGCTCTCATTGTCAAATACTTATTCAAAAGAAGAGTTATTTGACTTTTATAATCGGGTTCAAAAAGCGATTTCCGCAAATGTGGAATTTGTATCGGAGCTTAAATTCGATGGAGTAGCAATTGGACTTACATATATTAATGGCAGGCTGGTAAGGGCTGTAACCCGCGGCGATGGAATACAGGGCGATGATGTTACTGCGAACGCAAAGACAATACGCAGCATTCCGCTTCAATTGCGCGGAAACAACTATCCTTCAGAGTTCGAAATAAGAGGAGAAGTTTTTTTAACCCGACATCAGTTTGAGATACTTAACAGTCTTCGGGAGGAAGAAGGAGATCAGCCTTTTGCAAACCCTCGTAACGCAGCGGCAGGTAGCCTTAAAATGCAGGACCCGGCGGCAGTGGACAAAAGGGGGCTGGATTGCTATTTTTACGATATCCTTGGCGACAATCTGTCATATAATACTCATTATGAGAACCTTCAGGCAGCAAAAGAATGGGGATTACATATCCCAGAATATATGGTACGTTGTAAAACCATCGAGGATGTATGGAGTTACATTGCTGATTGGGAAACACAACGCACCTTGTTGCCTTTTGATATTGATGGAGTGGTAGTGAAGGTCAATTCTTATGAACAGCGGCAGGCACTTGGTTTTACAGCCAAATCTCCACGCTGGGCTATTGCTTATAAATATCAGGCGCAGCAGGCAGCAACGATCTTACAGACCGTTGATTTTCAGGTAGGACGAACGGGGATTATAACCCCGGTCGCCAATCTCAAACCTGTATTGCTTGCCGGTACTGTTGTAAAAAGAGCCTCACTCCATAATGCTGATATTATTTCAAAGCTCGATGTAAGGCTCGGCGATACCGTTTTTGTAGAAAAAGGCGGCGAAATAATCCCTAAAATAACCGGTGTGGACTTTTCGCTCCGTCCCACTCATTCTGAACCTCTCGGGTTTATCAGTCATTGCCCCGAATGTGGAACAGCTCTGGTTAGAAATGAAGGAGAAGCAGGGCATTTTTGTCCGAATGAAGACGGCTGTCCTCCTCAGATAAAAGGAAGGCTGGAACATTTCATCAGCAGGCGCGCCATGAACATTGAAAGTCTTGGCGAAGGCAAGATAGAGCTTCTGTACGAAAAAGGACTGATTAAAAATGCTGCTGATTTGTATGACCTTAAATATGATGATCTTTTAGGGCTAGAAAAAACCATTACCCCTGAAGAAGGAGGAAAAGAACGGAAAGTCAGCTTCAGGGAAAAAACTGTTGAAAACATTCTTGATGCTCTTGCTACTTCCCGTTCCGTTCCTTTTCACAGTGTACTGTATGCATTGGGCATCAGACATGTAGGCGAAACAATTGCTAAAAAGCTAAGTATCAGTTTTGGCAATCTTGATGCACTCATAACGGCCAGCACTGAGCAGTTAACTCAAATCCCCGATATTGGAGACCGCATTGCGAACTCGATCAGGGATTATTTTTCAAAACCTGAACATCTGCAAATGATATCGAGATTGAAAGAGCATGGTTTGCAATTTTCAACCAATATAGAGCAGGAAGCCGTTTCAACGCTTCTTGATGGCAGGACTTTTGTTGTAAGCGGTGTTTTTTCAGGGTATTCCCGCGATGGCATAAAACAGGCTATTGTGAAAAATGGCGGAAGGGTTGTTGGTTCTATTTCTTCGAAAACCAATTTCGTAATCGCCGGTGAAAATATGGGTCCGGAGAAAAAGAAAAAAGCCGAAGAACTTGGGATACCCATAATTGACGAAGCTCAGTTCAATGCAATGATAAATGCATAGGTCTGCTTCAGCCATAAAACAGCCTGGGCTATTTTGTAAATACAATTCTTATAATCGCTCTGCTATATGGTTCTAAATATTCAAAAAACCATCAGCACTGACGATTTGTATTATTTAAAACTAAGCCTGTGATTCTGAGCCCTCAATGAACGCAGCGAGCTCATCATTTCCCTCACTTCATTATAAAAACTTATTAACAATGCCTCCCCGATACGTTGTGAATGCCTATTTTTACAAGGCATATTAACTCTGTTCAAAACACACTGATTATGCCTGAATTTGCTCATTTACACGTACATACAATGTACTCGATATTAGATGGGGCTGCAACGATCCCCGCACTGCTAAAACGTACAGCAGAGCTGGGAATGAATGCATTAGCCATCACCGATCATGGAAACATGTTTGGTGCAATTGATTTTTTTGCTTCTGCCCGTAAACAAAAAATAAAACCGATTATCGGCTGTGAGGTTTATGTTTCAAGAACAAAGCATACCGATAAAAGAGGGCGACAGGATCGCAGTGGTCACCACCTTATTTTGCTGGCCAAAAACATCGAAGGTTATCATAATCTTTCCAGGCTTTCCTCAATAGCTTATCTTGAAGGTTTCTACTACACGCCGCGTGTTGATAAAAGTCTGCTTCGCCGCTATTCAAAAGGGCTGATCGCCAGCACAGCATGTCTGGGTGGAGAGATACCTCAGGCAATTCTCAGAAACGATCTTTCAACAGCTCTTGAGCTGATAAATGAATTCAGGGATATTTTTGGTGAAGATTTTTATCTTGAGCTCATGGATCACGGGCTGGAAGAACAAAAAGTTGTTAACCGCGAACTGATAAGGCTTTCAAAAGAAACCGGCATAAAGCTTATCGCTACTAATGACGTTCATTTCATTAATGCAGATGAATACGAAGCTCATAAAATACTTATAAGGATAAACACCGGAAAGGATGGAGATGATGATCACGGATTGCATTATACAGGGCAGGAATTTTTAAAATCGCCGGAGCAAATGGCTGAATTGTTTGCCGATGTTCCGGAAGCCCTTGCCAATACAATGGAAATTGTGGATAAGATAGAAGATTATGAGCTTGAAAGGAGCACACCGTTAATGCCTCATTATGCTTTACCTGAAGGGTTTAGCGATGAAGATGAGTATCTCAGACATCTTACAAATACCAATGCAGAAAAACTATATGATGAGATTACACCTCAAATTAGGGAGCGTATTGATTATGAACTCTCTGTAATAAAAAAGATGGGTTTTAGCGGTTATTTTCTGATTGTGCAGGATGTCATTGCAAAAGCCCGTGAAATGGAAGTAATAATCGGACCGGGACGTGGTTCTGCTGCAGGCTCCATAGTATCTTACTGTCTTGGTATAACCCGCATTGACCCCATACGCTACAAACTGCTTTTTGAGCGTTTCCTGAACCCTGACCGTGTAAGTATGCCGGATATTGACATAGACTTCGACGATGAAGGGCGTGATAAAGTGATTAATTATGTGGCGCAAAAATATGGCGCTTCAAAAGTAGCTCAAATCATTACTTTTGGAACCATAGGGGCAAAACTTGCTGTACGCGATGTTGGGCGGGTATTGAAAATGCCTCAGGATGAAGCTGACAGGATTGCAAAATTGATTCCCGATAAACCGGGAATCACCCTTAAGGAAGCCATAAATGCGGTTCCGGAATTGAAGGATCTGACAATAAACGGAAGTGAAATGGTTAGGAAAACCTTTGAAAACGCTCTGGTTCTTGAAGGTTTGATGCGGCATACCAGCAAACATGCATGCGGTATGATAATCGGTACTGACGACCTGATAAATCTTCTGCCACTATGTACGGCAAAAGACAGCAATCTACCCTTAACGCAGTACGGGGGAAATATGATCCAAAGGATAGGTCTTCTGAAAATTGATTTTCTGGGACTTAAGACCCTCACAATAATGAAAGATGCCATTGACACGATATATAAAAGGCATAATGTAAAAATTGATGTTGATGCCATCCCTTTTACCGACGAAAAGACCTTTGAGCTTTTTCAACAGGGTGATACCATTGGAACATTTCAATTTGAATCGGAAGGTATGCGTATGTACCTGAAAGAGTTAAAACCTACTGAAATTGAAGACCTGATAGCAATGAATGCCCTGTATCGTCCGGGACCAATGGAATCAATAAATAATTACATCAGGCGCAAACACGGCAGGGAAGAAATCTCATATCCGCTCCCGGTGCTCGAGGAAATCCTGAATTACACTTACGGTATCATGGTTTATCAGGAGCAAATAATGCAGATCGCACAAAGAGTCGGAAGGTTTAAACTATCAGATGCCGACCATCTGCGTAAGGTAATGTCCAAAAAAATTCTTAGCGAAATGCCAAAAGTTCGTGAGGATTTTCTCAATGGCGCTGTTGAAAATGGATATGCAAAAGAGGATGCCGAAAAGGTTTTTGATGTCATGGAAGATTTTGCCAAATACGGCTTCAACCGCTCTCATGCGGCTGCTTACTCTTTTATTGCTTTTCAGACTGCCTATCTCAAAGCACATTATCCTGCCGAATATATGGCAGCGGTGCTTACCCATAATCTTTCCGAAATTAAAAAGATAACATTTTATATTGATGAATGCAGACGTCAGCAGATACCCGTCCTACGACCGGATATTAACGAAAGTGAAGCTAATTTCACCGTTACCGACCAGGGAGCAATACGTTTTGGACTGGCTGCGATCAAGGGCGTTGGTGAAAATGCGGTTGCATCCATAATTGAAGAACGAAACAAAGGCGGGTTATTTAATGATATTTTCGACTTCACACGAAGAATAAATCTGAGGACTATCAATCGCCGCACCCTTGAAGCGCTTGCTCAGGCTGGTGCGTTCGACAGTTTTGAAAATATACACCGCGCTCAGTATTTTTTTTGCGAACCGGGAGAAGACACTAACTTCATGGAAAAAATAAGCCGTTATGCGGCTGGCTATCAGCAAAGTCAATCGGCTGCTCAACAAAGCCTTTTTGGTGATAATATTACCACTATGCTGCCCGAAATAAAAATACCGGTTTGCGAGCCATGGACAAAATTGGTGCAACTAAAGCAGGAAAAGGAAGTAACTGGTTTTTATATGTCGGGGCATCCTCTGGATAATTATAAAGAAGAAATAGCATCGTTTTGCAATGTAAAACTCAGTGATCTGATTAATAATGTTCACTACCTGAAAAATCTGGATCTGACCTTTTCAGGCATTGTAGCCTCGGCTCAGAGTAAAATAACAAAGAACGGAAAGCCTTACGGCACTTTCGTACTCGAAGATTTTGACGAGCAATACAGCATAACGTTATTTTCAGAAGACTTTTTGAAATACAAACATTTTCTTATTGAAGACACAGCATTGCTGGTAAAAGGAAAGTTTATGCAGAATCCCAGGGATCAGTATCGTTTTGACCTGAAGATCAGTTTTATGTGCCTGCTTGCCGAAGCTATGGACAAACTGGTTAAGCAAATAACAGTTGAAATGCCGCTCAATACCATTGATAACGAAAGAATTAACAAGCTCTACAAACTCATGAAGTCTCATAAAGGTATCTGCCCCGTTAAATTCAGGATTTTTGACCCTGACGAAAATATTTACATTGAAATGCACACTCCGAAATATAGAGTTGAATGCAGTGAATTCACGAAATCTTTAAAAAGCTTTGATGATATACGCTATAAATTTAACGAGCAGCAGGATTAATTTTTTTCTGACCTGAACAATAAATCAATATTTTTGCGCTTTATTCATTAATTAATCTTAAAAATCATAAATAATGGCTTTAGAATTTAACGACTCTAACTTTGAGGAACTTGTACTCAAATCTGACAAACCCGTAGTAATTGACCTCTGGGCAGTATGGTGCGGTCCCTGCCGTCTGATTGCGCCACATATCGAAGAAATGTCAAAGGAATATGACGGAAGAGCTCTGATAGGTAAACTCGACGTGGATAATAATCCAAAAACCACAGCTCGTTTTGGAGTTCGTAATATACCCACAGTACTCTTTCTGAAAAATGGTGAAATTGTTGACAAACAGGTGGGTGCAGTACCAAAATCAGCACTGGTGGCAAAACTTGAGAAATTATTATAATTAACATCCAAACCCTTAAAAACAGTAAGCAGATTTTTTAATCTGCCTGCTGTTTTATTATTATTAACTTGTTTTGGAAAACATAATTAACAGCGCGCATTTACAGGAATATGCAAACCTTGAACTTATTGCAAGGCAGGTAGTTGAAGGCTTTATAATTGGTTTGCACAAAAGTCCTTTTCATGGCTTTTCAGTAGAGTTTGCCGAACACAGACTTTATAACAGCGGGGAGTCAACAAGGCATATTGACTGGAAACTGTTTGGACGTACTGACCGCATGTATGTAAAACGGTTCGAAGAGGAAACAAACCTGCGCTGTCAGATAATAATTGACCACTCATCGTCAATGTATTATCCATTGATTGAAAAACCCGGACCGGATAATCCTGATAAAATCACCTTCTCAGTTTATGCAGCCGCAGCCTTGCTTTATATGCTTAAAAAACAGCGCGATGCATTTGGTTTGAGTATTTTTTCCGATAAAATCGAAAATCATATTCAGCCCAGGTCAAGTTCAGTACATCATAAATACCTTATGACGCTGCTTGGCGGATTGCTGAAAGAAGACGCAGTAAAGGAAAAGCGTACTACATCAGCCGCTGAAATACTGCATCAGCTTGCTGAGAGTATGCATAAACGCTCACTGGTGGTTATTTTCAGCGATATGATGGAGAGCCAGGGCAATCCTGATGTTGTATTCTCAGCTTTACAGCACTTAAAACATAACAAACACGAAGTCATACTCTTCCACACCGTGGACAGGAGTACCGAAGTAGATTTTTCGTTCAGCAATCGTCCTTACCGCTTCGTTGACCTTGAAACCGGAGACGATATAAAACTGCTTCCAAGCGAAGTAAGAAATGAATATCTGAAAACCATGCAGCAGTTCAGCCATGAGCTTAAAATGCGCTGCGGACAATATGGGATTGATTTTGTTGAAGCTGACGTCAAACAGGGCTTCCGCCAGATATTATTACCCTATCTCCTTAAAAGGGAAAAGATGTATTAGTGTATATTGGAACCTAACGTTAATATTCTTAAACCTCTGAACCAATTTTGCATCCTATCGGGTTAAAGCCAATATAAACCCTAAACTACCCAATATACCTGAATTTTCAGAGATAAACATTGCCAAATAAAAAACCGCGCTACGCGAAAAGGCAATGACTATTCCTCAGTGTATATTTTGATGATATTCAGAATCACTTCCACAGCTTTTTGCATGCTTTCAAGAGGCACAAATTCATATTTACCATGGAAATTATGACCTCCCGCAAAAATATTCGGACAGGGCAATCCCATATACGATAGTCTGGCTCCATCAGTGCCGCCTCGGATAGGCTTGATAACAGGCTCTACACCGGCCATTTCCATTGCACGGCGGGCAATATCAACAATATGTATTACAGGTTCAATTTTTTCGCGCATATTGAAATACTGATCTTTCAACTCCACAGTTATCCTGCCTTCCCCATATTTCTGGTTCATAAAGGCAGCAACTGTTTCAACAAACTTTTTCCGGTTCTGAAATATTTCTTTGTTATGATCTCGGATAATATACTGCAACGTACAATTCTCAACCCCACCTTCCATTTTCAAAAGATGGTAAAAACCTTCATAATCCTGTGTGTACTGAGGTTTTTCAAATTCCGGAAGCAGGCTGTTGAATTCCATTGCCAGCAGCATTGCATTTATCATCTTATCTTTGGCATAACCCGGATGAATATTTCTGCCCTGTACCTTGATCAATGCAGCGGCAGCGTTAAAAGTTTCGTATTCAAGTTCACCGACCCCTCCGCCGTCCATGGTATAGGCATATTCGGCACCAAACTTTTTCACATCAAAGAAATCCACCCCCTTACCAATCTCTTCATCCGGAGTAAAAGCTACTTTTATTGTGCCATGAGGTATTTCAGGATGATGAACAAGATAATCCAGAGCGGTCATAATCTCAGCTATCCCTGCCTTATCATCCGCTCCGAGCAAAGTGGTGCCATCAGTTGTAATAATGGTTTGACCAATATAATTATTGAGCTCAGGGAATTCTTTGGGAGAAAGAACCATATTATTACTCTTGTTCAATACTATATCACCAGCCTGATAATTCCGGACAATATTTGGCTGAATATTGCCGCCGGGAGTCTCCGGGCTGGTATCAACATGAGCAAGGAAACCAATAACAGGTATTTTTTTGTCAGTGTTTGCCGGCAAAGTACCCATCACATAGGCATGGTCATCAATACTCACATCAGTAAGACCCATGGTTTTCAGTTCGTCATGGAGCAGACGTGACAAATTCCATTGTTTTTCAGTACTTGGAAAAGTAGTGGACGTATCATCGCTTTGGGTATCAATTTTTACATACCTGAGAAAACGTTCCAATAATTCATTATTTTTCATGATATTATATGTTTTATTATTATTAATTTCAGTAATAAGGGTTCTGAAAACACCTTTAACAAAAGGATTTAACACTGACAGGGCTGAGCCGGGTCATACATTGTTAAATAATACATCCTGAATGTTATCAAAGGACTATTCTTTTTTGGCTCTCAGCGATTCCCAGATCAGGTAGGAACAGATAACGATAAACATTACAAGAGCAAGTATCTCAGCGCCATTTGATTCAAACCATTCTTTGTTCACATAATTTATCCCGAAAAAGTTAAGCAACGCACTTACCACTCCCATTAACGCGCCACCGGCAATGAAACCGGAAGCTATAAGAGTACCTCTTTCTTTTCTTGCACTGTTAAGCTTTTCGTCTTTACTGCGTGTGCTAACAAACCATGCGATTATTCCACCTACTAACAAAGGAGTATTCAGTTGCAGAGGTATGAACATTCCCAGGGCAAAAGCCAGAGCAGGAACACCGATCATGGTGAGTATCAGCGACAAAAATGCTCCTGAAAGATAAAGCAGCCAGGGTGCGGGTTTACCTGACATCATTGGTTCAATAACGGCTGCCATCGCATTTGCCTGAGGTGCCACAAGTGCATTTTCACCCACAAATCCGTATGTCTTGTTTAGCAATATAATCACTCCACCCACTGTAAGAGCTGAGACAAATGTTCCAAGGAATTTCCAGGTTTGCTGTTTGTAAGGTGATGAACCAAGCCAGTAACCTATTTTCAGGTCGGTTATAAAACCGCCTGCCATAGCCAGAGAAGTACATACAACGCCACCAATTATCAGGGCGGCAATCATGCCCGCCTCACCCGATAAGCCTACTGAAGCCATGATCAGCGAAGTGATTATCAAAGTCATGAGGGTCATGCCTGAAACGGGGTTGGTTCCAACTATTGCTATTGCATTGGCTGCAACGGTTGTAAATAAAAATGCAATGATCATCACAATGGCAAGCGCAATAAGTGCATGAACCAGATTGAAAACAACACCAGCCCAGAAGAAAATGAATATAACTATGGTTAAAATTATCAGTCCGAAAAGAATAATATTCATAGGAATATCACGACGGGTTCTCAGTTCAACACTTGCTTCGGCCTTACGACTGAATGTTTCTTTAATAGCCAGCCCTACAGCATTTTTAATGATGCCTGACGATTTTAATATCCCGATTATTCCCGCCATTGCTATTCCACCTATACCGATCTGTCTGACATAGGCTGTAAATATTTCTTCAGCGGACATATCACCGATCAGGGTAGTGATATTGGCTCCAACCGGAAGCGTTATACCTTCAGCAAAATAATTGATCAGAGGTATCATTACATACCAGCCTACAAACGAACCGGCACATATTATAGCTGCATATTTCAAACCTATTATATAACCCAGTCCCATTACTGCAGCCCCCACATTAATCTTAAAAACAACCTTGGCTTTTTCGGCTAGCGTAGCACCAAACCTGAACACCCTTGTAGTAAAGACTTCGTTCCACCAGCCAAAAGTCGCAATAATGAAATCGTAAATACCGCCTATTAAACCACTTATCAGCAATAACTTAGCAGAGCTTCCACCCTTTTCACCCGAAATAAGAACTTCAGTAGTTGCTGTAGCTTCAGGGAACGGGAATTTGCCATGCATATCGCTGACAAAATATTTTCGAAACGGGATCAACAATAAAATACCCAGGAAGCCGCCAAGCAATGATGAAAGAAACACCTGATAGAAATGAGCTTCAAGGTTCAGAATATAAAGGGCCGGAAGTGTAAAAATTGCACCGGCAACAATAAGTCCTGAACTTGCGCCAATAGATTGAATAATTACATTCTCACCCAGAGCATTCTTTCGTTTTGTTAATGATGATAATCCCACTGCAATAATGGCAATTGGAATAGCAGCTTCAAAAACCTGACCTATTTTTAATCCAAGATAAGCTGCGGCAGCCGAAAAAATTATAGCCATTAACAAACCCAGAAGTACTGAGCGAAGATTAACTTCCGGATAGACTTTATAAGGCGATAATACCGGAATATATTCCTCTCCTGGTTTTAATTCGCGATAAGCATTCTCTGGAAGTTCTTTCAAGTCTTTGTTTACATCAGTCATGGAAGTAAAGGTTTAAAATTTAGCTGCCAAAGATAATAATACAATTGGGATAGATAATAGAAAAATAAGAATGAGTTTTTAAAAAATTCTGTTTTCCCACACGACAAAACTTTTAAAATATATCCTTTCAGGATTATTCGTATATTTGCAAATCAGATAATTAACATAAATTAAATAACAAACTGATAATTATGAAAAATCGTGAAAAAAGCATTGAATTGCTGAACAAGGCTGTAGCCGATGAATTAACTGCTGTGCATCAGTATATGTATTTTCATTTTCATTGCGATGACCAGGGTTATGACCTGCTTGCCAACCTTTTTAAAAGAACTGCAATTGAAGAAATGATGCATGTAGAAGAACTTGCTGAGCGTATTCTTTTCCTTAAAGGTGAAGTTGAAATGGTGGTAGGCAGTCCAACACAAAAGATACATGATGTTAGGGAAATGCTCAAACTGGCCGGCGAAATGGAAGAAGCCAGTGCAAGAGATTACAATGAATGGGCAAATATTTGTGCTCAGAACGCCGATTCAGTTTCCAAAAAACTTTTTGAATCTCTGGTTGCCGATGAAGAACGTCATTTTGACCAGTATGATGTGGAAATGGATAATCTGAAGAAATTCGGTGATCATTATCTTGCTCTGCAATCCATTGAACGCAGTAAAATAGTAGGACAAAAATCTGACACATAATCAAATCAGATAACCCTTCTTTATCGGAACTTATTAAAACCCGGGCGATCATATCAACCGGGTTTTATTTTATTTTTGCTGTTGGTAATCCACACCGCACATGAATAAAAAAAGGAACAGGAAAAAATCAGAAAAGCGCAGTATCACACACATACTGCAAAACATGGTTAAAAACCGTACCCTGCAGATACTGATTGCAATTTTGCTGATCACCGCCCTCATCTATGCCCGAAGTTACAATCAGCCTTTTTTGTTTGGCTGGGACGATGGAGAGTATATTACCAATCCTGATATAAAAGGTCTTTCGATTGCCAATACAGGTAAATATTTCAGCTCGTTTTATCTGGGTATGTATCAGCCCATCCCGGTACTGACTTTTGCACTGAATATTTATTTAGGCGGAGAAAATCCCTTGGGTTTTCATCTATTCAGCCTTTTAATCCATTTTATAAATATCTTTTTGGTTTTCAATCTGGTTAAAAAGCTTACCGGCAGCATTCCGGCAGCTCTGCTTGCAGCCTTGTTGCTGGCAGTACACCCAATGAATGTGGAAAGCATTAGCTGGCTTTCGGCACGCAGCACCGGTTTATTCTCAATGTTTTATCTGCTTGCATTAACAGCGTATCTGAAATATATTCACAAAGGGTTGAAAACCACACAATTACTACCAGTGGTGGCGTTTTTTATAACAGCACTATTTTGTAAATCAATGGCAGCTACCTTGCCAATGGTATTGTTAGTTCTTGATTTTTGGGAAAAACGCAAGGTGAATAAAAAAATGATATTCGAGAAAATACTGTTTTTTGTGTTTTCCATAATATTCGGACTTATCTCAATACGAGCTGCAGCGAGTTTTGGTCATATCACAGTGCTTGAAGCTGATTACACACTTATTGACAGGATGTTCCTGCTAAGTTACGGTGCAGCATTTTATATAGTAAAGCTTTTTATTCCTGTGAACCTTTCGGCAATTTATGCTTATCCTGAGAAATCCGCAGGATGGTTGCCGGCAGAATATTATCTCAGTTTACCGCTGATATTGTTACTGGTTTTCGGGATATACAGGTTGAAACGCTACCGCCGTGAAACATTGCTGGGTGTGCTTTTCTTTTTACTGAGTATCTCAATGGTATTACCACTATTCTGGTCGCGATTGTTCATTGTTGCTGAGCGTTATGTCTATCTGCCCTATGTCGGGCTGTTTTGTATCGGAGGCATCTGGTTCAACGCATTGCTGAACAATGAAATTAAAATCAAAACTGCCACCCGGACATGGGTTCTGAGTATAATCTCAGTATGGATATTGGTGTTTGGCATTTCTTCTTTTGTCAGAACCAGTGTATGGCGTGACACACGAAGCCTGATGGAAGATGTGATTGACAAAAAACGCTCTCCGGCCGATCAGGCTTTCGCATGGTTTTTTCTGGGAAATATCAGCGACCGCGAAGGTAATAACCAACAGGCAATAAAGAATTACAGCCTTGCCATAAATATGAATCCTAAACATATTCAGGCTCTTAACAACCGTGGAATAATGCTGGGTATTGAAGGCGATTTTCAGAGTAGCCTGAACGATTTTAATGAAGCTATACGTTTAAAACCCGATTTTGCCGAAGCTTTTTATAACCGTGGAATAGTGTATTATAGGTTAAACAAACTGGAAGATGCCTGCAAAGACTGGCGACAGGCTGCATACCTGGGGTTCGGACAAGCCAAAGAAGTGCTGAATAATTATTGTTATAAAACCGGACAATAATATCTGTTTAGCTCATTACAACCGCAATTCAGAACATTATGCTACAAAATATTAAACGCCCCACACTTTTAATCGACCGTACCAAATGTCAGTCGAACATCAGATTTATGGCTGAAAAAGCCAAAAAGCACAACCTTATCTTCAGGCCTCATTTTAAAACCCATCAATCGGCTGCTATCGGCGAATGGTTCAGAAATGAAGGCGTGAACGCAATTACTGTTTCATCAGTGCAAATGGCTCAATATTTCGTTTTACACGGCTGGCAGGATATCACAATTTCATTTCCGGTAAATATCCGTGAAATTTCAGAGATCAACCGGCTTGCGGCTCAGATTCAGTTGAATCTTCTGGTAGAGTCCCCTGAAGCTGTTCATTTTCTGAAACACAATCTCACCGCATCAGCAGGTATCTTTATTAAAATTGATACCGGCCTGCATCGCAGTGGAATTAATCCGACTGATCTGATTATGATTGAGAAATTAATTGAAGCAATTCAGCAGTCAGATAAAATGATTTTCCGCGGATTTCTGACTCATGCCGGGCATACTTATGGTTCAAAAAACAAAAATGATATTCTTATCATACATCAGCAATCTCTTGACCAGATGGAAGGATTAAAGAATGCTTACTCAGAATTTCAGCCTTTGATATCAATTGGCGATACACCTTCATGCAGTATAGCAGATGATTTTTCAGGTGCGGATGAGATCCGTCCCGGAAATTTTGTCTTTTACGATATGATGCAGGCTGAAACAGGAAGCTGCACACCGGAACAGATCGCTGTTGCACTTATCTGCCCTGTAGTTGCAGGTTATCCAAAGCGCTCGGAACATGTTATTTATGGCGGAGCTATACATTTAAGCAAGGATTCAATACGGTATTCCGGTGGTTTAACAAGCTTTGGGCGTATAGCCTTATTCACCGGAAACCATTGGCAAATCCTTCCCGAAGGCAATGAGGTGATCTCGGTTTCACAGGAACACGGAATTGTAAAACTTCAGCCTGAATTTTATGACAGTTTCACTGCCGGAGGCTTAATGGCTGTAATACCCATTCACTCCTGCCTCACAGCACATCAGATAAAACAATACCTTACCCTTGACGGTGCAATCATCAGCATGATGTTATAAAACAATACCTGTGGGAAAATGACTGATACAAAAGGCTACCGGAAGTTAAGTTAAACAGCGGTTAATGGTCTTGGTTCCTTTCCCCTGACCATGTAGTCTGATAATTTGTTTTAACTTGTTCATATCTATAGGTTTATTCCGCATAATAATTTGTTTTTGTTTGACTTTTACTTTCTAAACAAAACTAACGATTAATCCTAATTAATACGACTTCTTTTTGCTCGTTTTTAGGAGGGGAAAATTTCATTGGCCGGAGTGGGTCAGATTCATTCGGATTTTCCAATGAAAACAGAAAAAGATTTTGAACAATTTTTGATAGATTTCTAATAAATATATACCTGCTAATCGAATGAATAAATTCTTAATAATTGCTTTTTAGAAAGTTATTCGGGCAAGCATGCTGGACGGTATTGATTTCATTTATATCTTTGCCGATCTCAAATTTAAGAGATGGTTATTCATCAATACTAACATTAAAATTACTATTATGAAAAGATGTTTTACAAAAATGCTACTGTTGTTTGCAACAGGTTTAATGTTTTCAACGTTTGTTCTCGCTCAGCCGGGAGCAAAAAATGGCAATTTTCCCGAACCATATTGCGAGATAGAAGGGTATGACATCTCTGTGGAGCCCATTACCCATGTGGTGTTTGCGGACATTGACAATGCATCCAGCCCAACAGTAGATGGCACCCCTGCCCATGAGGATTTTACCCATATAGTGGGTGAGGTGGTAGCAGGAGCATCCTACTCGTGTGCCCTTGAAGGGAACACAAACGGGGTATGGCCCAGCACATTCACCGTATTTATCGACTGGAACCAGGACGGGATATTTGATAACGACACAGAGCGCTATGATATTGGAAAGATTATCGGCTCTACGGGTGAAGATGGTATTCAGGCCGTAAACTCTATTTATGTACCACTTGCAGCATTGGAAGGCTCAACCCGTATGCGGGTGATGAAAAAGTTTGGTGAAACCTATGTTCCCGATGCCTGTAACGCCAATAGCAACTTTGGGCAAGCCGAGGATTACACCATTCATGTGGTACAGGGGGTATTCCCTGAACCCTACTGCTCAGTAGAGGGTATCACTACGGTTGAACCCATCACCTTGGTGCAGTTTGCAGGTATTGATAATACTGCAGTTGGCACAACGGCCCATGAGGATTTTATAGACCTAACGGGAGAAGTGGAAACCGGAGAAGACTATGAAATTATTCTTAAAGGAGATACTGGAGGCGAGCATACTTCCTATTTCACCGTGTTTGTTGACTGGAACATGAATGGTGCTTTTGATGAAGACGAGCAATACAATATTGGCACCATTCATAACTCTACCGGTCAGGATGAAATTCAGGTTTCCGGAATCATAACTATCCCCGCTAATGCGCTTAAGGGTATAAACCGTATGCGTGTAATTAAGAGCCGAGGGGCTTATGCAGCCGATGGCTGCTCGGCCGGAGAGTATGGCCAGGCCCACGACTATAGCCTGTTGGTGAGCCAGGGCTCTTCTTGGAGTTGCTTCCAGGAATATTGGGGAATCCCAGCTAAAGGGTTGAATAATAGTGAGAACGGATGGAAGGGTGCCAACGATTTTGTGGTGGATCCCTACCAGAGCTTCGACATTAAGAGCATCAAAATGGATGTGATTGAGGTCGCTTTCTATGGAAGCGGTCAACCAACCGGATATGAGGTTGAGGTATTTAAGGATAATGGTTCAGGTGGTGTGGGTGAAAGCACAGGAATGGTATTCCAGTTTGACGAATCGAATATGACCGTTACTAACCTTGGGCTTTATGTCAATGTATTTCCACACTATCTTGTTGAGCTTCATGTTGATGGACTGAAGATAGAAAATCCTGAGGATACGGAGGTACGTTACTGGCTGAGCGTTGCATCGGAGCTTTCGAGCAATGGTAAGGCCATGAACTGGCACAATTCAAATATTTCTCAAACATCAACATCTAAACCTACATGGATATACAAGCCTGAAACAGGATGGGATATGTATGATGGAGGCCTTTATGAAGGGCTTATGCGCCTGGATGGTATTTGCGCTAATTATACAGAGCCGGACCCCACCTATACAGTTACGGGAGTAGTTAAAAATTCTGAAGGTGTACTACCCAACGTTGAGGTGAAGTTGGATACAAAAGTTACAACAACCGGCAGCAATGGAGTTTTCACTTTTACCGAAGTGATGGCGGGAATTTACAACCTGACCATTAACCATGCTGGATATGAGCCCTATTCACAACAGGTGAACACTGAGAGTGCAGTTGATGAGGTTGTTGATCTGGGAGATATTGTACTCGCTCCCACAATGGGGATACTCGATAATGTCCTATCGAATATTGTCATTTACCCCAACCCGATTGATGATATTCTTTACTTCAACTCGGAGAATGAGATTGAGAGCGTTCGCTTGTACAATATGACTGGACAGACCGTTCTGTTTATACAGAACCATCCAGCACAGAACATCAATGTATCTCATTTGAATGCAGGAATGTACATGGGCCATGCAATCCTAAGCAATGGTCAAATACTCAGTATTAAGATTGTGAAGCAATAAGAAAGAATAAAATCATCGCACCTGAGTCGGTTTTATTTTGTCAAATAAAAAGAGAGGCTACCTCGGCAGCCTCTCTTTTTTGCTATTCGTAATCGGCTATAATAAAGCTTTTGGGAATCTTTTCACCCTCTTTTAAGTTAATGCCTGATACTGTCCCAAAAAGTGTGTAAAGTTCAAAATTTATCATTTTGTAAATGAACTAAAGATTAAATAAAATGAACTTTACACAATCACAAAAGTACGAAAATTTTGACAGAGATTTTGTCAGAAGAAAAAGGAATGCAATTCCTGTTACAAACAAGTTTAGAGATATTAATGAAATCAGAACGAAAACTCTATCGGTCAGAATATCCGGCTGATTAAAGTAATGGTTATCGAAATCGTAAAAGCAATGGGCAGGTAAAATTTTTAGAATTGAAGGTTCCACGAACACGATTCGGTCAGTTTTATCCCGTAATATTAGGTTTATTGCAAATACCAATGAAAATGCTCCCCTTTCACCAAAACAAATTGACCCCCGAAATTATGATTTAAAAAGAGCTGAAATAGTCATAAAAATGAGATAAAACAGTGTTGAACGAAACCTTATTTACAGATAGTTTTTATTATTATGGGAATTGCGTGCGGATGAGTTGTTTTGATGTGAGAAATATCTGCTTTATTCACCCTGTTTCGACGTAGAGATAACGCGACTATGATCTACTATCTTCCGGTTTTTTCAAAATAGTAACTGAAAATTCCGTTTCCGAAATTCCGTCCAACAATTTGGACCATCATAAATCTATTTTATCAATATTTAATTAATTTTGTAAAGTAATAAATTATTGATGAATGAAAAAGCTAACGGAGGTTTAGTTCAACAAGGTATTGCCAAAAGCGGGGCTAAACGGCTTTGATTGGACATTTGTGCAAGGTTCAATCCCGTAAGCACGGGATTCTTCGATTGAATCCTGAAGTTTTGGGATGATAAAAAAGCCGCCATGCTCCAGCCTCCAAACCATTAAAACAGCCCATAATGTTTTATGACCTTCATAAAATAGCTCAATGGCTTTAAGACCAAATTGATTGCTTTACGAGATCAAAAGTGCAATACATAATTGAATCGCAGGATTCCCCGCTGCTTCAATTTTTATTAATCAGCTTTTAAACCAAACTGCTATATTTTGCGTTACATTGATAAAATTAACATTACATGATTATGGATCAGAAAACTATTATAGATTTTTTAAATAAGATCGAACTTTTTCGTGGACTTGATGATGCTGAATTCGAGACACTTGCAGAAAATTTAGCAGTAAAGGATTTTAATGCCGGCGTAAGATTGTTTTCAGAAAACAGTCCCCGTGAATGTATTTTCATGATTTATGATGGTGAGGTTGAGCTTTTCAAAAAGACTCCCACAGGCGCTGAGGTCATTCTTTCTTACTTCGGGCGTTTCGACTTTCTGGGCGAAGGCTCTCTTACTGATGATTCACCACATTCAACATCAGCACGTTCAAGAACCAAAACAACAGTGCTATGTCTTGAAAAAGCATTCTTTGCAACTCATGGTCCCATAGCCCTGAAGATCTTCTCAAATATTGCAAGGGTCATCTCCAGGCGAATGAGGCAAACCAATGCCAAAGCAGTAAGTTCATCAGCTCAGTACGAATCGGGTCGTACGCGCAAAGAACATGATATGCTGGGCGAACGCGATGTTCCATATGAATATTATTATGGGGTTCAAACCCTGAGAGCGCTTGAAAACTTCAATATCACTGGTGTAACTCTTAACTTTTATCCCGCTCTTGTACAAGCTCTTGCAATGGTTAAACTTGCTGCAGCCAGAGCCAATGCCGATCTGGGGCTGTTGTCGCGTACTGTTGCCGATGCAATTGGAGCAGCATGTAATGAGATCATCAACGGAAAGTACATATATCATTTTGTTGTTGATATGATGCAGGGCGGAGCCGGCACATCAACCAACATGAATGCCAATGAAGTGATTGCCAACCGTGCTCTGGAGATCATGGGATATGAAAAGGGGCAATATGAACACTGCCACCCGAATAATCATGTGAACCTTTCGCAATCAACCAATGATGCCTACCCTACTGCTGTGAAAATAGCTCTTATGCACAGCAATGAACGTCTGGTTCTTGTTCTTAAGGATCTGGTCAGTGCATTCAGGAAAAAAGCTGAAGAGTTTGCTCATGTTATAAAAATGGGACGTACTCAGTTACAGGATGCCGTTCCCATGACCCTGGGTCAAAGTTTCGAAGCGTATGCCGTAACCCTTGAAGAAGAAGTGGAAAGACTTATTGAGAATTCTCATCTGTTCCTTGAAGTAAATATGGGAGGAACTGCGATAGGAACCGGTATCAATGCCGAGCCGGGTTATAGCGAACGTGTCATACAGCATCTTCGCAGGATAACCGGAATGAATATGGTACTGGCATCCAATCTTGTGGAGGCTACACAGGATACAGGTGCCTTTGTAATGTATTCTTCGGCTATAAAAAGACTTGCAGTTAAGCTTTCAAAAATATGTAACGACCTTCGCCTGTTATCGTCAGGACCACGTGCAGGTCTTAATGAAATAAACCTGCCTCCTATGCAGCCGGGAAGTACAATTATGCCCGGCAAAGTCAATCCTGTTATTCCGGAAGTTGTGAACCAGATTGCTTTTAAGGTAATTGGAAATGACCTGACAGTAACTCTGGCAACTGAAGCCGGTCAATTGGAACTTAATGTCATGGAGCCGGTTATGGTTTTCAGCCTGTTTGAATCAATTGAAATGCTTAAAAACGGAATGGAAACACTTAACCACCGTTGTATAACAGGTATTACTGCCAATGAGAAACGATGCCGCGAAATGGTTGAGCATAGTATCGGGCTGGTAACAGCACTAAATCCGTATATAGGTTATGAAGCTTCAAACCAGTTGGCTGCTGAGGCTTTGCATTCAGGGCGCAGTGTTTACGATCTGGTTCTGGAAAAGAAACTTATGTCAAAACAGGATCTGGAAAATGTACTGTTGCCCGAAAACATGATCAAACCCAGAATGAATATATCGAAGAAATAAACCTGTTTCGATTTCTGAACCTATTCTTCAGGTCTGAACACAATGCCAACGTGTTTACGTCCGTCAATCTTAACCGGTAACTCATTTTTAAACCTTATGTGACGTATCAGGTCATTCTCAAATTCTGCAACCTGACGCGACAAAAAGTCCACATTATAAAATCCATCCTGAATGTATGGATTTATGGTGAAATATCCTACTCTGAAGGATGTGAGATTATGAAAGAAATGAGTGCCCTGACTTGGGTCAACCCTGTAATTTTCAAGACCTGATTCAACAATAACACGGGCATTCGATATTTGCGACCATTTAACAGGTATTCCAAGCCATGAATCGCTCGAACCCCAGCGTCCGGGTCCTACAAGAATGTAATAGCGTTTCTCAGATATCATTTTCTGGTTCAACTCCTCAATCATCAAAGCCATTTCCTTGTTCCTTGCTGAATCAAACGCATCGGGCTTTACATATATCACATCATAAATTCCATTTATGATTCCATTCCCCATAGCATTATGCGAAAACAACAAGGTGTCTTCATAAGAAGTTTCCTCAAGGCTGATATCAACTATTTCCTTGTTTTCAACAATAGGGCGAATCTGCAGCAGATTGAAGATTTTAGGCTTATTAGGCGGACGATCGAGGTTCACGGCAAATTCAATCTCCACATGTTTATTCATAGCTTTATGACCCATTTCAAGAACATCAGCAAGTATCTGCGCAAGAGGGAAAACATTGTGACTCAGGATATTGCTGAATGTAACAACACGTTTACCTTCATCAAACATACCATCACGAAGCTGGTTTGAATGAAAATCAAGAGTAGAAGCCACAAACCTCAGGGCATTATGGTTCTCAGCTTCCGAAATACCGGGTTTTAAAATATTCACCCCGTCATCAGTGCTTGGATAAAAGCTCTGAGGGTCGAGATCAAGGGCATAAAAAATATTCTGAGTTTCTTTTAAAGCCATTTTTACTGAACTCAACTGCAATACCTTTTTAGGATATTTTGGTGAGAACCTCAGGGTAACTCCTCCGTCAACAATGTATTTTCCCAGACCATATGCAATATTGGCAATTCCGTCTTCAGGCTTTTCAGGGTCAATAGGATAAAAATTCACTGACCGGGCTACACCTGAAATAGTTGGATAAAACATTCCATTGTATTGCTGTCCGCACACTTCCTGCAATATAACTGCCATTTTCTCTTCATCTATCACATTGGATGTTGCACTTGTATAAGCCTTGCTGTTCCTATAAAATACCGAGGCATACACACTTTTTATCGCATTGGAGATCATATCTATCATCAGTCGTTTGTCGTTTCGCACATTAGGTATCATATAGGTGCTATAAATGCCGGCAAAAGGCTGATAATATGAATCTTCAAGCAGACTCGACGAGCGGATAGCAATAGGGTTCTTAATTATGGATACAAAAGTTAAAAGTGCCTCATGAATTCTCAGTGGCAGCCGAGCCTTTATAAAAGCCTGAAGTATCTCTTCGTCGGGGATATCGGATAAGGCTATTCTATGAAGCCTGTTTTCTTCCATGAATTCATCGAAAACATCAGTACAGATCACAACAGTTCGCGGAATAGTGATCAGAGTATCGGGATAGTCGCCAAAAACATGATTCTGTTTTATCAGACTGTCGAGAAATGCCAGTCCACGGGCTTTTCCACCTATCGAACCATCGCCGATACGCGTAAAATTCAGATATTCATCGAAGCTTTTGCGGTTAAATTTTGCAATAATACCACGCGATTTGTTCTGACGATACAATGCGATAGCATCAAAAACAAAGTGCCGAACCTCAGCAAGGTCCTGAAAATCTTCGGGTTTTAGCTCTCTGAAAAGTTCAGCCAGCGAAAACAAGGCTCTTGCCCGTAGCCACTTGGAAATATGGTTCCTGTAAATATGATAGGTCAGCGATCTGTCAGGTACTTCAAATATCTTTTGTTGCAGGGCTTTAAGATCCGAAGCGCGGGTGATCTCTTCATGAGTATCAGGATCAATAAAAACAAAATCGCCAAAAGCAAAATATTCAATGATAAAGTTCTTTAACTCCAGAGTAAGTGTTTTTGAAAGCTTATAAATAAAGCCCACTTTCATTTCTCTTGCATAATGCTGATTTTCAATATCTGACGATTGCAGCAACATGGGCATGAACGGATCATCAAGTTTAACTTTCTGCAGCAGCTTAATGCCCGCCTGATTATCCTGAACCCCATTGCAACTATAACTAATATCGCTGATTATTCCCAGCAGATTATTTTTGTATTTTTCATACAGCCTGATAGCCTCTTCATAGCTGGTTGCCAGAAGTATTTTAGGCCTGCCACGCATACGAAGCATCATCTGGTGTTCATTAAGACCCTCGGTCATAAAAGCCTTGCTTTGCTTGAAAATGATTTTATATATCAAAGGCAGATAGACCGAATAAAAACGTATGGAATCTTCAACAAGCAGGATTGCCTGCACTCCTACCTCATTGATATCGTGCTCCGCATTACGTATGTCTTCAATCAGTTTGATTATGGCCAGAAGAATATCAGAGTTCCCAAGCCACGAGAAAATATAGTCAATGCCACTAAGGTCGTCCTGGGCTATTTTTATTGAAACCTCACGCGAAAAAGCTGTAAGCACAACAATAGGAATATTCGGATATTCTACTTTGATTTTTTTAGCCATATCAAAAATATCCTCTCCCCCATCGCTCAACATTGAAATAACGAGGTCAATATTCTCTTCCTTAAGTATCTGAAAAGCCTGAGCACTTGAGCTGGCAATAAGAAACTGCGGCGGATAGCGTAGATTCAGTGATACATATTCATTGAAAATCTGTTCATCAATCCTTCCGTCACCTTCCAGAATAAATATATCGTATTCGCTTGCTATCAGCAGCACATGGTAAATCCTTTTCTTCATCAGCCCGACAAATGCAGTATCCTTAAAATGATACCTGGCTGCCATTATTCTTTTGATCTTATCCATACTTTGAGTTTTAGAATACAAACCTAAGTTAAAAATGTGAAATTGTATCAAAACGGCAAAATTTTTGTAATTTTGCAGCACAATATCCATATGGGGCTGACCGGTTTTGACAGCAAGGAAGTGGTATTGTAAGCATGCCGGGTGTTGTGTGTTTACCCGTTAACAACAATGCATACGCCAGAATAAATGGCAACAATTACAATTACTCGTTAGCTGCTTAATCAGGAAGATTAAGTCGCTTTCTGTTTCCCGCAAAACCTCTCCAAACGGTGTTGCGGATGAAGCATCGTAAAAGTTTGGATAGAAAAAGTTTTGTTCCGGAGCTTTTTTGAAATAACAGGGACTAAGGATGAAGTAGGTTTGCCTTTCACTGGCTTTCATCCCTACAAAATATGAAAGGCTAAGCATGTAGAAAGCATTATTGCTGCTTGTTTGGACGAGGGTTCGACTCCCTCCAGCTCCACTAAAAACAATTAACCGGCTAAAAGTCCCTCCAGCGGTTTATATATTGTTTTCAATCTTTTCCAAGGCTATTTTAAACCACACAGTATAATTTTCAGGATGGTTTTTTACATCGCTGAATAATTCTTTCATGTCAATCCATTTCCATTCTGCCACCTCTTCGGTGTTGATTACCGGGTCATCATTATGAAAACCAAAAATAACATGGTCGAATTCATGTTCGGTGAGACCATTGTCGAATGGTGCTTTGTAGATGAATGAGAGTTTCCATTCCAGATCGCAATCGAAGCCCATTTCTTCCATAAGGCGGCGATGCGCAGCTTCAAGGGTGGTTTCTCCCGGACGGGGATGGCTGCAACAGGTGTTTGTCCATAATCCCGGAGAATGATATTTATGTAAAGCACGCCTCTGCAACATAAGCTCGCCTTTGTCATTGAAAATAAAAACCGAAAAAGCACGGTGAAGCAAAGCAAGTTCATGTGCCTTAAGTTTTTCCTCCACCCCGGTTGGAGTATCATCTTTATCAACCAGAATAACTCTTTCCATATATTTTATCTTAATGCCTCCGGAATTATTTCATCAGAAAGCAGCTAATTTTTCATGTTTTTAATAATACTACCGTCAAAATATCAGCAACTGCTGTTTTATTTATTTTTCCTTTTCACCACTCTCAATGCAGCCTCAACAATATCAGGAGTGTCAAGCTTGTATTTCCGCATCAGTTCATCAGGAGTGCCACTTTCACCAAATTTATCTCTAACCGCAACCATCTCAAGTGGTCTGGGGTCATGAAGGGCAAGAGTCTGCGCAATACTGTCGCCAAGTCCTCCATTCATCTCATGCTCTTCAGCACTTACAGCGCAACCGGTTTTCATTACTGAGTCCAAAATAGCCTGAACATCAAGGGGTTTGATGGTATGGATATTAATGATCTCGGCAGCTATTCCTTTATCTTTCAGAACCTTACAAGCTTCAAGGGCTTTCCATACCAGATGTCCGGTAGCAAAAATACTTACATCGTTTCCGGGCTGAAGCAATATTGCTTTTCCGATTATAAAATCCTGGTCTTCAGGTGTAAAATTCGGGACTTTAGGTCGCCCGAAACGCAGATACACAGGCCCGGTATGTTTTGAAGCTGCTATTGTTGCAGCTTTTGTCTGATTATAATCGCAGGGATTGATAACAGTCATATTGGGCAACATTTTCATCATACCGATATCTTCAAGCATCTGATGTGTGGCACCATCTTCGCCAAGGGTTATTCCTGCATGTGAAGCTGCAATTTTCACATTCTTGTTTGAATATGCAACTGACTGTCTTATCTGGTCGTACACCCGTCCCGTAGCAAAATTTGCAAAGGTGGTTGCAAAGGGTATTTTACCGCCAATGGCAAGTCCGGCAGCAATCCCCATCATGTTGGCTTCCGCAATTCCTGTCTGAATAAAGCGTTCGGGAAAAGCCCCGGCAAACTCATTAAGTTTCAGTGAGCCTGTAAGGTCAGCACAAAGAGCTACAACATCGGCATTTGTTTTTCCAAGTTCCAGCATAGCAGCTCCAAATCCTGAACGGGTATCTTTACTTCCGGTATTAATATATTGATTCATATGATCTCTTTTTTATTTAAAAACAAAAACATTGTAAACAACTGATGTTTAATATATTACACTTTAGTAATCGCCAAGAGTTTCTTCAAGCTGCGACAGTGCTGACTGCAATTGTGCATCGTTGGGCGGTGAGCCGTGCCATTGATGACGGTCTTCCATGAAATCTACTCCCTTCCCCATTATTGTATGCATAAGTACCATGACCGGTTGCCCTTTGCCGGTAAGCGCCTTTGCCTGTTCCATCGTAGTAAGCAGTTCTTTTACGTTATTTCCGTCAGTTTCAAGTACCTGCCAGCCAAAGCTTTCCCATTTATTTTTCAGATCACCCAGCGGAATAACTTCATGCAAAGGTCCATCAATTTGTTTTTTATTGTAGTCAATAACAGCTATCAGGTTATCCACTTTTTTTGCAGTTGCAAATATTGCTGCTTCCCACACCTGCCCTTCCTGTATTTCGCCATCTCCCATAAGCACATATACATAGTAAGGGTCCTTGTTCAGTTTCTTGCTTAAAGAATATCCGATAGCTACTGAAAGTCCCTGTCCCAGCGAACCTGAGGCGACTCTCACTCCGGGCAATCCGTCGGCAGTGGCAGGATGCCCCTGCAACCTTGAATTTAGCTTACGGAAGCTTCCAAGTTCAGCAATGTCAAAATAGCCGCTTCGTGCAAGAACACTATACCAGCCCGCTGAAAGATGTCCGTTCGACAGGAAAAATACATCCTCTCCCATGCCATCCATCTTAAATCCGGCAGGGTCATGTTTTAAAATTTTTAAATAAAGTGCAGCAAAAAATTCAGCACAACCCAGGGGCGCTCCGGGATGTCCGGACTGTACGGCATGGATCATCCTTAAAACATCGCGCCTAATCTGCGATGCAAGATTACTTATCTCTTTTTCTGAGTTCATAAAATTGAATAAATTACTTAAAACCCGTAAATATGAGGGTTCAAAAATATATATTTTATCCGGATAGGCTATCTTTTTAAAATTGCACTTCTACCAAATAATCCTAAACTATCTGGATTTCAATAATTTTCCGAACTTTTAAAATTAGAATGATGAATATTTTCTGACAGTGCCAAACTAAAGCACTGTAAATAGTTTTTTTTTGCAAATGCTTTGAATTTCGTACAAAACAAAGAACTTTGCGCAATCGTTATATTAAACCGTAAAGTACCAAAACTCATATTTGTTCTGTAATGAAACTTGTTTTTAGGATAATTCTGCTGATAGCTTTAGTTAATTGTGGTTCAATTAAAATGACTGCCCAAACCAAAGATGGATTCGTTCATGAAAGAGAGCAGGAAAAACAATGGGTTGACTCGGTTTATAATTCATTAACCATTGATGAACGTATAGCCCAGCTTATCATGGTGCGTTCGTTTTCGAACCGCAATCCTAAATATACCGATTCCATCGCCAGAATGCTGGCAAAATATAATATTGGCGGGGTCATCTTTTTTAAAGGAACTCTGGTCTCACAGGTTCATATGACCAATAAGTTCCAGAATGCAGCCAAAACTCCGTTGTTAATTGCCATGGATGCCGAATGGGGGCCGGCAATGCGCCTCGACAGTGTTATCAGTTTTCCGCGACAACTTGCTCTTGGTGCTATTGAAGACGATATGCTGATCTTTGATATGGGTCTTGAGATTGGAAGGCAGCTTAAGCGGCTTGGAGTGCATATAAATTTTGCTCCTGTGGCGGATGTGAATGTGAATCCTTTGAACCCTGTGATAAACAGTCGTTCGTTTGGCGAAAACAGGATTTTTGTTGCCCATAAAGCTCTTGCCTACATGAAAGGGTTACAAAACATGGGTGTAATAAGCGTAGCCAAGCATTTTCCGGGGCATGGCGATACTGATAAGGATTCGCATTATATTTTACCACAGATAAATAAGCCTTTTTCTGAAATTGACAGCATACACCTTTTCCCTTTTAAATATCTGATCGAGAATGGAATAGCAGGAGTAATGCCGGCTCATTTATCAGTTTCTGCCATTGATCCTCGTCCAGGCTCAATTTCAAGCCTCTCGCCTCTGGTAGTCAGTGATCTGTTAAAAAACAAACTTGGTTTTGATGGACTGGTTTTTACTGACGGACTGGAAATGAAAGCAGTTGCTGACTTTGCTTCTGCTGATTCAGTTGAAATCAAAGCCTTGCTTGCAGGAAACGATGTTCTGATCTTACCTGTAAATGTTCCAAGAGCAATCACAAATATTAAAAAGGCTATTGCCAGCGGACTTTTGTCCGAAAGTCTCATTGAAGAAAAATGCAGAAAAGTGCTTAGCTGGAAATATAAAGTGGGACTTGCCAACCAAGAAGAAATACCAACTGAAAATCTTTACAGCGATCTAAACACCCCTGAAACCGAACTTATCTATAGGCGTCTCACGGCATCGTCGCTGACGCTTCTGAACAATTATGACAATCTGATTCCAATACGTAGGCCAGACACCCTTAAAATAGCTTCAGTAGAAATCGGTTATTCAAAAAACACAAGCTTTTCTGACAGATTACAGAATTATGCTGCTGCTGATGTGTTTACTATTGAGAAATCAGCTTCTGCAGCCGGTTTTAATGAAGCGCTGAATAAATTAAAAGCTTACGATCTGATATTTGTCTGTGTGCGAAACACAGGACAAAATCCTCCTGAATACGGTATCAACAGCCCCACCCGTAAATTTGTCAGTGACCTTTCGGATAAAGTAAAAACAGTGATGATACTGTCAGGCAACCCGTATAGCCTCAGGTTATTTGAAAATGCTGAGAATCTTAATGCAATCATGGTTACCTATCATGATACCGACCTCAGTGTTGATCTTGCCGCTCAGGCGTTGTTTGGCGCTATTCAGGTAAATGGTGAATTACCGGTAAGCCCTTCGCAAACTTACAAAGCTGGTGATGGGGTTAAGACTGAAGAATTGAAAAGACTGCAATATTCAATTCCTGAAGAAACAGGCATCAGATCGGAATGGCTGCAAAAAGCTGACTCCATTGCATTGAAAGGTATTGTTGATAAAGCCTATCCGGGTTGCAGGGTTCTCGTAGCACTTGAAGGCAGGGTCATTTACGATAAAAGCTTTGGGCACCACACTTACGACAGAAAAAGAAGGGTCAGGAATGATGATATTTACGATGTTGCCTCAATCACAAAAATTGCAGCTACCACCTTGGCTGTCATGAAATTATATCAGGATAATAAGCTCGACGTTGATCAAAAACTCTCATATTATCTGCCGGAATTAAAAAACACGGATAAAAACAATATTGTGATCCGCGATATTATGGCACATCAGGCAAGATTACAAGCCTGGATACCTTTTTACAAGAAATATCTGAAAAACGGCAACCCCGATCCGGCAGTTTTCAGTAATACCAAAAAAGGGGATTTTGTTGTAGAAGTTGCAAGAAATCTGTACATGGACAAATCGCAAATAGATAAGATATATGATAGTATTGCAGCGTCGCCATTTTCAAAACGCAGAGGGTATCTTTACAGCGACCTAGGATTTTACTGGATGAAGCAATTAGTGGAACGTATTTCAGGAGTTACTCTTGATGAATATGTGTATGAGAATTTTTATAAACCATTGGGAATGAACAATACCGCATTTAATCCTCTTAAAAAGTTCGATGCAGACAGGATAGTCCCTACTGAAGATGACCGTGAATTCAGAAAGCAATTGTTACAGGGTCATGTTCATGATCCGGGAGCAGCCTTGCTGGGAGGTGTTGGCGGACATGCCGGATTATTCTCTTCTGCAAATGATCTGGCTGTTTTAATGCAAATGATGATGAATAAAGGGTATTATGGCGGACAGCAATATCTCACACCGCAGGTTCTTTCAGAATTCACACGCACTCAGTTTCCACTCAACGATAACCGGCGTGGAATGGGATTTGACAAGCCTCAACTGGTGAAAGAGGCTGATGGTCCTACCAGTATCTCGGTTTCAGCTTCAAGTTTCGGACATTCAGGCTTTACAGGAGTTTATGCATGGGCTGATCCAAAATTCGAACTTGTTTATATATTTCTTTCGAACCGGGTTTATCCTTCAGCCGATAATGGCAAAATCAATAAGCTAAATATCAGAACCAATATTCATCAGGTTTTTTATGAAGCTCTTGAAAAAAGAGATAAGCAGGGATATGACCAGATGATACACTGAATCTTATCCCCAAAAATCTTCTTTAAATCTATAACCGATAAACCGGAATATGGTTAATTCACCTTGAACAGATCGTCCTTAAGTTTGGAATTAACTTTTACTGACAGCACTTTCATATCAAAAGACTGAGGACCGCTTGTCTGTTTAATTGAAAAGGGGAACTTCACCTTGCCGACCTCTCTGTAATCATCAATTTCAGTTACGCCATTTGCGCTGATTAACTTGATTCTCAATCCTGTTTCAACATCAAAATACTGAGTTTCTGTCTTTGAGGTAGGATATGTAATCTCAACCTTATAGGCTTCCTTTTCTCCAACAGTTTCAATTCCCTTCAATTCACGTTTGATATTATATTTATCATAATACAGTTCAATATTCATAACGGACTGAAATTTTAAATCCTCAAGCAGTTCTCCTTCAATTGGCTGCTCACCCATAGGAGAGACAAATGTTCCTGTAGTACCGTCAAAAATTTGTTTTGAGAATATTGTTCCGCCACTTCCTATTTCCATCCTGTATTTATCCGGAGCTTTCAAATAGGTGTCAAAATTCAGCGACATCCCCTGGATTTCAGAAATAGCTGAAATACTGACATCTTTTATCCCTTTAAGGTTTTTCTCACCGCCAATTGCATTTATATAAGCTCCAATGACTTCATCGGCATTCATGCCTTCCGGAGCAGCTTTAAGTTTTTTAGCCGGATCATATTCATTGCCATCTTCATCAAAATAAAGTATCTTCCCGGTTGAAGAAAATCTTTTTAAACCTTCAGCAATTTCTGAAGCATTTCCAACTACAAGAATATTGACATTATTGGGCATTAAATATTTGTTTGCCGCATTAAGTATGTCATTTTCATTTATGGCAGCCAGTCGCTGGAGATAAGTTGTGTAATAATCGGCAGGTAAATCATAGCGGGCAATATTCAATGCAAAGTTTGCGATGGTCTGGGGATCTTCAAGCGAAAGGGCAAAATTCCCGTTCATTTCATTTTTGAACAGGTTTAGCTCATCCAATGGAACGAGCTCGTCTTGCATACGTCTGATCTCATAAAGAATTTCATTCACAGCACTATCAGTGGCTATGGTTCTAACGTCAGTATTGGCTACAAACGAACCTACAAGTTTACCGCTGCTCAGGCTGGAATACGCACCATACGTAAATCCGTGGGTTTCGCGCAGATTATTAAACAATCGTGAGGTGCCACCGCCCAGAATACTGTTCATGACTCTTGCGCTGATAATATCTTCGGCGCCGGGTTTCAAATCAACAGGATAACCAACCCTGATAACCGACTGCACAGCGTTTGGACGGTCAACAACAGCCACACGTACTCCATTTGGCGGCATTGGAGTTGGATAACTATGCTTTGGTACCAGACCCCGCTCCCATTTGCCAAAATAATTCTCAACTATCTTTTTTATTTCATCAAACTTAACATCACCTACAACTGCCATATAGGTAATCTCAGGTTTGTAGTAAGTATTGTAGAATCTCTCACAGCTTTCAAGAGTAATGTTTTCAAGACTTTTCTCAGTAATGTTCAAGCCATAAGGATGGTTGCTGCCATACAGCAACACATTGTTAACCCGCGCTGCAATAGATGATGGCTCATTTTTACCAGCCATAAGTCCTGACAAAGTCTGGGTTTTTACTCTGTTAAAATGTTCTTCTTCAAAACGGGCATTGATTATAACATCAGCAATAAGCTCAGCCAGTGTTGAAGTATATTTTGAAAGTCCGGAAGCATACAAACCGCCGGCGTGTACACTCATTGATGCTCCTATGAAATCAATTTCATCGTCAATCATTTCCTTGGTACGGTTTGCTGTAGCTGTTCGCAGCATACCGCCGGTAATATCATTCAAACCCGCCATTTCTTTGTCAAATACAGGGTCGTAATCAAATACGAGTGAATAGGTTACGCGCGGAACTTTGCTGTTTTCTACCACAAAAACACGCAAGCCATTATCCAGGGTAAATGATCTTGCTTCGCCAATTTTAATTTGTGATGCAGGACCCGGCTCAGGCATTTTTGAACGGTCAATCTGAGCATAAACTGCTGAAAATATCGAAATTGTCAGAATAGTAAAAAATATCTTTTTCATTGTCGTGCCTCCTGTTATTGTTGTGATTTGGGTAAATAATGTAAAACCACACGGTTATCTTCTCTCAGATATTGTTTTGCCACGCGGTTTAAATCGTCAAGGGTAACTTTCATATAGCGGTCAATTTCAGTATTTATCAACCCGGCATCGCCATAAAAAATATAATACTCGGCCAGATTATCGGCTATTGACGACATGCGTGCATTGGAAGTGATAAAACTGGCTTCCTGCATATTTTTTGTTTTCTGAAATTCACGTTCGCTAATTCCTTCATTGATAACGATTTTTATCTGCTCGTCAATTGCTTTTTCAAGATCATCGGCTTCAACTCCCATATTAGCTATCCCAAAAACCAGATAAAGTCCCGGATCGGCAAGCGGGAAAGGAAAAGAAAAAACTGCAAGTCCTTTTTGTGCATCATCAACAATAGCTTTATACATACGTGAACTCTCACCGCCTGAAAGTATATTAGTCAGCATTTCAAGAGCATAACTGTCCGGATGGCCTTTTTCCGGAATACGGTATGCCTGAATTACAGCAGGCAATTGAATATTATCGTAAACAATATCTCTGATCTCACCCTGTAAAGGAGGTTCTACAATCTGAGGACGATAAAGCTCAGCCTTTCCTTTTGGAATATCGGCAAAATATTTTTCTATAAGCTTTTTTGTGGCTTTCACATCAATATCACCTGCGATCACGAGTACAGCATTATTCGGAACATAGTAAGTTTTATGAAAATCCTGGAACTCCTTAAGCTGAGCCTGATCAATATACTGAACTGAACCTATAGGCAACCAGTTATATGGGTGTTTGGTATATGCACGTTTGAACACTTCTTCAATTATCGAACCATAAGGACGGTTATCATAGCTCTGGCTACGTTCTTCCTTTACCACACTGCGCTGGGTTTCAACACCTACACTATCAATAACAAGATGCAACATGCGTTCAGATTCCAGCCACAAAGCCAGCTCAAGCTGATTTGAAGGCAACAGTTCATAATAATGGGTTTTATCCTGCGATGTATAGGCATTGACCTGCCCGCCAGCATTTTGTACAATTTTAAAATATTCGCCACGGGGAATATTTTCTGAACCTTCGAACATAAGATGTTCCATAAAATGAGCAAAACCAGTGCGGTCAGCCCTCTCGTTTTTCGAACCTACATGATAGGTAACAGTAACAGCAACAACCGGAGTAGAATTGTCCTGATGTAAAATTACATGCAATCCATTTTTAAGATCGTACTCTTCAAAAGCGATCTTACGCTGTTGTGCTGACAGCATGAATGTAAACAGCAATAATGCCGTTAAGAACCATAATTGTTTGAATTTCATAATAATAAAAGGATTTAAGATAAAATAGAAATACAGATAAACTGACAGGATTTTTTTAGTTAGTGCAAAAGTATTAAAATACAAAGCATTAAAAGCCCTGATAGCTGTTAAAATTTCCTAAACCAGAGGGAAAATCGTAAATATAAGTATGGTTCCAAGAAAATGTCTTTTATAAAGCAGATTATCGTTTTCTGAAAACAGGATACAGCATATTGTCCTTAATTACTAAAACCAGAGCAATGACATAAAAGCTGTCCATCAACAACAGATATAAGAATTTCTGAAATTCAGAGCTGTGATATGCAGTGAGAAGTATGAGAAATATGACCTGAAACAGATAAAATATTCCAAAATTAACAAGCAATGATTTTAATGCTGACTTTCGGTTCAATACAAGGAAAAGAAACAACTGCCACGACAATACAATAACAAAAGGCTGCAAAATACCGCCAAACGCCTGAGGGAAAGAAGCCTTACGATTGTCAATCAAAGTCCTGACCTTGAACTGATATGTTGTTTCTCCTTTTTCAACTTCAACACTTGTATCTTTTTTAATGGAGCTTAAAACCACATTGGAACCAAAAGTCACAACTCTGGCATAAAAAACTTCAATTCCGTTTTGCCATCCAAAAAACACGATGACGGTAATGAGAATAAGAGCTATGATTTTATTGCGTGTTGAAGTCAGTAAGGCCATTGTTATTGAAATTTAAAATTATTGTTCACATCCATATATCCATTACTTCGAACCCGGAAACTTATTGATAACATTGTGTCTCAGGATATTAATTTAAATCTTAACCGATCTGTAACGCCACAACCATATCAGGAAAACAAGAAAGCCAAAAAGAATATTCCAGAAATAATCATGTACCTGATGAAAAATGCCAACATAATATTTTCCAATAAATCCCATGGTATAAAACCTGAAATTATTGACAATAAAAACTGATAACATAAACACTACCAGTGTTATAAGTCTTTGATACCACTTTACTGGCGAAAGAATACTAAGGTAAAAAACGAAAATATAAAAAGTATATGCCGTACATTCCATTATTACTTGCATGGTGTAGCCAGCCACCTTAATTGTTGGAAATTCCGGACTCTCAACAGGTATGAACAGCAGATTCCCGAATTCCACGGCTGATTTCAATGTAAACTTCACAAAAAAGTCTTCCACCGCCGGCCGAATTGATGGCAGATGCAAAATTGCATTGGTTATCAGCCATAGCAGAACGGCGAACAACAGCGGAAGAAAATGTTTCAGGAAACTGCGGTAAGCCTCCTTTTTGCTTTGCTTATCGCTATATTTTTTTCTTCTCTCTTTCTTATTAAGATTGCTTTTTGATGACATTAAAATTCCCTGTTAAAATTATAATTAAACTGCCTCCGGACTTCAAAAATAAAAACTTTTCATCTATCACTGATTGCTTTAGCAGAAAATTTAACATTAAACTAACCAAAAGGTTTTTTTACATTCAATAAATTTCATTGATAATAAAAACTCTACCTACTAAAATCCAAACACAAAATTTGGACTTAATGCCTGTTGAACAAATTAAGCTGAACAACATATTTAATAATTGTATTTTTGCCAAAAATGATTTTATACAATGCTCAGGACTCTTTTTAAAACTACTTCTTTACTGAACTTGCTTTTTATTCTTTCATTTTATTCCCATGCCCAGTACTATTCAGCAGGTCAGGATCCGGCTTCACAAAAATGGAGACAGATCAACACCAGTTCGTTTAAGCTAATATACCCGGAAACATGGGAAAATAAAGCACATAAACTGGCCGGTTACCTTGAAGCCATTAAAGAACCTATTAGTAATTCACTGGATTCCAAACCATCGAATATCCCTGTAATCCTTCATAATCAGACAGTTCTCAGCAATGGGTTTGCTATGTGGGCACCAAAAAGAATAGAGATGATAACTACGATCCCCGATGATAACATTGCAACTGACTGGATGAAGCATCTTGCCATACACGAATATCGCCATATTGCACAAATTGAAGGTTTAAACAAGTCAACCACCGGGTTTTTATCAAAATTGTTCGGGCAGCATGTACTGGGCGCAGTAGCCGGATTGCATCTGCCGCTCTGGTTCCTTGAAGGAGATGCAGTACTTGTGGAAACTGCTATGACTAACAGCGGGCGTGGGCGTATCCCTGAATTTATTTATCCACTTACCGCTCAATTATTTGAAAAAGGTGAATATAGCTACGATAAAGCTATCATGGGTTCATATCGCGACTTGGTTCCCGATCATTACACCCTTGGTTATCATATGGTTGCAATGACTCATAATCAGTTTGGGTTCGAACCTTTTTTGGAATCCATGAAAAATATTTCGCGACTCCCGATTATTCCCGGTTCATTTTCGCGGGGACTTAAACAAATAACAGGAAAGAACTCAGAAGGTTTATACCGGCATACAATGAGTAGTCTTAAAACACAATGGAAAGAACAAAACAAAAATTTTTATATTTCTGAATTCAGAAGAATAAAAGCCGGCAGCGGCTTTGATTACGCTGAATATATAAACCCGCATTATGTTGATGACAGCACCTACATAGCTTTTAGGACTGCTCCGGGAGATATTCCCCGTTTGGTACTGATTGACAGACAAGGATCGGAGAAAATACTTTTTACACCAGGCTTTGGATTTTATGACTTTCTGTGTTTTGCTGAAGAAATAGCCGTATGGGCAGAGATCACCATAGATCCCCGCTGGGAATACCGTAACTGGAGTAATATCAGGATTTTTAATATCACAACAGGTGAAAGCCGCCTGATAACCCAAAAAGCGCGTCTGCAGTCGCCGGTACTTTCGCCCGATGCATCAAAAGTTGCCGCCATCGAGGTGGATGAACAAAACAACTGGGCGCTGACAATTTTTGATACTGAAACCGGAGAAGAAATACAAAGAATAAGCGATCCTGAAATTGATTTTTTGCTTGAACCGGAATGGAGCCATTGTAGTGAATGTATCATTGCTATTGCCTTTAATGAAGGTTCAGGGAAAACTATAGTCAAAACAAACATCCAGCAACCCCGTTTTCAGGATTTGTTTCATGCCGGATTCACTGAGATCAGCAAACCGACTTATGCTGACGACTCTCTTATCTATTTCACCGGCACATGGACCGGGCGTGATGAGATTTATGCATGGAACTTCGATGAAAAACAGCTTTACCACGTTCTTGCAGCAGAATACGGAGCCACCAATATTGTTTTATCTGATGACGAAACAAGGTTCCTGTTCTCAGAATTTACTGCTGAAGGATATAAAATTGCTGAATGCACCAACATTAAAAAAACGCCGGTTGAAATAAAAGATATCAGAAACAACCTTTTACCATTGTACAGCTCTGCAGCCCAATCGTTTCAATTGATTACCGATACCATTGCAGTAGCTGACAATTTGTTCAGGTCAGGGCCTTTTATCAAAAGACAGAACAGCCTGAATTTTCATAGCTGGCTTCCGGCATTTCTGGATGTGGAGGATATGACCCTAAAACCCGGAATTTCTGCATTCTCACAAAACTATCTGGGCACTTCCATTTCAGCCATTCGATATGAATATGACCCAAAAGTAAAAAGACATGAGGTTTCGTATGATTTATCACTACAATCGTTGTATCCTGTTTTTGACCTTGGATTTGGCATTGGAAGCGTAAATCCGGATACAGAAACGGAAACAGATTCAAAGTCAAATTATGCTTTTGTGAACATTACAGCAAGTCTGCCTCTGGCTTTTAATCATAATGCCATCATCTACGGGATTCTTCCTCAGATAAGCAATCACAACAAATTCCTGTTATCTCACGAAAATCTTGCAAGGCTGAGCCCTGTATCATACTCATTGTCGTTATACGCACATAAAAGAATGGCAATGCGCGATTTGTACCCGCAATTCGGGATTTCCACTGTGGCAGGTTTCAGTCATACCCCTTTCAATCACTCAAAATATTTCTATGATATAAATGGAGGAGATATCGCATACGGAGCTGTCGCTGTATTTCTACCCGGTTTGTTAAAACATCATAGTTTGAGGGTTTATGCTGGGATACAGAAAAAAAAGAATGAAGAGGCCTATTTTAACGACAAAATCCGTTATGCCCGAGGCTATGACGATATCCCACTAAATAATGAAATGCTTACTTTATCAGCAAGTTATTCTTTTCCATTTGCGTATCCTGATTTTGCCCTTGGTTCAGTTATTTATGTAAAACGACTAAGAACCAATATGTTTGCCGATCACAGCAGAACTGTCTTTAATTTGCCGGAACATTCAACTGTTTCAGCAGGTTTTGATATAATTGCTGATGCGCATCTACTGCGCCTGCCAATGCCTTTTGAATTTGGCTTGCGAACTGTATATCTGCAGGATATGGATAAGATCGCTTTTCAGTTTTTATATGGTGTTGATTTTTATGCTGTTGGAAATGCTTTTAGAAAAGGCAGAGTATTGCCGCCAAAATACTAACATTGCTTATTGCTGATAATCAGTAAACTCAGTTTGTGTTTATTAAAATTCATTTTTTTCAAAACCGAGAAGTTCAAGTCAGATTACAAATGACTCTATTCTTCTGATTTATCGGGCAGCATAGGAACAAATCTGAATGCTCCATGTTTTTCGGTTGTAAATTCCCCATCAGCGGTTTTGTGTACTACTGTCATTATCTGAACGTCATCGGGTCCCAGCGGTAATACCATCAGTCCGCCGGGTTTCAGTTGTTCTGCCAGAACTTTGGGAACATGAGAAACTGCTGCGGTAATGAGTATTTTATCAAAAGGTGCAAAAGTAGGAAGCCCGGCAAATCCATCGCCATAAAACACTTTAATGCTTCCATACCCTATTTGGGGAAGAAATTCCTTTGCCTTTTTAAACAATGATTTATGTCTTTCAATAGTAAAGACTCTGGCACCCATCTGAGCCAGAATACAAGCCTGATATCCTGAGCCTGTTCCAATTTCAAGTATCCTCTCTCCTTTCTCAACCTGCAGCAACTGGGTTTGAAAAGCTACAGTAAAAGGCTGCGAGATAGTTTGTCCCGCGCCAATGGGAAAAGGTTTATCGTCGTATGCAAATTCAAGGAAAGTAGATTCAAAGAAAAAATGCCTTGGCACGGCATCAATGGCTGCAAGTACCTCTTTTGATGTAATACCTTTGCTTCTGATAATTTCTACTAACTTTCTGCGCATTCCTTTATGCCGGTAATTATCTTCGAGGGTAATAGCCATAACAAAGTAAAAAGCAGATCAATTAAACAAAATTTTGAGATTTTGCAAAAGTAAGCATTCAATCTATTAAAATTGATAGCTTTGCAAAAAAAAGCAATGTTGAAGATCGGTGTTCTTGGAGCCGGGCACTTAGGAAAAATACACTTGAAGTGCATCAAGGAAATAAGTGATTATCAATTAGTTGGGTTTTATGACCCCAATCAAGAAATTGCAAAACAAGTAGAGATTGATAAAAAAGTAAAACGCTTTACTGATATTGAGAAACTGATTGACGAAGTAGATGTTGTAGATATTGTTACTCCTACTGTTTCGCATTTTGATTGTGCACAAAGGTCTTTAAAGAAATTCCGTCATGTCTTCATTGAAAAACCTATTGTTGCAACTCCTGATGAAGCACTAAAGCTCATTGACCTTGCCACTGAGGCAGATGTAAAAGTTCAGGTAGGTCATGTTGAGAGGTTCAACCCTGCATTTCTGGCCGCTCAGCCCTACCTCAACAATCCTATGTTCATTGAGGCTCACCGTCTTTCGCAATTCAATCCCCGCGGCACAGATGTACCTGTGGTTCTTGATCTTATGATACATGATATTGACATTGTTCTGAACGTAGTTCAATCGAATGTTAAAAAGATAAATGCCAGCGGTGTTTCAATTGTGAGCAATACCCCTGACATCGCCAATGCACGTATTGAATTCGAAAATGGCTGTGTAGCCAATCTCACTGCCAGCCGTATTTCAATGAAAAGTATGAGAAAATCGCGCTTTTTTCAGAGCGACAGCTATATTTCAGTAGACTTCCTTGAAAAGGGTCTTGAGATCATACGTTTACAGGACTTTCCACCAGAAACTTATGATCCGTATGCGTTGGTATTAAAAATGGGCTCCGGGAAACCTGATAAACAACTGTTATTTGAAAAGCCGGTAGTTCCTAAAGTTAACGCCATTGTTGAAGAATTAAAAAGTTTTCATCATGCCATAATGAATAATAAAACCCCTCCGGTAACCATTTTTGATGGATATGCAGCCCTTGAAGTTGCCCACCAGATAATCAACAAAATAAATCAGTTGCCGGCAAACCTGACTTAAGCAATATACCATACCCGTAAACGTTCATAATCCATTGAATTTCCCTCTTTTTACAGCTACAGGTTTGAACATGATCAACTATAGACTAATCTATCCTATCCTGCTCATTTTCATAATATTACTGTTCAATTCATGCAATCCTGATAATGATAAGGGTATTCCTTCCTATATTCACATTGAAAAAATTGATCTTGTTACCACCCCTTCTCAGGGAACTGCCTCACATAAAATCGTTGATGCCTGGGTTTATATTGACGACAAGCTTATAGGTGCTTTTGAGTTGCCGGCAACATTTCCTGTGCTTAAATCTGGAAATACTGAAGTAAAGATCTATGCAGGCATCAAAGTAAACGGGATTGCTGCAGTGCGCTCTCCATATCCTTTTTATAAACCAATCTACGCGTCTGCCAGTCTGATACCCGAAAGGATTGACACACTGCGTAACCTGACAACAGCATATGAGCAAAGCACCACGTTTGAATGGATTGAAGATTTTGACTCAGGCGCTCTGAGCATTGACACTACTTCGCTTAGCGCAACAAAACTTCACCGTATTTCAGACCCCTCTCTGATTTTCAAATATAAAAACGAGAGAAATGATTACTCGGCAATGGCAACGCTTAGTGGCGATTCAACACTTTTTGAATGTGCCAGCATTGAATATTTTGAATTGCCAAAAACCGGAGTTCCGGTTTTCCTTGAAATGAATTATAAAAACGATTTCAATTTAACTGTAGGGTTATTTTATATCACATCAACAAATGAAGTTCATCAGCATTCAGTTCTTATTCTGAATCCTACTGAAGAATGGAACAAAGTGTATATTAACTTTACACCTACCATATCCTTTCTTCCTTTTGCACAAAAATTCAAGGTGTTTATAGGCATGATGAAAAACGATCCATCAGTGACTGCAACAATTTATCTGGATAACCTTAAACTTGTTCATTAAAATCATCGAAAACCTTTTAAACTGATCAAAAAAAACTAATTTTACCAGCCCTAAACCGCCATCATTGAGCCATTTAAGTATGAATAAAAAGAAACAAGTTGCCAAATACGTAATAGCCGACCTGCTTTCAGCAGCGCTAGCCTGGAGTTTGTTCTTTTTGTACCGGAAATCAGTATACGATCCTGAAATACAGGTTAATCTGGGAAAGGTTTACGCTGATGCAAATTATTACATCGGGGTAACTATTGTTCCTTTATTCTGGCTTGCACTTTACGCCATGGCAGGCACGTACAGGCGTATTTACCGAAAGTCGAGACTTAAAGAACTTGGTCAGACCCTTATAATCACAATTATCGGCATTGTTATTATTTTCTTTGCCCTCATCCTCGACGATATAATAATTTCGTATAAAACTTATTATCACTCACTTATAGTTCTTTTCATATTACATTTCGGCTTTACCTACACTTTACGACTGATCATCACTTCTCACACCGCATATAAAATCCATCATAAAATAATAGGCTTCAATACATTGATAATCGGCAGTAATGGAAATGCAGTAAAAGTATATACCGATATTGAGAACCAGGAAAAACATTCAGGTAATAAATTCATTGGTTTCATTAATGTAGAACCGTATAAAGACTATAAGATCAAAGAATTTCTCCCGCATCTCGGAAGTCTGTCCGACTTGAAACGTGTAGTACAGGAAAACGAGGTTGAAGAGGTTATTATAGCCATTGAAAGATCGGAACACAAGACTATAGAAATAATAATCACACAGTTACAGGAACTTAATGTGATAATAAAGATAATCCCTGATATGCAGGATTTTCTGCTGGGAACCGTGAAGGTACAATCTATTTTCCACACACCTCTGATCCAGATATCTCCTGACCTGATGCCACCCTGGCAGCAAAGCATCAAACGAGCGATGGATGTTGTACTTTCACTGATTGCAATGATAGTACTGATTCCTTTCTATATTTTTACTGCCATAGGAGTAAAACTCAGCTCAAAAGGACCGATTATCTATTCACAGGAAAGAATAGGTTTGTACGGTAAACCTTTCAGGATGCATAAATTCCGCTCAATGTATTCCGATGCTGAAAAAGGAGTACCAATGTTGTCGTCAAAAGCTGATCCCCGCATTACGCCTTTCGGCAGATTTATGCGTAAAGTGCGACTTGATGAGATTCCACAATTTTACAGTGTACTTATCGGCGATATGTCGCTGGTAGGACCACGCCCTGAGCGCCAGTATTATATTGATCAGATCGTGCAAAGGGCACCCCAGTATATGCTTCTGCAAAAAGTAAAACCGGGTATTACTTCATGGGGGCAGGTAAAATTCGGATATGCCGAAAATGTGGATGAAATGATTGAAAGGCTTAAATACGACATTCTCTATATCGAAAATATGTCAATAGCTATGGATATTAAGATAATGATCTATACTGTACTCATAGTACTTACCGGCAGGGGTAAATAAAAGGTCAAATTGAGCCTGTTTCTATCATCCTCACGATCAGCTCTATATCCTTATCTTCGCCATCAGGATCATATTTTATTTTCAGATCGAATCCAAAAATACTGGCGAAAGTTTGCCAGAAAAAAGCCCTTATTTTCCCTCTGAACTCCTTGACAATATCATATGAAGAATGCCCTGTTTCGCGATCAATGAGCTTCAATAAGATCCAGCCCTGGGTAAAAGTAAGTTTCTTGAGGTCATCTTCAAATTCCAGACGTATCTTATCTTCAGCCTTTCTCATCAGCTCACGTTTTTCAAACTCAGAACTTATGTTTAAAAGCTGATTTTCATATTCCATCATCCTGATACTGGCTAAGCGCGCATAAGGATATGTTTTTTTCACATTCCGAACCAAACGGTTGAACCGAAATTCCTGAACAGCATTTTTAAATACGGGAGGGGCATATTTAACATATTCGGGCAAAGTAATGACAGCCAGGGTGTCTCCGTTAACATCAATTATGGCTTGCGTAACCACAGGCCATGAGCTCTGGGAGCGGGCTCCGAAAGTCAGCAAAACAAGAAAAACAATAATAAATGAAAACCTTTTCATAACTCTACCTGAACCTGCCATTAAAAACGTAAACAGACCGGCAATAATTATACCAAACTGGATCAGGCAACTTTTAAACGGGAAATCCCGGAGCGTTCGAGTTTGCTTTTGGCATATTCCAGAGTAACATGTAACTCCTGAGTACTTTCTGATGGCATTTCAAACATTGCATCAGTCATTATTGCTTCAAGGATTGAGCGCAGACCACGGGCGCCAAGTTTATATTCAATGGCTTTATCCACAATAAAATCAAACACTGATGGATCAAATGTAAGTATGATGTTATCCATCTCAAAAAGACGTTCGTATTGTTTTACCAGTGAGTTTTTAGGTTCTGTAAGTATTCTTATTAAAACATCCCTTTCCAGCGGGTTCAGGAAGGTAACAATTGGCAAACGCCCAACCAGTTCGGGTATAAGACCATAGCGTTTCAAATCCTGAGGAGCCACATATTGCAACAAATTACCCTTATTGAACTCAGTTCTTTCCTGTTCTTTCTTAAAGCCTATAACGTTTGTTTGCAGGCGCGAGGCAATTATTTTCTCAATACCGTCAAAAGCACCACCGGTTATAAAAAGAATATTCTGGGTGTTTATCTGTATCATTTTCTGTTCGGGATGCTTGCGACCTCCCTGAGGCGGCACATTTACTATAGTGCCTTCAAGCATTTTCAGCAAAGCCTGTTGAACCCCCTCGCCAGATACATCACGGGTTATGGAAGGATTATCGCTTTTACGCGCTATTTTATCAATTTCATCAATGAATACTATACCGCGTTCGGCAGCTTTTACATCATAATCAGCCACCTGCAATAACCTTGTAAGTATGTTCTCAACATCTTCGCCAACATAACCTGCCTCAGTAAGTACGGTAGCATCGGCAATACAGAACGGGACTTTCAGCAAACGGGCAATGGTACGGGCTAAAAGGGTTTTACCGGTGCCGGTTTCTCCCGTCATGATGATATTTGATTTTTCTATTTCAATATCTTCAGGCTTATCCTTACCCTTAGGCTGCAGAATACGCTTATAATGATTGTAAACAGCAACGGCTATTACTTTTTTAGCTTCATCCTGCCCTATTACATACTGATCGAGATATTTTTTTATTTCAACCGGTTTAACAAGCTCCAGGCGCGAAGGATATCTTTTACTTTTTGAACCTGTAGATTCATAACTAATAATCTCGTTTGCTTCCATCACACAATAATCACAGATATGAGCACTTATACCGGTGATCATAATATTTACATCGCGCTTGTCTCTACCACAAAACGAACATTTATCCGTACTCTTTGCCATGGCTTATGGTTATAAATTTACCGACTGATGATTTAAGGATTTAACAAAAATAACAATTTATTGTGAAATATGGTCTGTTTTTCAATATCCCGTTTCAGATATGCAGTGCTTATTTATTCCCGATACTGAAATTTATTCTTTATTATGTTTTACAAGAACTTCATCAATCATTCCGTATCCTTTGGCTTCTTCGGCTGTCATCCAATAATCGCGGTCAGAATCCTTTTCAATTTTCTCAAAAGGCTGCCCTGTGTGATCAGCTATTATCTGGTAAAGTTCTCCGCGAAGTTTAAGGATCTCTCTGGCGGTTATTTCAATATCCGAAGCCTGACCCTGTGCTCCTCCCATAGGCTGGTGTATCAATATACGGCTGTGTTTCAGTGCTGTACGTTTTTTAGGAGCGCCGGCACACAGCAATACAGCTCCCATTGATGCGGCAATACCGGTACAAATGGTAGCAACATCGGGTCTGATATACTGCATGGTGTCATAAATGCCCATACCGGCATAAACAGAGCCACCAGGTGTATTCAGATAGATCTGTATATCTTTTTTTGCATCCGCCGATTCAAGAAAAAGCAACTGTGCCTGAATGATGTTGGCAACGTAATCGTCAATCGGGACACCAAGAAAAATGATCCTGTCCATCATAAGGCGCGAAAAAACATCCATAGTAGCAACATTAAGCTGACGTTCCTCAATAATGGTAGGAGAAATATAATTTGTTACCGCCGATGTGTAACGATTTAAAGTCAAACTGTTAATACCGCGGTGTCTGACTGCATATTTATAAAATTCATTCTGATCCATATATTTTGATTTTATTTTTTGATAATCATTTTATTAAACATCTGTTTCGTGAGTATGTTCTTCATGTTCATGATCATGAGCTGATGAACTTCCCGTAAGTTCATGGAATTCATCATGGGTTACTTCCTTAACCTGCAATCCCAGATTGCTCTTCATCACAGAAATTAATTTGCCGTAATATAACTGAGCTTCAATTCTTTCACTCTCTTTCTGGTCGCTCAGAATTTTATCAATTGTACTTTCAACCCATTCACTTTGTTCATCAATATTGCCTCCAAACTGGTTCTTAAAATAACTTCTTACCACATTCTTTTTTTCTTCCTGACTGACCCTGATATCAAATTTATCATAGATCTTTTCCCTTATCATATCCCATTTAATGCTTTTAACAAGCTCCGGGAATTCAGTGTCAATATCTTCTTTTGTGAGAGAGTCTTCATTTCTGTCCAGCAAAAGCTTCTTCAGGAACTCTTCCGGAAGGTTGAAATCATGGAGTTCCATCAATTTTTCCTTAACATCATCAAAAAGTTTACTATCCGATTCAGGTTCATACCTAAGGGTTATATTTTCCCTGATCAATTCGCGAAACCTTGCCTCATCAATATTTTCTTCGTTGGGGAACAATTTTTTAAATAGTTCCTCATTTACTTCAGCAGGTATCATACGGGATATCTTGCTGACAGTGAACCTGAACATTCCGTCAACCGCAGAAGCCTCTTCGGTTTTCAGTTTGAATATCCTCTCTATTTCCTTGCCGTCATCAATTATTTCCCTGATATTGAAACTTACATGATCTCCTTCTTTTAATCCGATGAAAACAGCTTTCTTATCTTCCTTCTGAACAGAGCCTATATTAACATAGCTTTCAGCATTCAAGCCATCGGGAAGTGGTTCGCCATCTTCGCCCAACTGTTCATATTTACCATCAATCCAGTCCCCTGCTTCCGATATTTCAGGATTAATAACCTCACTGTAATTTCTGGTGATTATTGCAATTTCATCCTCTATCTCCTTCTCGGTTCCAACTATTTTATAATAATCCGGTTTTATCTCATCTGAGAATTTGAGATCAAAATCGGGTCTGAACCCCATTACATAATAAAGCTCAAAATCCTGCTGGCTACCAAGATCAATATCTTTAACTTTCTCATTATCAGGAATTGGATAACCAATTATCTCCAGTTTATTATCGCTGATATATGTAGGAATCTCCCTGGCAACCAGATGATTCACCTCATCAAGTACGGTAGCAGCCCAATACATTTTCTTAATAAGGCCAAAAGGAACTTTTCCCGGACGAAATCCCGGCATATTTGCTTTACGCTGGTATTCCTTAAGTTTTTTGTTAACGCTTTCAATATAATCTGATTCGCTGACTTCAATTTTCAGAGTAGCAGTTAATTCACCGGTAGATTCGTGAGTAATATTCATATTAATACTGTGTTGAGATATTCAAAAAATTAAATTGATACGGATTTTAGAAGCAATAATGCCCGGAATTAAAAATTGAGATGTTGTTTGCTTTTGGTTTGTTTGTGCGGACGAAGGGACTCGAACCCCCACGCCTTTCGGCACCAGATCCTAAGTCTGGCGCGGCTACCAATTACGCCACGTCCGCAGTCTTATTTGGCCGGCAAAGGTACAAAGTTTTTGTAATTCAAAATACAAGACATCATAAACATAAAACCGATTATTTTTTGAGTTCTTGCATAAAGCCATGTAAACTTCACCTTTTCAGGCGTATGAAATTATTGAACTCCCCGAGAGTAGGCTTATTTAATATCTTGTATTTAATAAAACTAAAAACTCTGTTTTTGAGTTTCTCATGCTTATTTGGTTTGCGCATGCGATTTGGTTTACCACTGTATTGAAGTTCATCCTGCCAGTTGAATTTACTTATCCATTCCTTCATTACAGCCGGATGAGTTCCTGTGAAAACGTTTAAAAGATCCAGAGGCCCGTAATCAAATTCAAAATAACGTTGCTTTTCAAGTTCCTTCACTTTTATTTCGCCCTGCTGTATGGTTTCAAACACTCTGGTTTTCTTTTTCATCATTTGTGGTGGTCTTACCCATCCATAATGATATACAAAGGCATCGAGTTCTACGACTTTCAGTTTTTGGGTATTATACTCTCTCCGGTAATTAAAACCATCAAAATCAGGTATGCGCCTGAAGGACTGTGCATCCCGCCATGAATGGATTTCAGGGTCATTGCGAATAATCCGGATCTCAAACGGATACCATCCATGCGACCGGTGATGATGGTCGTAATCGCCCCAGAAATGATAGTATTTAAAAAGAAAACCTTCTACCTCCTTGTCGTTCAGATATTTCTCGCATGCCTCACGTATAAGCGGAAGATCTTTTTCATGTATCACCTCATCGGCCTGAATATAAAACAGCCAGTCGCCGCTGCAGTACGATTTTGCAATATCAGTCTGATGGGCATACTCCATACCGTGAGGATAACGCTCAATATCCCATACTGTTTCTATGATCTTAATTTTAGGATCCCCGATACTTTCAATCAGTTCACGGGTTTTATCACCCTCAGAACCTTCGCCGAGAGCTATTACGAATTCATCAACAAGGGGCAGCAACGATTGTATTGATTCCTTTATAGGGTAATAAAGTGTGTCAGCATTCTTTGCTATTGTAAAACCACTGATCTTCATTCAAGATATTTATTTGTAATCTGTTAATTTTTTAATCAACTTAACTTTCGCAAGTTCGATAAATAATTGAAGATGAGATAAAAAGCAGCATATTTATTTTGCCATATTATTGAAATTCAATAACTTTGCTTTGTCAACCAAGCAAGATAAAATATGCTGCAGCG
>JBASHR010000023.1:0-115697 GCA_049654165.1 Bacteroidales bacterium
TCGGGGTTTGGGCATTATATGCTTTTATTTCCTCTGCGTTTCACACAGAGTTATTCATATTTAAGTCCTTCGGACTTTTTACAGCTCATAAATATGAAGAAAAAAACGAGTTGAGTTTAAAAGTAAATTGCATGTTTGAGGATTAAATAGGCGAAAGAACACATCAATAAAATGCAATTTGCAGCATTAATAAAAAATGAACAACCCTCGAAGTGGTTTTATTTGAATAACTTCAAATGAAGTTTTGGGGAAACGATAAGCGAAAGGAAAACCACAAAGTGGTTAAATATTAGTAACCTCATATTAAATATAGGGAAAAAGAAAAGAAGCGAAAGAAAAACCACGAAGTGGTTAAATTTGATTAACCCCATACGAAGTTTGGGGAAACGAAAGAAAGGATAAACACAACCACGAAGTGGTTGAATTAAATGAATTGATTGAGTTGCTACGATAGCATAGAGTAGAGCATGATGATAAGTATATGGAGTAGAATTGTTAAACCCCTCTCGGGGTTTAGGCATTATATGCTTTTAATTCCACTGCGTTTCACACAGAGTTATTCATATTTAAGTCCTTCGGACTTTTTACAGCTCATAAATATGAAGTAAGAAACAATATCAGAAATATTGCCCTGAAAATCAGCTTCTTACAGGCTTTTGCAAAATCTTGATCCAGGTTTGGCTTAGAGGCTTTAAAGTCAACTCAACGGCTCGCAAAAACCGATGTATTTACACTTTTTCGCTGCTTTGGTTGTCAAATCGCTGTTTTATAAAACTTTGTTCATTATTCTGTTTCAAATAAATATTTTAAATTTCTACCTTTGCAGCCCCAAGTAGCACTATCTACAAACTAACTATATACTGATATGAATAACATTATTGGAATCCGACACGAGGATAAGTACGTGATGGAACGTCGGACCCCGCTTACTCCCAGACACATAGCGCGGTTGATTAAAGATGAAAAGCTGAATTTTATTATTCAGCGTTCGGCTAAACGTGTGTTTACCGAAAAAGAATATCTGGACGCTGGTGCCAGAGTTGAAGATACACTGAAAGATTGCTCAGTGATACTTGGCGTTAAAGAAATGCCTGAATCCTTTTTCGAGCCTGAAAAAACCTATGTATTTTTCTCTCACGTCATTAAGGGACAACCTTACAACATGCCAATGCTCAGAAAAATGATGGAACTAAAATGTAACCTCATTGATTATGAACGCATTGTAGATGAAAGAAATAAACGTTTGATATTCTTTGGAAAATTTGCAGGACTGGCAGGCATGATAAATTCATTATGGAGCCTTGGCCAACGTCTGCATCATTACGGATACAATACTCCTTTTCTGAAAATCAGACAGGCATATACCTATGATTCACTTGCTGAAGCCAAGCAGGAAATATCTAAGGTTGGTATGGAAATAGCCAGACACGGTTTGCCCGAAGAACTTCTACCGCTTACAATTGGCTTTACAGGCTATGGAAATGTTTCGGATGGAGCGCAGGAGATAGCCCATTTATTACCCCTCATTGAGATTTCATCGGAAGAGCTGCTCAAATTAAAGGATAGGAAAGATCTGCCAAACAATATCATTTATAAAACAGTATTCAGAAAAGATGATCTTTCGAAACACAAAAATCCGGGTCAGGAATTTGATGTTTATGAATATAGCAGACATCCCGAAAATTACCGGAATCAGTTTGATAAATTCATTCCTCACCTCACCGTACTGATGAATTGCATGTATTGGGATGAGCGTTTCCCGCGTATTGTAACCAAGGAATATCTTAAGGAACTGTATTCAAAAGGAACGCCTAAGCTTACCGTTATTGGTGATATTACCTGCGATCCCGATGGCTCAATAGAATGTACTCACAAAGGCACTGAAATTGAAGATCCGGTATTTGTATACAACCCATTTACCGGGCAACCCACATCAGGATTCAGCGGAGAAGGCATTCTTGTTATGGCTGTTGATATTCTGCCAAGCGAGCTTCCCCGCGATTCATCAATGGCTTTTGCCGATGCACTGATGCCCTTTATAAAATCACTGGCTTTAGCCGATTTCAGCAAGGATTTTAATGATTTGAACTTACCTTCCGCCTTGAAAAGAGCTTTTATCGTTCACAAGGGCAAACTCACACCTGACTATAAATACATTGAGCAATACTTATAAATCAAATTTTAGAAATTAATTTTATGCAAAAAGTTTTAATATTAGGAGCTGGGATGGTGGTAAAACCCATAGTTACCTATTTACTTGAAAAAGGTTATCAGGTAACAGTAGCCACCCGTACAAAATCGAAAGCCGATGCCATGATTGGTTCACATAAGAATGGTTTCTCAGTAGCATGGACAATTGATGATACAGAAGGTCTGGCAAAACTTATCGCTGAGCATGATCTTACTGTAAGTCTTTTACCATGGATACATCACATTATGGTTGCAAAACAATGTATTGCGCTGAAAAAGAACATGGTAACAACTTCGTATGTTAAGCCTGAAATGCAGGCTCTTGATCAGGCAGCAAAAGATGCAGGCATTATTATTCTTAACGAACTGGGGCTTGATCCCGGAATTGACCACATGGGCGCTATGCGCATCATTGACCATGTTCATGGCAAGGATGGGAAGATTGAAGAATTTTATTCAATATGCGGTGCTTTACCGGCTCCCGAAGCTGCTGACAATCCATTCCGTTACAAGTTTTCATGGAGCCCCAAGGGTGTGGTAATGGCAGGGAATAATGACGGAAAATATCTGCGTTATGGAAAAATAGTTTCAGTTCCTACTGAAGACCTATTCAAAAATCCTCTTTCTGTTGATTTTCCGGAAGTTGGTAAGCTTGAGATTTATCCGAACCGTGATTCTTTACCTTATATTCAGCTCTATGGTATTCCGGAAACCAAAACTATGATGCGCGGTACTTTCCGTTTTCCCGGATGGTGTGAAAGTATTGATGTTATGAAGGCTCTGAAACTCATTACCAGCGATAAATATGATTTCACCGGAAAAACTTATGCCGAGTTCGTAGCTATGCTAATTGGAGCGAAGGATGCTACCAATATCCGTAAAAAAGCTGCTGACTATCTGAAGATAGATGAAAGCTCCTATGCTCTTGATGCCATTGAATGGTTAGGACTGTTCAGCGATAAACCTATGAACAGGGGAGAAGACACTCCTTTTGAGATTACCAGTGATGTGATGATCGCAAAAATGGAATTAGGTCGCACTGAGCGCGATATGGTTGCAATGCAGCATGTATTTCTGGCTTCATACCCTGATGGCAGTCAGGAAGTCATAAAATCGTCAATGCTTGATTTTGGCACACTGGCAACTGATACTGCAATAGCCCGCACGGTAGCTCTGCCCGCTGCCATTGGAGTAGAAATGATCTTAAAAGGTGAGATAACTGAAAAAGGAGTTCATATTCCGGTTATCCCCGGAATTTATAATCCAATTCTGAACCGTCTTGAAGATTTGAATATCAGGATGGTAGAAGAGTTCGGACTACCTGTGTCGGAAAATATCAAATAGAAAATCCAAAAATATTTTCATTTTGGATTGATTATTGTTAGGACATGAAAACGATTTAAATTAATGATAAATATTTGCGGTTTATCATTAATCGGATCAGATACATATTTTTTACTGAAGATAAGCAGGGTTTAAAATAACTGATTATTGTTTTGAACCCAAACGTAAATTGTTTTGTTAATTCACTAAATACCATTTGGTTTTAAAATGGCTGAAAAATCTAAAAAGGGTCTAATGCCTGGAACTGGAACACAGTTTTCGCTTCCTTCCCGAACCGAAATTCTGAGGGATTATCGTATAGGGCACGAAAGTCGCCAGGTAAGTTTGATGGGTCGTAAGGAGGTTTTGACCGGAAAAGCAAAATTTGGCATTTTTGGTGATGGCAAAGAAGTGCCACAGCTTGCTATGTCGCACTATTTCAAAGAAGGCGACTGGCGCTCAGGTTATTACCGCGACCAGACTTTTATGCTTGCTGCAGGAATGATGACCCTGGAAGAATTCTTTGCACAGCTATACGGCGATACTGACCGAAAGGCAAGCCCTGGAAGTGGTGGCAGAATGATGAATAATCATTTTTCTACTCAGCTTCTTGATGAAAACGGAGAATGGAAAGATCTGACAAAACAAAAAAACACTTCAGCTGATATTTCACCAACCGCTGGACAAATGCCACGTTTGCTGGGACTTGCTCTGGCATCGAAACTATACAGAAACAACCCTGAACTGAAAGTTTTCAAGAAGTTTACAAACAACGGTAACGAAATTGCATTCGGAACTATTGGAGATGCCAGTACCAGCGAAGGACATTTCTTTGAAACTATTAATGCCATTGGTGTACTTAAGGTTCCTGTAGTTATGTCAGTATGGGATGATGGATGGGGAATTTCGGTTTCAAGAGAATATCAGACTACTAAAAACAGTATTTCAGAGATATTAAGAGGTTTTGAGCTTGATGATAATGGCGATGGATTTAAAATTTTCAAAGTTGCTGGATGGAATTATCCTGAACTTCTTAAAGTCTATCATCAGGCTACTGAACTTGCAAGAAAACATCATATTCCTTCAATAGTTCACGTTGTGGAACTTACACAGCCTCAGGGACATTCAACTTCAGGTTCGCACGAAAGATATAAAAGTCCTGAGCAGCTTGACTGGGAAAATAGTCATGACTGCCTGCTGATGATGAGAAAATGGATGCTTGATGAAAAAATTGCCAGCGCCGAAGAACTTGATAGGATTGAAGAAGAAGCTGTTAAAACAGCCCGCCAGGCACGCAATACTGCCTGGAACACTTTTATGTCCCCAATCCTGAAAATGCGCGATGAATTCATCAGAATGGTGGATGTTACCACATGCAATTGCGCCAAAACCTCTAAAATTGAAGCTATTAAACGTGATCTGCTTCGTATTCCGGAACCCATACGTAAAGATATTTATGCTTCGGCAAGACGCATCTTAAGACTTATCTGCGATTCATGCTCCAACCCCGAAAACTCATTGAAGATCAATGTTACCAAATGGTTGGACGATGCTATGGCAGATAGCTATCAGCGTTATAACTCACACTTGTACAGCGAATCGAAATATTCCGCTCTCAAAGTTCAGGAAATAAAACCAATATTTTCTGAATCTTCTAAAACTGTACCGGGTCGTGAAATCCTTCGCGACAATTTCGACAGGATAATGGATAAATATAAGGAAGTGGTTATTTTTGGTGAAGATGTAGGTAAAATCGGCGGAGTTAACCAGACATACGAAGGTTTACAGGAAAAATACGGTGAAAATCGGATTTTTGATACCGGTATTCGTGAAGCAACAATAGTAGGGCAAGGGATAGGGCTGGCAATGCGGGGTTTCAGACCTATTGCCGAAATTCAGTACTTTGATTATCTGCTTTATGGTTTGCAGGTTCTCAGCGATGATCTGGCTACCCTTCAATACCGCTCAGTAGGTAGGCAAAAAGCTCCTATGATAATTACCACACGAGGGCATCGTCTTGAAGGTATCTGGCATGCCGGTTCCCCATTAAGTATGGTAATTAATTCAGTACAAGGTGTTTATGTTCTGGTTCCAAGAAATATGACACAGGCAGCAGGGTTTTATAACACTATGCTTGCTTCTGACGAACCTGCATTGATAATTGAACCGCTCAACGCATACAGACTAAGAGAGCTCAGACCGGACAACATAGGTGAGTTCCGTGTGTTGCCCGGGATACCGGAGATACTGCAGGAAGGTACCGATGTTACTGTGGTAACTTACGGCTCATGTGTAAGAATAGCTCAGGATGCAACTCAACAGCTTAAAGATTTTAATATCAGTGTTGAACTAATTGACGTTCAGAGCCTTCTTCCCTTTGACCTGAACCATGTGATCGTGGATTCTCTTAAGAAAACAAATAAGATAATTTTCTTCGACGAGGATGTTCCCGGAGGTGCAACTTCGTATATGATGCAACAGGTTCTCGAGAACCAGGGCGGATATCGCTATCTTGATGCCCAGCCTACAACGGTTACTTCAAAACCTCATCGTGCAGCTTATAGCACTGATGGTGATTATTTTTCGAACCCCAATGCCGAAGATGTATTTGATGCGGTTTACAACCTGATGCATGAATACAACCCGGTGAAGTACCCAAAGATATTTTGATTTTTTTATTTTTGCCACTTAATTCTTTTAACATGAATCTCAATCATATTAATTTATTAACTAAATCAAGAAAGATGAAAATTAAGTTAATTTCGGGCGTAACATTACTCTTTGTTTTTTCGCTGGCAACTATTTCACTAAATGCCCAAACTCTGGATGATGTTGTCAGTAAGTATAATGCAGCCGCTGAATTTGTAAATTCTGATGCAATAAAAGCAGCAGGACTTTTAGAGGAAGCTGTTGAGCTGGCAAATAAGGTAGGTGCCGAAGCCGATGAATTGAGAATTATGGCTGAAAGCCAGCTCCCGGCAGTATATTTCAAAATAGCCGGTCAGCACCAGAAAGATGGAGATACAGATGCTGCTATTGAAGCTTTTCATAAAAGTTTTGACCTTGGCCTTGAATACAATGACCCACATACAGTATCCAGGTCACAGGCTAACCTCGGACGTTTGTATCTCATGCAGGGCAATAATGCCTATCGTGGCGGGGAAAATGAAAAAGCAATTGAATATCTGAAGAATTCAGTGAAGTTTGATCCAGAAAATGCCAAAACATTTTTATTGATGGGTCTGGCATACAGAAAGCTTGAAAATCTTGAGGAAATGACTACTGCAATGGATCAGTCAATAGTTCTGGCTCAAAACGCCAGTGACAACCAAACTAAGGCTACTGCCGAAAAAAGTATGCGTGATTATCTTGCAGTGAGAGCAAATAAAAGTATTCAGGCAAATAAAGGTGCTGAAGCTGTTGAATTAATGCAACTGGCACTTAAGTATGGCGAAGAGGCTCAGACTTATTTCCTGCTTACACTGGCTTATAACAACCTGAAACAGTGGGACAATGCGCTTGAAGCTGCTGGAAAAGCCCTGGCTCTGGAAAATGATACTCCAACTGATAAGGCAAAGATCTATTTTGAAATGGGAAATGCCTATCGTGAAAAGGGTAATACCGCCGAAGCCTGCAAGGCATTTAAAAGTGCTGCTCACGGTAATTACGCCGAATCTGCAAATTATCAGATACAGCATGTGCTGAAATGCCAGTAATATTAAATTAAATACACACCTGAAAAAACCTGACAGTTTATCAACAAGCTGTCAGGTTTTCATTTTATAAAGGTTTATAACGTATTTTTGCGATTGTAAGTCAATTAACCACTGATGAAGCTTTCAATAGTTATCGTTAACTACAATGTCAGATTTTTTCTTGAGCAATGTTTGCTCTCGGTTCGGAGAGCTGTTAAAGATATTGATGCAGAAGTATTTGTAGTTGACAATAATTCAGTTGACGGATCGGTGAGTATGCTGGAAGAGAAGTTTCCGGAGGTTAAAGTCATTGCCAATAAAGACAATAAAGGTTTCTCAAAGGCAAACAATCAGGCAATCAGGAAATCAGAAGGAGAATATGTGCTGCTGCTGAACCCTGACACCATTGTTGAGGATGACACCCTTTCAAAAGTAGTTGCTTTCATGGATGATCATCCCGATGCCGGTGGTCTGGGTGTGAAAATGATTGATGGTAAAGGCCGCTTCCTTCCGGAATCAAAACGTGGATTGCCAACTCCCGCAGTTGCGTTTTATAAGATTTTCGGGCTTGCAAGATTATTTCCAAAATCCAGGGTTTTCGGTCAGTACCACCTGACTTACCTTGATAAAGACCAGACTCATCAGGTGGATGTGCTTAGCGGTGCATTTATGCTTTTGCGCAGGGAAGCACTTGATAAGGCTGGATTGCTTGATGAAGCTTTTTTTATGTATGGCGAAGACATTGATCTCTCATACCGCCTTGTTCAGGCCGGCTATAAAAACTACTACTATCCTGAGGCAAGAATAATACATTACAAAGGCGAAAGCACAAAGAAAACCAGTGTCAATTATGTTCTGACGTTTTATAATGCCATGAATATTTTTGCCACCAAACATTTCTCAAAACAAAATGCAAGGCTGTTTTCATTTCTGATCAATCTTGCAATTTGGTTCAGGGCAGGAATTTCAATTTTCTGGCGTTTTATCCGAAGTGCTTTTATGCCTTTGCTTGATGCAACACTAATATATACAGGTATTTATGTGTTAAAGAATTATTGGGAGGATAAATTTATATACCTCGAAGGAGGAAATTATCCTCCGGAGTTCATGAGGATACTGGTGCCTGTATATATTTTGATATGGTTGCTTTCAACGTATTATAGCGGTGGCTACGATAAACCTGTAAAACTTATAAAAATACTTCAGGGATTATTTTTCGGAACCATAACCATACTGGTAATTTATGCCCTTTTGCCGGAAGCTTTTCGTTTTTCACGGGCGCTCATTATTCTCGGTGCTTTCTGGGGACTTATATCAATGATAGGCATCAGACTTTTATTGCATCTTACCAATATCAGGTTTTTCAGGCTTGGTTCGGCTGAAAATAAAAGGTATCTGATAGCCGGGGAATTAGAAGAAGCTGAACGGGTGGCGGAATTATTGAGAAAAACTGAACTGAACCCAAGCTTCATTGGATTGGTAAGTGTTAGAAATTCCGGATCAAAGGGTAATGGTTTTATAGGAAGTTTAAGTCAAATAAAAGATATTATTACAATTTATAAGATTGATGAAGTGGTTTTCTGTGCAAAAGACATACCTGCCAGCAATATGATTGACCTCATGTCGGAACTCGGACAGGAACAGGTAGAATATAAAATTGCGCCGCCTGAAAGCCTCTTCATTATTGGCAGTAATTCAATTAATGCAACCGGCGATCTGTATATGATTGATATTAACTCTGTTGCGCGTGCCGGCAACCGGAGAACCAAGCGCTTGTTTGATGTTATTGCATCACTGGTAATGCTTGTAATGCTGCCTGTTCTTGTATTTATTGTTAAAAAACCTCTGAGATTCATTCGGAATATATTTTATGTACTAATTGGAAAGCGTTCATGGGTAGGTTACGAAACCACACAGTCTATTCCCGAAATGCGCCTTCCTGAAATTCGCAAAGGCGTTTTGCATCCCATTGATGTTTTGCAGAAACAGGTTCTCAGTCCTGATGATATTAGCAGGCTGAATATATTATACGCTCGTAACTACAAGGTCGTCAATGATTTCAGAATATTACTGAAGGGCTTCAGAGAGCTTGGCAGATGACATGCTGGTTTGTTGGGCAGAATTCTTAAATCAGTCATGATAACAATAGAGAACCTGCTTTTTTGTAGTAATGTGTATTGCTGACTTACAAACAAATAAACTTTATTTTTGTTATCTATTATGAACTAAGATAAAATCTCAGAAAACATTAAAACATATTTAGTTATAAAACATATAAAATCATCTTTAAACAAGACCAATAATGACAAATTTTGAAATTGTAATGCCCAAGATGGGCGAGAGTGTTATAGAAGCTACAATTATTCGCTGGTTGAAAAAAGAGGGTGAAATTATTAAAGAAGACGACCCCATCTGTGAAATTGCCACTGATAAGGTTGATTCTGAAATTCCCAGCCCTGTAGAGGGGGTTCTGAAGAAAATCCTGTTTGCCGAAAATGATGTGGTGCCTGTTGGTGCTGTTATTGCCATTATTGATATGGGTGGTGAAGATGCAGGGGAACCTGTAGCTGACAAGCCAGAAAAACCTGCTGAAAAGGAAGAAGTTGTTGCTGAAACTTCTGCTCAGCCTGTCGAAACACCGGCAGTTTCTGTTGATGGGCAAGTTACATCTACCAGATTTTATTCTCCTCTGGTAAAAAGTATTGCCAAAGAAGAAAAAATCAGCATTGCCGAGCTTGAAACCATTCCCGGTTCAGGCAAAAACGGTCGTCTGACTAAAGATGATCTTTTGCAGTATATTAAAAACCGTCAGCAGCCTGTAGCTCAGCCATCAACGGTTTCAAAACCGGAAGCACAAAAGACTGTTACGCCTCCGGCAACATTACCACCGGTTACAGTTTCAGGCGATGATGAAGTTTTTGAAATGGACCGTATGAGGCGCCTGATAGCCGATCACATGGTACAGTCAGTTCATACATCTCCTCATGTAACTTCCTTTATTGAAGTAGACGTTACCAACGTTGTGAAATGGCGTGAAAGCATCAAGGATAGTTTCCAGAAGCGCGAAGGTGAGAAAATAACCTATATGCCGATTTTTGTTGAAGCTACGGCAAAGGCACTGAAAGAATTCCCCAATGTTAACGCTTCGGTTGATGGTTATAAAGTGATACGGCGTAAAAAGATCAATATAGGAATGGCAACCGCTCTGCCAAACGGTAATCTGATTGTTCCTGTCATAAAAAATGCTGATCAGAAAAACCTTATTGGCCTTGCAAAAGATGTTAACAGCCTTGCAAATAAAGCCAGAAGCAATAAGCTTGATCCGGATGATATTCAGGGTGGCACTTTTACAATTACCAATTTTGGCACTTTCGACAGTATTACCGGAACACCAATCATCAATCAGCCTCAGGTGGCAATTTTGGGTATCGGCGCAATAAAGAAAAAACCTGTTGTGCTCGAAACCAAAGACGGCGATGTAATTGCAGTAAGACATATGATGATACTTAGTCTCTCGTACGATCACCGGATTGTTGATGGAGCTTTGGGTGGTATGTTTATAAGAAGGATTGCACAATTGCTCGAAAATTTTGATACTGAAATGACTATATAGCTATTGTCTTAAGTATCACAACCTTTATCAATCTTTTGCCCGAACCTGAAACCTGATTCTCAGGGTAGTTTTGGAAGTATATTAATTTGACTATGAATCTGAACCTGACCCGTCCGCTTGCCGTTATTGACCTGGAAACAACCGGTACCAATATCGGCACAGACCGTATTGTTGAAATCTGCATCTTGAAAGTTTACCCTGATGGTAGGAAAGAAATGAAAACTCACAGGGTAAATCCTGAAATTCCTATACCAGCCGAGGTTACAGCAATTCATGGTATTAGTGATGAAGATATAAAAGATGAGCCTGTTTTTGCTGAGTTAGCTCCCCAGTTGTTTCAAATACTTAACGGTTGCGATCTGTGTGGTTATAATGCATTGAAGTTTGACATTCCTTTGCTTGCCGAAGAGTTTTTACGTGCAGGCACCGACTTTGATCTGAAAGGAAGACGTATAGTGGATGTGCAGAATATTTTTCATAAAATGGAGCCTCGTAACCTTAGGGCTGCCTATCAGTTCTATTGTGGTAAAGACCTTGAAAATGCCCATAGTGCTGAGGCTGATACAATTGCAACATTCGAGGTTCTGGATGCTCAGGTCAAAAAGTATGAAAATGCTGTGTATAATGATGCAAATTCCAAAACTTCATATCCAATAGAAAATGATATTGGCTTTTTACATACATTCTCAGTTTATCATAAATTTTGTGATCTTGCCGGGCATCTAATTTTTGACGATCAGGGAAGAGAGACTTTCAATTTTGGAAAGTACAAAGGAAAACCTGTTGAAGAGGTCTTCAAAAAAGAACCATCATATTACGACTGGATGATGAATGCACAATTTCCAAATTATACCAAGAAAGTCATTACAGCTATAAAACTCAGAGGTTTTAACAAGGGCTCAGCTCAGATGAAGTAAGGTGTTGAGATTATAAATGGCTGTGTATAAATGAATTAATCCAGGCTAATAAAAGTAATAATTTAATATCACCCCATCATGAAAATTGTATGCATAGGACGAAATTATATAGAACATGCCAAGGAATTGAAAAACCCTGTTCCCCAAAAACCTATCTTTTTCCTGAAACCTGATACCGCATTACTTATTCGAAACCGACCATTTTTCTTTCCGGATTTTTCTAATGATATTCATTACGAACTTGAGCTGGTTTTCAAGATTTCGAAAAATGGAAAGAATATTTCAGAGAAATTTGCTCCGGATTATTATAATGAAATAGGACTTGGAATTGATTTTACAGCCCGTGACCTCCAGCAGGAATGCAAGGAAAAAGGTTTGCCCTGGGAAATTGCCAAAGGATTTGATCAGTCGGCGGCAATTAGCGAGTTCATACCTCTTGAATCATTACCAGATCCGGGAAATATTTCATTTCATCTTAAAATGAACGGTCAAACAGTACAGCAGGGTAGAAGTACCGATATGATCTTCGGGATAGATAAACTTATATCCTATGTTTCATCTTTTATGACTTTGCGTGCCGGAGATCTGATTTTTACAGGAACACCTTCAGGAGTTGGGCCGGTGAAAATAGGAGACAAGCTTCAAGGCTACCTCGAAGGTAAACCGTTGATACATTGCGAAATAAAATAGCCAGGCTAAGTTTATTTTTAGCCGGTTGTTTCAGAAAAATTTATAAAGATCAACGATCCCAAAACAGGAATACTGACTTTGGTATATCTGTATTCTGCACAAAAGGACCACGAACAGGATCGAATTCATTAGCCAGAAGCTTGAAAATTTCATTTCCTTTTCCACGTACATACAAAGGTACCAATGAATTCGTGTGATTTGTGCTGTACCAGTTCATTTCAGGTAAATTACCTTTTCCGTTTGATTTGACCTGAGTAACAACCTGATCTCCTATCACAGGTCCGCAAAGCATACCGGTTTCATGATCAGCAGTTACAATTACCAGTGTTTCGTCCCAACTGCTGTGTTTTTCAACCCAATCAACCACAGCAGCGATTGCTCTGTCAAAATCATGAGTTTCCTCAATTACCCTTGCTGATTGATTTGCATGTGCAGCCCAGTCAATTGCGCCTCCTTCAATCATCACGAAAAAGCCTTTAGGATTTTGATTTAAAACATTCAGAGCTGCCAGTGACATTTGTGCCAAATTAGGCAAACCTGTATTCATAGGTTGTTTCCATGGAATTTTTTCAGCATCATTTTTTCTGCTTTGCTGAAGTGTGGAATGTACTTTAGGAATACCCAGCAGTCGTTTGGGTAATTTCTCTCCTCTGGCAAGTGCAGCAAAATCAGTGCTATCAGTAATTAAAGTCCATGCGTCTGGTTTTGAATCGCCATTAATGTCGCTTACTGTATATTCAACGCTGTCAATTACAAATTTTGTTACTGACTTGTCTGCTGTAAGCTGTTCCCATAGTTGTGAACCACCGACATATTTATATTGTTCTTCAGATGCTTCGCCGTCATTATTAAATTCCGGATGCCCGCAGCCCATCAGAACATCAAGTTTTGTGTTCAGAATCTGCTGCTTCGCTATTTGCTCATATCTGTTGCGGTGCACACTATTGGCTGAAAACCCTGCAGGGGTTGCATGCGATAACATAACACTTGTAACAACTCCGGCTGATTTTCCAATTTCTTTTGCAAGTTGAGTAACATGTTTCAGTGTATCGCCGTGGATATCAAGCCCAATAGCTGAATTATAAGTTTTATAACCAGTTGATAAGGCTGTTGCTGCCGCTCCTGAATCAGTAAAGTTCGATTTAAGATAGGCGGTGTCATTCCTGGCATAACGCGGACTGTAACCTGTGGTATATCCATCCTCCGAGTCTTTATTAGTAATAGCAGAATAAGTAGCCTGAGCTAATTTGCGCCATTCATTACTTTCAAAAACGAGTTTTCCAGCTTCGCCATACAAAAACATGCTTGTTGCATCCACATGGTTAAAACCCATGCCATCACCAATAAAAACAATGATATTTTTAGGGACATCGTCAGTCTTTTTTGGTTTTGAACACATTAGGTTCAATGTAATTACTGCAGCTAATGACAGGATAAGAAGAGATTTGAATTTCATAGTGCTAAAATTTTTATTTTAAAATACAAAAATACTTAAACATAAGTTATGAACAAATTACATGGTAAGGATTATATTCCTTCATGCTCAGTTCTTTCAATAATTTCATTCTGTAATGTTTCGCCGAGATCATTGAAATAATCAGAATAACCTGCTACCCGAACTATCAAATCCCGGTATCTTTCAGGATGTTTTTGAGCATCTCTCAAAGTATCGGCATTAACAACATTAAATTGTATATGGTGTCCGTCAAGTTTAAAATAGGTTCGAACCAAAGCTGCTAATTTAGTAATTGCTTCTTCGGAATTGAAAAACGAAGGTGAAAACTTTTGATTTAACAAGGTGCCTCCGGTTTTGATATGATCAATTTTTGCTGCTGACTGAAGTACTGCCACCGGCCCATTATGGTCAGCTCCCTGAACCGGGCTGATACCTTCACTCAAAGGTTCGCCGGCAAGCCGTCCATCAGGCATAGCACCTATAACACTTCCGAAATAAACATGACTGGTAGTAGGCAGCATGTTGATCCTGAATACTCCACCTCTGTACGTTTTCCGACCGGTCACAGCTTTATGGAAACTATTAAAAACCCTTACAGCATGCTGGTCTGCTTCATCATCATTATTGCCCCATTTTGGAGTTTCATAAACAAATTTATAACGCCACTGATCAGAATTATCAAAGTTTGCCTTTAAAATATCAGTTAATTCTTTCATTGACAGCGCTCTATTATCAAAAACCCATTTTTTGAGAATACTAAGATTATCCGTTATGCTGCCTAATCCCACACCCTGAACATAACTGGTATTGTAGCGTGCGCCACCGGCATTGTAATCTGTGCCATTTGATATACAATCATCAATCAAGAGAGACAGGAAAGGAGCAGGCATATGATCAGCATAGAGTTTTTCAATACGATTATTGCCTTCTATTTTAATGTCAATAAAATAGTTCAGTTGCTTTTCAAATGCCTGATAAAATTCCTCAAAGCTTTGGAAACTGCCTGCTTCACCGGTTTTAATACCGATTTGTTTTTTTGTTCTTGGGTCAAACCCATTAAAAAGTGTAATCTCAAGTACTTTGTTCAGATTAAAATATCCTGATAGGGTATAGGCTTCAGTTCCAAAAGCACCGGTTTCAACACAACCGCTTGCGCCGCCGTTACGGGCATCAACCAACGATTTACCCTGACTGAGCAATTGCTGGATTATGGCATCAGTGTTAAAAATTGAAGGCTGCCCGAAGCCTGTTTTTATGATTTTTAAAGCACGTTTCAAAAATTTATCAGGGTTCTTTTTGCTTATCTGAACCATGCTGCTTGGTTGCAGTATGCGCATTTCTTCAATGACATCAAGAATAAGATATGAGAGTTCATTAACTGCATCCGAACCATCTTCCTTTACTCCGCCCACATTAATAAGGGAAAAATCGGTGTAGGTGTTGCTTTCAAGAGCTGTAACTCCCATTTTCGGAGGAGACGGATGATTGTTGAATTTCACCCAGAAAGCCATTAGTAGTTCCTTGGCTTTTTCTATAGTTAAAGAGCCTTCCTGAAATTCTTTTCTGTAAAATGGCAGTAGATGCTGATCAAGTCTTCCGGGATTGAACGAATCCCAGGGGTTAAGCTCTGTAATTACACCCAAGTGAATAAACCAGTAATGTTGTAATGCTTCATGAAAAGTTTGGGGTGCATTCAAAGGTACCCTCCGGCATATCCTTATCATCTCCAGCAGTTCATTTTGGCGGGTCTCATTCTTTTCGGCAAGAAGTAGTTTTTCAAGCTCATCAGCATGACGATTTGCAAACTCAACAATAGCATCAGCAACAATTTCCATTGCTTCAAGCTCGTGTTTTTTCTCTTTTGCTTTGGGGTCATTTGCAAAATCCAGTTTTTTCAATGCACTCCCTATCTCATTTTTGAGATCTGACATTCCTTTTTGAAATAGGGATTTGCCGGCTACAGTATGCCCGGGTGCCCGCTGTTCCTGAAATTCAGTAAAAACTCCTGCCTGATATGCATTTTTCCATTCCTCAGTCATGTTTTCAAATACCCTGTCGCGCTGAGTTTTACCTTTCCAGAAAGGAATTATCTCATCATGATATGCTTTGCGGGTATTATCATCCACTTTGAATGAAACTTTTGGGCGCTTATGTATAATTTCAAGGTCTTCTAACGAATGAAGGCAAACTTCAGGATAGGTAGAGGCAGCTTTGGGCATATTGCCGCGTTCGCCAACAATTAATTCATCGGGCAGGATACATATTTTTTTATGCCTCATTATATGACTGAAACATTTAGCCCTTAGAATAGGAACAGGCATTTCCTGTGTTTCAGCAGACTTGTAAAACTCAGTGACTAAAAATGCCCTTTCCGCTGATAGTGTATTGATAGCATCAATACTGTTATTTCTTAATTTTTGTATTCTCTGGTTCATTTATTATTCTGAATTATCCTCCAATACTTATCATTGGAGCTGAATTATTAAAAAAATCCTTTATTTCTGCAGCTTTCTGCATATCATAATTTTCCGAAACCGAATAAACCGGTAACCTGCCCATTCTTTCATATTTATTGTATGCTGAAGAATGATAGGGCAAAAGATCAATCCGAATTATTCCGGGTGTTGACTCAATAATATTTCTGAGTGCTTCAAGATTTGAAGTATTATCAGTGATATCAGGAATTAACGGAATTCTGATTATAATTGGTTTATTATTTCCGCTTATGACCCTTAGATTGCTTAAAATCAAGTGATTGCCTACTCCTGTATATTGTTTGTGTTTTTGTTCGTCAGCTATCTTTAGGTCATATAAAAACAAATCAGTAAATGGCAGAATGCTTTCAAGAACCTGAGGTTCAGCATATCCACAGGTATCAATAGCTGTATGAATGTTTTCATTTTTGCAGGCATTGAGCAAAGAGCAGACAAATTCACCCTGCATCATAGGTTCACCGCCCGAAAAAGTCACGCCGCCGCCAGACTCCTCATGAAAAGGAATATCCTTTTTAACAATTTTCATAACCTCATCAACACTCATCCATTTTCCAACTTTTTCAACTGAGGGGAATACCTTATTTCCGATTTTTTTATTCTTTCTGATGGTTTCAGTTTCATTTTCCTGACTCTCAGGATTATGACACCATGCACAGCGCAACGGACAACCTTTGAGAAAGACAGTCTGCCTGATACCTGGCCCGTCATGAACTGAGAAACTTCGTATGTCGAAAATAAGTCCCTGCATTAATGCATTTATAAAGCTTCCTGTAAGCTTATGAAATAGAATTTGTTAATTGAAAATTGAAGGAGCCTAGAACAAAAATTTTTGATCAGCAAATCCAGCAGGCAAACAGACCTTTGCCGTTATTGTGGTATAGGGTAGGGATAATGATTTGATTCATCTGAATCAGATTTTCTGCAAAAATAATAAAACACTTTTATTAAAAGCAGATTTGCTCAATTTCAAAATTCAGTAATTATCTAATGTTCTGAATTTCAGTTATCTAAATGCGATTTTTAATTCTAAACCAAATTGCTGTAAATACTTATTCTCAAACAAGCAGGATATAATTATTTGCAAAAATCCGATGTGTATTTCGGAAAGTCTTATAATTTCCTTACAAAAAGCTGAGCGGTTTCATAATTTACAACCACTATTTCTTCACCTTTCTCAATAAAATCACTATCGGATGAAGCATCATAAATTTCATTATCAATAATGATCTTTCCTGAAGGGCGAAGCACAGTATGGGCATGTCCTGTTTTACCAATTAAGCTGCTGTAGCTGATATCAGCAGATGTGAATCCTTCTTTGGCATCCTGGACAGCATCAAGTGCCAGACGTCCGAAAATTGTAGTTGTGAACATTTTCCGGGTTAGATAAAATGAGCCGATCAATGAAAGGAATGCTGCTATTGATACAATGAAAAATGATTTTATAATCTCCTGAAAATATTGCGGGCCGAAATTAAAATCCATATTGTCAGTCATAGCAAGCATAAGTCCGGCAAAAGCCAGTATGATCCCCGTTATACCAACAATCCCGAACCCTGGTATGGCGAATATCTCTATTGCAATAAGTATCAATCCTATAACAAAAATAATTATCTCCCAATTGGCAGCTATGCCTTCAAGATATAATGGCGCAAAATAGAGCAATGCAGCGGTAATGGCAGCAATTAGAGGAAACCCAACTCCGGGGGTTTGAAGTTCAAAATAAATACCTCCAATTATTATCATGATAAGCAAACCACTTACAATAGGGCTGATCAGAAACCCGATTATTTTATCAAGTGTGGTTAATTGCTGCTCAGTAATTTCATAATTATCAATACCTGCTTTTTCCAGTAAATCCACGACACTCTCAGCTTTTCCTTCACAAAATCCATGAAGAATAGCTTCTGAAGCTGTAAAAGTAACAACCTGGCCGGTGTCAGTAACATTTTCAATAGCAATACGCGGGTCAACCATAGCCTGCGCTATATCAGGGTTACGACCTTTCGACTCAGCAGTTGAGCGCATCATCGAACGCATATACGACTGATATTTGTCGGGTAGGGGAGCACCCGTCTGATCCACAACAGTTGCTGCACCTATATTAGCTCCCGGCCGCATGTAAATACTGTCGCAGGCTATTGCTATCAGAGCACCTGCTGAAGCTGCATTATTGTCAATGAAAACAAAAACTGGTATTTTCGACTGCAAAATAATGGTTCTGATACTATCAGCAGCTTCAAGAGTACCTCCATAAGTATTCATATGTATCAATATCAGATCCATCTCTTTTTCATTAGCTTCCTTCATTGCTTTTTGGGTCGAACGCCAGATTGGCGGAGCAATGGGTTCCTTGATGTCAAATTTATAAACCTTTATAAGCTTCTTACTGTCAATTTTAGTTCTGAGACTATCGTCAGCGTTAACCCTGCCTAAAAAAAGAAGCAATATACCTGCAAATAATAATAAAAGCTTGTGTTTCACGTCTTTATAATATTTCTTTAATTAAAAAATTTCTTCATAACCAACATAAATTCATCAAATAATGCCAGATTGGCAGCTACAATTTCCTTACCGTAGATATAATTATCCTGTCCTTTGAAATCACAAACCCTGCCACCCGCCTGTTGCACAATAAACGCCCCTGCAGCTACATCCCATGGATGTAGTCCATATTCATAAAAACTTTCAAAACGTCCACATGCAACATAAGCCAGATCAAGGGCTGCCGACCCTAGCCGCCTTATACCCATTGCATTTTGCATGAGATACGAAAACAAATCAATATAGGGTTGTAAACGACTGAAATCGTAATAAGGAAATCCTGTAGCAATTAAAGCCTGATGCATTTCTGAAATCCTAGAGACCTGAATTTCTACGGAATTCAGATAGGCTTTGCTTTCTTTCCACGCATAAAAACACTCTCCTGAATTTATTTCATAAACCACTCCCATCAGAGTTTCATTGCCTCTTATCAAAGCTACACTGATACAAAAAATTGGGATTGAGTGGATAAAATTAGTAGTTCCGTCGAGTGGATCAATTATCCACATGTATTCTTTCAAATCAGTGTTTGCAACATTCTCTTCAGCTAGTATCCCTGATACCGGAAGAATCTTCATTAAGCCTTCTACAAGTTTTAATTCAGATTGTTTGTCAACAAAAGTTACAAAATTATTAGGTCCTTTCTCTATAATATCTACCTCATTAATGGCCGAAGCCTGCTCTCTGATGAAAGCTCCCGTTTTCTTAGCTAATTCAACAGTTTGATGGCAAATTTCTTCTAATTGTCTATAATTCATTTTTTCTTTGTTTTTTTCTGTTATCCAGTATCAGATAAACGGAACCGGTAATTCCTATAATTATTAGGACAAAAGAGATTATTTCAGCTTGTGTGATTTCCAGACTCCCAATATGATAAGGAGGATTTACTCTGATCTTTTCTATTAGAAAGCGTGATATGCCGTTGATAACCAAATATATAGAGAATAATAAGCCATTTACCATAATTTTCTTTCTGATGAGCCAAACTACTATAAAGAAAATCAGCGCCATTACGCTCTCATACAAGGATGTAGGATATACAGGTTGTTCAAGAACCCTGCAGAACTGTCCTGAACAATCTTCTATTAGTTTACCTTCGCGTATGACATTGTGCGGGAAATCAAATGCCCATGCCCAATCAGGTAAAAAGCTCAGCCATTCAGGTTTGGGATTCATATTGACAATACCCCAGCATCCATCGCCAGAAAACTGACAACCTAGTCGCCCCACACAATAGGCAAGCAATAGGGCAGGGGCGGCAGAATCTAAAAAAATGAGCCAGTGTATTTTATTCTTACGGGAATACCAGATAAGGGTTATTGCCGCTACGATCAAACCACCATAAAATGTAAGTCCCTGAAAAGCAAATAATGTTTTTATGGGATTAGCCAGAAATGATGAGAAATTTTCAAGAATATCAAAAATCTTTGCACCAATAATACCTGTAACGGCAGCCAGCAATATGAAATTCGCCGTAAGCTCATAAGGATGCACTTCTACATTTTCAACCACAGGCTTTGGAAGCTTCTTTTTATTATAACTCCTCCAGGTAGAAAACACTGAAACAGCAGCAAGCAGCAGCCCTCCAATAATACTTCCTTCGCCTGAAAGCAAGAACTCCTGAGGATTTTCTACAAAAAATGAATAATTGGTGATCATTGCCAGCCCTTTGAAACCTATTAAAAAACCAAGCAATCCACTTCCGGCTAACTCTTTTATACCTGCAGGTTTACCCTTTGTTATACTTTTATTTACAGGGCTTAATATTCCTTGTTTTTCCTTGCGTTTTAATTCTAAATAAAGAATGAATGCACCGGCAACAAAAGCCAGGGCAACAAAAAAGCCATATGTTTGTATGGGTAATCTGATGGAGGTTCCAAACAGATCATTTATCATATCACTAAGTCGGGGATACATGCTTACTATTTTTTATATTGAATTTTTTTCTAAAACATTAAAATGGTTTATAAGAATATACATTTTCCTCATCCAGAGTATCAAGTGTGGTCTCAACAATTTTATTTACCAGATCTTTTCTGAATGGAGTCCTGACACGAATGTAATTGCTTGTAAATCCGCTCATAAAACCATTATTATCTTCTGATTCAAACAATACTTTTTCTATCCGCCCAAAATTGTCTTTCAAGAATGTTGTTTTCTTTATCTCAGCCAACTCAAGCAGTTTGTCAACTCTTGCTCGGATTATTCCGGGATTGATTTTATCAGGAAAGCTGCTTGCAAAGGTCCCGGGTCTTTCCGAGAAAGGAAATACGTGCAGATAAGAGATCGGAAGCTGAGTGATAAGCGAAAAAGTTTCATCATATTCTTCTTCAGTTTCACCGGGGAATCCCGTAATAACATCGGCTGCTATGCATGCATGGGGCAGTTTGTTTTTTATAAAATTTACGCGATTTTTGAAAAGTTCAGAATCATAATGCCGTTTCATACGTTTCAGAACTCCGTCAGAGCCCGATTGAAGAGGAATATGAAAATGAGGCATAAATATTTTTGAGCCGGCAACAAGGTCAATTATTGAATCAGTCAGTAAATCAGGTTCAATTGAAGATAGCCTGAAACGTATATTAAAATCACTATTTTCTATTTCCTGGAGCAGAGCAAAAAGGGTTTCATTATTGCCTTTGCCAAAATCGCCAATATTGACTCCTGTCAGAACCACTTCTTTCGGATCATTCTTCATTGCTGCCCTTATTTGAGCCATTGTTTCCGAAATGGTATTGCTACGGCTCCTTCCACGCGCAAATGGAATTGTGCAATAGGAGCAGAAATAATCGCAGCCATCCTGGATCTTAACAAATGTCCGTGTTCTGTCAGAGCCTGAAAAGGATGGAAAAAACTCTCTGTTTTTCAGGATATTGGATACATTTATATAATCATTTTGTTTAACTGAATTATTTTGAAGATATTCCTTTAAACTGAATTTTTCAGAATTGCCCAACACCAGCTTAACGCCTTCAATTTTTGATAATTGTTCTGATCTTAGCTGAGCCATGCAGCCAATGACTATTATATCTGCCTCAGGATTTCGCTGATGAGCCTGCCTGATAAACGATCGGCATTTTTTCTCTGCCATGGATGTAACAGAACAACTGTGAACTACATAAAAATCAGCACTATCTGTGAAATCAACTATCTCATAATCGGTTTCAAGATCGCGCGATAAGCCTGATGTTTCAGCAAAATTCAGCTTACAGCCAAGGGTATGGAATGCAATGCGTTTTTTATTCATTATTGTGCAAATTTAATGGTTTTGTCAATGTGCTGCATCGTCAGATGAAACTAGCGGTTTTTGTAATGCTATTTTAACATTTCATATTTTATGAAATTCAGCATTAACACCATATTTAATGATGTTTACAAAGCTTGTTGAAGTAATTTAAAGATAAAACCAGTTTAGGAAAACAGTGCAGGAGTATTGGCAAATTTCAGAACCGGTAATTATACCGGTGCATTCAAGTCAAAATATGAATTATTCAGGGTTTTCGCCTGTAAATGAATCATCTGCTGTGTCGGTATCAGAATCGTCAGTATCGGGCTCATCCGGAATTCTGTCAGCTTCGCTGCTAAAAAGGTCTTCTTCGAGCTTTTCAATTTTATCCAGTTTTACTTTTACTTTTACCAGATAGCTGGTATCTTCAGTATCAACTGTTATTGCATGAAAGAATTTGTTATTCGATAAATTAACCTTTACAACATGATTGGCATATCCAGATGGATATTTTTTCATAATTGCCTGAATCACTTCAGGTTCAAGGTCTTCATAATTGATGACAACTTTCTTTTTAGGATTCATTTTTCAATAGAAATTTCTGTGGCAATAATACATAAGAAATTGAAATATTTTAATGTTTCTTAACTTTTTTTGTGAAGTTTTTATAAGGATCCTTATTTTTCATGAAATGTAAAGAAAACCGCCTTTTTAAAAATATCTGAAAAGTCATATAATTAATATTATGTTAAATATGATTTTTGAAATAAAAAAGAGAGGAAATATGTATTTCCCCTCTTTCGCAAAATTACTGATTATATTTAAATCTCAAGAATCAGTCTTTTGATTGATGTATCTCAATTTTTTTATTAATTTCTTTAAGCTTATCGTATTCATTCATTCTGGTATAAATCTCTTTCAATGAAACCATTGTACTGAAATCGTCAGGCTGAAGTTCCAAAGCTTTTTCAAGTGTGGGCATTGCCAGTTCAAGATACTTATTAGCTTGTTCTATTAACTCATCATACTTTTCCTGCTCTGATAAAGGAAGCTTGTTAGCTTCTTCAATAAGCATAGCAGCCGAGTTAACATAAAGTGCGCCAAGATTATAAACAGCATCAAAGTATTCGGGATTTAGCTCAATTGCTTTTTTATATGATTCTTCAGCTTTTTCGAAATATTGAGAACCAGAGTCAGGATATTTACTCCTCAACTGATCATAAGCTACCCCAACGGCAAAAAAGATAGTTGGATTGGTGTCGTCTTTGGTAACAGCTATTTCCAGGTTTTCAAGAGCATTTTCAACGTCACCTGTCAGTAAATATACGTTTATCTCATTGATTAACAGGTTGAAATCATCTGGATGGATTTTTCTCCCCTCTTTAATGTAGTTCAAACCTCCAAGGGTGTCGCCCTTGGCCATATAAATCTTACCCAGCGAAACGAAAACCTCTGGTGTTTTAAAGCCCATGTTCATGAGGTCTTTGTAGCTCTTTTCAGCAACTTCATTTTCATTTGCCAGTTCAGCAGTAAGAGCAACATTATATAAAGCCATAGTGTCAGCGCTTCCCATCATTTTACTTACAACAACAGAATGTTGAAATGCATGCATAGCATCTTTAAATGATTTTGAGTTGTACGCATCAACGCCAAGTATATAGTATTGCTCACTTATCACAAACAGATTTGTGAGAATATCAGTATAAAACTCTTTTGATTTGTCATATTCCTGAGCTTTCTGATAGGCTTCCAAAGCAACTTCAAGAGCATTGTCGTCCAGTGCTTTGTATTCCGGTTTATCGCTCATATGAATCGAAAGATAGATATTACCCCTGTAGAACCAGGCTTTGGCGTCTTCTTTGGTAGTTGGATGTTCAATGGTTTTGTCAATAAACTCCTTTGCTTTGTCCAATTTACCGTTACGCAGGTAATTAAAGGCAGAAGTACGGTTGTTTTTCTGACCGATAGCCATACCGGTGATGAAAACAAAAACTAAAAATAATCCTAATCTTTTCATTGTTTCGTAATTTAGAGTGGTTAAAGTTTGCTGCAAAACTACACTGTTTGCATTTAATTCCAAAATTCTGATTAATTAGTTAATAAATATTGTTTTTTAAGATTTAAATAATATCTGATTTCTCATCTGTTATTTCATCATTCACGGTGTTTTCTTCTTTCACATCCACATCTTCATCTTCTTCCTGATCTACTTTTGTAACAGCCGCTATACTATCACCCTCCTTAATATTTATCACCCTAACGCCTTGTGTTGCCCTTCCAATAACCGGTAACGATGAAACCGGAAGTCTGATTAACAGCCCTGCCCTGCTTATGATCATCAGATGATTTTCGTTAATTACATTCTTTATTGCAATTAGCTTGCCAGTTTTTTCAGTTATATTAATTGTTTTTACTCCTTTGCCTCCCCTTCCAGTAATTCTGTAATCATCAACCTTTGATCTTTTGCCATATCCATTTGAAGAAACCACAAGAATATCATACTTGTCATCTTCTAAACAGATCATTCCAATTACCTCATTATCAGGTTCTGACAATGTAATTCCTTTTACTCCGCTGGCATTTCTGCCCATAGGTCTCACAGTATTTTCATTAAATCTAATAGCTCTTCCTTCTTTGGTTGCAATAACTATTTCACTACTTCCATTTGTAAGCCGCGCTTCAATTAATTCATCATTTTCGCGAATTGTGATAGCATTTATTCCGTTAGCTCTTGGGCGTGAATAGGCTTCAAGTGATGTTTTCTTTATTATTCCTTGTTTAGTACAAAGAATAATGTAGTTGTTGTTGATATATTCTTCGTCGCTGAGGCTGTGAACATTTATAAATGCCTTAACCTTATCGTCAGGGTCAATATTAATAAGGTTCTGCATAGCCCTCCCCTTTGAACTCTTCATTCCTTCAGGGATTTCAAAAACCCTTAGCCAGAAACATTTGCCTTTTTCAGTAAAAAATAAAATATAATTATGTGCTGTGGCAACAAATAAATGTTCAACAAAATCTTCATCCCTTACTTCACTACCTTTAGCGCCGCGCCCTCCCCTGTTCTGCACCCTGTATTCCACCAGCGAAGTACGTTTGATATATCCAAGGTGTGAAATGCTAACCACCATGCTTTCATTGGCTATGGTATCTTCAATTCTAAAATCTTTTGCTGAATATACTATGTCGGTTTTAGGTTCGTCGCCGTATTTATCCCTTATCTCGATCAATTCATTCTTAATAAGCTCCATTCTCAAACCTTCATCAGCAAGCAAACTTTTCAGATATTCGATCTGCTTCATTAATTCTTCATACTCTTCTTTTATCTTTTCCCTTTCAAGTCCGGTTAATCTCTGCAATCTCATGTCCAGAATAGCTTTTGCCTGTACTTCTGTAAGACCGAACTCCTGCATCAGCCCATTTTTTGCTTCATCCGGAGTTTGAGATGCCCGAATAAGCGCTATTACTTCATCAAGATGGTCTAGTGCAATGAGTAAACCCTCAAGAATGTGAGCCCGCTTTTCAGCCTCCTTCAATTCAAACTCAGTCCTTCTGACTACTACTTCATGACGATGTTCAACAAATGCAGCAATTATCTCTTTAAGATTTAAGGTTTTAGGTCTGCCTTTCACCAAAGCCACATTATTAACACTAAATGAGGATTGCAGCGCAGTATATTGATATAATTTGTTCAAAACCACATTGGCAACAGCATCGCGTTTGAGTTCGTACACAATGCGTAAACCCTGACGATTTGATTCATCACGTATATCTGATATTCCCTCTATTTTTCTTTCTTCAACCAGTTCGGCAGTTTTCCGGATCATTTCGGCTTTATTAACCTGATAAGGAATTGATGAAACTATTATGGTTTCACGTCCGTTAGCATCCTCTTCTATTTTTGCCTCACCTCTTATAACAACTCTTCCTTTACCTGTTTCGTAAGCTTCAATAACTCCATCGTAACCATATATCACTCCACCAGTAGGAAAATCAGGTCCTTTTATGATCTTCATCAAATCAGAGATACTTATCTCATTATCATCAATATATGCTATTGTTCCATTTATCACTTCAGTAAGATTATGGGGTGGCATATTGGTTGCCATTCCAACAGCAATACCTGAAGCGCCGTTTACAAGCAGATTAGGGATACGGGTAGGCAGTACTACCGGTTCATAAAGACTGTCATCAAAATTAAGCTGAAAATCAACTGTCTCCTTATTAATATCAGAAAGCATTTCTTCAGCGATCTTTTTTAGCCTGGCTTCTGTATATCGCATTGCTGCAGGGCTATCGCCGTCAATTGAGCCGAAATTTCCCTGCCCATCAATCAAAGGATAACGCAACGACCATTCCTGAGCCATCCTTACCATTGCATCATAAACGGAAGTATCACCATGAGGATGATATTTTCCAAGCACCTCCCCTACTATTCTTGCAGATTTTTTATAAGGTCTGTTCGATAATGTTCCCAATTCAAGCATTCCGTACAGAACTCTGCGATGTACGGGTTTCAAGCCATCCCTGACATCAGGCAGCGCACGCGACACAATTACTGACATTGAATAGTCAATATAGGCTGCCTTCATCTGGTTCTCAATATTTACCCTTATAATTTTCTCAGTAGCTGGATTTAATTCTTCATTCATTTTCTAAAATCTTTCTTTTTCTCCTTTTTATGTCAGAATTTCTTAAAAACAGTAATCTTGGTAAATCCTAACATGTTTAATATCAAACAATTATATAATTACATATTAAAGCACGAATCTACGGATTTTTTTTTAATCAGAGGCAAAATATAATAGATAGATTATTAACAAGTTATTATATTATAAATCAGCATGTTAATTTGCCAAACCAAAAAAGGCAAAACTGAACTGTGGCACTGCTGTTCAAAACAAATGAAAACAATTTTTCGTTTTATAGATGTTTGAAACATTGATAGTACGTATTTGTTATAACTTTGTGTCGGATTGGTACAAATTGTAAGGTCAGTCTGGTTGATTTCAAAATTTCGGCAAGGCTTTTGATAATACTAATATTAACTATTAATGACAGTTTAATACTAACTGACATTTTAAACCTAATTCATTGTAAATAAGCATATTATAATATATTTAAAATAAATGGAAGCGAAATTCTCACAACGTGTAAAGGACGTTTTGTCATATAGCAGGGAGGAAGCCATGCGACTCGGAAATGATACCGTGGGTGTGGAGCACCTCCTTCTTGGTATAATTCGTGAAGGTAATGGTTTGGCTGTTCAAATTATCAAAGAAATGAAGTTTGATCTGGATTCTTTAAAAAAAGAAATCGAAAATTCAATTTCTGTTTCAGGCAGAAAAGTACGTTCACATGATAATCTCCCTCTTTCAAAGCAGGCTGAACGCGCATTGAAGCTAACTTACCTTGAGTCGAAACTATTAAACAGTGAACTTATTGGCACTGAACATCTCTTGCTGGCAATACTTAAAGACGAAGACAATATTGTGTCTCAGATTTTTCGAAGACATGACTATGAATACACAGATTTTAGATCAAGAGTAGAGCGTATAGTTAAGCAAAGAAAAAAGTTTAAGGAAGAGGACGATATCCAACCTGATATTTCAATGGAATATCCGGAAGATACGGCAGATGATGATCCTGAAGACAAACCTTATGAAAGTAGAGGAAGAAGACCGGGAGATTCAAAATCAAAAACCCCTGTCCTGGATAATTTTGGAAGAGATTTAACACGGGCAGCTGAAGAAGGGCGCCTTGATCCCATTGTTGGAAGAGAAAAAGAATTAGAACGAATTGCTCAGATCCTTAGCCGCAGAAAGAAAAACAATCCGGTTTTAATTGGAGAACCCGGTGTAGGTAAATCAGCAATTGCAGAAGGTCTCGCACTTAGAATCATTAATCGTAAAGTAAGCAGGGCATTATTTAATAAGCGGGTATTTACCCTTGACCTGGCATCACTTGTAGCAGGAACCAAATACCGCGGACAGTTTGAAGAGCGTATGAAGGCTTTATTAAGTGAACTTGAGAAGAATCGTAACATTATTCTTTTCATTGATGAGCTTCATACCATTGTGGGAGCCGGAAATGCTTCAGGATCTCTGGATGCTTCAAATATGTTCAAACCTGCCCTTGCCCGTGGTGAAATTCAGTGCATAGGTGCAACAACCCTTGACGAATACCGTCAGCATATTGAAAAAGATGGTGCCCTGGAACGCCGCTTTCAGAAGATTATGGTAGATCCTACCACTCCTGAAGAAACAGTTGAAATTCTTCAGAATATAAAAGAAAAATATGAGGACCATCATTTTGTGAAATATACTGATGATGCCATTAATGCTTGTGTTTCACTTACACAGCGTTATATAAGCGACAGATATCTGCCCGATAAGGCTATTGATGCCCTTGATGAAGCCGGAGCAAGAGTACATATTACCAATATTCGTGTTCCGAACGACATTATTGCTATGGAAGAGCGTATTGAAGAAGTGAAAGATCTGAAAGTCAAGTCAATAAGTAGCCAGAAATTTGAAAAGGCAGCCGAATATCGCGACACTGAACGCAAATTGCAGCAGGAACTTGAGGTTATTAAAAAGAAATGGGAAGAAGAATCAAAGATTCATCGCGAAATAGTTAAGGAAGAAGATGTCGCAGAGATCGTAGCAATGATGACTGGGGTTCCGGTTCAGCGTATAGCACAAAACGAGAGCGAACGTTTGATAAAGATGGAATCAGAACTTGCCAATTCGGTTATCGGACAGGATGATGCAATTAAGAAAATTGTAAAAGCTATAAGAAGAAACCGTGCAGGACTTAAAGATCCTAATAAACCGATAGGAACATTTATTTTCCTTGGTCCTACCGGAGTTGGTAAAACTCATCTGGCCAAAATACTTGCAAAATATCTGTTTGACAGTGTTGATGCCCTGGTAAGGATAGATATGAGTGAGTATATGGAAAAATTCTCGGTTTCAAGGCTTGTTGGCGCCCCTCCGGGATATGTTGGCTATGAAGAAGGAGGGCAACTAACTGAAAGAGTCAGACGTAAACCTTATTCAATCGTGCTTTTGGATGAAATTGAAAAAGCTCATCCGGATATATTCCATATCCTGCTCCAGGTTCTTGACGACGGACAATTAACTGATAGTCTGGGAAGAAGAGTGGACTTTAAAAACACAATCCTTATAATGACTTCCAACATTGGTTCACGTCAATTGAAGGATTTCGGTCAGGGTGTTGGTTTCGCAACTACAGCACGTCGTGATGCTTCGGCTGATTATGCAAGAAGTATTATTGAGAACGCTCTGAAAAAGACATTTGCTCCTGAATTTATTAATCGTATTGACGATATTATAATTTTTGATCCTCTGGAACGCGATTCAATTCATAAGATCATAGATATTGAACTTAATAATCTCTTTGAAAGAACAAAACAGATGGATTATACTGTTGAAGTAACCGAGCAGGCAAAGGATTTCATTGTTGAAAAAGGCTGGGATTCGCAATATGGGGCAAGACCACTGAAAAGAGCGATCCAGAAATATATTGAAGACGAACTTGCAGAGGCTATCATTACATCAAAAGCCAAAGCTGGAGATCATATTCTTGTTGAACACCGTAAAGATGAAGAAAAGCTCGACTTTACAGTAATAAAGAAAGAAGCTGTTACAGAAAAGGAAGAAGAAAAATAGAAGTTCTGATAAATTAATTCAGAAAATACTGAAAATGGCATTTACCGGTGTTTCTGCCGGGTAATTCTATTCAATATAGCTTTGGTTTTTATAACCACTCAGATCATTAACTGAAAAGTTATTTATGAAGCTGATATTAGCTACATTTTCTGATCTGGCTTTTCTAATAAAAATTTCGGCAGGAGAAGTATATTTCCTATCCCTCTCGGCATCAAGTAATAGCAGGTATCCCATTATTATATTACCAGCCATTTCTACAAGGCGGCGAGCGTGAAAATCAAATAACTCGTTGTCATCGGATTCGTTAACTCTGTTAACTGCTTTCTCATACTGATCAGTCATCTTCAGCAGAATATTTTTAATATATTCCAATTCAGGATGTATGGGTCGGGATGCATATTCCTGCATCAGTTTCAGATAGGCACCATTGCCAACACCCTTAATAGCAGCTACCACCTGTAGTTGTGATGTGCCTTCGTAAATGGTGGTAATACGGGCATCCCTGTAAAGACGCTCAACAGGGAAATCCTTCATATATCCGGTACCGCCATGTATCTGAATTGCATCGTAAGTAATCTGATTACAATATTCACTTGCAAACAGCTTTATCATAGGGGTAAGAATATCAGCATTACGGCTGTAATATTTCTGTTCATTTCTCTCTTCGTTTGTCAACTTGCGAGTTTCAGCCAGATAGTTATATGCCTTATAAACATCAACAAACCGAGATGTTTCATATAATAATGATCTTGCGGCATGAATCTTTACCTGCATCATTGTAAGTATCTCATACACAGCGGGATATTTGATGATGGGTTTGCCAAATTGTTCGCGTTCGCCAGCATATTTCAACGCCTCGCGATAAGCAGCCTCAGCTATTCCAACTGACTGTGCTCCCACTCCCAGGCGGGCTGAATTCATCAGCGACATAACATATTTTATCAAACCCATACGGGTATCACCAATCAGCGTGGCGGGCGCATTGTTGAACACCATTTCGCAGGTTGGCGAACCTTTAATACCAAGTTTGTTTTCTATTCTACGGATATTAACAGCTTTAGCTGTGCGATCGTAAACAAAAAGTGAAAGTCCGCGGGCATCGGTAGTACCCTCTTCAGTGCGAGCCAGTACCAGTGAAATGTCAGCATCGCCATTTGTAATAAAACGCTTTACTCCGTTCAGATACCATTTGCCGGCAACCTGGTCGTATGTAGCTTTTAACTGCACCGACTGGAGATCAGAACCTGCATCAGGTTCAGTGAGTATCATGGCTGCTGTGGCACCTTTGTTGAAACGCGGCAGATATTGTTCTTTTATCTCATCAGATGCAAACTCATGAATGGTTTCAGCACAATCCTGCAATCCCCAGATATTAGCAAATCCGCCATCGGCGCGGGAAACTATCTCGGCAGACATTACATAAGGAACTATGGGAAAGTTTAGCCCGTCATATTTTCTTGGAAGTGATAGCCCTACCAGACCTGCTTTTACGAGAACATCATGATTTTCCCTTGTTCCCGGAGCATATTTAACTTCGTTATTAACCAATTCAGGTCCGGTTTTATCAACTTCTTCAGCATTAGGATGAATGACCTCGCCTGAAATTTCACCAATAATCTCAAGAACCTTCTCATAACTATCAATGGCATCTTCATAATCGAGAGGTGCGTGATCATAAAGCTCTCTTTCTGAGAAATTATCTTCCTTCAGGCTGACAATTTTCTGCATAAAAGGATGGGTGAGATGAAATTTAAGATGTTCGTTATCATTAAAAAAATTTGCCATTGTTCAAATGTTTGATTTTTAATCTTTTACTTTGAGTTCTTACGATAAAAACTGATAATTTTAGGAATAACCTCGGCTATATCACCAATGATAGTATAATCCGCAATTGCATTGATCGGTGCGTTTGGGTCAGTGTTTATTGATATGACCTGAGCTGACTGGTCCATTCCTGCTCTGTGCTGGACTGCACCGGAAATGCCACAGGCAATATAGAGTTTGGGTCTAACGGTAATACCGGTCTGCCCTATTTGTCTTTCGGGTTCAACATAACCGGCATCAACGGCGGCACGTGATGCACCAACCTCAGCCCCAAGCACTTCTGCAAGTTGAAATAACAGATCAAAATTCTCTTTCGAACCAACACCATATCCTCCGGCAACAATGATCTGAGAATTCTTAAAATCAACTTTGCTTTTTTCAATATGACGTTCAATAATACTTACCGTAAAATCATTGTCGCTTAATATTGAATTAACATCAATTTCTTTGACCGTACCTTTATGTTTTGGGTTAAAAACTTCCTTTTTCATCACGCCTTCGCGCACTGTAGCCATTTGCGGACGAGTTTCAGGATTGATAATAGTAGCAATTATATTACCTCCAAAAGCAGGCCGTATCTGATAAAGTAAATTCTTGTATTCCTTTTGGGTGCGATTTTCGGTATGATCACCAATTTCAAGACTTGTGCAATCGGCTGTAAGACCACATCTTAGAGCGGAAGCAATACGTGGTGCCAGATCACGACCAATTGAAGTTGCTCCAAACAACACTATCTCAGGCTTCTCTTTCTCAAAAACATGTTTCAGGATAGATGCATGAGGCAAGGTAAGATAGGGAAACAAATTATCATGAGAAGCTACATGAGCAACATCAACACCAAAAGGGAATACTGTTGACGCAATTGATGCCGATTTTGAATTTCCGATAATTACAGCTTCGAGTCTGACTTTCAACTGGTTTGCCAGTTTTCTACCTTTCGAGAGCAGTTCAAGGCTTACCTCAGCTATCTGAGCATCCTCAGTTATCTCGCAATATACAAAAACACTATTCACGACTGTTATATTTATTTTTATGATCCAATATGAAATTTACCATCAAAACAACCACATTTCTAACCGATTATATGAGCATCAAGTAATTCTCTGACCAAAGCTTCTATTTCCTGATCAGTGCGGATGACCTGCGTAGCTTTATGCTGTAAAACAACATTTTCAATCTTTTTCACTTTAGTAGGGCTTCCTGATAATCCAAGATGTTCAACGTCAGCCTTTATATCTTCAAACCCCCATTCTTCGATCTGAAGATAAGGGCGGCTCTGATAAAGCTCAGTATAATCACGTATTTCAGCTTGCAGCTCAGTAACAGAGCGGGCGTGCTTGTTTTGCATTACGAGTCGGGCTATCCTTGGCCTGCAATTAGGTGCAGAGTTATGAACCGTAATAGCCAGAGGCATAGTTGCTCTGACAATTTCCACTCCTTTTTCCAGCCTTCTTTTTATGACAATTTCATCATCGGTAAGTGAAATTATTTCTTCAGCATAAGTAACCTGCGGAATCCCAAGTTTTTCGGCTGTCTGAGGTCCGACCTGTGCAGTATCTCCGTCAATAGCCTGACGACCGCTGATAATGAGTTTGAAAGGTGCTAGTTTTCTAATTGCGAGTGAAAGCACATAAGATGTTGCCAGAGTATCACTTCCGGCAAATTTACGGTCAGTTATCAGATAACCCTTATCTGCTCCGCGGTATAAGCCTTCACGGATGATTTCTGCAGCTCGTGCTGGTCCCATCGTTAGTAATATCACTTCAGCGTCGGGCCTGGAATCTTTGATACGTAAAGCCTGTTCAAGTGCATTAAGATCTTCGGGATTGAAAATTGCAGGAAGAGCAGCCCTGTTCACCGTTCCATCAGCTTTCATCGCATCTTTTCCAACATTTCGGGTATCAGGAACTTGCTTTGCTAAACAAATTATTCGAAAACTCATAGATGAATTTTTATGTTTGAATTAATTTTTGCAAAAATAGAAAATTAGGGTATCACTTAATCTCCACACCTGATCATTCAGTTTTATTCAGAGGGTTCTCTTTGCAGTCTTTACATTCAAGGCTTTTATTATACATTTCCATAGCTCTTGCGCTCATTCCCATACTGCTGAAACCTCCGTCGTGATACAGATTTTGCATAGTGACTTTTCGGGTCAGATCGGAAAAAAGGGTAATACAATAATCAGCACATTCCTGAGCACTGGCATTACCAAGCGGCGACATACGTTCAGTGAAGTCCATCAACCCGCTAAAACCTTTAACGCCCATACCGGCAGTGGTTGGAGTTGGTGACTGTGAAATAGTATTGATTCTTATTTTTTTCTGCCGCCCGTAAATATAACCAAAACTCCTTGCTATTGATTCCAGAGCTGCCTTTGCATCAGCCATATCATTGTATTCAAACAAGGTACGCTGAGCTGCTATGTATGTAAGTGCAACAATAGAACCCCATTCGTTGATGGCATCGAATTTTTTAGCTACCTGTATCATTTTATGGAACGAGATGGCTGAAATATCCATTGTTTTTAAAAAGTTCTCATAATTGATATCATCGTAGGGAATCTTCTTCCTAACGTTTGGCGACATGCCTATTGAGTGAAGTATAAAATCAACTTTCCCTCCAAAATGCTCCATTGTTTGGTTGAAAAGCTCTTCAAGATCGCTGATTTTTGTTGCATCGGCAGCTATGACTTTTGCTGATATCTTTTGAGCCAATTCATCAATTGTACCCATTCTCAATGCAATCGGGGTATTGGTAAGCACAATTTCAGCTCCTTCTTCATGAGCACGTTCAGCCACTTTCCAAGCAATGGAAAGATCGTTCAATGCACCGAAGATCAAACCTTTCTTATTCTTTAATAAATTGTATCCCATAGTAATAGTATTAGTTTTTCATGATTGGAATTCAATAAGTTCTTTTGCTTTCATTACTGAAATTTCTGAAATATTCTCGTCGCTCAGCATTTTTGCAATCTCCATTATTCGCTGGTCATAGTCAAGATTTTTAATGTTAGACCTGACAAATTTATCCTCAGTTTCTTTATATACAAGCAAATGATTATCTCCCTTTCCGGCAATTTGCGGCAGGTGTGTAATAGTGAGCAGCTGCATGAATTTTGACATGTTCTTCATTAAAGTTCCCATTTTGGCAGCAATTTCTCCTGAAATACCAACATCAATCTCATCAAAAACAAGTGTAGGCAGCTTCTTGTTTTTCGAAAGTAAATATTTAACTGAAAGCATTAATCTCGATAGCTCACCACCGGATGCAATATTTGCTACTTCTTTCAGTTCCCCTCCCCTATTGGCATAAAACAATATTTTTATCCTGTCGGAACCGTCATTTCCGGGTTCAGTCAACTTTTCAGCAATTAATTTAACCCGGGCATCCGGCATTCCAAGCTGGCTTACAAGTTCAGTAAGTTCATCGGAAACAGCTTTCAGAACTGAGAGTCTGGATTTGCTCAGTGTATTATCCAGCACATTAAGTTGTTCTTTCTTGTTTTTAATACTTTTCTGAAGCCCCTGGATTTTTTCTTCAAGCGAAACGATTCCATTTATTTTTTCTTCGAGCTCCCGTGCAATTTGCAGCAGTTCATTTATTCCCTGCACATGGTGCTTTTGTTCCAGATGATATATAAGATTTAAACGCCGGTTAAGAAGTTCAATCCTTTCAGGATCAGATACCAGCGATTCTTCGAGCCTGAATACTTCCTTGTCAATATCCTTCATTTCAAACCAAATACTTTCAAAGCGTTCAAACAAGAGTTTTAAATCATTATGATAGGCAGCAGTTTTTCTCAGAATTCCCATAGTTTCCGAAATGCTGCCAATCAGGTTGATATCTCCTTCGCTCATCATGTATTTGATTTGCTGTAAATTACTTTTTATTTCCTTGGAATGGGTCTGAACTTCAAGTTCACTTTCAAGTTCCTCCTTCTCGTCCTGGTTCAAACGCGCTTCGAGGAGTTCCGTCAACAGAAACTGAAAATAATCCTGATCCTTTTTTGCATTCAACTCATCCTGTTGCAACTGTTTAAGTTCATTCATCATCTGTCGCAACGACTTAAAGTTTTCCCTGTATTCCTGCAGTACTTTCATGTTGCCGGCATATTCATCAACTATGTTTAATTGAAAAGCAGGGTTATTTAAAGATAAAATAGCGTGCTGAGAATGAATATCAACAAGAAGCTCACCCAGTTCGCGCAGGACATTAAGATTCACCGGAGTATCATTTATAAAAGCCCTTGATTTTCCGGAAGGCAATATTTCACGGCGAAGGATGATTTGATCATCGTAATCCAGATCATTTTCAATAAAAAAAGGTTCCAGCTTATAATCTTTTCCAAGAAACAAACCTTCGACAATACATTTTCTTGTTTTATCAAAAAGCAGGTTTGAATCGGCACGTTGCCCAAGGATCAATGATAAAGCTCCAATAAGTATTGATTTACCAGCACCTGTTTCACCAGTAATGACAGTGAAACCGGAATTGAAATTTATTGACAGTTGCCGGATCAGAGTATAATTCTCGACTGTAAGTTGCTGCAACATTTTTTTCGGATTATAGCAACGGCTAAATTAATACTATTTCCAGTACCGGTAATTAAACATGAAAAAGGGATGGAAAGTTCTAATTTCAAAAAAACAAAATAGCCCTGTGACAAAGGGCATTAAGAGGGAGCTACCTGAAATTCAAGATCAGATCCCATCTTTGCTTTTGAGGATTTTATCGTAGGTGGAAGCCTGTGAAGGATCAAGTTCTTTAAGGATGTTTACAGCTTTTGGTTTGTCCATCTGGCTTGCCTGTGAAAAAACATTTACAAGTTCTTCTTTCTTGGCTTCCATGATAAGCTGTAATAAAAACAATCCCGGACGGCTTCTCTGTGCCCGTTGAAGCAATTCAAGGCTTTCCATTATTGCCAGTCTTCCCATCTCCAGATTGTCGGACATGACGTCAAGTCCACGGCGATGGTAAACATACAAAGCCTCACGGATTGCAGAATAAGAGCCGTTCATAATATTTTCCATAAGCCAGTAGCGATTACGTTGACTTTCAAACGACTTCCAGCCTTTTTCAGGTGCACTTTGTGCGGCAGATATGATAGCATTGGCTTTTTCAAAATACGGGGTTCCTCCAAATTTGGCAAAAGTATCACCATCCAGACCAAGGAATAAATAAGCATAAAATGCCAGTGTTGATGTAAGGTTGCTGGTGTGAGTACCTTCAACAAATTCGAGAGGTTGATTCTCGATGTATTTAAACTGAAAATCACGATCTATCCAGTTTAAAACCACACTGTTGTAATTTGTTTTATAAACCGGGCGCCGCAGGATGATATTTATCCTTCCTTTGTATTCATCGCTTGCCACTCTTTCAGTAAGAGTGATCATCATTGTTCCTTCTATTCTTTCCTGCGATTTGTATTTCAGATTTGTCCATGTTTTCTTATTCATGAATTCTCCCATAGCTGTTTGCAGAGTCTGGAAAATTCTTTGGTCAGTTCCTTCCAGTTGACGGGAATTAATAGATATTGAAATCATTAGTTCCTGCCCGAATACTGACGTGGCAATGAAGATCAGAAATATTGAAATTATATATCTCATAACAGGATCAAATAGGTTAAAAGGATTAATTAATTTGTTTCAGAAAATCCGAAATATATGCCACAATGTCATCAGCCACTTCACCTTTAGATTTCATTTCGTATTCCCTGACAGCTCCGTTACGGTCAAGAATGGTGATTTTATTGGTGTCTGTTGCGAAACCAGCTCCCTTATGACGTAACGAATTCAAAACGATAATATCAATATTTTTATTTTGCAGCTTCGATTTTGCATTATCCAGCTCATTATCGGTTTCAAGTGCAAATCCTACAATTATTTGTTCAGGCTTTTTTCTTTGACCAAGACTCCTGATAATGTCAGGTGTTTGTACAAGCTTTATATTAAAGGTATCGCCGCTTTTTTTAATCTTCGAACCCTGATAATTTTCTACCCTGAAATCTGCCACCGCAGCAGCCATAATGATAATATCAGAATTATCAGCTTCTTTCATGCAGGCTTCATACATCTCTTCAGATGAAGTAACATCAATTCTTTCAATATTTCCTGCCGGAGTTGCCAGATGAACCGGTCCGGAAATCAAAGTGACCCTAGCTCCGTTTTTATTCATTGCTTCAGCAAGAGCGAAACCCATCTTACCTGAGGAATAATTTCCAAGGAATCGCACAGGATCAATATTTTCATATGTAGGCCCTGCTGTTATCAGTACGTTGAAGTCTTGAAACCTGGCTTCTGAATGAAAGTACTCATGTATGATTTCAAAAATCCTTTCAGGCTCTTCCATTCTGCCTGGTCCGGTCAGGCCACTGGCAAGTTCACCTTCACGTGATTCAATGAGGCGATGTCCAAAAGCCCTTATCACTTCAATATTTTTCTGTGTAGTAGCATGATTGAACATATCAAGATCCATAGCCGGAGCGAAAAAAACGGGACAACGGGCAGCCAGATAAGTAGTCATTAAAAGATTATCAGCAATACCATTTGCCATTTTTGCCAGAGTGTTTGCCGAAACCGGCGCTATTAAGAACATGTCAGCCCACCCGGCAAGTTCAATATGACTGTTCCAGCTTCCGGTACGCCTGTCATACGGATCAATATAAACCGGATAACCCGATACTGTTGAAACTGTAAGTGGTGTAACAAAATCAACAGCAGCCTCAGTCATTATCACTTTAACTTCGGCTCCTGCTTTTTTCAACAATCGGATTAATAAAGGTATTTTATAAGCGGCAATGCTTCCGGTAATACCTATTAATATTTTACGCCCTTTAAGCGTCATCAATGGTTATTTAATGATTTAAATGATAATCAGCTATTGTCTTTAAGAGGATTGCGGAAATAAACCTTATTGTGAATAAATTCGTCAATTGCAATAAGTGTGGGCTTTGGCAATTGTTCATAAAACCTTGCTATCTCAATCTGTTCCCTGTTTTCAAAAATTTCTTCCAGATTGTCATTTGGAATAGCAAAATCAGTTATTTTTTGATCAAGCTCTTCTTTTATCTCAGAGGCAATCTGATTTGCACGCTTCGACATAATTACAACTGATTCATAAATATTTCCGGTTGGATTGTGCAATTCGGAAAGATTTCTTGTTGAAGTGTTGGTGAAAATTTTTAACTTTTTGTAGTCCATATTTATTTATAATGAAGATTTCGAAAGTGAATTTAAATATCGCAAAATATTTCGTTGTATCTGGTTTGCTTCGCGTTCGTAATACCCTGTAGGGAACTGAGCTATATAATTATCGTAGGTTTCAAGAGCTTCCTTAAACCTGCTTTCCTTTTTATCTTCAATACTTTTATCAGCATAATCATAACGGGCTTTGAGAATTGTGATCATAACTTCTTCTCTGAAGTCCGTATCCGGAAAATCTTTGAGAATATTGTTCAGCGAAGTAATCGCTGCATTGTAATTTTCCATTTTGTAATAAAGCCTTGCCATTTCCATGGCTTTAAGTTCAAGCTTTGCTCTGAGTTTATCTATCAGGTTGTTAGCTTCATCAACGCGTTCGCTTCCGGGGAATTTATTAATAAAAAACTGTAATTCTTCAATTGCTTCTTTTGTGCTGCTCTGATCAAGGCTGTATCGCGGAGAATCAAGATACTTGCAGTATGCACTCATAAAAGTACATTCTTCAAGATATTTGCTTCGCGGATAATTGGTTGTAAGCTTTTTAAAATAAAAGCTTGCCAGCATATAATCCTTTTGGTTATAGTGTGCATAAGCATATGTGTAGGCAATTGTTTCAGCACGATCAGTTCCGCGATAAAATGGCAGTACCTGATCAAAAAGCTGAATGGAGCGGTAATAATCTCCCTGATTATAATAAACAAAAGCCATCTGATATTTTTCCTCATAATCGTTGCTTTTCAGCAACTGCTGATATTTGCTGCATGAGGGAAACAACAGCATTGCCAAAACACTTAAAACCGTGATCTTTTTAATCATGCGGCAAAATTAATACTTTTATTGTTAACGAATAACAACGGTCATCCTCAGGTAATTATTTCCTTGCAATCAAAATCGTGAATTTAAAACAGCATCTGGGTTCAGAGTAAGAAAATCAGACATTAAAAGACTATGATCTTCTTTGTAAAATAACAACTGTCATTTTGAATCCTGATCAGATAGATACCTGATGCTAATTCGGAAGTATCAATGTATATTTCGGTTTTTTCAGAATAATCCTTAAATACTCTTACTCCGGCTGAATTGATCAGTTCAATAAATCCTGGTTTTCGTTCAGAGCTGATGAATAAACCACCATCAGTAACAGGGTTTGGATAAATGCGAATGTTCAAACTGTTATTTTCTGTTCCTATTCCATCCTCAGCAGGTGATAATTCAACATTCAGCCAGGTGGTTTGGCGCTTACCTACATTAACATTGTAAAATGTTTTTGAATTATGTCCCGGTGCCGAAAAAACAATATCATACGAACCTTCGTAGAGATAACGGTGATAATCACCGGCAGGCAGATGAGAATAAACGAACGAACTATCAAAATCATGGTTGGTAATGAAAACTTTCGCTCTGAGAGGTTCGCCGCTTACTGAATCCCTTACAATCCCCCTGACTCCATATAAAGATTGTTCCATGTAATTAAGAAATGAAGGATAATTATAATCCCAGAATAGAGGTAATATATTTGTCGCAGGGATTTTATTATTGGAGAGTTCAAGAGTAAATTCACGGCAACCCTGAAAATAATTCATATAATCCTGCCTTCCTCCTGTTATAGAGTACCACATTGAACCACGCACAATACCATTATCAAACAATCTGAAATAAGGCGAAGGGCTTCTGGATATTACTGTGTCAGCAAATTCACGCATTGTATAAACCCACCATGGGTTATCAGCTGATAGTTCGTACCATGTATCCCACGGATAATTGCAAACTTCAGCACCTCCATGCCAGTTAGCTGACATATTGAATTTTATGCTATCGGCAAAATTCATAAAAAAAACAGTTTCTTCCTGCCATGGTCTATTATCAGGATGGGGTCCAGCCTCAGGATCAGGATAGTTGCGGTTAAGATCAACATTTTGCGCGTTAAAACGCTTTGCCCCATTAATTGTATTGTTTCCAAAATAAAAAGTACCGTCAGGATTAGCCAGAGGATTAATCCATATATCAATACTGTCAACCAAACGGGTAATATAAGGATCAGTTCCGTAATTTGTAAGCAAATGATCAATTAATTGCAGACTTAAAACATATCCGGTAAGCTCATCACCGTGGATGGTAGAGGTGTATAAAAACCTTGGTTTATCACTTTCAGAACCAACATTTTTTGAGATTCTTGCTGCCAAAAGCTTTCGTCCGCTTAGTAAAGTCCCGATTTCATGTACTTGACATATTTCCGGATAGTTAACACTGAAATCACTCATTATTTCCAGATAAGAATCATAATTGGGATAAAAGTTCCAGTTACTGCGCTGGTTTAAGTGATGAATGTTAACGGCATCAAAATCAATTTGTTCAGATGGATGAGGAAGGAAGAAATATGGAATACCTAGTTCAAGGAATTTCTTAAATTGGTCTAAGCTGGCATTTGCAATAATGGTGTCACCTTTAACCCCATCAATTGAAAACATATTTGTAAAATCATCCGGTCTCATTTCAGATGTTAAAACAAAACTAAAATATTTTTCTCCTCTAACTCTAAAAATTGAATCAATATCCTGAGAGTAAAGTGGGACGGAAATAATGACCGATAAAAATATTAAGTTTAGTTTTTGCAATTTATATGTTTTTATATTTAAACGCGGGTTCAGGGCAATGTTAGTTATCCGATTTAACTATTACAGATATCTGGTTTTCGATTTGCCTGAAAACTGATTGACTTACTTTTACCAAAGGTAAGCGCAGATTATTCTGGATAAGTCCCAAAATTGAAAGAGCTGCTTTAATACCTGCGGGGTTTCCATCAACAAAAAGGCTTTCAATAATATTAGTCAGTTGATAATGGATCACACGTGCTTTATCAAAGTTTCCTTTTAAAGCAAGTCGTACCATCTCTGAGAACTCAGCAGGAAAAGCATTAGCAACTACCGAGATAACACCATCAGCGCCAAGAGCCAGCAGTGGTAAAGTTAAAATATCGTCTCCTGAAATAACTTTAAATCCTGCAGGCCGGTTCTTGATAATTTCCATGCACTGCGATAAATTTCCGGAAGCTTCTTTTATTGCAACGATGTTTTTTAACTCATGTGCAAGTTTTAATGTAGTTTCAGCACTCATGTTTAAACTCGTACGTCCTGGTACATTATAAAGGATCACTGGCACCGGTGAAACAGTTGCAATATTCTTATAATGCAGATAAAGTCCGCGTTGCTGAGGCTTATTATAATAAGGAGCAACAGATAGAATTGCATTAATATCCTCAAAAGGGCATTCTTTTATCGAATCAATAATTGACTGGGTATTATTACCTCCTATTCCCACAACCAGAGGTACCCTTTTGTTAATCGTTTCAATAGAAAAATGAATAATAGCATTACGCTCATCTTTACTAAGAGTGACTGATTCGCCTGTAGTGCCCATAACAACAATATATTCCACCTTATTGGCGATTACATGTTCTATCATTTTTTCGAAAGAACTAAAATCAATAGTACCATGTTTGTGAAAAGGAGTAACAATGGCAACTCCGGTTCCAATTAAAAAATTAGTCATTTGAGGTTGTTGTTAATATTTTTAAATAATGTATCAGGTGATCCAGGAAAGCCTGCTGATCCTCAGTTTTCTGGTCAATTAACAGATTATAATATTCAAGTCGCAAATTGCTTTCTCTTCCAATTCTAAGCCTGGCATTCGACAATGCTGTAATATAAATAAGCGGAAAGCTTTCGGTTAAATTAATGTCAATATAATATGTTGCGTCAATTTCGCTTAACATGTTAATTATATTCGCAGGCGGTAAGAAACAATAACTCAGTTCCTTACGTGTAAAAACAAGTTGCCGGAAGTTAGTATATAAGGTCAGTAATTTGGGATTTCCTGTATAATAAATTACATGAAATACCTTTTTGTTCTCATCAACCAGTGATTTCGAAAATTGCTGGATAGCTTCAGGGATAGTTGATTCTGATATTTCATAAAGCAAAACAATAGAACTAGCTTTCGACAGGCTAATCAATTCCCACTCGCTCTGAATTCTTTCAGCCTTCTTTCTTAAAATATTAATTCCGCGTTTTAGTCTTAGTTTCGTTATAAACCCCACAATACTAATTGTTTTGTTATAAAATATGCTAAGGTATTATCTCAATCCTTCCCTTTTTTATAGAGCCTGTAAAAATAAAGAAGAATTTTAAATATTCTCTAAAAATTTTAATACAAATAAAGTCTATAATAGTAATTCAGATAAAATCAAGTGATAATCATCAGCAGATCAATGTGTTCTGATAAAATCAATGATATGCTTCTGACTCACGTTTTGTTTTTCTTAACTCTTTTTAATACAAGTAAATTCATGGCGTTATTATCCAAATTCTTAATATTATTATGAATAAACCTAAGAACCTGGTCATAATATAAAACCACTACAGGAGCCTGATCCATAACCAACTGATCCATCTTTCTGTAATAGGTAAACCTGATGCTATCATTGGTTTCAAGCATAGCAAGGTTATATAAATGGTCAAATTCATCGGATTTGAAATGGGTATAGTTAGGCCCAACCGGTGTAAAATTTTTTGAATAAAAAAGAGAAAGATAATTCTCGGCATCGGGATAATCAGCTATCCATGAAGCCCTGAAAAATGGGGACCTTCCGTGTGCCATTAACTCACGAAGAGTTGCAGGCGGGCTAACATCAATCTTTATTTTAAACCCCAGTTCATTAAGCTGATGCTGAATATATCGGGTCAGATCCAGATAGGTTGCATTTGTAGCAATGGTAATGTCCGGTAAGCCTTTGCCTCCTGGAAAACCACTTTTTTCAAGAAGCTCAAAAACCATATCCGGATCGTAATCATATCCTTTAACAAGGTTACTGTCAAATGATGGCAAGCCGGGAGGCACCATGCCGTAAATTCCGGGTTGTCCTATATTGTTCCTAAGAAATCGTATCATCCTTGTACGGTCAAAACCATGATTTATAGCCTTTCGGATTTCAGGTATTAGTAAAACATTGTTCTGATTCTGAGGCAAGTCCGGGTTGATTTGAAAAGCGAGGTATTCGGTGTTCAGATAAGGATTGGTGATCTTTTTAATTTTTCCGGCGTATTTAGGATTAAGCTCACCGCTTTGAGTTAGTAATTCGTCTTTATATCCGGCATCAATTCCGGACATAAAATCAAGTTTTCCTTTAATGAATTCCAGGAATGCTGTATGCTTGTCAGCTATAAAGGATATTGCCACAGCATCGAGATAAGGTAATGCAACTCCGTTCTCTGATTCAAAATAATTATTGTTTTTCAAAAGTACTAGTTTAACCCCTTCCTTCCACATAGCAAAATAAAAGGGACCGGTTCCAACAGGATTGCGTCTGAAATCTTCAGCAAAGTATGAAACAGCTTCGTGAGGTATCACACTGCAATACTGCATTGTAAGCAGCCCTGGAAACGGCGGGAAAGGCTTTTCGAGTTCAATAGCAAGTACTGAATCATTTTTCCGGTGAATCATTGGCAAGCCATCGTTGCCAGTTTTAATGTTTCTGAAAATCCATGCTCCCGGCGAAGCCAGTTTAGGCTCTATAATTCGGTTAAAGCTGTAGATCACATCGGACGCAATTACTTTTCTGCCCTTGCCATTAGGAAAACACGGAGAATCATGAAAATAAACATCGGTTCGTAAATAAAAGGTATAAGTCTTTCCGTCATCTGACAATTCCCAGGATTTAGCAATGCAAGGTTCAATTTCAAGACGCTCGTTAAGCTGTAATAATCCATTAAATATCTGATTCACAGCCCATATATTTGACTGGCTTCGTGCAAAAGCAGGATCAAGCGAGGTAATATTTGATGACTCATTGTAGCGAAATACCTGTTTTGAATCAAGCTTGTCGAAAGGACTGGAGCAAGATGCAAGTAACAGGAGTATTACTGAAAAGAGATTTATTGCCTTGAGAATTTTCATAATGTAAAACTACAAAATAATCAATATTGAGAAGCTTGAGACTAAAAATGAAACTGAAACATTGATTTATTGAATTAATCTGGGTTTTGGGTAAGACACTCAGAAATCTTCTTTTTTAATTTCCAGCAGGTCATTTGCCGGATATCATGTTCTTCTGCAAGTTTATATGATGATATATCAGGTTGATAACAAATCTGATAAGCCATCTGAAAAGCAACAGTAATGGGTATTTTACATCCATGGAAAGGAGTATGAGCTGTTGCCGACTCATCAGATTTACATCTGGTGCAACGTCTGGAAAAAGGAGTCTTGCCTTTGCAATAATTTGTGTGACCACATTTTTTACATACGAACTCTTTTTCCCACTTTTCATTGGCAAGAAACTCAAGGCATTGTTCTTCAGTTGAAAATCTGGATGTAAATCTATTGGGGTCAATAGTTGAAAATAATTCCTTAAGTTGCATAATATCAAGTCTTTGTATTTTACTTTGGTTTAAAGGCTAAACATGGGAATAATCCTGAATTGTTTCAATTACAGCTTTACCATAAAGCGTCAATGAACAAAATTATGTTCTGCATGTTTATTTTGCAAATTTAGTGATATTATTGCGATTTATTAAAATTTTTATACTTTTGCAAAAAATTTAATTTTAACACAAATGAAAAACATTTTTTTAACACTAGCCCTCAGTATTGCAGTTTTTTCAACCGGTTGTGCCGGTTCAGGATCTGAAAATAATCAAACAGCGAAATCCGTTGCTGCTGAAGAAGTTAAGGTAGTAAAACTCACAAAGCAGGAATTCATTGATCGTGTTTATAATTACGAAGCCAATCCAAATGAATGGGTTTATGAAGGTAAATTACCTGCCATCGTAGATTTCTATGCTGATTGGTGTGCTCCTTGTCGTCTTGTAGCTCCTATTCTGGATGAGTTGGCTCAGGAATATTCGGGAAAAATAGTGATTTATAAAGTTGACACCGACAAAGAAAAAGATCTTGCAATTGCTTTTGCTATTCGTAGCATTCCTTCCATGCTTTTTATTCCTGCTCAGGGCAGGCCACAAATGAGCCAGGGAGCTTTGCCAAAAGAAACTATAAAACAGGTGATTGACAACTTTTTACTTTCAGAGAATAAAGAATAATAATTAAATAACAATTCTAACTAATTGAAAACCAATAAAATAAAATTAAAATGGAATATTTGACCAAAAAAACCTTTCTTGAGAAAGTATTTGATTACGAGAATAATAAGGAATGGAAATTTGAAGGTAAATTACCGGCTCTTATTGATTTTTATGCTGACTGGTGTGGACCCTGCAAAATGATTGCTCCCATACTTGAAGAATTGGATAAAGAATATGAGGGTAAGATCAATATCTATAAAATTGATACTGAGACCGAGCAGGAACTTGCCGCTGTTTTTGGCATTCGCAGTATTCCCTCTCTCCTTTTCTGCCCGGTAGATGCACAACCGCAAATGGCAGCAGGTGCTTTGCCTAAAGAAACATTGAGACAAGCTATTGATGAAATTCTTTTAAATAAAGCCATAGTTACAAATTAAGCAGCTAATAAAACGGTGGAAAATTGCACCCGTTTCAATTACCGCTAAGACATTTGTAATTTAAAAATCAAAAACAGAAAATCATTACCATTGATTTTCTGTTTTTTTATAGTAACCGGCCATACTGTATTCTCTGGTAAGGTTTGGTATATAAGCAATTTTGATATTTTTGCATTAGGATGAAATTACAACTATGTCAGATCATGTTTTGTTGTCAACTGCGTATTTCCCGCCAATTTCCTGGATTGCAGCTGCATTTCAGGCTACCACAACAACTATTGAAATTCACGAAACATATGTAAAGCAAACTTACCGAAACCGTTGTAATATTCTTGGACCTAACGGGTTTCAGATACTAAGTATACCGGTTACAAAACCTTACGGGCATCATTCAAAAACTTTTGAAATTGAAGTTTCATCACATTACGATTGGAAACGACAACATATGCGTTCAATTCAAACAGCCTATAACTCGTCTCCGTTTTATCTTTTCTATAAAGAAAGGATAGAAAAGGTTCTGTATGAACCACATGATCTTCTTTCAGAACTGAATAATGCATTATTAAATTTAATTTCAGAATTGCTTGGCTTTGATCTAAAGACTTCGTTTACTGATACTTATTACCATAATCCGGATAGTTATACTGATTTACGGGATAAGATAAGTCCGGGAAAGTTATCTCATTCTGAAGATCATTTTCCGGTTTATACTCAGGTCTTCAGCCATAAGTATCCTTTTCATCCTGATCTTAGCATTCTTGATCTGCTTTTTAATGAAGGCCCTGCCAGCCTTGAATATATTATGAAACTAGGCAATAATTAATTAAAAATTGTTATTTTTGAGCACTAATAATAAAAACTATAAATTACTTGTATGAAAATAACTTTTCCCGGTGGTCTTAAAGTGCAGGCCGAATATAAAGGATTCAATATTATGACCGATCAGCCTGTTTTTTCAGGCGGTGACGGTAGCGCTCCTGCCCCATTCGATTTATTTCTCGTTTCTATTGGAACCTGCGTTGGTATATATATTAAATCGTTTTGTGCACAACGTAATATTGACACTCAGAATATTGTAATAACCCAGAAAATGGAAACCAATCCACAAACCCGATTGATTGGTAAAATTAGTTTCGATATACATCTCCCTGAAGGATTTCCTGAAAAATACAGGGATGCGCTCATCCACGCTGCCAATAATTGTGCTGTAAAGCGTCATATGATAAATGCCCCCGAATTTGAGTATAATCTGTTTATAGGCGATGAAACCTGAAAACCTGCAATCTGTTCATGAGAATTTCAAAGCTTTTCTTAACTACAAAAGAATAGCTGTTGGTGGTGTATCAAGGAACAGAGATAAGTATGGTAATATTGTTTTCAGGAAACTTTTGAAATATGGCTATCAGGTTTTTCCTGTGAATAAAAACACAGATGAAATTGAAGGTCACAAGTGTTACCGCAGTATTGATGATTTACCTCAAAACATTGATGCCCTTGTACTTGTAACCCCTCCTGAACAATCGCTGGAGCTGATCAGGCAGGCAAATGGTTTGGGAATAAAAAACTTTTGGCTACAAGAAGGAGCTGAAAATCAGGAGATAATTGATTTTGGCAAAGCCAATGATTTGAATATTATTACAGGGTATTGTATTATGGTACAATTAAAACGGATGAAGGAACCAGATAGGAATCATCAACTTAATGGCTGAGAATATTGATACAAAACATTAAATATTTTGTAATATGGCTGCAATGGTATCACTAAACAAAGATCAGTGTTTAAATGTCGCAAGGCATCTTAAGAAATATAAGATCAGGCAATCATTTTACGATCGCGAATTTCTTAATTTTGATGCTCCTGAAGAAACCAGGCTTAGAACCTATTTTTATTCTGTAGCCATTTGTCACCAAACTCACAAATTATTTAACAGAAAGCTCAATCTTTGGGGATGGGAATATATTGAACATATGTTTGCTCAGCTTGGAAAAAGCAATTCACCATTTTTGCAGCGTGGAATAGTATGTTCGATGTCATTTAATGACCTGTGTAATCGTCTGGCTTCATTGTTTTCTGAGGATTGTAATCCGTTGAATACCACCCTTGACCGTATTGGGGAGAGGGCATCATTTCTTGCCGAAGCTGATTATATGCTTGAAAATATGTATCACGGGAGCATTAAGAACCTTATATTATCCTCGAAAAATACATTGGTTTCAAAAAACAATAATGGTTTATATGAGCTATTATCAAATTTTAAAGCCTATTCCGATCCGCTAAAGAAAAAGAGTACTTTTCTGATAAAATTATTAGGTGACGCAGGTTTGATAAAAATTAAAGACCCTGAGAATTTTGTGCCTATCATGGATTACCACATGCAAAGAGTTTTACTCCGTCTTGGGTGTGTGGATGTATTAAGTCAAAGGCTTGCTTCTAATCTTCGCCGGCGTAAACCGGTTACTACTGATACAAAAGTAAGAACGGCATGTATTGAAGCATTGCGGATAATTGCCGCCGAATCAGGAATGTCAGTAGTAAGACTTAATGATTTTTTCTGGTCACTGGGACGAAGTTGCTGCCATAATGATCTTTTATGCCAGGTTGGGCATTGCGAAAAAGACCCTTGTACTTTCAGCCAGATAGTAGCTCATGACCCACATGATATATGCGCTTTGGATGCGGTGTGCATTGGAAAAGAAAATGAAAAATACAGGCAACTATGGCAACCAATAGTGGAAACTCATTATTATTGATCACCGTTAATGCTATTAAAGTAAACGTTCAGGCAGCTCATTCTAAAGTCTTTTGATTCAATCTCTTACCTGTTTTAACAAATCAATGCATACTTTAAGACTATCATACCACCAAGGGATTTCCAGGTTGTAATCCCTTTTTATTGCTGATTTATCCAGCACACTATAATGTGGACGTACAGCAGCAGTAGGGAAATCAGATGTTTGGGTTGGTAGTACTTTACAATTTAAGCCAGCTAATTGAACAATAGCATTGGCAAAATCATACCATGAACATATGCCTTCGTTGGAGTAATGGTATATTTTAGTTCCAGTAACAGAATCAGAATCAATGATTTGTAAGATAGTTTTTGCAAGGTCTGCAGCATAAGTTGGGGAACCTATCTGGTCAGAAACAACCTTTAGCTCCTGTTTATCTCCGGCAAGTCGTAAGATTGTCTTCACGAAATTGTGCCCATAAACTGAATACATCCAGGATGTTCTGATGATCAGTGCATTGGCTTTTGATTTCAGGATTGCCAGTTCGCCTTCCAATTTTGATTTTCCATAAACGGAATTAGCGCTTACCGGATCTGCTTCAACATAAGGCTTGTAGCTTTTGCCATCAAAAACATAATCCGTTGAAATATGTACCAGAGTAAATCCATATTCTACAGCACATTCAGCCAGCAGCGCCGGTGCAAAAGCATTGATCAGAAAAGCCTTCTCAGGCTCAGATTCAGCTTTGTCAACTGCTGTATGGGCAGCGCAGTTTATCAGGAAATCAATATGCTTGTTCCTGAAGAAGTCTTTTAAATCATCAGCATTACTGATATCCAGCTCATTTAAGTCAGTGAAAATGAACTCCATACCGGCAAAGGCGCTGGCAAGATTCTTAATCTCATTGCCAAGCTGTCCGTTGCTGCCGGTTACCAGGATCTGCCTCATAGCTTCAGAGTTGTAATGTTTCTTTAAAATACTCTATTGTTTTCAACAAACCATCTTCAAGATCGTAATCCGGTTCCCAGTTCAAAATGGCTTTAGCCTTACTTATATCAGGCTGTCGCTGCATGGGATCGTCAGCCGGTAGTGGCATATACTTAATTTGGGATTTTGAACCTGCTAAACTTATTATTTTACGGGCTAGCTCAAGAATGGTGAATTCTCCCGGATTGCCAAGATTGACAGGTCCTGTTATTTTATCATCGGTATTCATCATTCTAATCATTCCATCAATCAGATCATCAACATAGCAAAAGCTCCGGGTTTGGAGACCATTACCGTAAATGGTGATATCTTTATTCTGAAGTGCCTGAACAATGAAATTCGATACAACCCTCCCATCGTTTGGGTGCATTCTTGGCCCATAAGTATTAAAAATTCTGACAATCTTTATTTTAACACCATTTTGCCTGTGATAATTAACAAACAGTGTTTCGGCAGCTCTTTTCCCTTCATCATAACAAGCCCTCTCTCCTATCGGATTAACATGTCCCCAGTACTCTTCTGGCTGAGGGTGCACTTCAGGATCTCCATATACTTCACTTGTAGATGCCTGTAAAATTTTTGCTTTTACTCTTTTAGCCAGACCAAGCATGTTTATTGCACCCATCACCGAGGTTTTTACGGTTTTTATGGGATTATACTGATAATGGATCGGAGAAGCAGGACAAGCCAGATTATAAATTTCATCAACTTCAACGAAATATGGCATAGTTACATCATGCCGGACCAATTCAAAATAAGGGTGATTTAGCAGATGAACCACATTTTGCTTTTGCCCGGTGAAATAATTATCGAGGCAAACCACATCATTGCCTTCATTAAGTAATCTTTCACAAAGATGCGAACCCAGAAAGCCCGCACCACCTGTAACTAAAATCCGTTTTTTCATGCGTTGAAAATTAAGTCTTATTCACTGGTATTTAAACCTATGCAATAATAATCAAAACCTGCTTCTTTAGCCTCATGCATATCATAAATATTTCTTCCATCGAATATCACATGATTTGCCATAAGCTTTTTCATGACTTTATAATTCGGAAACCTGAACTCAATCCATTCAGTAACAAGCATTAAAGCATCTGCATCAATCAAGGCATCGTAAGGATCCTTGCTATATTTAATTTTATCGCCTAAGCGACGATAAGCCTCATCCATAGCTGCAGGGTCATAAGCCTGCACACTGCAACCGGCCTTTATCAACTTGTCAATAAGTACAAGAGCCGGAGCTTCACGCATGTCATCTGTTTGTGGTTTAAACGATAAACCCCATAAAGCAACAGTTTTGCCTTTTATATCACCTTTAAAATAATCCTGGAATTTACGGAAGAGTATTGCTTTCTGATCCTCATTCACATCTTCGGCTGCTTTAATTATCCGCAATTTGTAATTATTTTCTTCTCCGGTTTTAATCAGTGCTTTTACATCCTTTGGGAAACAAGAGCCTCCGTATCCTATGCCGGAATAAAGGAATTTTTGCCCTATACGTGTATCACTTCCAATTCCCCTTCGAACCATATTAATATTTGCTCCAACCAGTTCACAGAGGTTTGCAATATCGTTCATGAAACTAATACGTGTTGCAAGCATAGCATTAGCAGCATATTTGGTCATTTCTGCCGAAGGCACATCCATGAAAATAACAGGATGATTGTTTAATGTGAAAGGACGGTAAAGCCTTGACATTACCTCTTTTGCATTTTCTGACTCCACACCGATGACTATACGATCGGGTTTCATAAAGTCGTCAATTGCAGCACCTTCTTTTAAAAATTCCGGATTTGAAACCACATCGAAAATCAATTTCTCACCACGTTTATCAAGTTCTTCCTGTATTGCTTTTCTAACTTTTTTAGCTGTACCAACCGGCACAGTGCTTTTGGTAACAACAATAAGATACTTGTTCATGTATTTTCCCACAGTTCTGGCAACCTCAAGAACATACTGAAGATCAGCACTTCCATCTTCATCCGGAGGGGTTCCTACTGCTGAAAAAATTATGTCAGCATCATTAACACACGACGATAAATCAGTGGTAAAAGAAAGTCTTCCACGTTTAATATTATTTTTCAAAAGATCGTCAAGTCCGGGTTCATAAATAGGTGAAATACCGTTCTTTAACTTTTCTATTTTTTCTTTGTCAATATCAACACAAATAACTTCAATACCAAGTTCGGCAAAACAAGCTCCTGTAACAAGTCCTACATATCCTGAACCAACAATTACAATTTTCATCATGTCAAATAGTTTTAAATAAAGCAATTAGTTTTTTTAAATTAGATAATAGTATGATTTCAAAGTTTATTTTCAATAGCCAGATTCTGCAATTTTTCTTTATAATCCTGCAGCAAATCTACAAAATGAGTAATAGTTTCATCAAGTGATTTTTCAGAATCAGCTCCTGCTGCATTTTTATGCCCGCCACCATTGAAATGCATACTGGCAAATTCATTGACTGAAAATTCACCTTTTGACCTGAAAGAGATTCGTACAATATCTTCCTTCTCAGTAAAAAGAGCAGCAAAAACTATATTCTCAATTGAAAGAGCGTAATTTACAATGCCTTCCGTATCGCCCGGCTGGAACTGAAAATGATCCAGTTCGTGCTTTGCCAAAGAAATATATGCTGTAGCAAAATCTTTCAGCACCACAAGCTTCTCACTCAAACAAAACCCGAGCAACCTTAAACGGTTTTCTGAATAAGTATCGTAAACCAGTTGATGGATTCTTTCAACATTGATACCTTTTTCTATCAAGCCGGAAACAATACTGAAAGTAGCAGAATAATTGCATGAATAACTAAAAGAACCCGTGTCAGTCATTATACCTACATATAAGGATTCTGCAATGTTTTTATTGATAATATCCTCATTCTCAAGAGTAACTATCATTTCATAAACCAGTTCGGCTGTTGATGAGACCTCAATTCGTGAATGTGTCAGGTCAAAGCTGTTCGATGGGTTTAAATGATGATCAATCAAAACTTTAAATGCATTTGATTTATGAAGCTGATCCTCAAAAAGTTTTGTCCTTTTAAAATCATTATAATCAACACTAAAAATCAAATCGGCCGATTCAATTAATTTATCTGCCTTTCCCGGATGATCTTCATAAATAACAATCTTGTCTGCGCCTTCGAGCCAAAGCAAAAAATCAGGTATCACGTTGGGAATTAATACTTTTGGCTTTTTGCCAACAGCTCTCAGATAATGATAAAGTGCCAGACATGAACCAACAGCATCACCATCAGGATTGTAATGTGAGGTAATTAAAATTGATTGCGACTGTTTTATTTTATCGGCAAGTATAGAAGCCTTTGTTTCATCAAGTTGAATGGGAAGTTGCATAAAAAAGCATTAGTCAGAGAATAATAACGGAACAAATAAAATCTATTATGTTTGCAACGTTTTATTGAAGACGTGCAAAGTTATTCTAATTTTCTGAAACACTATATTTTGTTTATTTAAATCTTATAATAAAATGGCTGGTAACAAAACATTTACAATGATAAAACCCAGTGCTGTTGAAGCTCAGTATACTGGTAAGATTATTTCCATCATTATTGATAATGGCTTTAAGATCAGTGCATTAAAGCTGATTCACCTTTCATCGGAACTTGTTTCCGGTTTTTATGCCGAACACAAAGGAAAACCATTTTTTGATTCATTAGTGGAGTTTATGTCGTCCGGACCAATTGTTGCTGCAATTCTTGAAAAAGAAAATGCTGTTGAAGAATACCGGAAATTAATTGGTCCTACCAATCCTGCACAGGCTCCTGAAGGAAGTATCAGGCAATTATTTGGCAAATCGGTTCAGGAAAATGCTGTTCATGGTTCCGATAGTGATGCGAGCGCTGAGCGTGAATGTAATTATTTTTTCTCGGCTCTTGAAAGACATTGATGTAATCATGATGAAAGCCTTTTAAGTTTCAAAGCACTGAATATCTGTATTTTAGTCATCTTACTGTCAGATATCAGTAAAAGCTTCAAAAGTATTATCATTATATAAAATGATGACTTTAACTGCTTTTTTTCCTGATTTCGAAGGTGTTTCTACTTTAACTGGAATCTCCCGCGATTTTTCCTTGCTTCCGATTCTGCCTTTTTCCTGTTTGGTATCTACAGACTTTGAAACCATACTTTCTGTAGATAAGTCTTTTTCTTCTTCCATTTCATCAAACAAACGAGCAAGTTCTGGCGCTTCTCCGGATTTAGTTGCAATATTATTAGCGGTGGCATTTGCCGGTTTTTCACCTTCTCTCCAGATATTCCCTGAACCTGATAAAATCCAGTCAGGATTTAAAGCAGGATATTTAGCAAGAATTTTCTGAACAAAATCAAGACTTGGATTATTTCTTCCAGAAAGTATATGTGAAACACTTGCTCTTTTCACACCTATTGTATCAGCAAAAACTGATGGGCTGAGGTTTAGCTCAGCCATTAATTGTTCGATCCGGTTATTCACAATATTAACTTTTTAAATGATCAATGAGTTCACAAAAGTAACAAATAATTTAATGTTTTAGAATTTTACAAAATTTACAAATGTAGTATATTGCCTTAATTGAGAAATTCGGCCTGTAAATTGGCACAATCTGGTAAATTATTGAATATCAATTATTAATAGATTATTCTTAATGGACACAAAGCAATAACTATTTCTTCCTTATTATTAAATGAATGCTTTCAACAAGCTAATATAATACCCTGAGATTTAGCATTATACAATTGTTAAAGCAATCAATGTGTAAATTGCAAAAGAACAGTTTACAAATGTGTATTAAAGTAATTTATTGATCTTACGAATAAATAATTTTCCTAAGAACTATTATAATACCTAATCTGATGAAAAACAATCTTTTATGATGTAATTATTTTGTTTACAATGGTTTTACATATGTTAATATTGCAATTCTTATTAATTAACATAAATATATCTTTAAGAAATATTTGGACTTTATATTTGTTAATTAAAGCCCAAAATTCGGGTTCATAAAATTGCACTCACAAAATGCCTGTACTTTTATAATGCAGGTTTGAACAGTTACAGGCACAAAATCATTGTATACCAAAATCACTACTACCCTATTTTTAAAATATTGATAATGTTGTTGTATACGCTTGATTCTCGTTATGAATCTGGTTTAGTAAACAAAATGAAACAAGGACTTATCGAACTCTGTTTTAAATATCTGGTAAAACCGTATAAATAAATGACTAATTTTGTTGAATTTTTAGATATTGTAATAAGAAAAATACCAAACACCATGAAAAGACTTCTTATAATCCTTGCGTTGACCCCTTTATTTGCTGTGGCACAGCGCGATTATGCAAAAATGCATGTTAGTCATACGGAATTAGCTCCCGGGATTCATCGCCTTTTTGTTGGAGATGTTGTAACTGTTGTAGCTTACACCGGAGATGAAGGGCTAATGGTTATTGATGCTGCATATGAGCAAACTATTACTCAATTAATTGATACTTTGAAACGAATTACTGACCACCCTGTTAGGTACCTGATAAACACTCATTTACACGCTGATCATACCGGTGGAAATATAGAGCTTGGAAAGAATGCCACTATCATCGCGCATCATTCAGTTAAAAAATGGCTTGCTTCTGACCGTAAACAAGGTGACAGAATTCCCGGACCTATGCCGCAACATGCAATTCCCAATTTTACTTTTGAAGGAAGCCTTAATATTGATTTTAACGGACAGACTCTTAATTTTTATCATTTGCCCGGAGGTCATACTGCTGGAGATATAATCATATATTTCAGCAAATCAAATGTTCTCGTTCTGGGAGATTTATTATTTGCCGATAATTTTCCTTTTGTAGATATATCACAGGGCGGAAACCCGTTGGTTTACCTGCAGAACGTAAGATGGATACTTGAAAATTTCCCTCAGGATGCTGTCGTTGTTGGAGGGCACGGACCTATTTATAATATGGAACAACTCAAAGAATGGCTGACTAACCTTGAACTATCGGTTGAAGTAATGGCAGAAGCAAAAAATAATGGTATGATAGCTCAGCAAATGAAGGAAAATAGAATCCTTTCAAAATGGGATAGTTACGGAAATTTCTTTATTACCTGCGAGAGGTGGATTGATACCTGGTATCCCTTTATAGAACAGTAATTGCATTAAAGCTTGAAGTGATCCAGGAACCCACTCCTGAACTTCTTACTAACAATTTAGGCACTTTTTGAACATACATTAAAAGTTCACAGACATGGTTTTGTAATAACAGGTTCTAACCCAGAAGTTTCAGTTAAAAACTAAATAAATACAGTTTTTCCATATTTTGACCATAATTTACTGTTAGCTATTAATAATTCCTTCTGTGTTTTGTATTTTTGCCGCTTAGTAAATTGTTATCATGGCGTTTGACACAATAATCGAATTAAATAACGTATCTATTTTCCAAAAAAACATTTTGGTTCTTTCCCAGGTTTCGCTGACAATCAATAAAGGTGAGTTTGTTTACATAATAGGGAAAACCGGTACCGGAAAAAGCAGCCTGCTTAAAGTGCTTTATGCCGATCTGCCCGTTGCTGAGGGTTATGTGAATGTTGCCGGTTTTAATCTCAACGGGCTTAAACGTAAGAATATCCCGCAACTGAGAAGAAAATTAGGTGTTGTTTTTCAGGATTTTCAACTGCTGACCGATCGAAGTGTAAATGATAACCTGCTTTTTGTCATGAAGGCTACAGGCTGGAAAAATAAAACTGAAATGGAGCAGCGCATTAATGATGTATTGGCTAAAGTAGGTCTTGGTACCAAAGGATTTAAAATGCCTCATCAGCTTTCCGGTGGTGAACAGCAGCGACTTGCAATTGCCCGGGCATTGATCAATGACCCGGAGATACTTCTTGCTGATGAACCTACCGGAAACCTTGATCCTGAAACTTCAGAAGGTATATTGGAGCTACTCTTTGATATCAGTAGTACAGGAAGGGCAGTTTTGATGGCTACTCATAATTATGCCCTGATCAGAAAATACCCGTCAAGAATGTTGAAGTGCGAAAATGGAAGAGTGCAGCTAATCCCCAAAAATATAATTGATTAACTTCCTGACATTCTGCTTATTGGAATAATCCCCGTTAAGCAAGGCATTCCTGCGCTTTATTTCACCATTATCAAAATCCTTTTCAAATAAGTCTCTGGCACTTTGTGCAATTGATTCAGCCGTCTCCCGTACTGTACAAAACTCACCAAGTCCCGTACCGTTAAGAATGGTTTTGTTCACTATCACATGACGACCATTATACAAGGTATTCAGTAGTTTCAATTTTAATCCCGTACCCTGAAATGTTACCAGAACATTGATCTGTGCATTCCTTATCAGGTCAAACATTTCACTATCAGGTGGATTTGCGATGAGTTTGGTATTAGGATAATTATTTATGGTTTTGATCAATGACTCAGGAGGGTTCAAACCGGCAACATATAATGGAAGATCTGTGCCGCTGAAAACTTCTCTGACAAGAAACTCAGCCGCCACAGTATTTTCAGGAACCGACAGGTTTCCATGGTAAAGGATGTATGCACCCTTGCCCGGTAAGATATTCAACTCATCGTTAGGATGAAAACTTGGCAGATGGATTATCCTGCTGTTCGGAAAATATTTTTGCAGATATTGTGTATCAGCCTTTGAAACTGTAAGCATTAAATCAGCGTGTTTTAACACTTTCTGATAATATTTCAGTTTAACACTTGCACCAAGAAAGTATGCCTTCTTCAGAATATTTCGCTCAGCTCTGGCCAGATTGTAATAGTAATGATGCTCAATATTACTCTCGCGATATATTTTTATTCTGTCTTTAAGCTTAGGATGGTCGAGATAATAGCAACTGTGCAGCCCTTCAAATAAAATAGGATGCTCATCTTTCAGCAAATTATTGAGCAACTCATCAGATCGTCTGCTGGCTACTATATATGGTTTTAAACTCAGTGTGCTTTTCAAACCGGTGCGACGCTTGTAATAATAAACCTTATGACATACTGAAGTAAGCTTGCCATTTGCCTCACGATCGTATTTAAAGCTGTGCAGATGAACCTTGACGCCCTGAGCCTGAAGTGCCTTTAGCTTATAATACACATCAATAACTCCTCCGTAATTAGCCGGATAAGGAATATTAAAAGAGATGATATGTAAATGTCTGTCAGGCATAAATACTAAAAATTTCTTTCAGTTTCTTTTGTTCATTTTCCCAGTTCAGTTCAGAGGCAGCTTTTGTAAGATTCAGTTTCCATTCATCTCTCAGGTCTTTATTATCAAGCATCTCCTTCATTTTCAAAGCAATATGTTCAGGCTCATGATTATCAATAAAACCGCCTATTTCATACTTATCAATGATCTTTTTTACTTCCGGAAGTTTACTTGCCAAAACAGGCACGCCGGCATGGATATATTCGAACAGCTTATTAGGCAGACTATAACGATAATTAATATTGGTGTCTTTATCAATGGTCAGGCCCAGATCAGCTAATTCAGTATAGGCAGGAAGGTGTTCTGGATTCTGACGGGGAATGAATTTCACTTTTTGGTTCAAACCCATATCTTCAACCTTTACTTTAAGCTGATCAATTACATCACCTTCTCCAAGGATTATAAGTACCGCATTGTCAATATATTGCATTGCTTCAACAGCTTCCTCAGCCCCTCTGTCTATATTGATTCCTGCTCCCTGGAATAAAATGATCTTTTTATCTTCAGGAAGCCCCAGTTCAGCTTTTGTAAGCTTATTGAAATTTTCAATTCTTTCAGGGATATTTCGGACAACAGATATTTCATTGCCGTATTCTTTTTTATACAATCCGGCAATATTATCATTCACAGTTATAACATGTTTCAGCTTTGGGAAAATCCGTTTTTCTATGTTTTTCCAAAAATTCCTTACATTCTTACGATTCATAAGTTCAGGAACACCTGTAAAATACTCATGAGTATCATAAATTAACGGAATACGTTTTATCTTGTGTATAAGATAATTGGGCAGAAGTGTATCAAGGTCGTTGGAAACAAGCATATTAGCTTTGTGAGAAAGCAAATAGAAAAACAGCCGCAAATTATATTCGGCATAGAAAAAAGGTCCTTTCCTAAAAACTAAATGCATCCTGAATGTATTATAGTCTCTTTCGTGCAAAACAGGGCTATCTTTATACCTGCGACCAATTAAAACCACATCAAAACCCATGTTGCACAGGGTTTTACATGTTCTGTCAACACGGCGGTCAGTAAATAAATCGTTGATAACCGAAACAATTACCCTTCTTTTCACAAAAATTCAATATAAATTGCCCAAAATTTCATTTTGCTTATTCCATTCCCACCGTCTGACAAATACTTATCTTTGATGCAATTTAATAAGCAATGGTTGCATGGATATACTGAATAACGTTTCATTAAGGAAATATAATACCTTCGGCATTGATGTTAAGGCTTTATTTTTTGCCTGTATCACCAAACCGGAGCAATTACAGGAAGTTTTGAGCAGTAAGGGAGTCCGGTCTTTACCATTTCTGATACTTGGAGGCGGCAGCAATGTTTTGTTTACAGGAAATGTTGAAAAACTTGTTCTAAAAGTTGATATTCAAGGTATTAAACAAGAACTCATTGATAATGAACATGTATTGGTTACTGCCGGAGCAGGCGAAAATTGGGATTCATTTGTTCAGTATTGTGTGAACCAAAACTGGGGAGGTTTGGAAAATCTTTCTCTTATCCCCGGAACTGTGGGTGCTTCGCCAATTCAAAATATTGGTGCTTACGGAGCTGAAATAAAAGATGTTTTCAGCCATCTTGAAGCTCTTGACATGAGCGATTTCACAATCAGACGTTTTACCCTTCCTGAATGCAGGTTTGGATACAGAGACAGTGTATTTAAAAATGAGCTTAAAAATCGTTTCCTTATTATTTCGGTTAGCTTTTTATTAAGTACACAGCCAAAACCTAATCTCAGCTATCCTGCTTTAAAAAATGAACTTGTGAACAGCGGTTCTGGCATAACTATCAGAGAAGTTGCTGATACGGTTTCAAGGATCCGGCGCAGCAAACTACCAGACCCTTCAGAGATTGGTAATGCCGGTAGTTTTTTTAAGAACCCGGTTATTAATGTTACACATTTTAATGAGCTTAAAGAAAAACATCCTGATCTGCCTTCATTTCCTGCTGATAATAATAAAGTAAAACTACCTGCAGCCTGGCTTATTGATAAATGTGGCTGGAAAGGCAGACGGATCGGTGATGCCGGTGTTCATACAAAACAGGCATTGGTATTGGTAAACTACGGTAATGCCAGTGGTATGGAAATCCTTGAACTATCCCAAAGAATCAAGGAATCAGTATATAACCGCTTCAACATATATCTTGATACTGAGGTAAATATAATTTAATCCATAATACACCTCACACTACAACCGACATTAGGGGGTTCATAGTAGCGGTGCATGTTGCCGTGATTATAGCTCATACTCCGTGTCCGGGAGTAAGAAGATGAGATTTCAGTAGAACTCCACCAGTAACCGTAGTACCCATTGCTGAAGAAACTTCCATCGCTAAAACGGTTGCCGCCAGGAAGTGCCGAAAAGCCAAACTCATCAAAACCGTAATGGTTAGGATCTTCCTTCCATCGTGGATGTTCTGATGTGGCACAATCTCCACCCAAAGGAGAGTCTACCTGCCGGCAGGATTTTAGAGCATTGCCGGCACCATTGGGATCAGTATAATCGTTGGAATGACCTTGCAAAATTACGTAATCAACCAATTGCGTCCACTCTTCATCGCTTGGCACATGCCAGCCTTCGGGGCAAAGACCCTGGGTATTGTTTACTGCATGCCAGTTATACAAGGCTCCATATTTTTCTTTCCATGATATATCATTATTGTACCAGGCATAAGCGCCGGTGGTGTTATATAGCCAGGCGCTGCTGTTTGTACCGGGATATTGAATGGAAGACCCGTTGCGATATTTAGTAGTTTTCAGATTTTCTTTCATCCAGCATTGGTCGTCTATAAGCACGGTGTTATAAACGTTGCCCTCAATATCGGTAACTGTGGGGATGCCGGGGCATGGTTGCCAATACCCACTCGTGCCACTATTGGCAAATGTTATGCTATCAATCGCATTCAAAGGCAGGGTGATGATGCTTCCGTCAGTTTTGTGGATTTGTAAATCCTGGGCATGAAGCCCGGTTATTGCAAAAGCAATAATGAACAAAGTGAATAATTTATTTTTCATTATCTTGGATTTCAATATTTTACAATTACTTATTCAGATAAAATATCATTTGTTAAACTACAATTTAATAGCTCATGGGCTAAAATGCTTTTTCTATTGTAGCCCAAACCCTGTCAGCGGTTTGTTGCCACGAAAACAGTTTACGCCTTATCCTGCTTTTTTCAATGAGTTGCTCCCGCAAATTCTGATCATTTGCTATTTCAAGCATTGCATCTGCAATTGTTGACGGAGAAAAAGGGTTTACGAGCAAAGCGGCATCACCGGCAACTTCAGGCATCGAAGTAACATTTGATGTGATAACGGGAGTATCAGTATAAAACGCTTCTACAATAGGAATTCCAAAACCTTCAAAATAGGATACATAGGTAAGAGCCAATGCAGCACCAAAAACATTTTTCAGATCACTGATATTCAATCTGCCGGTAAAAATCACATCATTTTTAAAGACCATATTCTCATAAGCCTTTTCAATGGCTTTAGTCCACCACATTTTAGCACCTACAATTATAAGATTGACAGGCTCTGTATGCTGTTTTCTGAAAATATCATAGGCACTGAAAAGATTTATCAGATTTTTTCGGGGATGTAAAGCGCCAACAAACAAAAAATAAGGCAAACCTTTTGAAAACTTATCAATAGTCAGCTTTTTCTCATCATCGTTCAATGGTTTATATGCCAGATTAGCTCCGTTATAGACCACATCAATTTTATCGGGGCTTACTTTATACGTTTTTACTATGTCCTGCTTCGAATACTCTGATACAGTGGCTATTCTGGCAGCTTTATGTGCATAACGGGGAAAATATCTCCGGTAAAAAAATCGTTCGGCAAACGGTACATCAGCGGGATAATGCTCGAAGTTCAGATCATGAAATACGTTAACCGATTTCACACCGGTTTTAAGAGATAAATAGCCGTCGGGTGAGAAAAACAGATCGGCATTGAGCTTTTTCAGCATCCTTGGCATACTCTGTTCGAACCAGATATAATAGAGCAACGGATGTCTTGCCTGTGGCGACAAGGACACAGGTGTGATATTATCAGAAAAAATAAACTCGTCACTCCATTGGCGGTCGAAAATAAAAAAGAACTCATGTTCAGGGTGTTGGGTGCATATTCTTTTCAGCGATTCGTAAGAAAACCATCCTATACCCTCAAGTTTATTTTTCAGGAGAAGCCGCGTGTTAACTGCAATTCTCAATTTACAAAGGTTTTAAAAAATGAAATTAATAATTTTCTGATTTATAAAAGAAAACACTTATTCAATACATTTGCACAAAATTACTGAATTTGATATCACAAAACCAAATTCAAGATTAAAACTCTTCTGAGCACTGCCTGACATGCGGAGAAAATTTCTTACAAATCTTATACTGCTATTATTTTTAAATCTGCTGGTCAAGCCGTTTTGGATATTTGGCATTGACCGCGTGGTTCAAAATGCTGTGGGTGCTGAGGAATACGGATTTTATTTCACTATCCTGAATTTTACATTCATCTTTAATATTTTACTTGATCTCGGAATCACCAATTTCAATAACCGCAATATTGCACAACATCATCAATTGCTGCACAAACATTTTTCGGGACTTGTTATCCTGAAATTTTTATTGTCGCTGGTGTATTTTGCAGTTATTTTTATTGTAGGACTGTTTATGAAGTATGATTCGCGGCAAATGACGCTTTTAGCCGTGCTGGGATTCAATCAGTTCCTGCTTTCTTTCATACTTTATCTGCGATCGAATATTTCAGGGCTGCTGATGTTCAAGACCGAGAGCTTGCTTTCAGTAATGGATCGCCTGCTGATGATCTTGTTTTGTGGCATCCTGCTTTGGGGTAATGTAACTGAACGCCCTTTCAAAATTGAATGGTTTGCATATACGCAAACCGCTGCCTATCTCTTTACTGCTGTAATAGCTGCATTAATAGTGATATATAAGGCTAAATTCCGTAAATTATACTGGAATCGCCTGTTTTTTATAATGATCATAAAAAAAAGCTTCCCTTTTGCAGTACTTGTTTTGCTGATGGCATTCTACAACAGAGTTGACAGTGTAATGATAGAAAAGATCCTGAGAAACAGTATTGGCAACGAGCAATCAGGAGTATATGCACAGGCTTACCGCCTTCTCGACGCTGTGAACATGATAGCTTATCTGTTTTCAGTATTGCTGCTTCCGATGTTTGCCCGCATGATAAAGCATAATCAACCTGTGGATGAGCTGGTAAGATTATCGTTTTCATTACTATTCATAGCTGCAATAATGGTTGCCATGGGGGCAATATATTATAATGAACCAATTATGCGCCTGCTTTATCCGGCAAGAATAGCGGAATTACCCGAAGTTTATGAATTGCGTATAAATCAGTCGGCACGAGTTTTCTCACTGCTTCTGTGCGGGTTCATCCCTATCAGTACAACCTATATTTTTGGCACTCTTCTCACTGCCAACGGAAATCTCAAACAACTGAACATAGTGGCTGCTTTTGGAATGACCCTGAACATTATTATGAACCTCGTTCTGGTTCCCCGTTTTTTTGCAGTAGGTTCAGCTATTACAAGTCTTACGACCCAAAGCATTACGGCATTGCTCCAGATCCTGCTTGCGCAGTATTTCTTCCGGTTCAGGATTAATTACGGTTTTTTAGCCCGGATTGTAATATTTACTTTTGGATCTTTAATAGTGGGCTGGATATCAATTAATTCAGGATTAAACTGGATTAGCTCTTTTGCTTTACTAATACTGTTTATTTTAGCTTTTTCGTTTTTGATCAGAATATTAAGTTTCAAAACCTTATTTGAGATTCTGAAAGAATATGAATAAGCCGGAATCATAAAATTTTATACTTTTGCCTCTCATTAATTCCCTTTAATTATCTGACTGCTATGGCAGACCCGTTTGAAAACAGCAATAAATTCAATTCCGGTAATCTTATACTATTTATTTATAAATGGAGAAAGCCTCTTGGCCTTATTACCCTTATTGCTGTTATCTGTTCAGTGATCTTTTCTTCTCCTTATTTTATAACACCAAAATTTAAATCGTTTGTAATCCTCTACCCTACTTCATCGGGTAGTATTTCAAAAGCCCTGCTTACTGATCGTGCCGGACAACAGCATGATCTGCTTGATTTTGGGCAGGAAGCCCAGACTGAGCATATGCTTCAGATACTGAATTCGGGAAGGATAAGAAATAATGTTGTTGAGAAATTCAATCTGATGGAGCATTATAATATAAATCCATCAGTCAGATACAAGCAAACACGCTTACAGCGTGAGTATGAAAGAAATATCTCTTTCAGGCGGACTGAATTCATGGCTGTGAAGATCTCAGTTCTTGACAAGGATCCGCAGATGGCTGCTGATATTGCCAATTATATTGCCATGCTGGTTGACTCGGTTCGTAACGAAATGAGAAAAGAAATAGCAGTTCCGGGTTTTCAGATAGTTGAAAAGCAATACCTTGAACTTCAGCATGAGATCAAACTAAAAGAGGATTCTCTGACAATACTTCGCACGCTTGGTGTTCATGATTATGAATCGCAATCGGAAATGCTAAACCAGCAGCTTGCAATTGAAATAGCAAGAAATAACCATCAGGGCATAAAGGCCCTGGAGGAGAAACTTGAAGTGCTTTCGAAGTATGGAAGCGCTTATGTATCGTTGCGCGACCAGATATTGCTGGATCAGAAACAGCTTAGCATTCTTAAAACTCGTTATGATGAGGCTAAAGTGGATGCCGAACAGCAGTTACCTTTTAAATTTGTGGTGGAAGAAGCCATAAAAGCTGAGAAGAAATCGTATCCCATACGTTGGCTTATTGTTTTGTTTTCTGCTTTCAGCACTCTGCTTATAGGTATTATTACATTGCTGGTGGCTGAAAATTTCAGGGCGGTTCTAAAAGGTTCGGAAAAGAAAGAAGACGAACATCATAAAACTATTTCAATACCAATTGTTGGCAAAAAAGAACGTTTAAGAAACATAGTAAAAACTAATTGAAAAGATGTGATGGAAAAATTTTTTAGTAATACTAACCTCATTACTATTTTTCTGAAATGGAAATGGCATCTTCTGATAATTGCTGTTATTGCCGGGCTTGCGGCTGTGATTATATCAAGCTCTTTGGTAATAACTCCAAAATATAAATCATTTGCAATACTATATCCGGTTAATCTGAGCTCTTATTCTGAAGAAAGCGAAACCGAACAGATGCTGCAATGGTTTGGTTCAAAAGAAATTATGGATGATATCATCAGGACTTTTGATTTATCTACTCACTATAAGATCAGTCCTGATTACAAATATTACCATACTGTAATGAAGGCACTTTACGAAAAAAATGTGCGTATTAAAAAGACTCCTTATGAAGCAATTCAGATAGAAGTGTATGACAGTGACCCTGTTATAGCCTGCCGCATGGTGGATTCAATTATTTCTTTTACAAATAGCCTTATCCTTAAAAACCATAGTGAAAAATACCGTGAGGGACTGATCGTTATGGAAAATCTCCTCTCATTAAAGCAACATGAGCTGGATTCGGTTGCTGCGGTATTAAATATTTTAAGTACCGAATTTGATATAATTGATTACCGGTATCAGTCGAGAGAAATTGCCCGCGGCTACTTGCGTACAGTTGACGGAAATAATGCTTCGAATATCAATACTCAGGAAGTACTAAAATGGAAAAAGCATATTGAAGAAAAAGGTAACGAATGGACCAGGTACAATAACAGGTATTTAGACATTATTGAAGAATACGGAAAGTATAAAATTGAATATGAAAATGCTTTGATAAACACTGAAAAGCAAATTACATATACTACTGTAGTTACAAAACCTGTTCCTGCCGATAAAAAGTCATATCCCATACGTTGGCTTATCGTTGTTAACATTATACTTGGCACATTGATATTCAGCATTGTAATAATTGCTTTTATTGAAAATAACAGGAAACCTCAGAAAATACTTCTGGCTTCAGAATCCGGATCCTGATCGCAGAAAGATAATATCAGATTCATGTTGGGCGACCTGCAAATAAAAACTCTTGCCGAAAAGATGGTAATAAACCGTCTTTCAGATAAAACCAGATTATTTCTGGTTTACTTCCTGAGTTTTTGTTTCATTGCTTTGAACAGCTATCTGATCTACAAGGAATTTTATTGGGGTGCAGTTATTCCCTTATTTTTAATCATAGCCTGGATTTTTCTTTTTGCGTTCGATAAGATTATACTTCTTATCATTTTCCTCACTCCTTTATCAGTAGAATTACTTAATTACGAGCTTAATGCAGGGGTCTCACTTCCTGTAGAGCCACTGATGTTAGGGGTATTAGTGTTGTTTTTCCTAAAAATTCTTTTCGATCACAGGTACGACAGAAAAGTGCTGAAACACAGTGTAAGTGTCTTCATTATTGCAGGACTGATCTGGATGTTCGTTGCCACCCTGACAAGCCAGATATTTCTGGTTTCAATAAAAGCCTTTCTGTCGAGGCTTTGGTTTGTAATACCAATGTATTTTGTTGGTATTATGCTTTTTAAGGATTACCGTAACATTAAAAAGTTTTTCTGGCTTTATGCAATTCCTTTGCTTATAGTAATAGGATACACCACTTTCAGACATTACACCTATGGTTTTGGTGAGAAAGCAGGCACCTGGGTCATGAAACCATTTTATAATGACCATACAGCATATGGCGCTGTAATGTCAATGTTCATTCCGGTTTTTCTTGGTTTCAGTTTATTAGGAAATTACAAACCGTGGATCAGATTTGCTGCCTTCTTAGTTGCAATGATAATGGTCATGGCACTGATATTTTCATTTAGCAGGGCTGCCTGGCTAAGTGTAGTCGTGGCGTTTGGCGTTTTCATCATAATTATTTTCAGGATCAGATTCAGATGGCTGCTGATCAGTGCCATAGTGCTGGTTTCAGTTTTTTTTACTTTCAGGTTTGAAATAATTGATCACCTTTCAAAAAACAAGCAGGATAGTTCAGCCGATTTTGTTGAACATGTTCAGTCAATTGCCAATATTTCATCTGATGCCAGCAATCTGGAAAGGATAAATCGCTGGCAATCAGCAATACGCATGTTCAAAGAACGACCTGTATTTGGTTTCGGACCGGGAACTTATCAGTTTCTTTATGCTCCGTATCAACGTTCGAAAGAAAGAACCATTATCAGTACTAATTTTGGTGATGTCGGGAACGCACACAGCGAGTACATTGGTCCAATGGCTGAATCAGGGTTACCAGGCATGCTTACCTTCGTTGCGCTTGCAATTGCTGTAATTTATACAGGGCTGAAGGTGTACAAAAGATCTGATATCAGGGAAGTTCGTATTATCAGCCTTTCAGTTACTCTCGGACTTATAACTTACCTGGCTCATGGATTTCTGAATAATTTTCTTGATACCGAAAAATTATCAGTTCCTTTCTGGGGTTTTACAGCAATAATTGTAGCACTTCATTTATATCATTCTCAAAAACCTGAAAGTCATATTCCGGCGACTACCAAAGAATGATCGTTAACTTTTTCACCGGCTTATTTTAAATTTCCAGCTTTAAGGTAGTGCTTTTTAAGTAATTTTGCATTTTTAAAATTTCAGTCATGCCCTTACATTGCGGAATCATTGGTCTTGCCAATTCAGGAAAAAGCACTCTGTTCAATTGTGTTTCAAATACCAAGGCACTTACCAGCCCATTTGCATATACAAGCAATAAATCAAACATAGGTGTCGTAAAAGTTCCTGACCCACGTCTTCAGGAAATTGATAAATTCATCAAGGCAGCAAAGATAATCCCAACAACTATTGAGCTTGTTGATATTCCCGGTCTTGCCAGAGGCTCAAGTCATGGCGAAGGTGTTGGCAATAGTTTTCTTTCGGATATACGGAATGCCGATGCATTGATTCATATTGTCCGCTGTTTCGATGATCCTAACCTCCCCCACCTTGATGGCTCAGTTGACCCGGTTCGTGATAAAGAAACCCTTGAGCTTGAACTTCAGGTAAAGGATATTGAATCAATTGACAAAAAGATCGCACGTCTTGAAAAGATGGCAAAATCGGGAGAAAAAATTTACAGGCAGCAAATTGATATCCTGATGATTTTCAGACAACATCTTGAATCATTCGGGATGGCACGAACCGCACCTGTTACTGGTGATGACCGCCAGGTGATTGATGATCTTTTCCTGCTGACTGAAAAGCCTGTTATCTATGTTTGCAATACCGATGCTGAATCGGCTCTTGCAGGTAACAAATACACTGAAGCATTCATCAAATCCGTTGAAGGAGAAGATACTCAGGTTCTTATAATAGCAGCACAGGCTGAAGCTGAAATTGCAGAACTGGAAAGCGAAGACGATCGTATGGCTTTTCTTCAGGATATGGGTTTGAAAGAACCCGGAGTTGACAAACTCATCAGGGCTGCATACAAAATACTTGACCTTGAGACTTTCTTCACTGCCGGACCTAAAGAGGTGAGAGCCTGGACTATACGCAAAGGCACCCTCGCACCTCAGGCTGCAGGAGTTATTCACAGCGACCTGGAACGTGGCTTTATACGTGCCGAAGTCATGAAATATCACGATTTCGTTACCCTTGGTTCGGAACATGCATGCCGCGAAGCAGGAAAATTTGCCATTGAAGGGAAAAATTATGTGGTAAAAGACGGCGACATACTGCATATCAGATTTAATGTGTGATGTTTCACCAAAGAGAAAAAATTGCTTATTGTGAATAACTTTCCTTTATTGTTTCATAACTCTGAGCCTAAACCCCTTACAGCTTCGTTTCTTTTCAGTATATTTGCACCCGAAAGGATTTTAGCTGAATGACAGAAAAATATACTGAAGAAAGCATACGGTCATTAGACTGGAAAGAACATATACGGCTTCGTCCGGGCATGTATATTGGTAAACTTGGCGATGGCTCATCACAGGATGATGGCATCTATGTGCTTCTTAAAGAAGTTATTGACAATGCTATTGACGAGTTTGTAATGGGTTATGGCCGTGCAATAGATATAAGTATTAAGGATCAGATGGTTACGGTAAGGGATTACGGACGTGGAATGCCCCTTGGAAAAGTGATTGATTGCGTATCAAAGATAAATACCGGTGCCAAATACGATTCAAAAGTGTTCAAAAAAGCGGTTGGATTGAACGGAGTCGGTTCAAAAGCTGTAAATGCCCTGTCGAAATATTTTAAAGCTCAGTCAGTAAGGGATAACCGCACAAAGATCGTGGAATATGAACATGGCAACCTTGTTGCCGATCATCCTGAGCAGGATTGCACTGATAAAAATGGCACCCTTATTTCTTTCACGCCGGACGATGCTATTTTCGGGAAATATCATTTTCTTAGCGAATACATTGAAAAACAGCTCTGGAACTATGTTTATCTGAACCATGGGCTTACCATACGGTTTAACGGGCAATCGTTTTATTCAAAAAACGGTTTGCACGATCTGCTGTCGAATGTCATTAACGGCGGCAGTCAGTTATACCCTGTAATACATATCAAGGAAGATGACTTTGAATGTGCCTTTACTCACACTTCCAAGCAGTACGGTGAAGAATATTACTCGTTTGTGAACGGTCAGCATACCACACAGGGAGGTTCACATCAGGCTGCATTCCGTGAGGCTATTGTAAAAACCATCAGAGATTTTTATAAAAAGGAATTCGACCCTTCCGATATTCGTTCTTCAATAATTGCCGCTCTCAGTATAAAAATTGTAGAACCGGTATTTGAATCCCAGACTAAAACCAAACTGGGTTCAACTCATATGGAACCGGGCGGCCAGACTATCCGTAATTATATTAGCGATATTGTAAAGCGGAATCTTGATAACTATCTGCATATCAATACTGAAACTGCTGAGGCTCTATACAGGAAAATACTGCAGTCAGAAAAAGAACGTAAGGAGCTTGCAAGCATAAAAAAGATGGCAAAAGAACGTGCTAAAAAAGTCAGCTTACATAACAAAAAGCTACGTGATTGCCGCATTCACTACAACAGCAATGATAACCGCCGTCTTGAAACCACCCTTTTCATAACTGAGGGCGATTCGGCAAGCGGCTCAATTACAAAATCAAGAGATGTGAACACACAGGCGGTCTTCAGTCTTAAAGGCAAGCCGCTGAACTCCTTCGGATTAAGCAAAAGAGTAGTGTATGAGAATGAGGAATTCAATTTGCTGCAAACGGCTTTGAACATTGAGGAAGATATTGACAATCTGAGATACAATAATATTGTGATAGCCACTGATGCCGATGTTGACGGAATGCATATCAGATTACTGCTGTTGACGTTTTTCCTTCAGTTTTATCCGGATCTGGTAAAAGCCGGACATTTGTATATTTTGCAAACCCCTTTGTTCAGAGTCAGGAATAAAAAGAAAACCATCTATTGCTATAGCGAAGAAGAACGTATCAATGCTATTAAGGAGCTTGGTCAGAACCCTGAGATTACCCGTTTTAAAGGTTTGGGAGAGATAAGCCCTGAAGAATTCAAACATTTCATAGGACCCAATATGCGCCTTGACCCGGTGATACTGAAAAAATCAACGGAAATACAGGAGACCCTGGAATTTTATATGGGCAGGAACACCCCTGAACGCCAGCAATTCATTATTGAGAACCTTCGCTACGAAGAAGAAGTGGTATGAGTTATAAATCTCATAACGATTAGAAATTCACAAAACAGTTTGGGATATTTTGTAAATACCAGTTTTATAATAGGTTAGCGACCGAAATCCCCCTCACTTATCCAGAAAACATAGAAAAAGTCCTTTTGATGATTTGTACGAATTTATACCTATATTTGCTTTTCAAATCCGCTGCAAAAGTTGGGTATTTAAGTAGTTGCTACTTTGTAGTCCAGCCTTTTGGCAGGATATAAGTAAGTTGTATGCAAGCAAAAACTTCAGATTAAATAATAAAAAAATGAAGAGAATAAATATTTTATTATTTGGGATCATTCTTTTGGGTAGTTGTGGAAAGTGGTCTGACAACATTAAGCTTTCAGTAAAAGATGTAGAATTTGGAAGAAGTGCAGATTCAATAATTATTACCACTAAAGGGAATTCCTGGTGGATTGACGATATTTCATTAATTGATACCACATATTATTTTTACAATGACGAAAGCATTGACATATTTGGGAATAGTTTTAAAATTGAGAAGGATTTCTTCATTGTAGAAAAACTGAATAAAACTACACTTTCTGTAACGGTAAATGAGAATACAACAGGTAAAGAAAGATTTATGAGGATTACATTTCAAGCTGGAGATTATTTTGATTATGTTCGAATAAATCAATTAGCAGAATAAATTATGTGTTATCTGATTGAAGTATGACGATAGAAAAAATGCCCGCATACAACAATGCCCTGTTTTCAGGCTTCGGGGGACTTACCCGTTTGTCAAAATAGCGTATATTTGTATGTAGTTAGCTCGCAGAATGTGTGCTGAGTATACCACCTACTGAACGTAAAGCTACCGATCGTTATGTTTCATGCAATTTTTTTCTTCAGAATACCTGCATTATATACTAAATTGATATACCTTTGTGGCATAAATTACAATAGACATGAAAAACATTTCATTGAAAATAGACGAATCCGTCTTCGGGGAGACCGAAAAGATTCTGGCTTTGATTAAAAAGCCAAGAAATCGCTATATTAACGAAGCAATCGAGTATTACAACAGGTATCAAAAAAGAATTATACTCGAGAGAAAACTCAGGAAAGAATCTGAGCTTGTAAAATCAGATTCACTTTCCGTACTTAAAGAATTTGAGCAATTAGGCTATGCAGACTAAGCAATTTGAAATATGGATTGCTGATTTGAATCCTCAAATCGGCACCGAGCCAGGAAAGACGAGACCTGTACTGGTCGTTCAATCAAATTTATTGAATAAGATACCTCACCCATCAACCATTATTTGCCCAATTACAACAAATGTAAACAAGGAATCCGAGATATTGCGAGTACATTTGAAAAAAGGCACTGCTAATGTGGTTGAAAATTGTGATATCATGATAGACCAGCTTAGGGCGATTGACAATGATAGATTAATGAAAAAGGTTGGTGACTTACCAGCGCATATAACGGAAAAGGTTAGTACGAATATTAAGCTGATACTCGATTTAGAATAGTGCACGAAAGCATGATAATCAGGTCTTAAACGCAATGCAATTTTCGGAGTTACGTTTTAAGACTTTGCTGAACTGAGGCTTTTGGAACCAGCAGACAGAATAGCTATATTCCGTATTTTTATTATTCTATTTTGTAAACCCAAGTTTTATAATGGGTTAGCAACAGAAATCCGCCCTCACCTATCCAAAAATCATAAAAAAGCCCTTTTAAGGATTTGTTAAGAGCAATTTTTATATTGGAATTTGTAGGATACAGCGAAATAAATTGGAGATGATAAACAAGTTAGCAGTAAGTGTATAAGAAAAAATGGTATTACGACAGAAAAATTTATTTATATTTGCAAAAAAATGAATGCAAGCATTATTAAAAAATAAAAAGGAAGCTATTCAGCAGATATGTCGTATGTATGGAGTAAAGAGACTCTATGCATTTGGTTCTGTGGTATCCGAAGAAGAGTTCAGGGAGGACAGCGACATTGATTTTCTTGTATCCTTTTCTGATGACTTGAGCATTGAAGATTACACCAATAATTACTTTACTCTTCATTACAAATTGCGGCATTTATTACAAAGAGAGATTGACTTAGTAACCGAAAGAGCCTTATCAAATCCGTATTTTATAGAGAGTATAAATTCATCCAAGAGATTAATATATGAATCTTAAAATTAAAAAGTACCTTTTTGATATAAAGACTTCGATAGAATCTATTTACGAGTATTTAGGATCAGAGAGAGACTTCTTCGCATACCAGAAAAACAAATTACTTCGTCGTGCCATTGAGCGTGAGATAGAAATTATTGGAGAGGCCATGAGTAAACTGATGAAACTTGCTCCTGAATTAAAAATAGAGAATGCTCGACAAATTATTGATACGCGAAATTGGGTGATTCATGGATATGATAAAGTTGATGATGTTATAATTTGGGGAATAATTTCGAATCATTTACCAAGACTTCAAGAAGAAATAGAAAATCTTTTACAAGATTAATACACCACTTACTGCTAATAATCAGGATTTAAACGCATTGCAGTTTTCGGAGTTGCGTTTTAAGACTCTGCTGAACTGAGGCTTTGGCAACCGGCAGACTGAATAGCTACTTTCTGTATTTGTATAATTCTATTTTGTAAATACCAGTCCTATAGTAGGTTAGCAACAAAATTCCCCCTCACCTGTCCAATAAGCATTGAAAAAGTCCTTTTGATGGTTTGCAAAGAACAATTTGTATATTTGCAAATAAAACGAAAATTTGTTTTGCTTTATATTGAAATTTGTAGGATACAGAGAAATAAATTGGAGAAGATAAATAAGTTAGCAGCAACCGCCTGACAACCGTAGTATGACACTTTAAATGGTAGAAAATATGAAAATAAAACACTTTTACATACGGCTGAACAAAGAAAATTTACAAAATGACCAAGACGTTTTTAATAGTTTTTTGGAAAATGTTGTTGTGAAAAAAACTGCGATAGAACTTATAACAGGACAACTAAACTTTTGGTCAATTTTAGTATTCTATGACGACCATAAAGTAGAACGACAAGACAAAAATTCTGACAAAATAGCTATAACAGATGAAAATGAACTCACGGACGAAGAGAAAAATATTTATGCTGTTCTAAAACAATGGAGACAAGATAAAGCAAGTGAAATCAATGTTCCAAATTATGTAGTTGCTCATAATACTGAACTTATGTCAATAGCGAGAGTAAAACCTCAAACATTAGGCGAACTTCTAAAAGTAAAAGGTTTTGTTAGTGGTGGACAAAAAATTCTAAAATACGGAGACGATATCATTGCAGTTTTAAATTCAATTAAAAGTGAACAAGACTAATAATGCTTCTTTTGTTAGTTGTTGTGCATTGATTACGTCTGACACAACATTGTCTCACTTCTGCGGTGATGCTGCTCCAGTTTTGCGTCAGGCGGACAGTTCATCGCTGACTTTTATAGAATAAATTATCTCGGATAAACAATTATTTAACACGAATTATAACGCTTCAGGACTATGACAGAAAAAGAATGGGTAAAATCAATCATCAGCGACATTGAAAAACAACTTCGCAAATCTGACGACATTATCCGTGTAGTTGACGGACACCGACTTTCATACGCTAACGAAATTCTGACTTACAACAACGACAACAAACCCGTACAGCAAAAATCTATTGCTTACGAAACGGACATATTAGTTTACGAACAACTTGACGGCAAGGCGTGGAAACCGAGAGTGGTAATAGAAACTAAACTTGGTAGCGTGACAACGCATGACGCAATTACTTACAGCCAAAAAGCACAGACACATAAATATGTTCATCCATTTTTGCGTTACGGTATTTTAATTGGAAACAGAGAAAACTATCCTCTTCCCGGACGACTTTTCCGACACGGACAACATTTTGACTTTATGCTTTCTTGGAAATCATTTCAAGCGGACCAAAACGAGATGAAAAAAATAATCGTAATTCTGACTGACGAAATCCAAGCAAGCAGGACACTTGACGAAATACTTTTCAATTCTCGTTCAAAAGACAGAGAAAAATTTACATCACTTCACAGACCTTTACGCCTTGACAAATGAGAACTGACCGACAAAAGACAGAAGCACATGCCTGTAACGGCCAGTTTGCTAAAAGGGTGGGTAAACGGCTCCGATAGGGTGTTTTTGGTTAATTGAAAGTTCGTTCTTCGATTGACCCAGATAGCTATCAGGACGGCAAAAAGCCGCCACTGCAGCAAGCTTGTCAGACGTTATCTTACATCTTCAAACCAAAGCTATGGGCTCTTTTACATTTTCTCAATGCACAAAGCAAACAATTCAGGAATGCAAAAGAAGCCGGGTTGCAGAAGGCCTGTTGCTATTTCAACAAAGCTCGCCAAAGGCTCGAATAAAAAATAATTGTTGAAACTTTACCAAAAGTTTTGGTTAATTGAACAAAATTTGGTTCTTTTGAAAAGAAAATATTTTCCAATCAAAATAAAACCAAAACCCATATGGATAAGAAAAGAAAAAGACCGGTAGTTGCCGACAACAAACCTACTGAGGTTCAGGTAAAAAAGGGTCAAACCTACCATTGGTGTCGTTGTGGCCGTTCGAAGTCACAACCCTACTGTGACGGTTCGCATAAAGGTACCGGAATCACTCCGGTAGCATTTACTGCAACTCAGGATGGCCCTGTCTGGCTGTGTCAATGTAAACAAACTCTCGATCAACCCTACTGTGATGGCCGTCACATGCAGGTTCCGGAAGACAAGGTTACCAAAGAATTCATTCTTCCCGACTATCAATATCATCAACACGGGGAGCCCGATGATGGCGTTGAGATGGAAAAAGAAGAAGCAGCTCCCGAAGAAACGCCGGCAGCAATGGAAACGGAAAATGCAGATGAGCCGCTGAGCAATCCAAAAATGCCAAAAGCTAAATCTACGGATATAGAGCCTACTGTCGAAATGATCCATCATCTGGCTCAATACGGCCTGAGCCGCCTGGGTCAGTACGGAGAAATGGCAGCAATGGGAGTTCCAAGACATGATTTGCCGGATTGGAATGACATCCAGATTATGACTGCTCAATTTGCAAAACAACCTTTAATGGAAGATGTGGAGGTAGGAACCGAACTGGTCATAGGTCCCATGGCCAAAAAACCTTTGGTACTTAAAATCCCGTTGTTTGTCAGCGACATGAGCTTTGGCGCTCTTTCAGAAGAGGCTGTGTTATCGTTGGCAATGGGAGCAGAAATGGCCGGAACCGCCATCGCATCCGGAGAGGGAGGAATGTTGCCCGAAGCCAACGAAGCAAATACGAGATACATGCTGGAGTATGCCTCTGCCAGGTTCGGATACAGTGATGATCTGCTGCCTAAAATCAAGGCACTTCATTTCAAAGGCGGACAATCTGCCAAGACGGGTACAGGAGGGCATTTGCCGGGTTCCAAAAACGTAGGGCGCATATCGAAGATCAGAGGTATTCCCGAAGGTAAAAATGCAGACTCTCCCCCAACCTTCCGGGATTTGCATAGTCCGGAGGATTTTGCCGGGTTCGCAAACCATGTACGCGAATTGACAGGCGGAATACCCGTAGGATTTAAGATGAGTGCGCAACATGTGGAAGAAGACATTGAATTTGCTGTCAAAGCAGGTGCCGATTACATTATTTTGGACGGGCGAGGCGGAGGAACAGGTGATGCGCCTCTGATGTTCAGAGATCACATTTCAGTGCCCACCATCCCGGCATTGGCAAGGGCACGTCACAAACTGGACCAGATGGGAATGAGCGGAAAAATCACTTTAATTGCCACCGGAGGCTTGCGAACTCACATGGATTTCATCAAAGCAATGGCATTGGGAGCAGATGGAGTGGCATTGGCAAATTCAGCCATGCAGGCAATCGGATGTGTAGGCGCACGCATCTGCAATACAAATCGTTGCCCTTCCGGTATAGCCACGCAAGATCCGGAGCTGAGAAAACGCCTGGATATTGGAATCGCTTCCAAACGCTTATTTAATTTCTTTGATGCCAGTATTACTTTAATGAAGGTAATGGCCCGAGCCTGTGGACATAATCATCTGAACCAGTTCAACAAGCATGATCTGGCAAGCTGGCACCGGGAGCTGGCTGAATTAGCCGGCATTGAATGGTCAGGATTTGACCCGGACAGATAAAAAATACGTTATAAAATAACGGGGCTGCCGCTGAAGGACAGCCTCTTTTTTTGCTTATGTTTCAAAAGAAAAGCATATAAGCTGCTGTTGACGATTTTCCTTCAGTTCTACCCGGATCCGGTGAAGGCCGGACATTTGTATATTCTGCAAACCCCTTTGTTCAGGGTCAGGAATAAAAAGAAAACCATTTACTGCTATTGCGAAGAAGAACGGATAAATGCCATTGAGGAGCCTGGTCAGATTACCCATTTTAAAGATTTGGGAGAGATAAGCCCTGAAGAATTCAAAAACCCAATATGCGCCCTGACCCGTAGATACTGAGAAAATCAACGGAAATACAGGAAACCCTGGAATTTTATATGGCCGGAACACCACTGAACGCCGTCAATTCATTATTGGGAACCTTCATTACGAAGAAGAGGTGGTGTAAGTTATAAATCTCATAGCCATTAGAAATTCACAAAACAGTTTAGACTATCTTGTAAACACCAGCCTTATAAAAGCTTAGCAATAGAAATTCACCTTCTCCTATCTAATAAGTATAAAAAAGAAGTCTTTTTGAGGGTTTGAAAGAATTTATATAAATTTGCTTTTCAAATCAGCCACAAAAGTTGGGTATTTAAGCTTAATTTGCTATATAGTACAACCTTTTGGCTGGGTATAAACAAGTTATGCCTCATTTTAAAAATGACACCGTTCACATGATAATTTCCTAAATATGAAAAAATATTTAAAAAAATGAAAAGATACATCATAATTTTAGCGTTATTGACAGGTTTAACAACAACCTGTTTTGCCCAGCAGTACGGATGGATTGACATCAGTAATAATCTTCCGGCCAGCTCAGGGATAGTGACATTACCGGATATGTGTTGGGTAAATGAGAATGAAGGCTGGATTTGTTCAAGCGCCACAGGTGAGATATATCACACCACAGACGGCGGTAATACATTTACAACACAGACGACACAGTATTATACAAATGCCATTCATATGCTTAATGCAAATGAAGGTTATGCAGGAGGATATCAGGGAAGAGTTTACAGAACAACTGATGGAGGAGCGACCTGGAATGTTCTTGGTTCAATAGGAGGAACTCTTCTTTCAATCAGCTTCCCTCCATCTTCTACAACGGGATATTGCTGTGGATATACTGGAAGGATATATAGAATAACATCTTCAGGTGTAAGTTCTATGTCCAGTGGAGTATCTTCAAATTTAGCTTCTATAAGTTTCCCAGGAAGCCAGGGTTGGACGTGTGGAGAAGATGTTATAGAACATTATGATGGTAGTAGCTGGTTGTTAGATCAATATGCTCCATATGGAACATACAATGCAATCTATATGATAAACAGTTCTACAGGATGGGCCGTAGGTGATAATGGGTTAATTATTAAAACTACTGATGGGATAAACTGGAACTCTCAATCAAATCCCGATACATCAAAGAGGACATTGCTTGATGTATTCTTCCTCGATGCCAGTAATGGATGGGCAGTAGGAAACAGTGGCGTCATACTCCATACAACCAATGGAGGAACTACCTGGGCTATCGAAGGAAGCGGTCTTACTACAAATATGCTCAGTTCAGTTCAGTTTACTTCTCCGACAAATGGATATGTACTTGGGAACAATGGAACCTTGCTCCATTACACAAGCCATTCGACAGGTGTGCCCGAAGTGATTAAGGACGAGGATATAATAGTATTACCAAATCCGACTAATGGGATTGTTCGGTTCAGCCTGCAAGGAAATGTACCTGTAAAAAGGATTGGGGTGTTTGACATGCAAGGTAAACAGGTACTGCATATTGATAAGGCAACGGATAACTATATTGATTTGTCGGGATTAGGGAACGGAATTTACTTATTGCAACTTGAAACTCCTGATAAAATTTTCAAACAGAAGATAATAAAAAAATAAAAACGAGGCATAACACGCGGTATAGTTAATTGCCGGTTCAGTGAGTATTCGAGCGGCACAGCCTGTATCAAAAGTAGTTGTAACTTGATAGGAAAGTGCTTCGAAATCGGCAACTAACCATACCACCACCGTTATAGGGCATTTTATTTAAAAGATATTAAATCCAATGATAGATGAAGAATACATAAAAGAGCTACTACGAACGAAAGTAGATGGAGGTCTTCATCACCGCGAAGGGCAAGAATTAGAGTTTAAAGAGCAGTTTAACCTTGCGGGACTTGCCGACTATTTTAGAGATTTTGCGGCCTTTGCAAATAATAAAGGTGGATATCTAATTTTCGGAGTGACGGATAGGCCAAGAAAACTAAAGGGATTAAGTGAGAACTCCCTTCAACAATTTGAAAAAATTGACCCTGAAAAGATTACAGGTTATTTGCTTGAAATCTTTTCGGGACATATTTCTTGGACTCAATCAACAATATCATTTAAGAATAAAACTTTTGGAATTTTTAGAATTGAACCTGCTTTAGTAAAGCCTATTATCTCAAAGAAAGATGAAGGTAAAGACCAGATAATAAAAAACGGCGAAATCTATTTTAGATATGGTGGAAGAACTCAAAAAATTCAATTTCCAGAACTTGAAAACATAATAAACAAAAGGATTGAACATAACAACAAACAATGGTTAGACTTAATGTCTAAAATTGGCAAAGCAGGTCCCTCAAATGCAGCAATACTTGATACTGAAAAATCCCTTATAGAGAAAGATGATTCTAAAATATTAGTAGTTGACGAAGAGTTAGCTAAGAAATTAAAGTTTATAAAACAAGGAGAATTTGTAGAGAAGAAAGGAGCAACAACTTTGAAACTTGTCGGCGATGTTGTTCCAATTGAACAAGTAGAAGTAGTAAAAAAAGTTAAGGAAAATCTTATTAAAGAATATCCTTTAACTTCAACAGAACTTATAACAGAGATAAAAAAACGACTTCCAAACTGTAAGCAAGGTAAAATTTATGAAGCTATTAAGGAAAATAAAATAAAAGATGACTTAGATTATTCTGCTTATAATTTTAGAAGCAAAAAGCACGAGGATGAATATATTAAAACAGGTAAGTTACCAAATGGGACTCCTAGTATTTATAAGAATAAAACAGTAGATTTATTATATCAGATTCTTAAAAACGAAAAATAAAAAACGCCCTATAACAGCCAGTTTGCCGCAATGGCAGGAAAACGGCTTCGATTGAACGTTTTTCGGTAAATTGAAAGTTCGTTCTTCGATTGAAGTTTACCGCTAAAAATCCGCCCTGCGTCAAGCCGCCGACCGTTGGCAGCAAGCGTAAAACGACACGACAAAGCAGACATTGACCGAGTGAAAACAGAAAAAAGAGAAGCAAATTTTGACAAGTGGACAACGACATACAGACCATATTGAAAACGGACAACGAGTAATCCTACACTCATTGCCGATCCTTTGTTTTTTATTTTTTCCCCACCCGCATTTTTTTAAAACAATTTTAAGCCAGCCCGCATTGGCACATTGGCTTTTGCCCCTACCCGCAAAGCCAACCCTTCAGCAAAAGCCAAAGAGCCAATTTTTCCCACCCGCCAATGACACTTTAGGGCTTAGAAAAACTATCTTTACCGACATTAAAATAAATTGTAAAATCAACATAAGACGACTATAAATGGCAATCAAAAAATCTGAATTATACAGCTCACTTTGGGCAAGTTGTGACGAACTGAGAGGCAGCATGGACGCCAGCCAATACAAGGACTATGTATTGGTTTTATTGTTTATGAAATACGTTTCCGATAAAAAAGACCCCTTGGTGGAACTGAAAGAGGGAACAACTTTCTATGACATGCTTAAGCACCGAGGTAAATCAGACATTGGCGATCAGATTAACAAAATTATTGGTGAGTTTGCCAAAAACAATAACCTCACCGGTATTATTACCGAAGCCGATTTTAATGATGATGCCAAACTGGGAACGGGTAAGGATAAAGTGGACAGGCTGACCAATCTGCTTAATATCTTCAACAAGGAAGAACTCAACTTCTCCGGCAACCGTGCCGATGGTGACGACCTGCTGGGTGATGCCTACGAATACCTGATGAAAAACTTTGCCACCGAAAGCGGGAAAAGCAAAGGACAGTTTTATACTCCTTCAGAAGTATCACGTATCATGGCGCAGGTAATCGGCATTAACAGATCCAAAAGCCAGGATGAAACCATTTATGACCCAACCTGCGGTTCGGGTTCTTTACTTTTGAAAGCAGCTGATGTCGCTCCACACGGTATCACCATATACGGACAGGAAAACGACAACGCCACCCGTGCATTGGCGGTAATGAATATGTGGCTGCACAATTTTGCCGATGCCGAAATCAAACAAGGTAACACACTGTCATCACCCGAATTTTTAAATGATGAAACGGGCGAATTGAAACAGTTTGACTATGCCGTTGCCAATCCGCCATTCAGCTACAAAGCCTGGATGAACGGTATTGATCCGGAAAATGATATTTTTAAACGATTTGAGGGTTACGATGCTATTCCGCCCAAGAAGAATGGTGACTTTGCTTTTCTGCTGCACCTGATTAAATCCTTGAAATCAAAAGGCAAAGCGTGTATCGTATTGCCCTTGGGTGTGTTGTTTCGGGGTAATGCAGAAGCCGAAATCCGCAAGCAGATTATTAAAAAGGGTTACATCAAAGCCATTATTGGTTTGCCGCCCAACTTGTTTTACGGAACAGGCATAGCCGCTTCGCTGATTGTGCTGGACAAGGAAGATGCCGACAAGCGGACACACATTTTTATGATTGATGCCAGCAAGGGTTTTAAGAAAGACGGCAACAAAAACCGTCTTCGTGAGCAGGATATTCATAAGATTGTGGATACATTCAATACACTAAATGAAAGCGACCCAAAATATGCCCGATTGGTTCCGATTTCGGAAATAGCCGACCCGAAGAACGATTACAACCTGAACATTCCCCGCTACATTGACAGCCAGGAAGCGGAAGACATTCAAGACATTGAAGCTCATTTGATGGGTGGAATTCCAAAGCGGGATATTGAGGCACTGGAAAATTACTGGAAAGTGTATCCAACGCTGAAAGCAGGTTTGTTCAAAGCCATAGACAAACGCCCCGATTTTTACGAACTGATTATTGCCGGTGAAGAAATCAAAAACACGATTTTCAATCATCCTGAGTTTACCGCCTTTGGTAAGCAAATGGAACAGGTATTTGAGAAATGGAAAACAGAAACCATTGCATATACCAAAGCATTGGACAAAGGACTGAGACCAAAGCATGAAATACACATCATTTCGGAAAACCTGCTGAAACATTATACCCCACGTGTACAGACGCAATATTTTGCGTCTCTATATGACAAATACGCCATGTATCAGCATTTGATGGATTATTGGAGCCCTGACGGTAACGATGAAGCCATGCAGGACGACTTTTACGAAATTGCCGCAGAGGGTTGGGCAGCAGGAAATGAAGTAAAACGCAAAGAGAAGAAAACCAAAAAAGGCGATAAGGAAATTGTAAAAGAAGTGGCAGGTATTGAAGGATTGGAAGGCAGATTGATACCGCCTGCCTTGATGATACAGGAATATTTTGCCACAGAGCAAAAAGCCATTGAAGAGCTGGAAGCCAAAGCCGAAACGCTGAACGCCAACATGGAAGAAATGCGCGAGGAACACGGAGGCGAAGAAGGTTTGCTAAGCAATGCCATAGACGACAAAGGCAAAATAAGCAAAGCCAATTTGGCCAAAGCCATTAAAGAGTTGGGCAAACGAAACGAAGAAAACGCAGAAGAGTTTGATATGCTGGCTGCCTACAAAAAGCTGATGGACGAAGAAGCCGACACCCAAACCAAAATAAAAACCGCCAAAGCCGAACTGGAAAAGAAAGTAATAGCCCAATATCCCAAACTAAGCATTGATGAAATAAAAACCATTGTGGTAGAAAAGAAATGGATGGCAAACATAGAGCAACGCATACGCACCGAGATGGACAACATCAGCCACCGCTTAACGCAACGCATTAAAGAACTGGCAGAACGCTACGAAAACCCAATGCCTGAACTTACTAACGAGGTGGCGGCACTGACAAGCAAAGTGGAAGCCCACCTGCAAGCCATGGGCTTTGATATAAATCCTAAAATCAATTAATCCTAAAAATCATAATGCAGACAATGGAAAAAGGATTTAAAAATACAGAGGTGGGAATGATTCCGGAGGATTGGGAGGTAAGGACAATAGAACAACTTTGTATTTCAAATGGAGTTGTAAGAGGTCCATTTGGTGGTGCTTTAAAAAAATCATTTTTTGTTCCTAGCGGCTATAAAGTGTATGAACAAAAAAATGCAATTTATTGTGATGTAGCCCTTGGTGATTATTTTATTAACCAAGAAAAATTTAATGAATTAAAGCGTTTTGAAATCAAAGAAGGCGATTTTATTATAAGTTGTTCAGGTACTATTGGTAAGATTTTTCAAATTCCAAAATATTTTAAAAAAGGAGTTATCAACCAAGCTTTATTGAAGCTTACCATAGATAATACTAACTACTCTGATGACTATTTTTTACAATATTTTCGTTGGGAAAATTTCCAGAAGATTATTGTAGATAATACACAAGGTGGAGCAATGAAGAATCTTATTGGAATGACTGATTTTAAAAAAACTATCATCCCCCTTCCCCCCACCAAAGCCGAGCAAACCGCCATTGCCACCGCCTTAAACGATGCCGATGCGCTTATTCAAAAATTAGAACAACTCATAGCCAAAAAACGCCTGATAAAAACAGGGGCTATGCAGGAGTTGCTTGCTTCGACAAGCTCAGCACAGGGAAAACCGAAAGAGGGGTGGGAATGGACAACGGTTGATAAATTAGGTAAACCTTATGGTGGTCTTTCTGGAAAATCAAAGGCAGATTTCAAAGATGGCAATTGCCCTTACATTCCTTTTATGAATGTGATGAGCAACCCAATAATTGACACAAGCTACTTCGATTATGTAAATATTGGTCCAACAGAAAGTCAGCATAAAGCAGAAAAAGGCGATTTATTTTTTAATGGTTCTTCCGAAACACCTGAAGAATTAGGCATGTGTTCTGTATTGCTTGAAGACGTGCCAAATCTTTATCTAAATAGCTTTTGTTTTGGTTTTCGTCTATTTAAAGAAATAAAGAATAATGGATTGTATTTGGCTTATTATTTTAGAAGTAGTTACGGCAGAAAAATATTTTATCTTCTTGCACAGGGGGCAACAAGACATAATCTTTCGAAAAGCAACTTTTTGAAAATAGAAATTCAAATACCCAAATCAGAAGAACAAACCCGCATTGCCCAAATCCTATCCGATATGGACAATGAAATAGCCGCATTGGAAAAACAATTGGAAAAATATAAAATGATAAAACAGGGCATGATGCAGGTGTTGTTGACGGGGAAAATACGTCTGGATTATGATTTGTAGGATTTCAGGATGATAGGATAAATAATCCTAAAATCATCTAATCCTAAAAATCCAAATTCTGACAATTAAAATAAAAGAATGAAATACGAAACATTAACGCATAAAATAATCGGCTGTGCCATGAAAGTTCATTCCACATTAGGTAACGGATTTCAAGAGGTTATTTACCAACGGGCATTAGCTATTGAAATGAGCAAACAAGGCTTAGGTTATCAAAGAGAAATGGAGATGACTATTTTTTATGAAGGCGAAGATATTGGCACAAGAAGGGTAGATTTCTTTGTAGAAGATAGCATAATGGTAGAATTAAAAGCACTGATAAAATTGGAAGATGTTCATCTTGCACAGGCAATGAATTATTGCCAGGCATATAATCTGCCTGTTGGTTTGCTGATTAATTTTGGGAGTAAAAGTTTAGAGTTTAAAAGAGTGTATAATGTCAACCACCCGGAAAATAATGAGTATAAAACAAAAATCTTGAAATCACCTAATCCTAAAAATCCAAATTCTGACAAATGAGCACAGTAGGTAAATTAGAAAGAGAAACCCAAAACCGTGTGGTGGCTCTGATGCAAAACGAATTACAGTATGAATATCTCGGCAATTGGGAAGAACGGGACAACAACAGCAATGTGGAAGAAGAAATTTTGGAAACATGGCTGTTGCAACGCTACGACCAAAACCTGACCAACAAAGCCATTTATGAATTTACCAAAGCCGCAGGCGACCAAAGCAAATCGCTGTATGATGTAAACAAAGAAGTGTATTCATTGCTTCGCTATGGCGTAACGGTTCAACCTGAAATCGGGCAAAACAAAAAAACAGTTTGGTTGATAGACTGGAAAAATCCGCTTGCCAATCATTTTGCCATTGCCGAAGAAGTGACCATAAAAGGCATACACAAAAAACGCCCCGACATTGTGCTGTATGTAAACGGCATTGCCTTGGGTGTTTTGGAATTGAAACGCAGCACGGTTTCCATTTCAGAAGGTATTCGCCAAAACTTAGACAATCAAAAACATCTTTTCATTAAGCCGTTTTTCAGCACCATTCAGTATGTAATGGCCGGAAACGATATTGAAGGTTTGGCTTATGGAGCCATTGAAACCAAAGAGAAATACTTTTTGAAATGGAAAGAAGTTACCGAAGAAACAGGCAAAGAATTTCCGCATCTGCTGGAAATAACCAAACCCATTCGGGATAAAGCAGCCCAATATGATTATCCTTTAGACAGAAACATCATTGAACTGCTGAACAAAGAACGCTTCATTGAATTGCTGCACGATTTTATTGTGTATGACCGTGGCATCAAAAAGCTATGCCGACCCAATCAGTATTTCGGCATCAAATCGGCACAGGATTTTGTAAACCGAAAAGAAGGCGGTATTATCTGGCACACGCAGGGCAGCGGCAAGAGTTTAACCATGGTGTGGCTTACCAAATGGATAAGAGAATATAATCCCAATGCACGGGTGCTTATCATCACCGATCGTGAAGAATTGGACGAGCAGATTGAAAAGGTTTATAAAGGCGTTCAGGAAGATATTTACCGCACCAAAAGCGGCAGGGATTTATTGCAACAACTCAACGACACTTCGCCCTGGCTGATGTGTTCGCTCATTCACAAGTTTGGCGGCAAAGACAAGGGCGAAGAAGCCACCGATGAAGATGTAGCAAAATACTTGCAGGAACTCCGCAGCAGCATTCCTTCTGACTTTAAAGCCAAAGGCGATATTTATGTGTTTGTGGACGAGTGTCACCGGACACAATCGGGTAAGCTGCATGAAGCCATGAAGCAATTTATTCCCGATGCTTTGTTTATCGGTTTCACAGGAACGCCATTGTTAAAAAGCGACAAGCAAACCAGTTTGGAGGTTTTCGGCAGATACATTCACACCTACAAATTCAATGAAGCCGTAGCTGACAAAGTGGTATTGGATTTACGGTACGAAGCGAGAGACATTGAGCAAAATATCACATCATCCGATAGAATTGACGAATGGTTTGAGCTCAAAACAAAAGGGCTGACCGACTTTGCCAAAGCCGAACTGAAGCAGCGTTGGGGAACCATAAAAAAAGTGTTCAGCAGCAAATCGCGTTTGGAAAAAATCGTTATGGACATCATGCTGGATATGGAGCGTAAGGAACGACTGCAAAACGGCAGAGGAAACGCCCTGCTGGTTTCGGATAGTATTTACAATGCTTGCCGTTATTTTGAATTGTTTCAAAACGCAGGGTTGAAGAATTGTGCCATTGTAACATCGTTCGTGCCAACACATGCCGATATAAAAGGTGAAGAAACAGGAGAAGGATATACCGAGAAATTACAACGTTTTGAGATATACCAGAAAATGCTTTCAGCATATTTCAATGAGCCGGAAGAAGAAGCTCTGAAGAAAGTAGAGCAGTTTGAAACCGAAGTGAAAAAGAAATTTGTGGAAGAACCGGCACAAATGAAACTGCTGATTGTGGTAAACAAACTGCTTACAGGCTTTGATGCTCCGAGTGCCACCTATTTATACATTGACAAAAAGCTAAGAGATCACGGGCTTTTCCAAGCCGTTTGCCGTGTAAATCGTTTGGATGGTGATGATAAAGATTACGGCTACATCATTGACTACATGGACTTGTTCAAAAGTTTGGAACAAGCATTCAATGATTACACTTCCGAAGCATTTAGCGGTTACGAGAAGAAAGATATTGACGGACTTTTGAAAAACCGTTTGCAGAAAGGCAAAGAGCGTTTGGACGAAGCATTGGAAGCTATCAAGGCATTGGTTGAACCCGTTGAGCCACCCAAAGGAACACTTGAGCATATTCGTTATTTCTGCGGAACAAACACCGAAAATCCTGACGAATTAAAAGACACCGAACCGAGACGGGTTGCCCTTTACAAATTGACCATTGCACTCATTCGGGCTTATGCCAACATAGCCGATGAAATGAAAGAAGCAGGTTACACCGAAAAAGAAATTGAAGAAATAAAGGCAGACATCAAGCATTTTGAAAATGTTCGTAAAGAAATTCAGTTAGCCAGTGGTGACTATATTGATTTAAAGCAATACGAGCCGGCCATGCGGCATTTGATTGACAGTTACATCGGTGCAGAAGAAAGCCGAATGCTTGCCAATTTTGATGATATGAGTTTGGTGGAATTGCTTGTGAAAGAAGATGAAGTTCCGTACAAAAAATTACCTAAGGGCATAAAAAATGAGCCGGAGGCTATGGCAGAGACTATTGAAAACAATTTGAGGAAAGTAATCATTGAAGAAAGCCCGACCAACCCCATGTATTACGAGAAGATGAGTGTGCTTTTGGATGAACTCATTAAAATGAGAAAGGAAGCAACATTGGAATATGAAAAGTATTTGAATGAAATCATTGCTCTTTCAGGAAAGGTTAAAAAGCCGGATACAACATCTGACTACCCTTCTACCATTAACACGGCAGCAAAAAGAGCATTGTTCGACAACCTGGAAAGAAATGAAACTTTAGCAAATGAATTAGACCATAAAATTCTGACAACAAAAAAAGACGGTTGGCGAGACAATATTCAGAAATCAAAGGCAGTAAGAAACGCTATCAAAGATGTTTTGAAAGATCACCAAATTGAGGATGACAACGAAGTGCATCGCATTTTTGACCTGGTTAAAAATCAACGGGAATATTAATGGAGCAAATTACAATCGGTAATATCAAAATTGATGTAGTTCGCAAAGACATAAAGAACATACATCTTGCTGTTTACCCACCAACAGGCAGGGTTCGTATTGCTGCACCATTAAATGTAAACGAAGATGCTATCCGACTTTTTGCCATTTCAAAATTTAGTTGGATCAAACGAAACCAACGCAAGTTTGAAGGACAGGAACGCATTGCACCCAGAGAATACAAAGAAAGGGAAAGCCACTACTTTCAGGGCAGACGATATTTGCTCAACATCGTTGAGACAAACAAAACACAGAAAGTAGTTTTGAAAAACAAGAAGTTCATTGAACTGCACATCAAGCCCGACACATCAACAGCCAAACGACACGAAATCCTGACCGAATGGTATCGGATTGAACTCAAAAAACAAATCCCTGCAATCATTGACAAATGGGAGAAAATATTGAACGTAAAAGTTGACGACTGGCAAGTAAAGCAAATGAAAACCAAATGGGGTTCGTGCAACATTGAAAAGAAACGGATTTGGCTCAACCTTGAATTGGCTAAGAAACCCGAACATTGTTTGGAATACATCATCGTTCATGAAATGGTGCATCTATTAGAAAGACATCATAACGACAGATTTTTGTATTACATGGACACACATCTACCTAACTGGAGACAGTTAAAAACTGAATTGAATAAATTACCTGTAAGTCATGCAGAATGGAGTTACTGAAATAAAGCCCACGAATTTTGCAAGCAATTACTCACGGCTATCTGCTGTTTTTATTTGTGTTCGTGAATGCTTCGCATTTGCCAAAGCCATCGCAGGACAAAATTGTTTTTAAAAAATTTCCCGACCCTACAAAAAAATAAAAAACGCCACGCACAACCCGACAGACAATGACACGAAAACTCAACAATGACAATAGTTTACAGACACGGATGACAGAACACCAGCTGCCAACAAGCGGTTTGAACGCAAGGCGGGTAAAGTGCTTCTATTGAACATTTTCGGTAAGAAAAAAGTATTATCTTCGCATCAATCCCGCACATACGGGATCAGTTAAATCCGCCCTGCGTCAAGCCGCCAACCGTTAGCGGTAATAAAATTAAACACAACCCGTAGAAAAAAGAGAACAATATTTATAATAGTCATACTATTCAACGTCAGCACGACATTACTTTCCCAGACTCCTTCTGAGCCTGTTGACTCAAGACCTTTAAATAGTATTTGCCTAAATTTATTAGGTGATGCCTCAATAATTTCTGTTAATTATGAAAGACAATTCTTAGTCAGACCAGCTTTCTTAATAAGTAGCAAATTAGGCTTGGGATATAATGAAGAATTTCAAGTTTTTTTTGGGCCTCCACCAGAGAAATATGCAACAATACCACATCATATAACTGGAAACTTGGGAAAAGGACGACATTTTTTTGAATTTGGGATAGGCGGAACAATTATATCTGGAAATACAACACAACCATATATTCTTTACCCGATTGTTGGATATAGATTTTTGCCTCTAACGTCTGATAAATTTAACTTTAGAGTATTTGGACAAATCCCATTTACAGGATTAGAAACTGATGATATTATTTTTATACCGTTAGGATTAAGTCTTGGTGTAAGTTTTTAAAATATTGACTTGTAAAAAATGGATTCATTGTCAAAAGAGGTTAAAATAAACTTACTACCGCTAATAATCAGGGCTTAAACGCAATGCAGTTTACGGAGTATCGTTATAAGTTCCGAAAGCTTTCGGAATTGAACTGAGCCTTCGGCTCCGACGACCGGCAGTAAGGATTGCTTCCTTTCGTATTTGTATAATTCAATTTTATAAACACAAATCGTATTACAACAAATTATAAAGAGACTGAAAAGCCTCCCCGAGATTATCAATGATATCTCCTGCTATCAATGCTTCATAACCCTTGCTTTCGGCGGCAATATCACCGGCAAGCCCATGCAGGTACACCCCGGTTATGCAGGCTGAAAAAGGTGTATAACCCTGTGCGAGCAATGAAAGAATGATACCGGTAAGAACATCGCCGCTGCCACCGGTTGCCATACCCGGATTACCAGAAGGGTTAAAATAACATCTGCCGTCAGGTGTTGAAACCGTAGTAAAGGCACCTTTTAAAACCACATATACATTATATTTCTTCGAAAACTCAATTTGCATCTGATTCCGCTCAATAGCATCACTGGCTTTTGATGTAAGCCGCTCAAACTCTTTAACATGTGGCGTAAGAATTGAACCCGGAGGCAAAAACGAGAGCCATGTTTTGTTCTCACCAAGGATGTTAAGTGCATCGGCATCAAGTACCAGAGGGAATCCCGAATTTTGTATCAATAATTTAAGGGCATTCTGAGTTTGCTCGTGTGTGCCTATGCCCGGACCTATACCAATGGCATTATATGCTGACAGGTCTTTAATACCTGAAAAACACAGTTCTTCCTCATCTACTGTTACCATGGCTTCAGGAAAGGCGGTTTGCATGATTTCATAGCCTTTTTTAGGAATATGGGCAGTAACCAGACCGGCTCCGGAACGCAGACATGCTTTGGCAGCAATTACTGCAGCACCCATTTTTCCATACGAACCGGCAATGAGCAGGGCATGACCAAAATTTCCCTTGTGTGAGAAACGATTTCTGGTTTTTAGAAGACTTTTGATATCCACTGGTTCTGATAAAAAATGAGTAGTATCATGTTTACTTATGAATTCCGGATGTAAGCCAATAGGTAAAACATGCCATTCACCAACATATTGTTCGGTTTCGGCAAAAAAGAAACTCAGCTTCGGGAACTGAAAAGTAAGTGTATAATCTGCCCTGGTTATGCTTCCCGGCTCCCGTGAGGGTAATTTATCGGCAAAAAGTCCTGATGGGATATCAACAGCAATGATTACAGCCCCGCTATTATTGATATGCTCTATCAGTGATGAAGGGAAGTTAATGACCGGTTTTGATAATCCTGAACCAAAAATGGCATCAATGACAAGATCGTCTTTTCCGATTTCAGGCAGTTCATCGCCATCCTTTATAACGCTTACAGACACTGAAGGAAATGCTTCCAGACGCTTTTGGTTGATTAGGAAATCTTCAGTAAATCTATCAGAAAACCCTACTATGAAGACTTCGCATTTATAGGCTTCTGAAGCAAGAAGTCTGGCAACTACAAGTCCGTCTCCCCCATTATTTCCGGTTCCGCAAAATATTTTTATTGTTTTTCCATGGGGTTTTCTTTCATTGATCCAGTCAAAGCATTGGGTAGCAGCTCTTTCCATCAGATCAACCGAAGATATCGGTTCATTTTTAATGGTATAGGCATCCGCCTCACGTATTTTTTCAACAGGGAATATTTTTATCATTGTAAAAAGATTATAGGTTAATCCCGTTAATCAGTTGTCTGAATTTTTCAGGTTTGAATATCCTCATTGCAAGAACCTTGAATTTTGATCTTAGCAGATAAAATTGTTCCTGCCAATGAAAGACAAATATAGCACTTAATGGCAAAGTGACAAAGTATGCAATAGCATGAAGCAGGGACCCGGAAATTATACCAAACAGAATGGTTTGAAGTATAAAGAACAGCGGGAATGTCACTAAGCCTACAACCAGCCTTACAGAAGCGATAAAATGATGATCCTGGAACCGTGAACTTGCATAACGCGTCAGAGCCAGAGGTAATATCAGGTTCATAAATGAAAAAGCAAAAACAGGAAATGTAATCAGCAATATAAGTGACTGAATAACAGTCCATAACAAACTGGTATTCACTGTCAGTAATTCAGCCGGCTTAAGTTTATTTTGCTGCAGGAACGTGATGAATGACTTTGCTTTTTCTATAATCAGCTCATATTCTGCAGGCGAGTTTTTGCTTAATTCTTCAAGTTCTGCAATCCTTTTCTTTTTTACATTAAAACCCTCAGGAACTGAAGCTTTCTTATTATTCAGCTTATACCTAATCAATGCAAGCTCAGTCAATATAAAAACCTCATCATAGTGAACTTCATCTTCAATATGAAGCATGACATTTTTCATAGCTTCAGCTATTTCCTGCAATAGTGCATTATAAGCCTGTGCAGGATTTGTACGGTACAGATCAATGAAAGGCGCAACAGCCACCGGCTCGCCGATATTTATGAATAAGGTGCTTCCAACTGTTTTATAATCAGAATAATCAAATCCTACAGGCACTATTTTTATTCCCATTTTGAACTCCAGGGCTTCTTCAGCCTGAAATGCAATACGGGCAACACCTTTTTTCAGCGGCCTCAACCTCCTTTTACCCAGATGATTACCTTCAGGCATGATGACCAGCCCATTATGATTCTGCAGCACATCTATGGTCTTTTTGAAAATGGCATCGTTTTCCTGCAATGCAGAATATCCATCCCTTATCCTAAAAATGGGGAGCATTTTCAAAAAGGTGAGAATTCTGGCGTGAAACTTATTTTTGAAAATATCGCTTCTTGCCAGAAATACCGGTTGCCAGGTATATAGCGCCAGGATTGCAAGATTGTCAATAAGGGCATTCTGATGGTTCCCTACAAAGATCAGAGGTTCTTTCAGATTTAACTTATCCCTGCCAACAGTGGTTATCCTGTAATAACAATGCAGCGAAAAATCCACATAATACTTCAGGTAATGGTATAGCCCTGACCATTTTTCAATATTTTCTCTTTTAACAGACATAAGCAGACAATTCTGTTATTCAGTTTCCAGTTCCGGCAATGGCCTTTTCGACCAGAAATACGACATTATCATACCTGAAATTATATGCCATATCCCCCACCATGCAGCAATAAAAGCCATACCGCCGGCGCCATCAAATAATCTTGGATTAAAAATAAGAACCAGACCCAAACCTGAGTTTTGAATTCCGGTTTCTATTGAAATAGTACGGCGGTCACGACGCGAAGTACGCCCAAGCGAAGCAATTGAGAAGCCTGTTAACAAAGCCAGAGCATTATGTGCCAGGACTATAAGGATGATAAGATGTATATATTTCAGAAAATAATTGAAATTCGAAGAAAAAGCAGCAACCACGAAGCCAAGGAATAAAGTCATTGAAATTATACGCACAGGTTTCATGATTCTCTGGGTAGCATTAGGAAAGCGATTTGCAAAACCAATTCCCAGGATCACAGGAATGCCGAGCAGTATCACCACCGTTGTTAACATTTCCACCGGGTCAATACTTATGGGGATTACCAGATTTGAAGCATCGGAATAGAGCTTTCCCCAGAAAGCAAAGTTGAACGGGGTCATAAAAATAGCGACAATAGTAGCTATTGCTGTAAGTGTAACTGATAAGGCCACATTACCTTTAGCTATTGAAGTCATGAAATTTGAAATATTACCTCCGGGACAGGCTGCAACAAGTATCATCCCCATGGCAACACTTGGAGTCGGACGGATAATGAGGACAAGCAGAAAGGTTACTGCAGGCAGGGCAATAAACTGGGAAACAAAACCAAGAATAACCGGCTTAGGCTTTGATATCAGCATCTTAAAATGCCTTAATTTGATGCCAAGAGCCACTCCAAACATGATAAAGGCAATGGTAATATTCATTACCAGAAGTCCGCCGGGGCTAAAATTCAATCTCACCCAGTCAAGGGTTTCAAGAGAGGCTTTAAGATGTATATCAGCGCGGTAAAACACCCCGTTCATCATTTCAACCCTCTGACGACCACTATATATCCAGTCTTCGCCACCCTCAATACGAAGAGGTTGCCCGGCGATCTCCAAAGCTTTGTCGGCTTGCATGCCAATCCTTAATAACCTGACCTCATCTCCCGGGATATGTTTATCATGCTTACCCCTGAACCTGATGCTTTTATCCTTCAATTCGGGATTCAACCTGATATCTGTAATATATCCCTCGCTGACCACTACCTGATTTTCCTGAGCATAAAACCAGCGTTGAAGAATTACTCTCTCTTTAGGCTCTCCCACCTCTGATAATACTTCTGCAGCAGACATGCCGGGTTTGAGTGCCTTCAACTTCTGGTTTAAGGTCTGAGCATTAATTGTTTGATTAACAAGAAAAAAGGAACTTACAAAGAAGAGCAGTAAGATACTGTAACTGCTTAATTTTCTTAATTGTTTCATAACCGGGGTGATTAAAATGAAGCGGTGAAGATACAATTTTTATAAAAACAAGACTTTGAAAAACTACTTGTGATTTTTCAGAATAACATCAAACCCAGTGATTGACAAAATGTATTAGGCTGTTAATAATGAACCAGATGAGAGATGATTTTTTTCAAATTCAGAACATATTTCTAAGGTTTTTCATGAACAATTCCGGCTGTTTTTAAGTTTATTAGTTCAAAAATTAGTGATAAGGAACTTTGTTTTCATTTTCCATTAACTCTGTTTGGATTTTACATATCACATTTTAAAACCGGAAAATTTACTATCATTCAATCAAATATTAAAACACAATAATTATGTCAAAACCAGTAAAGATAAAAAAGATTGAACATCTAACCCATGATGTTCTGAGAGTTGTTACTGAAAAGCCTGAATCCCTTAATTATCAGCCAGGGCAGGCTGCCGATATATCGCTCAACAAAGAAGGATGGGAACAGGAATTAAGGGCTTTTACTTTTGTTTCGCTTCCCGGCGATGACTATGTAGAATTCAATATTAAGGTTTATCCTTCACATAACGGTGTTACAAACCAGTTGCTTTCGTTAAAGGCCGGCGACGAATTGTTCATTCACGATGTTTTTGGTGATATTGCATACAAAGGCGAAGGAATTTTCATTGCCGGCGGTGCAGGTATTACACCATTTATTGCAATAATGAAAGACCTTGAAAGGCAAAATAAACTGGGCGGAAACAAGCTGATATTTGCTAATAAAACAAAAGCTGATATTATCCTTGAAGATGATTTCAGAAAACTGCTTGGAAATAATTTTGTTAACGTACTTTCAGCCGAAACCCGTGAGGGATACGCACATGGCTATATTACAGCCGACCTTATTAAAAGCCAGATGAACGGGCAGCTTAAGTATTTTTATCTCTGCGGACCTGACCCAATGATGGAAGCAGTTGAAAAACAACTTGCCTCTCTTGGCGTATCTCAGGAATTTATAGTGAGAGAAGGTTTTTAAGAACAAAAAATCTTGTGATTCTGATTAACAGGCTTATAGCCTGACACAATAAAAAAACCCGGGTTTCAATCCGGGTTTTTGTTTATATATCTTAAGGTTTTATCTTCCGCCTCTTGAACCTGCTGAAGATTTTTTATCAGCATTGGATTTTGATGTTCCTGAATCTTTAGGGGTCAGGGTTTTACTTTCACTTTTAGCTCCCGATGCCCTGCCAGTATTTCCTGACGGTTCACTATTCCTGCTTTCCTTAACTGCAGGCTGGGTTTTAGGCTGAGTACCCACTGATCTTGTTTCCTGCTTTGAAGCCGGAGGAGTTACTACAGTGCTACCCCTTGTTTCCTTTGTACTCTGACTGCCTGAAACACGTCCGGCGTTTTCATTGGTTCTTTTTCCGACATCCTGCTTTTCAGAAGGCGTGGTAATGACAGTTCTGCCTGGTTGCTCTCTTGACGGAGGATTAGTAACATTCCTGTTTGTTTCACGACTTGTAGGAGCTGTTGTTCCGGGCTGAGAAGTACGTGGCGTTACCTGAGGACGCTGGGTTTCGTTTCTCTGCTCAATTGTTCCCGAAGAAGGTCTGGTTGTCGTCCGGCCTGCGCCTGACTGACCATCATTTTGTTTCACTCTTACATCAGGAGATTGTCTTCCGCCGGCATCATTTCCTGAGGGCCTGCCCGTGGTTCTGGTACCGATCTGAGTGCCTGTAGTTGAAGAACCGCGTGATGCCGGTTCGGCTCCTACCTGAGCATTACGTCTTGGAGCAGTTATTTCACCGGTATTTGTACTGCGTCCTGCATCACTTACCCTGCGCTGGTATTCAGCTATTCCTTCGCTGCGAAGATCGGGGCGGGAGTATGTGTAATTATACTTTCCTGCATCTTTATAGGTGTACACAGTCACCGAATGAGTACGATAATGCTTGAAATAATAGTTGTTGTAATAGGTATACCTGTAGAACTTAGCAGGACGGTAGTAGGTGAAGTAATATGTATGCCAGTTGTAATGGTATCCGTAGTAGAAATCCCAGTAATATACTCTCCAGGGCTTCCAGTAGTAGGGATAATAACCCCAATACCAGGGTGAATGATAAACAACGTAGGTAGGCAGGTAGATGTAACGCACTATAGGCCAGGTATGAACCTGAACATAAACGGTTCTGGTCTCAACGTTTTCTCTGCGAACCGTTTTATTGTTTCCTATATATCCCGGATTAGGAGTGGATGTGTAATATGGCTCAATGATGTAGTTTTTACCATAAAGAGCCTCATCGCCAACCATCTGGAGAGTTACATTGCCAAATTTGTCTTTATACACAGTGATAACAGCCACATCCTGAGTTTCCCTTTCGTTAATTGCAACCCTGAGAACTATGGTGTGGTTGTCGCCGTCAACGTAGTCAATTACATGGATATAATCAATATAATTATCACCGTTAAGGTCGAGGTTGTTGATGTAGGAATCTTCAGCATTGAGATCCCGTTCAAAATCTTCAAGAGTTTCTGATTCCTGAAAGAGTTTCATCACAGCGTAAAGGTTAAGGTTATCGCCGGGGAGATTCAGCCGTTCATTTTTGCCATTTGAGGCTTGAACACCAAACAGCATGGTAAACAGCAGACCAGTTGCTAAAATAAATCTGAGTGTTTTCATGGCTTTATATTTTTAAAAGTGAGCATTATTGTTATTAGGTTCACAATAACAAATACAAACAGCATACCAGAAAATTAAAATTATCAAATACTGTTTTTATTAATTGCTGATACGGCTTGCTACATAACAGTTACAGAGTTTTGAAAAAAAATCGGCTCTGATATCATTATTCACGATTTAATGAAATAGCCTTATTTTTGCCCTTTTTGAAGATAACCTTAACCGGTGGTGTTCGAACCAGACAAAAAGTAAAATTATCCTTATTGATATACAATTAATTGCCCTTTAAGATATGAACATACCTCGTAATATTATTATAGTGCTGTTTTCTGCAGCAATGATAGTATTGCAGTCATGCAATCAAAATGAATCTTTTTTTGAGAAATCTGTTGCTTTTCCTGAAAATGCAACCCTGGAACAAAAGATTGACCTGGCTTCAAGGGTTACCCCTACCCCACAACAACTCGAATGGCAGAAACTGGAAATGACTGCATTTATTCATTTTGGAATAAATACGTTTACAAACAGTGAATGGGGCGACGGAAAAGAATCTCCTTCATTATTTAACCCTGTGGACTTTGATGCTTATCAATGGGTAAGGGTTTTGCAGGATGCCGGTTTGAAAATGCTTATTCTTACTGCAAAACATCATGATGGATTTTGCCTTTGGCCTACCTTAACTACCGGACATTCTGTTGCAGCTTCGCTGTGGCGGGATGGAAAAGGTGATTTAGTAAAAGAAGTTAAGCAAGCCTGCGATTCACTGGGGATGAAATTTGGGGTTTATGTTTCGCCCTGGGACAGGAATGCACCTTCGTACGGGGATTCACCAAGATATAATGAGATGTTCCGGCAGCAGCTTACTGAACTATTGAGCAGTTATGGTAAAATTGATGAAGTGTGGCTGGACGGAGCCTGCGGTGAAGGTCCAAACGGAAAAAAACAGGAATATGACTGGGCTTCATATTTTGATGTTATACGCCGCCTCCAGCCTGATGCCGTTACTGCAATCCAGGGTGAGGATATTCGCTGGGTCGGCACTGAAACAGGTTACGGAAGAGCTACTGAATGGAGTGTAACAGCCTATGCTCCGGGAGCAGAAGCTGAAATGACGGCTATTAACTCAAAACTTGGTTTGACTGCAATGAGCGAAGATCTTGGCAGCAGAAATATTCTTGCCAAAGCTGAAAATGTTTACTGGTACCCAGCCGAAGTTGACGTTTCAATCAGACCCGGATGGTTCTGGCATGATGAAGAGAATCAGTATGTAAAATCACTGGAAAAATTAGTGGACATTTATTTTAACTCGGTAGGAATGAATGCTGTGCTACTGTTGAATATCCCTCCCGATAAATCCGGTCTTATAAATGAAGCTGATATTATCAGGCTGCAGGAATTTGGTAACTGGGTCAGGAATACTTTCAGCAAGAATCTGCTGTCAGGGGCAAAATCGGTTAATAAGAAAACTGCAGCGGCAATTGACAATAACCCGGAAACCTATTGGCAAACAAAACAAGCGCCGGAACATGCAGAGTATCATTTCGCAGAAGCTGTAAACTTTGATATTATTGAATTACAGGAATATATTCAGATGGGACAACGTGTTGAAGAATTCAGAGTTGAAGCTTATATCAATGATGAATGGCAGGAAATTGCAAGTGGTACAACCATCGGATATAAACGTCTTCTGCAATGCATACCTGTTACAACCAACAAAATACGATTTGTAATTGAAAAAGCCCGTGGTCAGGCTCTTATCTCAAATCTTGGTTTGTACAAGGCTGAGAATATTGAATAAGAAATATTTTCTCTTCAAAATAAAAAGAAATCAGTAAAACATAATGATTTAATAACCAAATAGATATGAAAAGAATAAGAAAACCCGGATTTACACGTATTGTAGCTGTTTTGGTCATATCAATATTATTTACTTCCATCGGCAGCTTTGCAGGAGATACGACCAGTATTACATTTTCAGCAATAGATTTAAAGCAAAAAAAGGTACCTTTGTTTATTGGCCGTGAGAATATTGGCATACTTCAGTTTAACCTTAAATCGAAGAATCAGAAATCACAGTTGGAAAGCCTTGAAATCATCTACAGTGATGACAGTCATCCAGAAATTCTGGATTCAGTGAAGATATTCATTGTTGACAATAATGATCTTGAGGGCAAGAGGGAATTGTTTGCATTTTCCAGTTCAGGTCACAGAAAGTTCACACCTCTGATAAAAATGAGAAATGACTCTCAAAACTATCAGTTTCAGTTCGATTTTGTTGTAAGGCAGGATGCAAGGCTCGAACAGTCGTTTTGTATCAATTCGGTCATGCTTAATTTTTCGAACAACAAAACCATGGAACTTAAACCAGAAGACAGCTTTCGCTATAGGCCTGCACAGGTTTTACGCGCTATTGGTCAGGATGGCTGTCAGGCTTACCGGATACCGGGAATTGTAACAACATCCCGTGGAACGCTGATTGCTATTTACGATAATCGCTATAACAACAGCAAAGACCTTCAGGAAGACATTGATATAGGTATGAGTCGCAGCACTGACAACGGGCAAAGCTGGGAGCCTATGCAGGTAATAATAGATATGGGTGAATATGGCGGCCTTCCTCAAAGGCTTAATGGTATTGGAGACCCCAGTATTCTTTATGATCCTTTTACAAACACCTTATGGGTTGCAGCGGTGTGGATGAGCGGGTCAAGCCATGAAAAGGCTCTTTGGTGGGAATCACAGCCTGGTATGCTGCCTCACGAAACTGGACAGTTCATAATGGTTAAAAGTACTGACGACGGTTTAACCTGGTCAGATCCAATTAATATCACTGAACAGATCAAGGATCCCAAATGGCAATTATTGCTTGCCGGTCCCGGATGCGGGATCACCCTTGATGACAAAACTCTTGTTTTTCCGGCACAATACAAGGCAGATATCGGCAAGCAAGCTATTGACGGAGGGAAATACACGCCTTTTTCCACTATTATCTACAGCAAAGACCAGGGAAAAACCTGGACAATAGGTGAAGGTGCAAGGTCAAACACCACTGAGGCTCAGGTTGTTCAGCTTGAAAATGGAAGCCTTATGCTGAATATGCGTGACGACCGTAACCGCGCTGATAAAAGTGAATCGAACGGCAGAGCTGTGTCAGTAACTAATGATCTGGGGAAAACATGGCATGAACATCCTTCTTCCAATTCTGCCCTGCCGGAACCTAACTGCATGGCAAGCCTGATTTATTACAAACCGGATTCCGGCAAAGGCAGCCGACTTATTTTCAGTAATCCCGCAAGCAAAGAGAACCGCACTCATATGACCCTTAAAGTGAGTTATGATGAAGGACTTACCTGGCCTGAGAGACTACATATATTGGTGAATGAGGATTATGGCTTTGGTTATTCATGCCTCACCATAACTAAAGACAACTGTGTTGGAATTCTGTATGAAGGCAGCAGCGAACTGTTTTTTCAGAAAATACCTCTTTCAGAAACCGAATTATAAATGGTGTAAATCACAAATGCCGTTTTGCAGTATTGCTGGTTCTTAAAATATAGCCAATAGCAAGAGTTAATATTTTCGAGTCATTATTTCAGCACTACAGGTTCATTATCCATAGGATCGCGATGCGGAACAAGATACATGAACAGGAAAATAAACAGGGTAAACAAAACGAGCCCCCAGTATATGTCCTGATTTGTACCCTCTCAATTTAGTACGGCTGTAAATTATTGATTATCAGCATTTATTTGTTTTATTTTATTGTTTTTACTACACTAAGGTGGATAAACCGTAGCATGTTTCCCTCCTAACCGCATGTTGAAAAATTCACGGCAACACAGTAGCAATATAATACTCGTTTACAATAATAACATTTTAATAGTAATTCATTTAACCACAGAGGGCACGGAGAAGCACAGAGTATCTCTCAACAGGTTTCTCTGTGAACCTCTGTGTTCTCAGTGGTTATCAACTATCACAGAGGATATTAAGAAGCACAGATGGCCATTTTCAATAAGTTCTCTGGTAAGACCACCTTAATAAAAGCGGAACTAGCAGCTAAAATAATTGGAATTCTATCCAAAATTCTTTGACCGTACTAAAAGGGACAGGTCACCATCATTTCAGCACCATAGGTTCATTATCCTTAGGATCGCGATGCGGAACAAGATACATGAACAGGAAAATAAACAGGGTAAACAAAACAAGCCCCCAATATATGTGATGCATAGAGGTATTTATGGCTTCGCGAAGAAATGCTTTTGAAGATTCAGCTATTTCAGGGTTGTGCAGGGTTTTAAGAATATCTTTGGTGGAAGCACTCAAGCCTTCCGGTGCCCGTTTCATCTGGTGTAGAAATGAGTTGTTAAAAATAGCGCCAATAATGGCAGCACCAAGACCTTGTCCTAAGTTTCTTGAGAAAATATTAGCACCTGTGACCACTCCGCGCTGCTGCCAGACAACCATTGACTGAATGCCTACCAGCGAAGGCGTGGACAATAAACCAAAGCCTGCACCTAATAATACCTGATCAATAACAAGCAGATAAACCGGCTGAGGTCGGGGAATTAACAAAAACCCGGTAAATGCCAGCAAAATCACCAATACTCCTATCAATGATGTTTCGCGAAATCCTATCTTCAGGTACAACTTCCCTGAAAGCGCTGATGCAGTTGGCCATCCAATGCTCATAGTTGCCAGTACGAACCCCGATGCAATAGTGCCCAATCCAAGAGAAGTCTGGCAAAATGTCGGAAGGAAAGTTTCGGGTCCCATCATTACTATCCCCATTCCGGCCATTGCCAGATTAGTGAAAGCAAGCGTTTTATTCCTCCAAATCCATGTTGGCATGATGGCATGAGGCTGTTTTCTTTCGGTTCGAACCGCCCATATTATCAGTATCGCTATCAAACCCAACAGCACGAAGCTCTGCGCTGATACCCAGGCCCAGCTTTGTCCGCTCTCAAGAAGGTAAATGAATAAAAGGCTAAGAGATAGCAGAATGAGAATGGCACCTTTATAATCTATTTTCGATTTTACCGAAACGACATTTTCCTTAAAGAAAACGCTCAGAAAATAGATTGATGCTGCTGCTATAGGTAGATTTATCAAGAATATCCAGCGCCAGTTAAGATATTCAGCTAATGCCCCGCCCAGCGCCGGACCGAGTATTGCGCTTATACCCCAGATGCTGGACAGATAACCCTGTATCCTTGCCCTTTCTTCAATGGTGTAAATATCGCCCACTATCGTGTTTACGGTTGCCATGATAGAGCCTGCTCCCAAGCCCTGAATGCCGCGAAAAATAATAAGTGAACCAATATTCCAGGCAGTTGCCGAAGTTGCAGAGCCAATGAAAAATATCACTATCCCGAGTATCAGAATATGCTTGCGGCCAAAAATATCGGCGAATTTACCGTAAAGAGGAATCGTAATGGTTTGGGCAAGAAGGTATATTGAAAACACCCATGAGAATTTTGTAAACCCTCCCAAATCAGAAACTATATGAGGTATGGCGGTTGAAACAATGGTGGAATCCATTGCAGCCAGCATCATGGTCATCATAAGCGATGCCAGTATCCAGCCTCTTTTTTGTTCAACCGTTTTATTCATCGCGCAAAAGTAATTGTATAATCAGAAATACTACTACAGATTTTTGACCGAGCTTCAATAAATACCAAAACAAATAAAGAAGCAAATTGTCAGAAAAAAACAGGCAGCCCTCCGGAAGTATTTTTTAGCAAGAAGCCGGAATAGGCAAAAGTGCTTATTTTTGTGGTTACAACCAATAATGTGCTTTGCAGGAGTAAATATTTGGTTTGTTTATCAACGTTTTGATGCACTGCTGTTTACCATATTGGTTTGTGTTCGAAAAACAAAATCAGGGAGCAAAGAAATTTTAAAGAAAGAAAAATTCATGCTCAGATTGAAAACAGGAATCAGGTTTCTAAATAAAGTGTTTGATTTGCAATTGTAAAAATTAATTAATGAATAATTCTAATGAATGAGTTTTTTATAAATAAGCCGGACAATATCATAACTCCATGTCTGACAATAGAGATACTTGATAAAAGTGATGCCATTGAATATCATAAATCGTTACCGGTTTATAAGGCCACTCCGATTGTAAGCCTCCCAAATCTGGCTAAAAAATATGGGGTTGGCAATATTTATGTAAAAGATGAGTCGCATCGGTTTGGTTTGAATGCATTTAAAGGGCTTGGAGCCTCGTATGCAATCCACAAGGTTTTAGAACAAAATCCTGATGTTGAGACCTTTTGCACCGCTACTGACGGTAATCACGGGAAAGCTGTGGCATGGGCTGCTCGGATTTCCGGAAAAAAGGCTGTGATTTTTGTTCCTAACGATACTACTGAAGACAGAATCAGGGCTATAAGTAACGAAGGTGCTGAAGTAATTCAAACGGAATTTAATTATGACATAACCTGCGATATTGCTGTGGAAACGAGTGCAAAAAACGGCTGGCAACTGGTTCAGGATACCGCACTGGAGAATTACATAGAAATACCGGCTCAAATAATGGCAGGATACCTCACTATGTTGAAGGAGCTGGAAGACTCGCTGAATATTCTGCCAAAACCAAAAGCTGATATAGTATTTCTTCAGGCAGGCGTGGGAAGTTTTGCCGGCTCAGCTATTTGGTATTATCTGAAGCGGTACGGAAAAGCTCGTCCTAAGATTGTGATCGTAGAACCATCAGAAGCCGACGGCATTATAGCATCATTCAAAGCCAATAAAAGAGTAGGTTCAGATTGCAGTTTTAACACAATAATGGCAGGTCTGAACTGTGGAATACCATCGTTAACTGCATGGGATATCATAAAAAGTGGTGCTGATATTTCAATAAAGGTTGATGATGTTTTTGCCGAACAGGCAATCAGAGAATTATACTATCCTCAGGGTGGCGATACCAGAATAATTGCGGGAGAATCAGGTGCTGCCGGATTAGCGGGTCTAATTGCAATAATGAAAACATCCGGGTTTAAACCTTTAATTAAGGAATTAAACATAAGCCCCGAATCCCGGATTTTGCTTTTTAATACTGAAGGAGCAACTGACCTGAAAAATTTCAACAAAATAATCTCTCAGTAGTTTATTATTTATAGCACTGACGGAAATTCATTATGTCAAGAACCTTTGCTGATAAAGTTATTGAGTTCCATAAAAATCTGCATTATCCTCCGGATAGAGTGCCCGGGGAGTTCCAGATACTGAATCCATTTATTGAGAATCCTGAAACCATAGAAGTAATGGAGCGGTTTTACCGTAAATATTACAGCGATACAAACATGCGGAGACTGATTTTGGGCATTAATCCGGGTCGTCATGGAGCAGGAACAACAGGTGTACCTTTTACTGATACCAAAAGACTGGAAAGCATTTGTGGCATAAAAATGCATACTGCCCATACGCATGAGGTTTCTTCTGTTTTTGTGTATGATATGATTGCTGGGTATGGTGGTGCTGAGAAGTTTTACAGGGATTTTTACATAAACTCGCCATTTCCTTTGGCAATAATACGCCCTGCAAAAAATGGCAAATGGGTGAATGCCAATTATTACGATCGTCCTGCACTCTTTGAAAAACTGAAGGGCTTTATGCTTGAAACCCTGAATAAGCATATAAGTAAAGGTATTGATACCAGGGAAGTCTTTGTGCTTGGAAAGAAAAATGCTGATTTCATCAAAAAACTAAATGAAAAAGCGGCTTTGTTTGAGAAAATTACAACTCTTGAACATCCCCGTTACATCCAGCAATACAGGTCGAAAGAGAAACAGATGTTTATTGACAAGTATTTAATGGCGCTGAAGAATAAGAAATAATGGAAACGGAAAATAAAATAATCTATACCATAGGGCACTCTACCCATAGTATTGAAGAATTTCTGGATATTCTAAAATCATTTGATATCAAGACTCTTGTTGACATTCGCAGCTTGCCGGGTTCGCGCAAGTATCCGCAATTTAATAAGGAAAATCTTGAAGTTTCGCTTCCTCAGGCAGGGATCAGATATATTCATATGATTGAATTAGGCGGACTAAGAAAAGTGAGGAAAGATTCAAGAAATAACCGCTGGCATAATGCTTCTTTTAAAGGCTATGCCGATTATATGGAAACTGAAGAGTTTGAAGCCGCCGCCGCAGAACTTCAGCGTGTTGCTCTTCAATCGTCAGTTGCGTATATGTGTGCTGAAGCTCTCTGGTGGAGATGTCACCGCTCAATGGTATCAGATTATCTTAAAACAAAAGGCTGGAAAGTACTTCATATTACAGGAAAATCGAAAGCTCAGGAACATACTTATACTGAACCGGCAAGAATAGTGGACGGGAAAGTGTGTTACTATGATGATTAAGGCAAAGAGCTGTGTATTCAAATACGCAACATAAACAAGTAATAAATTGTTTTATCATAATTTTGAGCTGTTTTTTATTAATGAATTGTTAAAAGTTTATACAAGTGGTGTTTTTTTGAGAGTAAAGTATTGATTTGTTACTTGAAATAAACTACCTTTGCGACTTCATTAACTAAAGTGATTCCCGGATCTTTTAAAGATTGCTTTATTTGAGCTTTAATTCTTCTAAAATAGAACATGAAGACTAAACTTTTAGAAACCATTAATGGTTAAATATAAAGACAATTTGAAAATGCTATTTCGGGCTGATCACCCGTTTATTAGAAATAATTAAAAAAATGCAAGTATCCAGTGATACTTTTTATAAACTCAATTATTAATTAAACCAAAAAAAATGAAAAAAACAAAACGTCTTTTAGTAATCTTTGGTGCTGCAGCTTTTCTTTCAAGCTGCGCCATGGTAAAATCACCTTTGATCGCAACATTGTACACTGATGTTAAAGCTCCTGTAGCTGTAACAAGTAACTCAAATTCATCAAAGGTTGGATCATCTGAAGCAACTTCAATTCTGGGAATAGTTGCTACTGGTGATGCCAGTATTGAAGCCGCTGCAAAATCAGCAGGCATAACTAAAATTCATCATGTTGATGAACATTCAACCAATATTTTGGGATTGTTTGCCAAATATAAAGTTTACGTTTATGGTGAATAAATGGTTAAAAGGGGCGGGCAAATGCACGCCCCTTTATGTTTTTGCACTCGCATTACTGACACTTCTCACAGAAAACATCAATGCCCAGAATATCTCAAAGCATTATATTTCAACTCAATTGGAACAGGGAATGCTTTATTTCATACTTCCTGACAAACAATTTAAAAACAATATAACCGACAGTAAATTAATTTACGACATCACCTATAAAACCATAAACGACAGTGTAACCCTGAATTTTTCCTATTACGATATGGCACAAATAAATATTGACAGTATTGTTTTTGCTATTGAAGGGCATAAATTCCGGAGTCCGGCAAATAAATTATTTATTGCAACAAAAAAACAGAAATGGCATTACAGGTATTCAGCTAATTTTCTGTTTGAGGATATTAATACCATTTTTAACAGCACAACTCCGCCTGAAATTACTTTAACAAGTGTTCAGGGGAAAAGAGAACTAAAAACCAGTCCCGGGAAATGGAAAAAACACTCAGCTATTGTTAAAAAAATTATAACCCTGATCAGATATAATCAATAGTGGTAGCAGTAGCTTCACAATTCACCTTCATCACTTATCAGTTTCATATAATCTTCAGTGGTGTTAATATTTAACAACACTGTTTCATCGTCAACATTAATGGGATTGCCACGGAATTGCCGTAAAAAATCCTTAAGATTAATATCAGCCTTCTGACTTTTAATGAAGCCGTTCATCACTTGTTTTGTGATCAGAACCGGATGCCCTCCCCTGCCCTTATATACCGGGAAAGCATAATTAAAGTCACCCAATCCATTAATCAGCAGTTTTAAAGTTTCAGGATTAAGTAGCGGATTGTCAACATTCTGAATAAAAACAAGGTCTTCGCTTTCCAAAGCAACTATCCCTGCCTTTATTGATGAAAAGCGTCCATATTCGGGATGGTAATTGATCACAAATTCAACGTTATAAGGAAAATGCAGCTTCAGGTTCTCAATAATAACAGATGCTTCCTGTTGTACTACTACCACAATGCGCCTGCAACCAAAATCATGGAACTGATGTGCAAGATTTTCAAGAAATGTACTGCCATTTTTTAGTTTCAGAGCAAATTTATGCAGGCCCATACGCTTTGAAAAGCCTGCTGCAAGTATCAAAACCGAAATATTCAAATCATGGATAGTTTAAAAAGTATCATTCTATTTTTCGGGCTCCATCATCAATGCTAACCTCATAGTACAAAGGCTTCTCACCAAACTGCATTTCAAAATCATTATTTACTTTCTGCCTGAATTCTTCATAAATCTTTTCAGAAACCAGATTAATGGTACAACCTCCAAAACCGCCTCCCATCATACGGCTTCCAATAACACCATCGAATTTTTGAGCTATATCAACCAAGAAATCAAGACGGTCGCAGCTTACTTCGTACTGAGTGCTTAATCCATGGTGTGAACCATACATTTCTTTACCAAACGAAATGAGATCTTCATTTTTCAAAGCTTCGCAAGCTCTCAGCAAACGATTGTTTTCCTGTATCACGTATTGGCAACGCTGAAACACTACTTCGGGCATATTTATTTGTGACTCAAACAGCATGTTTTCTGAAACATCACGCAAATTCAGCACTTCGGGATACTTTTTCCTGATAATTTCAACACCTTCCTCACATTGCTCCCTTCTTACATTATATTCAGAACCTGCCAAAGCATGTTTTATACGGGTATCAATTAAAAGCAGCTTATAGCCTTTGGGGTTGAATGGTATCATTTCATAATCCAGTGAACGGCAATCGAGCCTTATCAATCTGCCTTTTTCACCATGCAGCGAAGCAAACTGATCCATAATGCCGCAGCGCACTCCGGCATAGTTGTGCTCAGCCTGTTGACCAATTTTTGCAAGTTGTTTTTTAGTGATCTTAAAATCCCAGATGTCATTAATGGCAAAAGCAAAGGCAGATTCAAGTGCCGCTGACGACGACATTCCGCCGCCAAGAGGTATGTTTCCCTTAAAAACACTGTTAAAACCGGGAACTTCACAGCCCAGTTTCTTCATTTCCATTACCACTCCAATAATATAATTAGCCCACGCTGTTTCAGATTTCTGAGCATCGGATCTGAAAATAATCTCTTCATTAAGGTCGGCAGCAATTACGTGGTAATGATCACCGCCATTAGGTGAAATCTCCAGGGTTATTGTCTTGTCAATAGCTCCCGGCAAAACAAAGCCATCATTATAATCAGTATGCTCACCTATCAGGTTCACACGACCGGGAGCAGCATAAATAACACCGCTTTTCCTGAATTTTTCAAAAAACAAATTTCGGATTTCGTCAATCATAGAAATAAAAATTTACCACCACATGATATAAATAACTGAAAGAATGATAACAATAATCAGCGAAGCTATCTTAAATCCAGTACTTGTGCTGAACTGAGCCTTATCAATTACAGTGAATTTCTCTGATACCGGTTTCTTCTCGACCATAGCAGTGATCACCATGATGAGAACACAAATTATGAATACCAATCCCATCCTGTCCATGAACGGCAGTTCAGGCATAAAATAACGGAATGCAGCAGAAAAAACAAAGGTTCCAAGAGCTGCAAGTAATGCGCCGTTTGAAGTAGCCCGTTTCCAGAAAAATCCAAGCAGGAAAATAGCCAAAGCGCCCGGACTCACAAAGCCAGTGAATTCCTGAATGAACTGAAAAGCCTGATCAAGATTCTGAAGCATAATGGCAGTGGGAATAGCAATAAGCAATGCAACTGCTGCTGTGATACGTCCTACATTTACCAGACTGGTTTCGGAAGCGTCCTTTTTGATATAGCCATGATAGATATCCATGGTGAAAATGGTTGAGATACTGTTCATCATAGAGGCAAGAGAACTTACTATAGCAGCAACCAGAGCAGCAAAGGCAAGTCCTTTAAGCCCGTTAGGGACAAAATTGTGAAGCAGCCAGGGATAAGCAGCATCGGGTTTGCTTATTTCATTGTAATGTGCTCCTGCAGGGTCGGTAGTAATAACAAAAGCAACGATTCCGGGAATTACTACTATGAGTGGCAACAAGAGTTTCAGGATTCCTGCAAAAGCCAGTCCACTCTGGGCTTCTTTTACACTTTTGGCTGCCAGCGCACGCTGGATTATATACTGATTACACCCGAAATAATATAAATTAGCCACCCACATACCACCTATCAGAACACTGATGCCGGGCAGATTCTTATATTCAGGATTATCTTTTGAAAGTATCATATCAAACTTTTCAGGAGCCTTTTGGGTTAGTTTTATGAACCCATCAACAGGGTTTCCGTTATCGCCGAGAAATTGCAATGCTACATATGTTGTAAGCAATCCGCCACCGATAAGGAATATTACCTGAACCACGTCAGTTATAGCAACTGATTTCAAACCGCCTGAAACAGAATAGGCTGCAGAAAACAGCCCTAATATTATGATGCCTATCCATAGAGGGTCAACGGTATTGCCCATTAACACCACATCACGCCCTTCGAATAAGACATTTTTAATTGTAAGAGCGCCAAGGTATAATATGGAAGCAAGGTTTACAAAAATAAAAACTGCAAGCCAGAAAATAGCCATTGTTGTTTTCACACGTTTGTCATAACGCCGTTCAAGGAATTCAGGCATGGTGAAAATACCCATTTTCAGGAAGATAGGCATGAAAAAAACTGCCACAATTATCAGGGTTATAGCCCCCATAAACTCATAGGAAGCTATCCCCATACCTATTGCAAATCCCGAACCCGACATACCTATGAATTGTTCGGCAGAAATATTGGAAGCAATTATAGATGCACCAATTATCCACCATGGCAGTCCTTTGCTTGCCAGAAAATAATCGGATGCGTTTTTCTTTTGCCCTTTTTTGGTTCGCGATACCCACAAACCAATGCTGAGGATCAGCAACATATAGGCTATGAGAATTCCGTAATCTAGTTTATTGAAAGTCATGCAGGATTAATTTTATTAAAGTGAAACTGAATGAATTCATGATATTGTTCGCCGGGTCTCAGCAAGGTTGACGGAAAAGAAGGAATATTAGGGGCATTTGGGAAGTGCTGTGGTTCAAGGCATAAAGAACCATGTACAGGGTATATTTTCCCTGATTTACCTTTGATCATCCCGTTGTCATGATTCCCGGTGTAAAACTGCAAGCCCGGCAAGGTACTGTAAACTTCCATGCTTATCCCGCTTGAGGCAGCATGCAGGCTGGCACAATGAGCCGGCTCCCCTTCTTTCCTGTCAATAACAAAGCATTGGTCAAATCCCATGGTTTTTTGTAAAACAGGATATTCTGAAAAAATCCTGTCGGCAATTTTAATTTCTTTTCTTAGATCCAAAGGAGTTCCCTGAACTTGCAGGAATTTTCCGGTAGGAATTGAATTGTCGTCAACTTCCAGAAATCGGGAAGCATTGATGCTTATCCTATGATCCAGAATGCTGCTATTATCTTCGCCATCGAGATTGAAATATGAATGATGGGTGAGATTTATATGAGTAGCTTTGTCCGTAACAATCTTATATTCAATAGTTAGTACCAGATCCTCAGTCCAGCGGTAAATAATTTCAAATGTTTTATTTCCCGGAAACCCAAACTCTCCGTCGGGGCTGTTGTAGATGAACTTCACAAAATCATTTCCTATCTCATAATCCCAAACCACTGATTCCAATGCGCTGGTTCCGCTATGCAGCAGGTGCCCGTTAGCATTTGGCTGAAATTTATATTCGATCCCATCAATCACAAAACGTGCATTGCCAATCCTGTTAGCAAATGGTCCAGGGTTCGAACCAAAAAAACGGTTCCCGTTGATATAATCTTCCAGTTTGTTATAGCCCAGAACCACATCCCTTAATTTTCCGTTTTTATCCGGTACCAGCAATGACACCAGTTTGGCTCCGTAACTGATAAGGCTTATCTGACCGGCATTTTCATGTTTTACTGAAATCATGTCAACCTGCCGGACTGATGGCATATATCCGAATTTCGCTGTACTAATGATCATTTTATTGTTAAGGTTCAGACCAGTATATTGATGAGGCAAAGAAAAGAAAATACTGCGAAATTTTAATATCCTTACATTAATTTTGGTCATAAAATAGTTCTGCCAACTTTCCAAAACATTGTTTTTCAGGGAGATATTTTCAGCTAAAAATCATTGGATGATCATATGCTTATCCTGGGTTCAAACTCCAAAGCTCATATTAAACTTATCTTTATAACTTAGCGGAATAATTTACCGATATGCTTACTGATAAGTTCTACCCCACTCCGCTTCCTGATTTGCTTCAAATCATTTTAAAACAATATGAGTATCGCAGGAATATTTTTGGTATTCCTGAAAATTTATTTTTCCGACCCAAAGCCGGTGACCCTTTCCGGACAAAAATATACAAGCGCCTGCTTGAAGCGCCTCTTGGAGTGGCGGCAGGTCCTCATACCCAGCTTTCACAGAATATAGTAACTGCCTGGCTGACAGGCGCAAGGTTCATTGAGCTTAAAACCATTCAAACTCTCGACGAACTTGAGGTTTCAAAGCCATGCATTGATATGCAGGACGAAGGCTATAATTGTGAATGGTCGCAGGAACTTAAAGTAAGTCAGTCATTTGAGCAATATCTGGATGCATGGATACTGATACATATCCTTAAAGATAAATTCAGAATCGGAACCCCTGATGAGCCGGGATTCATCTTCAATATGAGCGTTGGTTACGATCTTAAAGGAATACTTAATGATAATGTACAATGGTTTTTCCAGAAAATGCAGGATGCTTCGACAGAGCTTGAAGTTAGGATAAACTCCTTGAAGACTATTTATCCCCGCATCAAGGACTTGAAGATAAGTTCATGCCTTTCAGATAATGTAACCCTTTCAACCATGCACGGATGCCCGCCCGATGAGATAGAACAGATAGGCAAGTACCTGCTGAGTGAAAAAAGGCTTCACACAAATATTAAACTCAATCCCACGTTGCTGGGAAAAGAAACGCTTACAAAAATCGTGGGCTCTTCCGGTTTTGAAACCCGTGTACCTGATATAGCATTTGAACATGACCCTGAATTTGCTGATGCCGTCAACATAATTTCAGAATTAAGAAAAACCGCTGTCATTCATGATCTGCACTTTGGAATTAAGCTGACCAATACCCTTGAGAGCGTGAACCACAAGAATGTGTTCCCACCTGAAGAAAAAATGATGTATATGAGCGGCAGAGCCTTGCATCCCGTTTCGGTTGCCATTGCTGCCAAATTGCAAAATGAGTTTAAGGGCGAACTAAATATCTCATTTTGCGGTGGTACTGATGCTTTCAATTTCCCTGACCTCATTGCCTGCGGATTAAGTCCTGTAACTGTATGTACTGACCTTCTCAAACCGGGCGGATATGGCAGGTTACATCAATATATAGAAGAATTGGAAAATGCCTTCAAAGAATTTCCGGCACCGGATACTGAAGAATTCATCAGGGCAAGATATGGTGACAGATCATTGGAAACTACTCAGGCATCACTGATAAATCTGAATAATTACGCTGCCGGCGTTCTTAAAGATGATAAATACCGAAAAACGGATTTCACCGATCCGGATGTCAAAACTAACAGACCTTTGGGATGGTTCGACTGTATTCATGCGCCATGTGTGGACACCTGCCCTACTCATCAGGATATACCAAACTATAATTACTATACCGCCAAAGGCGATTTCCGTAAGGCTGCGGAAGTGATCCTGCAGACTAATCCTTTTCCGAGGGTTACCGGTAAGATATGCGATCATTTATGCCAGTTTAAATGCACACGCATAAACTACGATCATCCTGTGCTGATCAGAGAGATCAAACGTTTCGTGGCTGAGAAGGAGGCTGACAATTCCAGGACTCAAAGTTCAGAGTTCAGGGCTGCACATAAACTCAGGGCAGCAATAATTGGTGCCGGTCCTTCCGGTCTGTCTTGTGCTTGTTTTCTTGCAAGGGCAGGCTTTTCTGTTTCAGTGTATGAAAACAAACCTGATCCCGGAGGAATGGTAAGCTCAGGAATTCCATCTTTCAGACTCGACAACGAAGCTATCCGGAATGATATAGCTGAAATTGAAGCATCGGGGGTTAAGATCTATTACAACCAATCAATAAATAAAACTCGTTTTGAAGAGTTGCGCCTTGATAACGACTACATATATATAGCTGCAGGCGCGCAACTATCTGCAACTCTGAACATTGAAGGCAATAATGCCGCAGGAGTACTGGACCCGCTTCAATTCCTGGAAGCAGTAAAAAAGAGCGAAGCTCCTCTTGTCAGTGGCAAAACCGTATTGGTAATTGGCGGAGGCAACACAGCAATGGATGTGGCCCGTACAGCATATCGACTGGCTGGCAACGATGGGAAAGTGATAATTATTTATCGCCGTACAATAAGGGAAATGCCCGCCGATAAAGGCGAAATCAGGGCAGTGCTTGACGAAGGAATAGAAATAATGCAGCTTCTGGCTCCTGTAAAGATCAACACTCATAGTGGTAAGGTTAAATCACTGGTTTGCAGGAGGATGAAACTGGGGGATAAAGACACTGACGGAAGGGCAAGACCTGTGGAAATCCCGGGTTCGGAGTTTGAAATTGAAGCCGGTATTATCATTCCCGCCATTGGGCAACAGCTTGACATTGACTTTTGTGATACTGAGCTATTGAGAACCCAAAAAGGTTCGTACGAAACCAGAATACCAAATGTATTTATAGGTGGCGATGCTATGCGGGGCGCTTCTACTGCCATAAATGCAATAGGTGACGGCAGAAAGGCTGCTCAGGAAATTATTGACCATGCGGGTATTGACTTCAGTACCAGAACCGGGAATCAGAGAGAAGAGGCTGAGTTAAACCATATTATGACACTCAGAGCCAAAAGGATATTTCCTGTTCAAGTTAACGAAACCCCGTTGAACGACAGGATGAATTTCAAACCTGTTTCAAACACTATCACAGAAGAAGATGCAAGATATGAAGCGTCTCGATGTCTGCTATGCGATGAAATCTGTAATACCTGTGTTACCGTGTGTCCGAACCTTGCATTTTTTTATTATGAGATAGCACCTATTGAGGTTCAGACGGAGAAGCTGATCAGAAATGCAAACGGATGGATAAAGGTTGCAGATAAGACCCTGAATATCAGCCAGAAATATCAGATACTACATATTGCAGACTGGTGTAATAACTGCGGAAACTGTAATGCTTTCTGTCCTTCGCATGATGCTCCCTATTTGAATAAGCCCCATCTTTTTCTGAGTGAAGAAGCATTCACTGAAGAGGAAGAAGGTTTCAGGGCTGAGAAGATCAATGGCAAATGGGTCTTGCATCAGAAATCAAAAAATAAGATAACAACTCTGACAAAGGAAAACGGAAATCTGATATTTTTCTTTGGTAACAATCATATTGTTCTTGATGCCAAAGAACTGCATATCCTTAATTTTGATACCAATACCAGCGAAATTGATACTATTGAAACCGAACACATTATTAAAATGAGCATAATACTACAAGGAGCAATCAGTTTGCTGGAGCCTGTTAGTGTTTGATATGGGAGATTAGCCGGTAAAGATTAATCGCTTTTAACACAATTTTCCTTTCTAATATCATGGGCTTGAATAAATGGATAAATGTATTGCCATTTCAAATCCATTATGCTGCGATTAAAAGGTAGTTAGAGCTAACATAGAGGGTATTACTTATAAATTTCAATTCCATTATGGTGCGATTAAAAGCATTCCAGCCGTAATAATACAGATCATCCACACTCTTATTTCAATTCCATTATGGTGCGATTAAAAGAAGTTGAAAGTTTAAACCTCATCATCGATCAAATTGAATTTCAATTCCATTATGGTGCGATTAAAAGTCAGCCGTTACATGTAACGCCTGCATCATTTCTACATTTCAATTCCATTATGGTGCGATTAAAAGAAATTTTGTCAAGTATCTGACAGCTCCAATTTCCAAGATTTCAATTCCATTATGGTGCGATTAAAAGAGGGTCAATCACAATAACATCATAGCTGTTTTTTATATTTCAATTCCATTATGGTGCGATTAAAAGGGCGATGGAAGACAAGAATGTCAGGAGTTATGACTATTTCAATTCCATTATGGTGCGATTAAAAGTTGTGCGATCATTATTTTTGTATTTCGGTATTGCATATTCATTTCAATTCCATTATGGTGCGATTAAAAGACACAGCAAAAAACCTGAATATTTTTATGAAATGGTGATTTCAATTCCATTATGGTGCGATTAAAAGGGCGTAGTGCTTTCCCATGACGATATATTAAATATCGATTTCAATTCCATTATGGTGCGATTAAAAGAGCGTTGTTGTCAAAGTAAACAACAACGACGCCACATTTCAATTCCATTATGGTGCGATTAAAAGCGTTTGCTGCAACGATTCCATCCACATACTGTTTATATTTCAATTCCATTATGGTGCGATTAAAAGGGCGATGGAAGACAAGAATGTCAGGAGTTATGACTATTTCAATTCCATTATGGTGCGATTAAAAGTTGTGCGATCATTATTTTTGTATTTC
>JBASHR010000024.1:0-16173 GCA_049654165.1 Bacteroidales bacterium
TGCCGGCTACCGGATCAGCTCCTGCATTCTGGAATTTAACAGTATAGTTGGTAGCTTCGCCAACTGATGGAGTTACATTACCGGTAATAGCCATAGCAGAAAGGTCCTGACCCATAACAGGTTCAACTACAACGTTATCAATATACCAATAGTTGATATTATAACTATTTCCATCAAACTTGAAAGCAATTCTGAAATTGGTGTTTTGCGGAACGCTGAAATATACTTCTGTAAGTTGGGCATTAAGGCTTGAACTTGCTTCATGAAACCATAACTGCTCCCAGGTTGCGCCATTGTCAATTGAACAATCAACAGCAATAAATTCACCGGTAAAGGTTGAGAAGTCATTAAGCATTTGATTGAATTTCAGTCTTAAAGCACTGTATTCACCTGAGTTAATATTAGGTGATGCAAAGCGTGAAACACCAACAAATGAGGGAGTCCAACTAAACTGCAATTCAGGAGCTGTACCACCGGCATTAGCTGTGTTCGCTATAGACCAGTTTCCGCCACCCATACCTAAAACTTCCCAACCTGCTGGCATACCGGAATCGAATTGTTCAAAAATCAGCAGCCCTTCTGCTCCAAGCAAAGCAGTATTGGAGGTTCCAGTCCCACCTTCACCAACATCATTGGTGGCGGTTACGGTATAATAATAGTTGCCAACGCCGGGAACAGTATTGTCAAGATATTCCAAAGCAGTAATATTGGAGGCTACTGTAACTGAACCGGGGAAACGTTTTACTGTGTAGTTAAGTCCTTCTGGTGAGTAAAAACCACCATGTAAGCCACCGGTAGGAGCCGTCCAGGTGATGAAACCATCATTACCCTGAGCTACCAGCAATACATCGCCGGGAGCAGCAGGTACATCAGGACCTACCCATACGGTAACTAAAGCAGGAATACCTTCACCGGCGCTGTTTTCAGCTATGAGCTTGTAAGCAACATTGCCTGCTGCCGGAACTGCATTGTCAGTATATGTAGCGGCGCCACCAATAACAGGATTGTTAATGGTGTGGATCAGATCATCGTTACGGTAAATTTTAACTGCTGTAAGTTCAGTCAATGGTTCTCCATTAACAGAAACAGCAGGATTATTCCAGTTGAGGGTAGCTGTCAAAGCACCATTTGCACCTGCAGTAGCAGTTAAATTTGTAACTGCAGCAGGAGCATCAGGAGGAGCTGCATCAGCAAGTTCAAGAGCCCAGATACAGTCGTTCTGTGAAGTACCAAAGAAAGCCCATTTTCCGGGATAAACTTTGTCAGTGATTTCCATACCACCGGCTATACCATCCACAATAGTTACTGATTGGTTAAGTTCGAATGTTTCAATGGTAGCTCCGGTAGTCATGTTAATTTTCACAAGCAGATTATCTGTTGCACCTGACTGGCAATATCCCCAAAGATATGGTCCGCCTTCAGTAACATTTTCCCAGCCAATTCCTCCAAAGCTGGATGCTGTGGTATTCAAAGTCTGTAATACAGCTCCGGTATGGCTGATAAGCCTGATTGGAGGATCCCATCCATTGGTTACCCAGAAACCATCGTTAATTTCGTCGTAAGCTATGCCACGAACTGCTGACGGACCTGAAATAGTACCTACCAGAACTTTGTTTACAAAGTCCATTTTATAAATGGTAGCACTATTTGGAGCACCATAAAAATATTCTCCGTCATAAGCCAGGTCACGAATTTCACCTGCGCCTGCAATGGTGAATTCTTCAACAAGATTGCCTTGAAAGTCAAGTTTATGGAACAAAGAGGCATTCCATCTGGCTGTATAAATATAATCCCCGTCAGTAGCTACTGCATAAGTACCGCCAATATCATATGGAGGAAACTGGAAAAGAAGATCGTACATTGCATCAGTAGGAACTTCGGGAATAGCAACAGCATCAGGATTTTTATCATAATGCTGCTGGTAGAATTCAACGGCTTCGCGTTCTTTGTCTCTTTGCATCTTTTCGAGATCCCATGAAGGGATGAACGATTGTGCAATGATTGCGCTACTTAATACGAGTGCGCTTAGTAAAAAGGTAATTTTCTTCATAATAAATAAAAATTTAATTAAACAATGAAAGGACAATTTATAATTAAGAAATTTATTTTCATATTGCCTAAAGATTGCCTATTTATTTAATTTGACCTCAGGTTAATTATTTAAATATTTATATATTTGCATATCTTGTTTATTGGTTTAATAATTAAAAGAATAATGTTTTGGACAAAGATAATAAAATTTTTTAAAAAACCATCATTTCAGTTAAAAAAAATTATAAAAAATTATAATATTTTGATTTTTATTATGAGAATTGTAAAATATACATTAGACTTTTATAATGTCAATACATTAAAAACTATGAATAAAATACGATGCATTGGTAAAGATGCAATCTTGTTTTGAAAAAAGCAAATATTTTGGTTTTTATCAGTGTGATTGCAAAAATTACTTAATGTAATAGTCAGTATCTAAAAGTAATAGCTTGTTTTAACTGAAAACCAAGGCATTCCCTAAATAGTAGCAAAATCAAGATTAAGATTAACAAACCCCGTCTTTGGATGTAAGTTTGATTTTAATAAAATGATAAATAATTGAATATTAGTGAGTTGTGGTATTGTTGTGTCTGTTGAGTCAGGTGTATTGTTTTAAAATTTTCTATTTGAACGATTTTTTTCGTAATTGATAAAGGTTTCTCAAAAAAGATTAAATTTGTCAATTGATAACTCGATCATACATTTTTCATAATGAACAATTACAAAAAAGAATTCATGGACGAAGCCATAAGATTGGCAGAAGACAATGTATATAGCGGTAATGGCGGACCATTTGGCGCTGTGGTTGTATGTGGCGGTAAAATCATATCCCGTGGAGTGAATATGGTAACAGCTAATAACGACCCCACCGCACATGCTGAAATAATGGCTATCAGAGAGGCTTGTAACAAATTGGGATGGTTCGAAATAAAAGACTGTGAGATTTACAGCAGTTGTGAACCATGTCCTATGTGCCTCGGCGCAATTTACTGGGCAAGGCCCAGGGCAGTTTATTTTGCTGCCTCACGCAAAGATGCTGCTGTTGCAGGCTTCGACGATTCTTATATTTATGATGAATTATGCAATAGCATTGAATTGCGCAAGATACCTACCACTCACATTGTTCATGAAAAGTCAGAAAGCCCTTTCAAAAAATGGAAAGAAAACGGAAACAAAATCCCATACTGACTTTTTTATAACTGGGAAGAATCCGGTGATTTGCGTAAATTGTGAATAGTCTAAAGTTAAGCTATCCCGGCACAATAGGCAGAAGAAATATCTTTTCATTCGAATGGGTGATCCAGAGAAAAGTCAGGGCGGTATGATGCATGACTGTCAAAATCCTGTATCCATCCACGGAATATACCAAGCTGCTTCATTTCTTTAAGCACTTGCTTGTATTCAGAAGCTTTTATTTGCCTTCCGAGTTGCGGATGTCCGGCTACGGCAGGAGTCGGGTAATACTGCGACATTAGCGAAATATGTACCCGCGGCGATAATTCTTCGGCAATGAAACGCAAAACGGCTTTACTGTTTTCAACATGCCCGGGCAATACAAGATGACGAATTAATATTCCTGATTCAGCACAGCCTTGCTCGTCGAGTATAAGAGTGCTGCCTTTTTGGCGATACATTTCTTTAAGTGCTGCCGATGCTGCTTTTGGATAATTTCCTGCTCCGCTGTATTTGGCTGCCAGCTCGCTGTCCATATATTTAAGATCCGGAAGATAAACATCAATAAGCCCTTCAAGACTGCAAAGGGTTTCAACACTGTCGTATCCATTTGAATTGTAAACAAATACAGGATCATGCCCCCGGTTGTGCAAAGCTTCAATTATTGCCTTAACCTGTACTATGACATGTGATGGCGAAACAAAGCCTACATGAGTACATCCGTACGAAAGATAAAATTCAATGTGCGAAACCACTTCATCCAGAGTATAAACCGATTCCCGGACATCCGGTCCTAAAGTGCTGATCTGATAGTTCTGACAATAAATACACTGGAGGTTACACCTGCTGAAAAAGATATTACAAATACCAGTCTGCCCGCTTATTGGCGGTTCTTCACCACGATGCAGACAGATGCTGCTTATGTGAAAACCTGCATCAGTATTACAATAGCCAAGGGGATATTCAATACGGTTTGCATGACAGTTTCGCGGACAAAGACAACAATCTTTCAGCATGATTAAAGTCTGATTAACTTAAAAAGCGGTATAGAAGACATCTTTACAAAAATAACGATTGTTAGAATCCATTCATTATATGCATGAGTAAAAGTTCTAATTTTGCCGGCAATTTGAACAATTTATCATCTTCCTCAATAAATCTATAAAATAATGTCAGAACCCACTTTATTAGTTTTAGCCGCCGGTATTGGCAGCCGTTACGGATCGTTAAAGCAGCTTGACAGACTTGGTCCAAATGGCGAAACAATTATTGACTATTCGGTTTTTGATGCCCGGAGGGCGGGTTTCGAAAAAGTTGTTTTTGTTATTCGTCGCAATATTGAAAAAGAATTCAATGAGATAATGATGAATAAACTAGCCGGTAAAATCAAGGTTGATTATGTGCTTCAGGAAATTGAAAACATATCTGCCGGTCTGGTAATACATCCTGAAAGGGTTAAGCCCTGGGGCACAGCCCATGCTGTGCTTATGGCAAAAGACGTGATCAAAGAACCTTTTGCTGTGATAAATGCCGATGATTTTTATGGTGCCGATGCCTACAGGGTAATGTACCAGCATCTGAAAAATGCTAAAGAAGGTGAATATGCAATGGTAGGTTACGAGCTCCGGAATACTTTATCAGAACATGGAACTGTTTCGAGGGGGATTTGTGAACCGGATGAAAACCGGCTGCTTGTAAGCGTTACTGAACGAACTAAAATTGCACCCGAAGGCGAGGCGATCGTTTATATTGATGAGCATGGAAATAAAATTAAATTAGATCCTGAAACCATTGTTTCAATGAATTTCTGGGGCTTCACAAATGATTTCTTTGAGAAGCTGGAAAAAGGTTTTGATGAATTTATCCGTGAAAACTCAAACACTATAAAGAGCGAATTCTATATACCTACTATTGTAAATAATCTTCTTGGCACAAGTGGGGTAAGTGTGAAAGTGCTGCAAAGTTCAGCCCGCTGGTTTGGAGTAACATATCGCGAAGACAGGGCACATGCCGTAAGTGAACTTGCTGCACTAACGGGTTCAGGTGAGTATCCTGAAAACCTGTATTAATTAGTTTTTGTGTCAGTTAACTTATTTTCAATTGAATACATTAATTTTGCAGACAAAACATATTCAGGTTCTTAACATTATTAAACTCCATCAGGACGGAATATTTATGAACCTTTTGTTGTTTACGACTGTTGAGTTCATAGAAATTTAAAATTATTAACAATGAAGCAGAGTATTTCAATGGGCTGGAAGGAAGCCATGTCGTTCGAGACCACATTAAATGGTCATAAAATCATACTTGATGCCGATGAGGCTGTGGGTGGTAAGGATAAAGGTCCGCGTCCCAAGGCATTATTACTTGTTTCGCTGGCAGGATGTACTGCAATGGATGTAATATCAATACTTGGCAAAATGCGTGTTCAGCCCGAGGCTTTCCGTGTTGAAGCTGATGGTGAACTTACTGAGGAACATCCAAAATATTACCATAAGCTGCATCTTCGTTATGTTTTTAAAGGTAAGGATCTGCCAGTGGATAAGCTCGAAAAGGCGGTAAGTCTGTCGCAGGATAGATACTGCGGAGTATCGGCAATGCTTTCAAAGGCTGCTGTTTTAACTCATGAAATTGTAATTGAGAGCTGATATCTGCATTTTCAGCATCAAGTGGTCATTATAGCCTTACTCCGTTATTTTCCATTACATCGAGCAGTTCCTGCAGGATCATTGCAGTGGCACCCCATATTATATGTCCGTTCAGATTAAAGCAAGGCACTTGTTTTAGTGTAGTACCCCTAACCAATATATCAACATTGGTTCGGAGCCTGTTAATGTTCTTTAGTGGTAATTCAATGGTATAGGCTACTTCAGCAGGGTTGGGAGCAAGTTTTTCGAGCTTGTTAGTGAACCCTACTACAGGGGTTATCTCAAAATTGCTTGGGCTCACATACAGTGGACTCAATGTTCCAATAACCTCAATATTAAAAGGTTTAACACCGATTTCTTCTTCGGCTTCACGCAAGGCAGTGCTAATTGAAGAAATGTCGTCGCTGTCCTGCTTACCTCCCGGAAAACTTATTTGTCCGCTATGAACGCCATTATCTTCGGTTCGTTTTATGAGCACTGTAGAAAAAAATCCATTTTTGGGATATAACAGTATAAGCACACTTCCGGCAACAGGTATTTGTACTGTCTCAGGTGGTTTTATAGCTCCGCGTCTTTCAGAAGGAAGCATTTTAAAATGCGATATCTCTCCTGTTAGCGGTGCAGCAAGACCAAGCCTGAGTTTTTCAATTAATTCATTTTGTGCTGTCATCCTGTACAAATTGATTATCCGTTTTAAGATTGGTTTTTTACTTTTTGAATTTTCCTCAGTGTTATTAATGATTTTTCTTACGTTTTGTTTGATTTTTACCTGACCTCGATTTTTGTTTTTTGGGTTTATACCAGAAGAAAAAATCTTTCTGTGCTGCTTTTTCTTCCGGTGAGCGTGCTACCTTAACAGGTTTAAGGCTATAGGGATCAAGTCCGGTATAAAACATTGCCGTGGCAAGAGTTCCGGGAGTGGGAGTAAAATCCTGCACCTGTTCAGGACGTAAGCCCATGAGACGGATCTTTTCTGCAAGTTCAGCCATATCTTTTTCTTCCGAACCAGGATGCGAAGAAATAAAATAAGGTATTATCTGCTGGTTTAGATTTTGCTGCCTGCAAATCCTGTCGAAATCCTTTTTTAGGTTTTCAAACAGCGCAAAGGATGGTTTTCGCATATAAGACAATACATTATCCGATGTATGCTCAGGAGCCACTTTGAGCCTTCCGGAAACATGATGCACTACCAATTCCTCAAAATATTCCTTATGACCCTTTTGTTTATTTTCAGAACCCTCGGAAGTCATAAACATATCATACCTGATGCCTGAACCTATGGTGACTTTTTTCACTCCTTTTATCTTTCTTGCCTTGCGATACAGTTCAATCAAAGGCTTGTGGTTTGTATTTAGGTTTTTACAAATCCGTGGATATATACAAGAGGGACGGTTGCATTTTTTGCATATTTCAAAATCAATGGCGGTCATTTGGTACATATTGGCTGTAGGACCTCCAAGATCAGTAATATGACCTTTGAAATCAGGCATGGCTGTAATTTTTTCTATTTCCTGTAAAACCGAGCCTTCGGAGCGGTTACTTATGAACTTGCCCTGATGTGCTGAAATGGCACAAAAGGTACAGCCTCCATAACATCCTCTATGAGTGGTTATCGAGTCTTTTATCATTTCCCATGCCGGAATAATTCCACGCTTTTTGTATTTAGGATGAGGCAGACGAGTGAACGGCAGGCTATATATCTTATCCATTTCCTGTTCAACTGGTATAGTCGCCGGCGGGTTTACCACCAGCCAGCCCTGATCGTTTTCTTGGATTATTCGCGAAGGATTTACAATACTATGCTCAATGTCAAGCGTTCTTGCAACTTTTGCGAACACTGCCTTATCCCTGACCATTTCGTCATGCGAAGGCAATTCGGTTGTTTTATATGCCTTATTTTCAGGAATCTGTTCTTTAGTTGGTGAAATCCATGACGATTGTTCAAGGTCGGTCATACGGCTTATTGATTCTCCGTTCCGTAACCTTTGTAACATGGTTTTCAATGGTTTCTCAGCCATGCCATACAAAAGAATATCGGCACCGCTTTCAAATAGGATTGAAGGTTTAACCATATCCTGCCAATAATCGTAATGAGTGAAGCGACGCATTGAAGCCTCAACACCACCAAGAACTATAGGGGTGTCAGGGTATAAATTTTTAAGTATCCTGCAATACACTACTGAAGCATAATCAGGTCTGAATCCGGCTTTTCCACCGGGTGTATAGGCGTCGTCGGAGCGGAGTCGTTTGGCAGCGGTATAATGATTTACCATTGAATCCATATTGCCGGCAGTAACGCCAAAGAACAACCGCGGTTTTCCCAGCTTTTTGAAATCACGCAGATCGTCACGCCAGTTTGGTTGCGGCAGAATAGCCACACGTAAGCCTTCAGCTTCTATAACCCTTCCAATTATTGCCGTGCCAAATGAAGGATGATCAACATAGGCATCGCCGCTTACCAGGATAACATCTACTTCATCCCATCCGCGCTTTTTAAGCTCTTCACGGGTGATTGGAAGCCACGCACCTGGGTTTGGATATGGTTTTTCGGTTTTTGTCATCAAATGTTACCCTTCTAATGGTCAGTCATTTTAACAGCCTTTGCTGTTGATTGTTACATTTATTTGAATCTGCGTTTTTTAATAAAGATTTTTAAAAAATGATTTTTTGTAATAGCAAAGTATTTGATTTACACTGTTTTATCATTAAGAAATATTTGCTGTGTGCATTTTTATAGTTAGTGCTCTATTTCTCCTGGTTTTTACCATTGATATTGATTATATGAATGCTTACTGCAACTGCAATGGCTATCAGTAATATTTTAAGCCAGTTTTTTTCCAGAGCAAAAAACACAGTACTTAAAATAGTAGCCCAGAGCAGGATTATTGCCCATACTTTTATACGTTTTGGTATTCCTTCTCCGGCAAGATAACCTCTAAGATATTTTCCCCATATTTTGTGATTTATTAGCCAATAGTAAAACCTGTCGCTGCTTCGGATGTAAAACCATGCTGCAAGTAACAGAAAAGGAGTGGTAGGCAGCACTGGCAGCAACATTCCCAGCACACCAAGCGCTACAGAAAGACTGCCTGCTATAATAAACAAGGTTCGGACAAACGGAGATTTATATCTTTTGGAATTATTCATCAGTCTATCACGTGTTCAGTTGTTCCATACGGGTTAATACTTCAATTAACAGGCGGCTGAGTTTTGCTACATTTTGTTTAAAAACGTGCAGTACTTCTTCCCAGCTAACACCCTTTTCATTTTCGCGCCATGCATCATAATCAGTGCATAGAGCTGCAAGAACATATGGTATTTTTAATTCATTAGCCAGAATAATCTCGGGAGCGGTACTCATATTTATTATATCGGCACCCCATATCCGAAACATTTTTGATTCGGCACGGGTACTGAAACGAGGTCCTTCAATGGTAATTACAGTACCTTTATCATGATATGCTATGTTTGATTCTGCTGCTTTTTCCTGAAATATACTTCTCAATTCTTCATCAAAAGGGTCGCACATTGCAACGTGATTCAGTTTGCCGGGTTCAAAACTTTCAAAAAAACTCACGTGTCTGTGCCGCGTGAAGTCAATGAACTGGTCGGGGAATATAAGATGCCCGGGTTGTATTTGTTCTCTGAGGCTTCCGCAGGCAGAAGTTGCCAGGATATGAGTACAGCCGGCTTGTTTCAAAGCCATGATGTTTGCACGGTTATTCATCTGAGTAGGAGGAATGGTATGTTGGCGTCCGTGCCTTGAAAGAATTACAACCTCCATATCCCTGAATTTTCCGGTAATCAGGGTGCTGGAAGGATCACCATAAGCAGTTGTGACCTTGTTTTCAACATAATCATCAAAGAAATTGAAGTTTTCCAGTCCTGAACCCACGATGAGAGCTGGTTTGAGTTTATGAACTATCATAGTATTTGTATTAAAAGACTGCGAAAATACAATTTTGTGAATAAATCCCTGCTAAGCGGGATTCGTAATCATAACCCGACCCTTAGATTTACTATACTATAAAGCAGCAGTACTTTTGCTTTCTGAAGTAGCTAAAAAGTCCGGATAGCTGAATGTTACGAGTGTTAATTTTAAAAATTCTCTGGATTTAAATATTTTTTATCAGGTTAGTTTAGAAGTAATTATAACAAACAACTTATTACATACATTTGTAAAGCTGTTAAAAGCAAAAATTAAAATGTTTTAATCATTAAAAATCAGCGTCTTATGAAGTGTTTTACAAAAAAGTTCAGGCTTTTTAGCCTGTTGATGATGGTGTTTTTATTTTCGTTTCAGCTTATGGCTGCGGAAACTGAACAAGCACCTGCTGTTTATTCGTCTGTAGTTCCTGGCACAGGTTTATTAGCCAACGATTCTATTGTTATTGGCACTGGTACCGAATTAAGCGGTAATACGCCTGTAACTCCATGGTATGGCTATTCGTTTACTCAAACCCTTTATTTTAAGAATGAATTAAATATTCAGGATAAGATTATTACAAGGGTTGGTTATCATTATGGTGGTTCAAGTCCGTCACTTGATCTGGAAATAGAAATCTGGATGGCGCATACTACACTAACGCAGCTCGCCGGTACAGTACCTTTGACCACATCAACCAAAGTTTTTGATGGTCCTTTTGTTTTCTATAGCGGCAGTGCTTTTTCCTCTGTTGAGATAAGTCCGTTTTTCTACAACAATAGCGATAATCTGCTTATCACTGTTATTGAAAAGAAACCAGGCTGGAATTCGTCAAGCGATAAATTCTGGGCAACGACCGTTCCTTCTGGTCAGAGTTTATGTCTTGGTGACTGGAATGATAGTACTCCTTACGATCCAGAAGCACTTCCTGCCGGTAATAATATCGGTTATCGTGCCAATATTAAACTATGGTTCAGCGATATTCCTACGGGACCACCGGTTTCGCAGATCACGCCTCTTCAGCTCGATTTTGGGGATGTAGAATTGAACGGAAATAAAATAATGAATATAGCTGTTAAAAATACCGGAGCAGGCTTTTTGGAAATAACAGGTTACAATAGCACAAACGATGCTTTTACTGTTGTTGGTGTTGATTTTCCTTTAAACATTGGTGTGTTTGAAACAAAAATCATTGAAATTCAGTTTTCTCCAACTGTTGCACAGATGGAAACCGGTGAAATCACTTTCCTCATGGATGAGGCTATTACAGGTGATAAACAGGTGGGAGTCATGGGAATGGGTGTTAATCTGGTTGGAGTTATTATAGGTACAGAAACCACAACCAGTAGTTTAATCCCTATTTCACCCTATTATGGCTATTCATTTTCGCAGACTATTTATTTGCAATCTGAGATTAATGTTCCAAACCGAAGAATTAACCGTATTGGATTTCATTATGCCGGAGAAGCGCCTGCGCTTACCGAGGTTACAGAAATATGGATCGCACATACCACTCTTACAGAACTAACCACAACAGTACAGTTAGACGGGTCAACCAAGGTTTATGATGGCGCATTTACTTTCTACAGCGGAGATGAATTTTCCTGGGTTGACGTGAATCCTTTTTTCTATAATAATACCGATAATCTATTGATTACAGTTATTGAGAAAAAGCCGGGCTGGAATTCCTCGTCAGATATGTTTTATGTAACCGATCTTGAACCCGGACAACCATCAATGACAAGATATGCACGTAACGATTCAAATCCTTACGATCCGAATAATTTACCTGCAGGTTCGCCTGTTGGCAGCAGAGCAAATATAAAAATATGGCTGGGTGATATTCCTGCAAATCCAATTGTTGTGGTAGCTCCGGCTTCACTTGACTTTGGCGAAGTGGAACTTACTGTGAACAAAACATTGAATGCTACGGTACAAAACAGTGGAGGAGGAATACTTGAAATTACCGGAGTTGATATCACCAATCCTAATTTTTCAGTGCTTAATACTACTTTTCCTGTAATGCTTGCAAGTGGTGAGCAGCAGGTTTTTGAAATTCAGTTTCATCCTTCCGAACCACAGCCTGAAGAAGGAACCTTGACGTTTCTGATGGATTCTGCAATACCGGGCAATAAAACCATTGCTTTAAGCGGAATAGGATTGCGTTACGGAGTATTAAGAGAAAGTTTTGAAGATCTGCTTTTCCCTCCATTAGGCTGGAAAGTAATTGATAATAATGCTGATGGAGAAGGCTGGCTCAGAAATGTAAATAAAGTTCCTACCGGGCAGGTTGCACCTCATACAGGTATTGCTGCAGCAGGACTTGATACATATGCAGGCAACATTGGGCAAACAAGCTACGACGATTGGCTTATTACTCCGAAAATGGTATGGCAAACCGGCGATGTTTTTCAGTTTTGGATTAAGAGACTCGCTAACCAGACAGGTCAGGTATGGCGTGTTAAATTGTCAACAACCGGCACAGCTATCAACGATTTCATGACTGTTGATCAGATTACTGATCCTCCTATGGCATACATACTTAAATCATACGATCTGAGTCAGTATGGTCTTTCAGAAGGGAGTGAGTTTTATATTGCATTCCAGTTCAATGGAGTCTGGTGTTGGCCCGGAGTTATTGATGATGTGCTTGGCTCAGTTATGATACGTTTTGATAATGACCTGATGGCACTTAATTTCACCGGTCCTGATATCATTTATGCCAATACTTCAAATAATTATCAGGTTTTGATCGGAAATTACGGTAAAAACCCTGTACAGGCAGGTGCTTATGATGTGAAAATTTGTGCTTTAGTTGGAGGACAGGAGGTAGTTTATGCTTCGGTGCCCGGAGTAGAGCTTACTTCCGGACAAACACAAACCATGACTATTCCGGTAAATGTCCCCGAAACCGGAGAATATGGTTTATATGCCAAAATTGACTGGACTGAGGATGAAGACCTTTCGAACAATACAAGTAGTACTTTAAATCTTGAGGTAATTCATGCTTCTATAGTGGTTAAGAATATTGGCACTTTCCCGTTAAATCAGCAAACTTCATATACCTATAATTACCCTATCAGTTTTGAAGACTACCGTGGATCCAGTCTGCATGAATGTCTTTATTATACAAATGAACTGAATACAGGAGGAATAGTTACACGTCTTACCTATTACACCAGTTTCGCCAATCCCATACCCAATCGTAAAGTAAAAGTGTGGATGACTGAAACTAATATGACCAATTTTGAAACTGATGCGATACCTGCTTCCGATATGCATCTTGTATTTGACGGTGTTCTGAATTTTTCTGATGGTTTGGGAAAAATAAATATAAACCTTACCGAACCCTATGTTTATACCGGAAGTGGTAATCTTGCCGTACTGGTATATTATTATCAGGGCGGAAGTCCATATATCAATGAAAACTCAAAGTTTGCCTACGAATATGTTGAGTATGGTCAGGTGAGGAATGTATACGATAACTGGTACACTGCCATTGATCCGAATAATCTGTCGCATGTTGCCCGACTTACAGACTTTCCCATTACAAGCCTGATGTTTGAAACCGGCAACGGTTTGGGAAGTATTACAGGCAGGGTATTATATCAGTCAAACAGTGCTCCTGTTGAAGGTGCAAAAATAGTTATTGAGAATCCGGCTTTCCCGGGCTATGTTGCCGAAATTTATTCCAATAGTCAGGGCTATTATACAGCTCCTAAAGCACTTGCCGGCAATAATCTTAAGATTACTATCTCAAAATATTCGTATGGTGATGTGGTTTTTGAAAATGTTAATCTGGCTGCCGGAGGAAGTGTCAACCTTGGTGATGCTATGCTTGTGCCACGTCCTCTTATCTCATTGTCCGGAAGTGTAATCCTCAGTGATACGCAACTTCCTGCTACAGGTGCAGTGGTTAAATTACATGGTATTGATAATTATCAGACAACTGCAGATGATTCCGGGAATTTTTATTTCAGTCAAATCTGGGGCTCAACTACCTATCAGATAGAAATAACACTGACAGGTTATCAGACATATATTGCTGATATATCGGTTCCGGAAATTCCTTATTTGCTTGACCCTATTACTATTCTGGAACTTGCTCCCGCTCCTAATCTTGTGAATGTAACTGAAGGTGATTTGTCAACATTTGTTACCTGGTATGCTCCGGGATCACCTTATCCCATGGAATTCAGATATGATGACGGTGTTTTGCAGGGTGTGCTCATAACTACCGGCTCGCCTGATATTCTTGTAGGTTCAGCATGGACTAAACATGCAAGCCTCCAGAAAGTACACTGGTACACTTATCAAAATCCAAATTATCCGTATTCGCCACAAGTTATGATTACTATTCTGGGTCTTACTCAGGCTAATGCCCCTGATCCAAACAATATACTTTTTGTAAAAGGAAATATTGAAAATAAACCAGGCTGGAACACTCTGAATCTGAGTATGCCGGTTGAAACACCAAATGGCTTTTTCATTGGTATTTCAGGTTATAGCAATTATACACTTATTGCTTACGATGATGGAGTTGACGAACCTTACGAATGGCAGCCGCTTCGCCAATGGAGCAATGGAATGGGATCTTACCAGCCCCTTGAAAATGTTACTTCACCACCGTTACATGCAAATATTTTTATCAGGGCATCAGGATTGTTGTATGGCGATATTGACGGTGACTATGTTGCAGATGGCAGTTTTAATATAATTGACTTAAATGAAGGTGAAAATCATTCATTCTGTATAACTGTTGAACCTGAAATTACAGTTGATCCATCAGCCGGTACCTTGCATTGGAATGGAAGCAGATCATTTCAGCATTACAATGTTTACCGTAAACTGGTTTCGGATGATATCTGGATGAAGATCAATCAGGAGCCGGTATATGATACTGTATATATTGATCAGAACTGGGCAAATCTTACTCCGGGCTTCTATCATTATGCTGTAGAGGCTGAGTATTCCAATGGGGTTACTTCTGAATTATCGTTGTCGAATGAAATTGAAAAGCTGTTTATTGGTATAATACCCGGCGATGCCAATTGTGATGGGGTAGTGGATGTGCTTGATGTGATTACAATAGGAAGTTATATTATTGGACTTGATCCTACTCCATTTTGTTTTTTGAACGCAGATTTAAATGGTGATAATCAGATAAATCTTCTGGATATTATAATGACAGTGGATATTATACTTGAATGAGTGTATTGATATGAGATAAACACAATTGTTGATATGATAAATGAGGCTGCCTTTATTGACAGCCTCTTTTAAAATACTCAAAATCAGGAATATTATACCGGTTGGCAAAATATAACAGACCAATTCTGGCTCTGCACGACGGAATTAGTTTTTTAAGACTTTATTTTTTCGCTCTGAACTCAGTAACTATGGATTGCTATTTTCCGGTTCAGAACCTGTCCTTCGTTGTTGATAATTTGAAGCATATAAATTCCCGCAGGGTAGTGACTTACCCTGATTTGTGCTGAAGTAATATTAATTTCACGGGAATCAAACATCAACTGCCCATTGAAATTAAATAGTTTAACACGTTCCATTGGCCTTTCCGACATTATATTCAGAATATGTGTTGCAGGATTCGGAAAAACCCGTACCGTTTCATTTTCCGGCTCTGTAATCCCTGTTGGTATCAGAAGTGTAACTATGCCATCAACTACACCAGTTAAAATATTCGTTCCTTCAATAGTACCAAAAATGGCATCCTTAATTTTAAGAGTATAAATACCCGGCACATTCGGAGTAGAAAGAATAAAACTAAAAACAACTCCGGAGTGACCTATAAAACCCGTATTTGTCATAACAAATGCAACAAAGCGTAAATAGTTGGTGCCGGGCAACATACTGGCCATGATCTGTAAATCAGGAATTCGTTCAGGGTTTATCACAATTGAGCCGGGTACATATTCGAAACCATCAGGTAAATTAACATCAAACTGAAAAGCCACAAATGTTGTATCCACATTAATAAATTCTACATCAATTAAGATATTTTGCCCTGCTTCACCTATAACAGGATGAATAACAATAACATTGCCACCTGATAAAAGTGTAACGCTTATGGTAAGATCTGAGTCAATCAGTTCTGCAATTCCTGAAACTGAAGTATAGCCGTCTTTTTCAATAAAATAGGAATAATTTCCCGGCAAAATATCTGTAAACACGTAGTCGCCGGGTAAATTACCAATATTTCCAAGAGTCACAACAGCGTCATCAATTGGTTGCTGATCAATATCCTGAATAACAAAAGTAACAGTGTAGGTGTCGGGTGCAATAAGAGTAACAATTCCGTTTTGTCCTCCGTTTATCAGAACAAGCTCAAATATTCCCGGAGTTGTTGGGGTGGTCAACATAAAAGAAGCAATT
>JBASHR010000025.1:0-26131 GCA_049654165.1 Bacteroidales bacterium
GAGACAGCCTACTCTTTTTGATGGGGCTTACTTTTGAAAATGATAAAAAATAGCAAACATTATTATTGACTATCAGTTAATTGTAAAAGTAAAAAACAATTTTATACTTTTACCGGACAATAGTGTTTTTGAAAAAAACTTATAAGCAATAAAAACCTTTTTTTATAAACACCTACATGTTGCATGAACCAGGGTTTTATTGGACTATAAGCAAATTATCAGAAACCCGTTGACACCATAACCGACAATGTGTAACGGGGTAAACAATAATCGATAGAATGAAAATACTTCACACTTCCGATTGGCATTTGGGCAGAACCCTTTATTCCAGAAAAGACAGACAGGAGGAGCACAGCCTTTTTCTCGACTGGCTGCTGAAAACCATAAAGGAACAAGCAGTAGATGTGCTGCTTATTGTCGGCGATGTATTTGATACCTCAACGCCGGGCATATCTTCCCAGAAGATGTATTACGATTTTCTGATTAATGTCAGGAATTCGGGTTGCAGGCATGTAATTGTTGTTGGCGGCAACCACGACTCTCCCAGTTTTCTGAATGCACCAAAAGTTGTGCTGGCAGCTTTGGATGTGGTGGTGGTTGGCAATGCAACGGAGAAAATCGAAGATGAGATTCTGGTTCTGAACGATGAGCATGGCGCTCCGGCTCTTATCGTTTGTGCGGTTCCGTTTCTCCGCGAGAGGGATATCAGCCGATTTGCAGAGGGAATGAGCTACAGCGACCGTTCGGAAAAAATTAATGAAAATATCAGAAAGCATTATCAGGAGATAGCCGAGCTTGCTGAAAAGAAAAGACAGGAGCTGCAAGCTGATATTCCTATTGTTGCCACCGGGCATTTGTCGGTGATGGGAGGTAAAAGGAGTGATGACGATGGGGTAAGAGATACTTATATAGGCAATATTGCAGGTGTTGGCAGCGATATTTTTTCGGCTGTATTTGATTATGTAGCCCTTGGCCATTACCATATTCCGTCAGTTATAAAAGAACACATCCGCTATTGCGGATCGCCCATTCCAATGGGGTTTGGCGAAGTAGGACAGGAGAAAAAAGTTTTTATCGGCGAGTTTGGCTCAGAGCCAACCATAACCCCGGTGGATGTTCCGCTGTTTCAGCGGCTTGAATCCATCAGAGGAGATAAACAGCAGATTGAGAGCCGCTTAAATGAGCTGAAAAAACTTGATGAATCGGTTTGGACGGAGGTTGTTTATGATGGGCGGGATATTTTTCCCGATTTCTCAACTTGGGTGAATGAGCTGGTTGAGAATACGAAAATCGAGGTGCTGAGACTCCAGAATAAACCACATTTGGAACAGTTGTTGACTACAGAAGATCATGCGGAGTCGCTTGATACGCTCAATGAAACGGAGGTATTTGAGAAGTTGCTTAGTAAAAATGATTTTACTGAAGAGTCGAAAACCATGTTACGTGGACTTTATCAGCAGATTCTGAATGAGATCAATGACATTAATTAGTTTAATATGAGGATTTTAAGACTTAGATTCAAAAATATAAATTCTCTTGAGGGTGAGAATGAAATAGATTTTACATCTTCGGATTTTACCAACGACGGACTGTTTGCCATAACTGGAAAAACAGGTTCCGGCAAAAGCTCGATTCTGGATGCCATTTCGATAGCGCTTTACGGAAAAACACCTAGGGTTGATATTACCGTCGGCGATAATCCTGTGATGACAAGGGGCGAGAAAGACAGCTACTCCGAAGTGGTTTTTGAAGTGAATGGTCGGATCTGGAAGTCATCATGGAGCCAGGAGCGAACCCGTACCAACAATTTAAAACCGGTAAAAAGAAGTATTGCAGACTCGGAAGACCGGATTATTGCCGATCAGGTGCGGACTTGCGATACTGAGATTGTCAATATTGTAGGTCTGACCTTTGAACAGTTTACAAAGGTGATGATGCTGGCTCAGGGGAGCTTTGCTGCTTTTCTGAAGGCAAAACAAAATGAAAAAGGGGAGCTTCTTGAGCAAATCACCGGAACGGAAATTTATGGAATTATTTCGGAAAAGGTTTTTCAGAAACAAAGAGAAGAGGAACAGAAACTAAAGAACATAAATATTGCCCTGGAACAGATCAGGCTGCTTACGGATGCCGAGATTGGTGAAAAACAAGAAAAAATTGCCCTTCTTTCCGAAGATAAGAATCGCATGGACAGGGAACTTCAAACCATTGGCGAGGCCATTAAATGGCTCGACGATATATCTGCCATCAGGAAGGTTATCGGAGAGAAGAAAGAGGAATTGCCTGAACTGGAAGAGGCTTTTGCCGGAGCGCAGATGAATTTTGAAACGGCAGTGAAAGGACTGAATGATGCGAAAAGCGAAGTGGTAGCCATCACTCCGGTGCTCAATCAGGTAAGGGGACTGGATGTGCAGATCGGGGAGAAAGACAAGCTGCTGGTACCGGTTCTGAAAACCATTGAAACTTTAAATACAGAACTCGGATATCTTACCCAAACAGTTGAAAAACAGAAAAAAGAGCTGGAAAAATCGGTAGTACTGCTTGAAGAAAAGAAGGAGTGGAGTGCCAAAAATGCGAATCTGGAAACGTTGGTTTATTACTTTAATGTCATTGAAAATGATCACAAACTGCTTCAAAGGACGTTGGAAGATATCAATATCCAGAAGCTTGAAATCAAAAAATCAGAGGAAACAGCAGCATCGAAAAAGTCTGAACTAGATAATGCAGCCGAAGAACTTACAAAGGCTGAAAGTGAACTTGCTGCCAGGCAAAAAGAGCTTGATGATAAGCGAAACAAAAAAGCTGAGATCCTTGGTGATAAGGAGTTTTCGGATTATCAGGCTGAATTAATTGACCTTAAGAATTATGGTGGCGCTATCAAAGACCTGATAGAGATGAAGAGTGCCATCATCAAAGCAGAGGAGGAGGTAACGGAGCTTTCAAAAAAGATTGCGGAAGCCGGTGAGGAAGAAAAACGGCTGTCGGATGGAATTGCTGATAACAAGGCAAAAACTGATGACCTTGATAAACAGATAAAACTGCTGGAAGAGAATATTAAGCTTAGCAAGGTAGTTCAGAGTCTTGAACAGCATCGCCATGAGCTTGAAGACGGAAAGCCTTGTCCGCTATGCGGCGCTTTGGAGCATCCCTATGCAGAGGGAAATATTCCGAAAATTGGCGATAGGGAAGTGGAGCTTAAGCAACTCGAACTTCAGCATAAAGAGCTTGAGGCCTGGATTTTAAAAGATAACACATCGCATGCGAGAATAGTTGCACTAGAGGAGAGCAGCCTGAAAAACAAACAAGAAAAAGAGCTGTTTCTGTCTGAAAGTCTAAAAAGAAAAGATGAGATTCTTTCCGAAATCCGCCAGCTTCGCCCCGATTTTACAGAACCGGATGTTGAAGAGCTTAGAAAGCTCAGGGCTGAAATCCAAAACGATTATAGTCGGATTGAAAAGCTTATTAAAGACGCCTCAGTATTAGTCAAAGATATTGATCATCTGAGAGATGAAGTGATTCCCGGTCTTCAGCAGAAAAAGGAAGCGGCTGAGCGGAACAAGGTGGATAAAAACCAGTCGCTGCAGCTTACCACACAGCAGATAGAAGACAAGAAAAAGCAACTTGCCTCAGCTACCGAAAAGTATGAACATAACCAGGCGTTGTTTGAAAATAAGCTGATGGATTACGGTGTAAAAACAATGGAAGAGCTACAAAATGCCCTGGATCTATGGAATGCCAACAAAAAGAACAAGGAAAAACTGGAGAAAGCCATTGAAAAGCTGAATACCGATATTGCTTTGAGCGAAAAGGATATTCTGAACAAACAGGATCAGCTTAAAAAGAAAGAGGAAGAAAAGGCCGGAATCGAAAAGGAGAAGGAGAGGCTGGAGACAAGCCGGAAAGAGTTGTTTGGCGGGAAGTCGGTTCAGGAGGAAGAAAACCGGCTAAAATCGCTGCTGGTAAAAGCTGAAAATGATAAGGAAGATGCTGAAAAAGCCAAATTGGCGGCTTTCACTGCTTTGGAGAACAGCAAAGCGGTAATCAGCGAAAAGGAGAAAGAGCTGAACGCCAAAGAGGAGCAGAAACTGACCGGGAAAACCGTTGAAGAACTTCAATCGGATAACGATGGGATGAAGGCGGAATCCAAACGGCTGTCGGAAGAAATAGGCGGAATAAATCAGGAATTAAGGGTAAATGAAAGCAATCTGGCAGCCAACAGGGCAAAACTGGCGGAGAAGGAGCGCCAGCAGGAAATCTACAAACACTGGAGTGCATTGAATGAGCTGATAGGTTCAGCCGATGGAAAGAAGTACCGCAACTTTGCCCAGTCGCTTACTTTTGAGCATCTGATTGCTTTAGCCAACCGGCAGTTGGAAAAGATGTCGGACCGCTATATCCTTAAACGGTCGGATGAAACATCGAACCCCTTTGAATTATCCGTTATAGATAAGTATCAGGATGGAGAGGAGCGCACGGCCAACAACCTCTCAGGAGGCGAAACATTTATCATGTCGCTCTCTCTTGCACTTGGCCTGGCAAATATGGCCAGCCAAAACATGCAGATAGATACGATGTTTATTGACGAAGGCTTCGGTACCCTTGACTCTGAGCATCTTGACGTAGCATTAAACGCCTTGTCAAACCTGCAAAGCGAAGGGAAAATAATTGGTGTAATATCTCACTTGCCAGAACTTAAAGAAAGAATTGCGACACACATTGAAGTTATTACAAGTGGTAACGGACACTCAAAAATTGAAATAACACATTGACAAAATTGAATGACATAACAATAAAAGAAATTCGGGCGAACCGCTAACAAGTTATTACCAAAAGTGGCAGGAAACGGTTTCGATTGTCCCGTATCCCGAATCGTTTCCTCTCGGGACAGGCAGTACGGAATTCTTCAATTTTAATTTTATCGGTATCCCCCCTCAATCAAAAGCAATCTTGTTGATAAAAAATATGCTCCTCTGATTTTTAGAGGGGAGGTAGTAGGTGAACAACAGAAATCCACACTCTACTATCCAAAAAAGCATTAAAAAAAATAAAAAGTCCTTTTGAGGATTTAAAAAAATTGTATTTTTGAAAAAAAATAAACCCTCATTAAATGGTGCAAAGCCAACCAAAACAAGATGTATTGGCGTCATTTTATGAGGGGTATAAATGAGTTATAGCCAATGGTATGATTAAAATATATGGGACTAACAGATATAAAAAAAGAACTTAAAAAACTCGACAAGGATAAACTCATATACCTTGTTGCTGACTTATATAAAAAGAACAAATCAGTTCAAGAGTTTCTTGACTTTTATGTAAATCCGAACGAGAGGGAACTTTTTGAAAAATATCGTGACAAAGTATTTGTAGCGTTTTACCCGAAGCGTGGCTACAAACTCAAACTAAAAGACGGCAAAAAAGCAATTAGCGACTTCAAAAAACTTGGACCTTCCACTGATTTACTCGCAGACCTTATGCTGTTTTACGTTGAGACAGGTGTGCAATTCACTAACGACTTTGGCGACATTGACGAAGGTTTTTATTCAAGTATGGCGACCACCTATGTCGCTGCGTTAACATTAATGAGAAAAGAAAATTTACTTGACAAATATGCGGACCGAGCCAGTAAAGTTGTTAGTGACACAAGTGGTATTGGTTGGGGGTTTCACGACTATTTGTGTGATGTTCACTCTGATTTCTATGCTGACTAAACAGATAACATTGACGAGCAAAACGAGCAACAGCAAAATCGAAAATTATTAAACTCGGCGCACAATGACGAAGAGAAGAACCACTAGCTATAATAATCAGGGCTTAAACGAATGCAGTTTACGGAGTTGCGTTTTAAGCTCGTTCTTCAATTTAAGTTTTATCGGTATCCTCCCTCAATCAAAAGCAATCTTGTTGATGAAGAATATGCTCCTCTGGTTTTTGGAGGGGAGGTAGTTGTTTACTATGGTCTGGTAGCCTGAGGCGAGAAAATAATTGTCGTACCAGTGGGTGAACTGATTATTTTGCTCGTTGGTAACCCTGTCTTTTGAATATTTTGTTTCGATGTTGGCATAAGAAACGCCGGTGTGATTTTCCTTCACCGGTTTCCAGGCAATTTTACCATCGTTGCTGTATGCCAGAACAGCTTCGTTGTCGTCAATGTAAACGGCAGCTTTTTCGCTGAGGGTAAAAGTGCGTATGCTGCTCATTTCAATTCCGTTATCCCATATCAGGCGCCCCAGGCGGTCGAAGGCGAGGACCATGGCATGACGATAGCGGTAACCGTCGAAAACTGAATAGGTGCGGGGTATGGGACGTCCGTAGTAATCATAGACAATGGTGGTGATATTACGATAGTCGGAAGTGAAAGCTTCGGCAAGGAGCAGGAAGATGTTTTTATACTTTTCAATTTTATGGATGATAAGGCTATGTTCAAGGTCGGAGGCTCTTGAACCGAACAGGCTGCCTATTGAACGGCGGTTTCTGTGTGCTGTGGTGCCGCGCATATAGGTCTCAAAATTTGCAAGTTCGCCGAAGCTGAAAAACTGAACTGATGGTTCGCTGATATCCGATTCGGAGATTATCCTGTAAAAGCCTGTAGCTTTGGCTCCTTCAGGGTCGGACACATATACAGGGCGGCGCTGCGGATGAACGGTAAAGCTGCCCAAAACCATGAACCTGCCGTTGCCCAGGCTGACATAATCAGCCGAAGTGAGGATCTTTCGGTTTTCACCCTTCATGAGAGGTATGAAAGCCTTCTGATTGCCTTTCGGGTCAATGCGCTGAAGGTAAAGCGCACTCTGGCGGCGCTCGTTACGCATACTGGTAAGAACCGCAATTTCGTTGTTTAGCGTATCAATGCAGATGTTTTCAAGAAAGACGCCCCCTGATTCATTAAGTTTTATATCGGATATTTCGCCGCTTTCTGTGTCAATCCTAAAAAGCTTACAGGTAGTTTTTGCGTTCGAACCCAGATAACAGAATTTATCCTGACGCACAAAAACAAAAGGTTCATACCGCTTGTCAATGGAGCCTTCAACACTGCGGAGCTGCTTTGTTTCAGTGTTGATGTTGATCACCAGTACATTGTTCTCAGCCGATGATTTTTGGTCGTAATAAAACAACGAGATCTCCTCTGAAGTTCTGGCGTAGGCGCTGTACTCATAGTTGCGGTGAATGGAATGAAAAAATTCCCATTGCAGTTCCATGCCGGTATCATAAAAGCCAAAACCCCATTTCCTCAGATTTTTTTCTTCTATATCGTTGGTTTTAAGGATGATGAGAAGTCCGTTGCTGCCAAGCGGGATGAACTGAAAAGGTTCCGAGTTGGGATGAGAATCCAGTTCGATCCTCAGCGGTTTTTTGTCGGTTTGAGCCTGCATGCCCTGAAACATGATGAGCAGGCAAAATATGAGCAGCTTCAATGGTTTGGAAAACCTGTTGAAATATTTGTTTTCAGGAAAGTTAAACCGACTGTGCAAATCACTCCTTATTACAGATTCCATATTCATGCCGGGCAAGTATCAGAAAGATGCCGGCAACAAAAAGAGCCTGAGCAGCATAGAAATAGTTCGACCAGTAGTGTTCGAACAAAATGCGGTTATTGAAAATTGCAATTATGCCCAGGATCATCATTATGGCACCTACAGCTCCGGAGAGCATAGCCAGAATCTTAAGAACTGTTTTCATTGTGTATGTTTTTAAATTAACAGGATAAGTTATTGAAAGATATAAAAACCACGAATGCACAAATATTCTCATTCATGCATTCGTGGCTAAAAACTAATGATCAGTCTATTGTTTTATGATCCTTTGAACTTCTGACTTATTACCATGAATGATACGGACAAGATACATGCCGCTTTGCATGGATGTCATATCAAGCTGGTAGAGATTTGTTTCTGACAATTCTCTGTATATCAGCCGTTCGCCGATCAGGTTGAAAATTTCAAGGCTTATGTTTTCCTGAACCGCAGCCGGATTTATTCTCAGGGTAAAGTTTCCGTTACCCGGGTTTGGATAAACAGTAAAGAAAGCCGATGTATTTTCAGGTATTGGCAAAACGGTTTCAGTTTCTGTAAAGCTGTCAGTGCCGGCAAGCATGGTGGCAGCCATTGAGCAATAGATGCTGTCAGGATCAATCCATGCTCTCAGATATCCGCCTTCCATTACCACAGTGCCCTGCAGCATTCTTACAACGCCACTGCTTACCAGTTGGACAGCGCCTCCGCTTTGTACCACGAAGTCAGTGGTTTGAATGGTGTCGTAAGCTGCATAGCAGGTATCTATTAATGGAGTTATGGTGATATCGTGCAGAGGAAGGAAAGGCTGAATACCCTGTTCTCTGAGATCAATTACCAGTGGTGTGGTGCCGCTTGCAGGATATGCGGTATTGGTTGCACCCCACATCCCATCAGAAGAAGTACGTGTATTTACTATGCTTCCGTCTGTAAGGCTGCGCTCTTCAATAAGGCGTACACCATTTTCATTAACATTGGGTATTATGGTACCCCAGGCGCCGTCAACACCTGATACTTCATTTCTGTAAAATGCTGCATACTGGGTAATACCCGAGAAATCAACTCCGGTGGTTTCAATACTTGTTCCTGTAATTGGTCTTCCTCTCAGATCCATATCTTCATCATAGAGGAATACAAAATTCTTTGGTGTAAAATCAGATAATCCCTTGAGTGCTGAACCCTCATTTACATCGGTGTTTTCACCAAACATGATCACAGTGATAGCTTCCTGAACGGTAAGATAATGTGCTACTTCTGTTCCACCGGCACCATCATTTATGCGTATCCTCATAAATATTTCATTTCCGGCAGTGAATTTTACATTAGTAGTAGTTTCAAGCATAAACCAACCGGTAAAGCTGCCATTCTCGTCAGTTGTGAATTCACCATAGGCATTTACAAAACTCGGGCTTGTAGTACGGACAAAATCACCATCCACATTCACAAAAATACAGTTGCCCGCCCCAGCTACTTTTGGTCCGTCAGTACCGAGAACTGCCTGATTCAGATATCTGTATGTTGTATTTGGCAGCAGATTGTATAATGTAGCCCTGAAGGCATAAGGCAGCCTGTTATTCTTTGGTGAATCAGCGTTAATGAATTTCGGTACCAGTACTCCGCTAATAGCAGGTTCAATCAAAGGTATTACCTCAATTTCTTCGCTGGTAGCCTGAGTAAGTCCGTCAGAATCAGCATTAAGGGTGTAGTTTCCTGCTTCAGTGAAAAATACATTGTTGAAAGTGGCAATACCATTCACTGCTGCAACTACAAGTGTGCCGTCCACCTGACCTGTTTTGTCAGCCAGGCTCAGAGTTATATCGCCTGTGAAGCCGGGATCAACCGTGTTATCGGGGCGGCGTGCCTCAACGGTGAAAGCTGTAACAGGTTCATTAACATAGCCCGACTGTGGGAAATTAACAAAAGCAAGATGGGTGGCAGGAGAAATAACATTGAAAGGAGCGCTTATACCAAAGTTAAGAGTCATTCCTCCGGTAGCCATTGCAAGCACTGTAACATCATTTTCAGCCTTATTATAGGTAACCTCAGTAAGTTCAAGGGTGTTCTGTCCTTCAGGAATAAGACCTGTAAGTACTCCGCCCAGATTTCCTGTTCCTGTTGTAAGCGACAAGCTTACATAAGTATCCTGATCAACATTGGCAGGGAGATTGTCAGCGGTGCGGGATTGAATCTTTACTGAGAATGGCTGGTTCACAGTAGGCGAAACACCACCATTCACATCGGTGATAGCCAATTTAACAGGTGTCAGCGAACTTCCGATTTCATAACCACTTATGGTAACATTGTCAAAACGCCAGGTACCTGCTGGACCATAATCTCCTGTACCTGTTCCGGTTCCCGGAGGTCCTGATTGAGCATTAGCACGTTGGTAAGCTTCATCTGGTCCATATGTTAATGTAGCATTCTGGTCAAAAGCTACAGGGCTGAATATTGACAGTATTCTTACTCCAAATCCGGGATTGTCGTTGGCATCCTCTATTTCAGTGAAATCAAATTCAAAGGAATAAAAATTGTCGTGAGGGGAAAGACCACCTTCGTTATTGCCAAGAATGTACCAGATATCACCACCATCAGTGGTGTATTCTATCTGTGCCCACCGCGAAGCTGTTCCTGAAGCACGATGATCAAAATTAAGCACAATATCCTTATATCCAAGTGTACTTACCATGAACTTAACACCGGCAGTACCTGAGCTTGTGCCTTGAGCTGGATAATCTTTTGTATTCCATCCTTTTCCGGGGTTTCCGGCAGCAAATGCGTCTGAAATTCCGCCTACATTTGTTGCTGTTCCTTCTCCGATATTCGGGTTAAGTGTTTCTAAATCGAAATTCCATTGTGTTATAATATCTCTTTGTTCGGGAGCTTCTTCGGTTGTGGCGCTTGCCTCAGGCACTTGGCCGTCAGTTTTGTAATTTATGCCTGCTCCTGTTCCGTTATAGGGGAATATTTTAAAGAAATATTCGGTTTCAGGTTCAAGACCGGTGAACTGATGATCGCCTTTGGCAGAAACAACATTTTTTACCAAACCTCCATCGGCTTCATGAACACCATCCACCGGGGATTGAATATCTTCAAAACTCACATCACTGCCCTTGATGAGATAGGCATCAGCATCGCTGTCAGTCCATGAAAGTGTGATTGAATTATGTGAATTGGCTATTGCAGTGAAATTTGTAGGATGATTTTCAGGCTCCTGGGCAATGGCCAGAATATTGTAAACAGCATTTAAAGTATCGCTGTTGTTATAACCCATTTTAAAGCCATAAGCCCAGATGCTGGTGTTTTCACTTACGCTGATGGGTACAGTATATTCCTGATATGTTCCCTGTTTGCCATTGAGGCTGTACATTATACCTGCATCTTCAGTAGAGGTGGATATTTCTACGCTTTGCGGTGCATAATAATTTCCTGCCGGAGGTGTGAAAACCGGAGCTGATACTGTGGGAGTACCGCCACCTAAATAATCGGTGATGGTTATATCGTCAATATTAAGTCTTCTATTTTGAGTTCCGGCTTCAGTAGCTCTTTTAATTCTGACCCTTACATTGCCGGCAACTTCAACAATTTCTGAAAAAGTTTGTACATCATTAGAGGCAGGAGCTGTAAAATTACTTCCAATCTGGATCCAATTATCACCTTCGTCGGTACTATACTCCACTTTCCAGTCAGCCTGTTCATCAGTTCCGTATCTTCTGTATAAAAAAGAAATGGTGCCGATCCCGTTTGTTTTGTCTTCCAGCATAGTCATTGCTGATGTTCCGTAACCTCTGAGGCGTGCGGAACGATCACCATTTTTAAAGTCATTAGCTTCAGTTCCTATAAGAACTTCTGTCATATTCCAATCCAGTCCACTTAGGTTTACAGTTCCTGAAGCATAGGCGCCCTTTGTTTCTCCTGGTCCTTCAAAATCAACAACATAATCAGCATAAGCTGATACTGATAACATCAGCCCTGCAAAAAGGGCAATTGTTTTTAAAAAAGTAATTGTTCTCATAATCTTACTGTTTAGTTAATAAATAATTATTTAATTGATGATATTGTTTTTACGCAGGTTTACAGTGGCATTACTTGCCTACTCCGGCTTAAACGCCTGAATGACTGAATTATACAGAATAATGCCGCTTATTAATAAAATTCACTGCGAATTTACAAAACAATTTGCCGTAATAAGCATTTTAATTCCTGAAAATAATATGTGGTACGGTTCTTATTACTCCAACCGGCTAATAATCACATACTTCCGTATTTGTTACGGAAATTATGGGTTTTGAAATGAAAATAAGCAGGGTTCCTATATCTTACTTCATCAGGTGCTGATTCAGGAATTTCTCCATAGCCCTGTAAAAATCAAAACGGTTCTCTTCGTTATGAAATCCGTGACCTTCGTTGTCTTTCACCATGTATTCAACTTCCACACCTCTTTCCTTGAGTGCAGCCACCATCTGATCCGATTCGTCAATATTCACGCGCGGGTCGTTTGCACCCTGTGCAATGAACAAAGGCGCCGTCATTTTATCGGCATGAAATACCGGAGATGCTTTTTTGAGCATTGCACTGTCTTTAACAGGATCGCCAACCATCTCATGAAACATGTCGAGCATTGGTTTCCAGTAAGGAGGTATGGTGTTCAGAAAGGTAAAAAGATTTGAGACTCCCACATAGTCAATACCGGCAGCATAAAGTTCGGGTGTGAACGCAAGCCCTGCAAGGGTGGCATAACCTCCGTAGCTTCCTCCATAAATGGCAATACGGTTTTTATCGGCAATTCCCTTGTCAATGAGCCATTTTACACCATCGCTGATATCGTCCTGCATGGTTTGTCCCCATTGTTTGAACGATATTTCCCAGAAATTCCTTCCATAACCCGTTGATCCTCTGAAATTTACCTGTAAAACGGCATATCCACGGTTAGCCAGGAACTGTATTTCGGGGTTGAACCCCCATGAATCACGTGCCCAGGGTCCTCCGTGAGGGTTCATGACCACAGGCAGATTTTTGGCATTATCCATGGTATAGCCTTTCGGAAGGGTAAGATATCCATGTATGGTAAGTCCGTCACGCGAGGTGTATTGTATTGGCAGCATGGGAACCATTTCGTTTTCATCAATCCAGGGGCTTACTTCACTTATCTTTGTAAGCTCATCGCTTTGTTTGTCGTACAGGTAATAAGCTCCCAGCGAGCGGTCGCTCCAGGTTCTTACGATGAATTTATCCTCGTTGCGGGTGGCTGAACTAATGCCAAATTCATAATTGCCCAGATCGCGCGAAAGACGGGCAAACAGGTCTTTGCTTTCATTATCGAAGAAATGTCTTTCACGCTTCCATGAAGTATAGCTGGCAGTAGTTATCACCTTGCGTTTACGCGAATATGACAGGTTTGAGATGTCGTAATCCTCATTTTCGTAAAGCATTTCTGTTTCCTTTCCGGTATTGGGATCAAATATCACTATAGCAGCCTTATCTCTGCCAAGGTTTGAAATGGCATAAAGCAATTTATTATCGAAGCTGAAAAACGCCGGCGAAACCGATTCTTTGAAGTTGGTGGTGAGTATGTTACGGAATTCCTCATTTTCTGTGTCGCGGTACAGGATGCTGTTGTTCACCCCATCTTCTATAGCAATGGCAAGCCTTAGTTTACCATCGTGGTCAGTCATCCAACCCTGAATGGTACCCGGATTTTCGGCAAGCATGGTAAGTTCGCCGGTTTCAATATCGAGACGGTAAGGGTCAAATACTGTGGGATCGCGTTTGTTAAGCCCTATTATCACTTCGTTCGGAATATCTTCCAGATCGTCAATTATCAGTGTTCTCACGCCTTCAAAATCGGTAAGGGCTTTTGGGTTGCTGCCATCGGCATTAACGGCAAGCAGCTTGAAATTTTCGTCTCCGCCGGTATCTTTAAGATAAAGAATACGGTTTTCGTTAGCCCAGAAATAGCCTGCAATATCGCGGGCGGTATCGCTGGTAAGCATTAAGGGTTCGTCTTTGCCTATTTCAACCACAAAAATGTTCATACGGTTTTTATAAGGCGCCATGTAAGAGTAGTATTTTCCTTCAGGGGAGATCTGATAACCGGATTTTTCGGGATTCCGGAAAAAATCTTCCAGCGGGATTTGTTTTGCACGCATAACAGTTTGTTGATTACAGCCTGCAAGCATTAACGCAGCCAGAGCAGGCAATACGATGAATAAATAAAATTTTCTCATGGTTACAGTGGGTTAAATTAGAGTGCAAATATACATATTACTTCAATATCAAAAAAAGCATTTTATTTGCAAATGATTGAACTAGCTGCCATTAGGCATGTTTCGCAGTTATGAAACAAAACAATTGCTTTATAATGGTTTTGGCGACAATCAAAACCCAATGCTTTCGTTATTTTTGCAAACGCAATTTATTCTGAGCAAAACATTTAGTTTTGACAACAAAACAAGGTTCAGGAATATTCACCAACATTAAAATCAGATATAGGCTTTGGATATTTATTACAAAAAAAAGCGCTGGAAGATAATTCTTGGCATTATTGCCCTTGTAATTGTGATGGTGTCGCTGTGGTATTCGAACATACTCGCCCGTCATATAGCCCTCGACGAGCGCCGCAATGCCACCATCTGGGCTGATGCCATCCGGAATCGTGTGCAGTTGGTACACTATACCCAGGAGTTTTTTGAACAGATAAAGGCTGAAGAGCGTAAGCATGTTGAGATATTAGCCGAAGCTTTTAAACGTCTTGGCGAAACCGAAGAGTCAGAAGCCATGGATTTTTATCTCAAAATAATCTCGGATAACAATACAATTCCTGTTATCATCACCGATTCCAGGGATAAGATCACACTTTATGCTAACCTCGACATGGAATTAAAACCGGATGAGGTACTTGCCGGAGAACTGAAACGTGAGTTTTCAGTTTTTGAACCGGTTATTGTCCGCCTCGACCCTAAAAATCATATCCGTGTTTATTATAAAGAGTCGAAAACTTTCACACAACTGCGTGCCTACCTCGAAGACCTTGAAAAATCATTTATTTCGGAGGTAGTGGCAAATTCGGCTTCAGTACCTGTGATAATCACTGATATGTCGAGAAAACATATTGTTGCAACCGGTAATATTGACCGTTCGATTGCATGTAACGATGAGGCATTGCTGCAAATGGTACAGGAAATGGCAGCAGTGAATGAACCTATTGAGATACAGTTTTCAGAAGGCAGGCAGCGGCTGATATTTTACAAGAACTCATACCTGCTTACCCAGCTTAAATATTATCCGTATTTCCAGTTTGGGGTTATTGTAGTGTTCATAACTGTTGCCTATCTGCTTTTCAGTACAGCACGAAAATCGGAGCAGAATCAGGTTTGGGCAGGTCTGGCAAAGGAAACGGCGCATCAGTTGGGTACACCTCTTTCGGCAATCATGGCATGGATTGAAATCCTGAAGCTCAACAGTGTTGATGAGCAGATAACTGACGAAATGGAGAAGGATGTTGCACGGCTTCAGGTGATCACCGAGCGTTTTTCAAAGATTGGCTCGGCAGCAAATCTGCAGCCTGTGAATATTGTTGAGGAAATACAGGGGATAGCGGATTATCTTAAAACCCGTACCACGAAAAAGATAAAATCGGAGATACATGCGCCTGATCATGGTTCGGTTATGGTGCCTTTGAACCCTCAGCTTTTTGGGTGGGTAATTGAAAATATGTGGAAAAACGCTGCTGATGCCATTAGCGGCGAGGGTATCATTGAAATAGCAATAAGCGAAGACCCTAAATATGTGTATGTTGATTTTTCGGATAATGGCAAGGGTATCCATAAGTCAAAATACAAGTCGGTTTTCGACCCTGGAGTTACAAGCAAGCAAAGAGGCTGGGGGCTTGGGTTATCGCTGGCGCGCCGCATAATCGAAGATTACCATAAAGGAAAGATTTTCATAAAATCGTCAGTGGTAGGAAAAGGCACCACTTTCCGTATTGTACTCCGAAAATAAAGATATTGCAGGTCATTGGCATCCGGTTTATGCGGGTGTTTTTACGAACCAAACATCAAGATTAATTTCCCAGTTTCATGTCCGGAATATATATCCATATCCCTTTTTGCCAAAGCAAATGCGATTACTGCAATTTCTTTTCATTAGCCACTACACGTCATCGCGATAAAATTGCAAAAGTCATCAGCATGGAAGCCCGGCAGCGTAAAATGTATCTTGGTGATAGCGTAATAAAGACCATTTATTTTGGAGGAGGTACGCCATCTTTACTTCCGGTTGGGGATATTGAGCTGATAATGAATGAATTATCACTTATTTTCCCGATTGATAGTGATGCTGAGGTCACACTCGAAGCCAATCCCAACGACCTTACCGAAGATAAACTCACAGCTCTTAAAAAAGCAGGCATCAACAGGCTGAGTATTGGAGTGCAGTCGTTTTTAAACGATGATCTGGTCTTTTTGAACCGCACACACGATGCTGCACAGTCGGAAAGGTCAATAGAACTGGCATTAAAAGCCGGATTTGGCAACATAAGTATTGACCTGATATTTGGCCTGCCCGATCAGGACAGGAAAGCTTTAACAACGAATCTTGAAACTTTTCACAGGTACGGGATCCCGCATCTTTCAGCTTATGCTCTTACGGTTGAGCATGGCACCGCTCTGGCATGGAAGATTCAGAAAAACAGGAAAAAACCGGTCAGCGAGGATATTCAGGCAGACCATTTTCTATTGCTAATGGACTGGATGGAGAAAAAGGGATATTTACAGTATGAAATTTCAAATTTTTGTTTGCCCGGATTTGAATCAAAACATAATTCATCGTACTGGAACAATGAAAAATATCTTGGACTGGGACCATCGGCACATTCTTACGATGGTATTTCCAGGCAGTGGAACATTGCCAGCCTGAGCAGATATCTTGAGGCTGTGAACACAGGGCAAACAGCATTTGAAAGGGAGATCCTGACCCCGGAACAACACAGGGAAGAATATCTGATGACAAAAATAAGGACGGATCAGGGGATTGATCTGGGTATTTATGAAGAACGTTTCGGGAGTGAAGAACATAAAAAATTGCTGGAGGCTGCAGAAAACTTCATACAAAAGGGATGGCTCATTTCAGGAGAGGGAAATTTGTATTTAAGTCGCCGGGGTAAGCTATTCACAGATCATATCACAGCCTCTTTGTTTTGAATTCATAGCTAACCACCGGCTTTAGCCGCGGCAACTCAATATTATGCTGTTATTAATTGAAATGGGTTGAAGCCAGTTTGTAGGAAATATAACAAATTCTATCAAAAAACCCCGGTAGGGGTGGTATGTTCATAAAAAATAGCCATCAATCTATCATATTGAACCCTGTAGGGGTGATATAATCTGGCGCTTCGAGAGCCTCAGCGCCCGTGGTTGCAAATCCCGTAGGGTATTAACCCTGCAGGGGTGATATGTTTATAGAAAATTTGGCCAATTCCACCCCTAAACCCCGAAGGGGTTTAATAACTATCTCAAATCATGGCCTTAGCCTAAACCTATTGACTGTTAATATTCTGTATTTTTCAACTTGTTTGGCTAAAACCTGTGGCAACTCAATATTTCAACCATAATACCCCTGATATAATATTCTTCATTTTTCAAATGATAACCGACTCCGGCAGCCGGGGCATTGTTTTTTCAAGAAAAAATTTCATTATTGATTTATTGTAATTATTTTTGCCACAACATAACCCATATTTATATTTTTGTATTGCACTGATATATTATAAAAATAATAAACCCTGATTTTTAAAATTACTTTATCATAACTGATATCAACTCATTAACACGACAATGAATCAAACAAGTCAGGCCTGGGGTAGCCGCATAGGGTTAATACTTGCTATGGCAGGTAATGCAGTTGGTTTTGGAAATTTTTTACGCTTCCCCGTACAGGCAATTCAAAATGGTGGCGGAGCATTTATTATTCCTTATCTGGTAAGTTTTCTGGTACTTGGTCTGCCTTTGCTCTTTATTGAATGGAGTATAGGCAGATACGGAGGCACCCGTGGTTATCACAGCTCTCCGCTTATGATGCAAAGCATGGACAAGAGGCGTTTATGGAAATATGTGGGGGTGTTCGGGCTTTTTTGCAATATAGGAATAGCATCGTACTACTGCTATATGGAATCATGGACGCTGGCATATATTTTTCACAGTGCCATAGGTACTTTTAATGGTTTGACCCAGCATGAGGTTGTACAGGTTTTTAACGATTATGTTTCGATTGGGAAATCCACACTTATACCTTTTGAAGCTGTAATATTCTTTCTTATCTGTCTCGGCATTAATGTGTACGTTTTAAGTAAAGGACTTAAAGGAGGAATTGAAAAGGTAGCGAAAATAGGTATGCCGTTATTGATACTTTTTGGTTGTATTCTGGCGATCAGATCGTTTACATTAAAAGCGGGAGTTGATGGTGCGGTTTACAACAGTTCAGTAGGCTTGAATTTTTTATGGACACCGCATTATCAATCAATTCTGAACCCTAAAGTATGGTTTGCAGCAGCCAGCCAGATATTTTTCACTTTATCACTTGGAATGGGCTGCATACATGCATATTCTTCGTATTTGAAACAAAGTGATGATATAGCCCTGAACGCCATGGCGGCAGGCTGGATGAACGAATTCGTTGAAGTGGTACTGGGTGGCGCCATTATCATACCTATCGCTGTGGGATATCTTGGCGTGGACCAGGTTAAGGAACTTGCCGCTTTGGGCGGCCTTGGTCTTGGGTTTAAAACGCTACCCTATCTTTTTACACAATGGGGTAATGTGTTTGGAGCCTTTGCCGGAGTAATGTGGTTTGGTTTATTGTTTTTTGCCGGAATTACATCTTCATTGGCGATGGGTACACCGGTTCAGGGTTTCCTTGAAGATGAATATAAATGGTCGCGTCCCAAAACAGCTTTGGCCTTTGGCATTATCATCCTGATCATGGGTTTACCCACAATATTGTTTTTCAATCAGGGGGTTTTTGATGAATACGATTACTGGACAGGTTCATTCTCATTATTTGTTTTTGCCGCTTTCGAAGCTGTTCTTTTTGCCTGGTTTTTCGGTATAAAAAAGGGCTGGGATGAAATAAATGCCGGTGCCGATATTAAAGTGAGCAGGGTGTTTAAATTCCTTCTGGCATATGTAACACCTGTTTTATTGATAATTGTATTTCTGGGAACCGTATTTGCCCCTGTGAATAACGACTGGATCGAAGCTTTCCATGGCTTGTTCCGCGGCCAGGGATGGACCTTTGACCACGGAAGTGTTATAGGCAAAATAATGAACAGTGAATTAAAGGAACAACTTGCCGCTGCAACGAGTCAAAGCGAAATTGATAGTGTTAAATACAGAATATTGCTCACAAACTTTTCACGCCTCTTGTTGGTGTCGTTATTTGTAGCAATATCAATTCTGGTTCGGAGAGCATATTATAAACATAAACGTGAAGGAAACCTGTAATGAATACTTCTGCCTTAATATTAATGCTGTTTACAATTTTCGGAGTAAGCTTTGTTACTGTTTATTTTTTAATAAAGGTTCTGAGAAGTAAACCACAGCAGAATTATGACTCCGGTTTTGAACCTGAAAAAAACAAAGCCGGCACTGAAAAACAATAGATTTATAAGTGCTGAGATAATTCCGTACTGAGATGATCATGTTTTTATAATTCTGTTTTACGTTTTGCATGAATACTGTTTTAACCGCTAAAGATCGTACATTTGCCTCATGAGAAAACACGGAGTCAAAACCTATATAAGAGCGTGGCGTAAAGAGCATTTCACCGAGCGGCAATGGCTTCTGTTTTTTAGTTTCATAATTGGTATTTTAAGCGGGATAGCTGCGGTAATACTTAAAAACACAGTTCATTTCACCCATTATTTCGTTACTTCGAGGTTTGATGTCAGCAAGGTGAATATTTTTTATTTCGCCATTCCCATTACCGGTATCATTCTTACTGTTCTGTTTGTGAAATACATGGTTAAAGATAAAATAGATCATGGTATAAGCAAGATATTATACAGTATTTCGAGGGGTGGAGGTGTGCTGAGGGCTCACAACATGTATTCTTCACTTATTGCCAGTACCCTGACTGTTGGTTTTGGAGGTTCGGTAGGTCTTGAAGCCCCTATTGTATTAACCGGCTCGGCAATAGGTTCAAACATAGGGCGGTTTTTCAGGATGAGCCATCGTAATATGGTGTTACTTATAGGATGCGGGGCTGCCGGTGCTGTGGCCGGTATCTTCAAAGCACCCATTGCAGGAGTGCTTTTTGCACTTGAAATCCTTATGCTTGACCTTACCATGACCGCTCTTGTTCCCTTACTGATTTCAGCCGTTACTGCTGCTGTAATTGATTATTTCTTCATGGGGAAACATGCGGCATTCGCTTTTGAGATAGTAAATCCATTCGTGCTTAAAGAAATCCCGTGGTTTATCATGCTGGGAATATTTACAGGACTGGTTTCCCTGTATTTCACCCGTGTAAATATGAAGGTGGAAGCCTGGTTTGCCGGCATTGAAAAAGGGTACAGAAAGTTTCTCATTGGTGGTGTGGCACTTGGAATTCTTGTTTTTCTTTTTCCGCCGCTCTGGGGCGAAGGATACGATTCTCTTAAAACCATCCTCGACGGACGCGGAATAGAACTTACAAACAACAGCCTGTTTTATTATATCAGGGAGAAATACTGGTTTTTTCTGGGATTTCTTGCACTCATAATGGTCTTTAAGGTTGTGGCTATGGCTGTAACTACGGGTAGCGGAGGCATAGGCGGCGTGTTTGCCCCTTCGCTGTTTATGGGTGGTGTAAGCGGTTATTTTTTCGGACTTCTGATAAATAAATTTGAATTTATCAATGTTTCAGAAAGAAATTTTGCTTTGGTCGGTATGGCCGGTATCATGGCGGGAGTGATGCACGCCCCGCTGACTGCCATCTTCCTTATTGCTGAAATAACAGGAGGTTATTCGCTGTTCATACCCTTGATAATCACGGCTACAATTTCCTATATGGTTATTGAGGTTTTTGAACCTCATTCCATCTATACCATGAGGCTGGCTCAGAGAGGGGAACTCGTTACTCACGATAAGGATAAATCGGCTCTGGCGATGCTTAGTATTGAAAAGCTTATTGAAACCAATTTCCTTACTATTAATATTAATGCCAACCTTGGCGATCTGATAAAAGTCATTGAACAATCGCACAGAAATGTGTTTCCCGTGATTGACGATAATAATGTTTTTCATGGTGTGGTATGGCTTGACGACATCCGGGGCATTATCTTCAAACCCGAACTGTATGAAACAACTCCTGTAAAATCGTTTATTTACATGCCTGATGTTCTGGTAGATATAAATGAAACTGTAGAGAATATTGCTGAGAAGTTCCAGCATTGCGGTCATTATAATCTTCCGGTTCTCGATGGCGATAAATATGTAGGATTTGTTTCGCGTGCCAACGTGTTTTCGTCATACAGGCAGATAATCCATGAGTTTTCAGAAGAATAACATGAGCGCCGGGGTGTTGTACAGACAGGGCTCAGTTTTTTTTTGACCTTCAGCTTTGGTTTTCAAAAGGTAAGAACACTTCGAAACGGCTTCCCTTACCGGGTTGACTTTCAACGTTTATAGTTCCATTATGGGCATCAACAACGGTTTTTACATAATACAAACCCAGTCCGAAACCTTTGGCATCATGTAAATCACCGGTAGGTACCCTGAAAAATCGTTTGAAAACATCGTGTTTGTATTCATTGCCAATCCCTATCCCATGGTCCTGTACCACAAGAAAAATACCCTTGTTGTTATTACTGGTTTCCAGCGTGATGTCAGGAGCACCTATTGAATATTTTATTGCATTGTCAACCAGATTTGAAACTACATTTTCCAGATGACCGGGATCAGCGATAAGATTAGGCCTGGTGGCATTAAAATTCAGATTTATCGTTCCTTTTTGCTTCCTCATAAGCAGGCGGTAAGGTTTCAGCCCTTCTTCAATGATTTTATGAATATCGGCAGGCTTCATTTTCATCCTGAAATTTCCCTTGTCCACCAGAGTGATATGTAACACCTGTTCAACGCGGCTTTTTAAACGGTTGTTTTCGTCACTAATAATCTTTGCATAGCGTTCAACCTGACATGAGGCACTGTTCACCTCGGTTTTCAAAAGCATGTCGGTAGCAAGCGAAATAGTTGCTATTGGGGTTTTGAACTCATGGGTCATATTGTTCACAAAATCATTTTTCATTTCAGTAAGCTGTTTTTGATACAGAAACATCATGATGATCTTGTAAAATGTGATTATCAGTACAATTATCAGTAAAAACAGGATAAAAGCCCAGGGGATCACACTTTTCAGAATGACCGACATTTGTTTTGGAAAATAAACCGAGAGACGGAATTCATCTTTATCGAAAAGGCAATTTAAAGCAACATGATGCGGTGAGGCAAGGATTTTTTCTTCAACCTCCGGATTGCTGATCTTATAGATCTTTGTTAAAGGATAGTCGTAAATAGCTGTTTCGAAAGTAAGATTAAGCCCTAATTTTTGAAACTCCTGATCTATTAAACGTTCTATTTTGGGCAGATCCAGCAAAGGCAACATTTCCATCCATTCAAATTCGTTGATATGACTGCAGCCCTGCAACATTTGTGCATTTGTATCTACCTGGATCTCATATATTTTGTTTGATACATTCCTTAACCCTATTTCTACAGTGCCCGCAAATTGCTTATTCTGAAACTGTATTGCATTTCTGATACCATAAAGCTGTATGATCATTATGCCACCAAGGGTTATGGCAAGAATTGTAATGAGAACGGTTAGCCTTTTCTTTTCCATCAGGTTTTATTTTGCTGTAAACTAATGATTGATAATGCAAAGTTAACAACCTCTAAACGATTTTGTACCGGTGTTTGTTGAGCAAGGTGAAATTTGTTCAGAACCGGAGAACTAATGGTTTTGTGTGAAGGCTGTCTTTGAGCTGTTCTGGTTAATCCGGACAGTGTTTTTCATTAATTTGGGAGAGCATTAAAAGGAGGAGAAGAATATTCATTGGAGAATGCAGGGAAAAGTATTCCTGTGCAGGTTTATTTCTGTAGTTTGTTTTTTAAAACTACTTTTTTACAGAAATTCATAGCTGATATTTAAAATTTTCAATATTTCAGGGCTTTCAGGTAATGTGCTGAAAATCAGCTAATATTAAAATTATACCTGATTTATTTTACCTGCCTATTGATTTCTCTTTTAAAAAGTATTATTTTTGTAGAATATTTCAAACAAGCTACTTTAAATATCAGAATATGAGTATGGCTGTAGCAAATAGATAAATTAAAATATATTAACCATTGTCGTTCTTTGTCATTTAAACCGGATGTTCCATAAAGGGCTCATATAGCTCATAATTTATTTTTGCTGCTGTTAGGGTAGTGCAGATATACACAGCAGAACAGGTTTTTCAAAATATATTGTGGATTTAATAAGCACTTGCAAACAAAAATGCAGACTAATTAAAATTATTAATAAAAGTATTTAAAGACTATACTTAGTAAAATTCTTATTAACCCTTAAATCTCAAGATTATGAACCTCATTTTAAAAACTACGATCGCCTTAATCCTGATATTGTCTTTTTATGCAGGATATACACAACCAGTAACATGGGAAGGAACTTATAGTAATAACTGGAGTTATGCCCCTAACTGGAGTAATAATGCAGTACCGAATTTAAATACTGATGTAATAATCATGTCCGGAAAAACTTATTATCCTTATATTCAGTCAGCTAATGCAGTTTGTAAGAATTTGATAATTCATTCAGGTGCTTCAGTTGGTATAGGCAGTTATCAATTAATAGTAAATAATAATCTTTTTATTGATGGTACTCTTACTATGAATTTTTCATCAAGTAAGTTAGAAGTAAGGAAAGACCTAAGCATAGGTTTGGGGGTATTTAAAATGAATAACGGTATTGCCTGGGTAGGAGGCAACTGGACAAACTCAGCCGGTTTGGGTCATTTTATTTATGGAGAAGGCAGTGTAATTTTTAACGGAACCGTTCATCAGTATATCAATTCGAGTGAGAATTTCAATAATCTCGTTGTAAATAATGATGCAGCACTTCGTATTGATAATGCTTCTTATACAGTAAACTGCAATAAATATGAATGGATGAAAGGCGGTATTGATATTATAAAGGGAACTTTTACTGCCTTCAATCTAGCGACTAATGGTATTTGGGGTAAATATTATGTAAATCCTGGTGGGACCATCAATTTACATCAGAGCCTTGACAAAAATATAAATATAAATTGTGAATTTCATTTTAATACCGGAGGCACTATTAATATTTATGGTGGTGTGGGTATTTCTTATTGGTCATATTCCGGAGATGCTTTAATAAATATGAATGGAGGAGTATTAGATTTTAAGGATCGTGGAATAAACATATATTCTTCTTCACATAGTTTTACTCAAAATATCACCGGTGGTACGATCCGCACAAGTCAGGGTTTAACCTGCGGCAGGTCAAATTTTACACCTTCCGGGGGTACTTTTGAGTTTTATGGCAGTGCTGACGCATATTTAAATATGGTTTCAGGTAGCCATTTATATAATGTCAAAATAAATAAAAGTTCGAAAGGCGGTAATAATGAAGCATCTGATACTGATGGTTTATTGTCCGGTATTTTAAGCCTGGCTTCAAATATAAAGATCATTAAAGATTTAGAGATATCATCCGGTACTTTGAACGCCGGTAGTAGAAACATAACCATAAGTGGTGACTGGAAAAATAATGCAGGTTCTTCAGGTTTCAATTCAGGTTCAGGACGTGTTATATTTAACGGGACAGCGCATCAGTATATCAAATCCAGCGAAAATTTCTATATTCTTGAGCTAGATAAGGAAGAAGCACTCCGTGTAGATAGTGCTTCTTATATTGTAACCTGCAATAAATACGAATGGAAAAAAGGAGCTATTGATGTTTATAAAGGAACTTTTACCGCCTACGATCTTGTTAATAATGGAATCTATGGTAGTTATTATTTAAACCCTGGCGGGACAATAAACCTATATCAGGATTCCGGTCAATCAATTGATTTAAATGGCAAATTTAACTTTAATGGTGGTGGTACTATTAATATTTATGGGGGTTCGGGTGCTAGCTATTGGTCAAGAGGAGGTAATGCTGAAATTAATATGAATGGTGGAACAGTGGATTTCAAAGATCAGGGAATATTTATATATAATTCACCATCATACAGTTTTACTCAAAATCTAATGTATGGTAGTAACATCCGCACAAGTCAGGGTTTAATTTGCAACAGAGCAGATTTTCAATCTAACCGTGGTACTTTTGAGTTTTATGGCAGCAGTGACGCATCATTATATATGGTTTCAGGGAGCAATTTATATGATGTTATAATAAATAAAAGTTCAAAAGAAGGTGGTGAAAGCTTCATGGGTGAGCCTGTTTATGACCAGAGAAGCGGCGAAATGATCTCTGAGGGCGGGAAAGCCAATACCATTACCCTTGCCTCCAATCTTGTTGCAACCGGTAACTTGAAAATCGAAGCCGGAAATTTCAATTTAAGCTCCTATACATGTAATGTTAAATATACAACCCTTGTTTTTGGTAAGCTGATCATGAATTATGCGACTAATGATTTAACTACCAAGTATATGGAATGGTATAATGGTTCGTCTGCGAATGTAACTGCCGGAACATTTCATGCTTATGAATGGGATTTCAGAGTAGGAACTACAGCAAAGCTTGGTACAGGAAATACAGCTTACGTTTCTGGCCTTTATGCTCCTAAAAGTAACGACGCTGAATTTGGAAATTTGGTTTTTGAATCATCGTCAAAAAGCATAACAGATTATGATAACACCAAAACATATTACCCGGTTCGCGTTATGGGTTACATGTTGATAAAAAGCGGTGCAGACTTAGATTATTCTGTTTCTGGTTCCCCTTTGATAGTTGTTGGAGATGTTACAATTGAAAACGGCGCTAGTATTAGTTTCAGCGGTGCTGACTTTGAAATTGGAGGTTCACTCAATCTTGCCGGAAAATTATGGGTAAGAAACAATCATACTGCAACCATTCAGGGTGAATTTATATTTCCTTCAACCGGATTGTTGGAATTAGACGCAGGCACTTTTATAAATAATTACAATTCTGGAACTTACACCAATCTGGATGGTAAACTAACAATGAACAACAATTCTTTGTTAGAGTTTCCGGAAACAAATATTATGATAGGAAATACATTTGTAAATGAAGTGAGCGGAGGCACCTTACGCTTTGGAAAATCTTTAGATGCACCAAATGCAAATAATTTCCAGCTTGATCATGGAACTGTTGAGTTCATTTCTGCCTATCCTAATCATTCTGTCAGTGTTTACAACGGAAACTATCTGAATGATGTCGTCATCAATAAAACCGGTGTATCTTTCATTGTATATGCAAATCTGGTTATCAAAAACGATCTGACAATAGATTCAGGTGTGTTGAGTGCAAACGATAAAACCATAAGTATCGGAGGTAATTGGATTAACAATGCAGGCGTGAATGCTTTCAACGAAGGAACAGGC
>JBASHR010000026.1:0-6195 GCA_049654165.1 Bacteroidales bacterium
AGGCTCTACCGCCCCAATTAGAGCCTTGCATTACATGCTGTCAACTAATCGCCCAAACATTCGCCGCTGTAAGGACACGTTGCGCAATCGTCTTGTGTTGCGCAGTCTTCAGAATCTAAGTCAGCAAGAATCTTGTCAAAATCCATGTTCAGACTCCTTACATTAAAGCCACGTAACAGAAAAACGCCAAAACTAACAATTTCCGCAAGTCACTGTCTATTCGCTGCCCACTATTCGGATTTACGGGAAAAAAAGGGACGCGCCTAAGATTGTTTCGCAAATCGGCCGCCAGTTCATCTATCGTCATTGCCGGCCAGCGCCGGTCGTATCGGTAGACGATTTCGTCTGTCCCGTCACCCGCGCAAACGTAGATGCCATCGGTCGGATTATACCGCAAATACACGTCGCCACGGGAACGGGTCGAGTCGAACATTAACAGTGAGTTGATTTCCTTCGCAAGGGCAAGACATCTTGTGTCATAGTCCACCATGTTCATTCTCCTTTAATCACTTTTGCGACAAAAAATCGTGGCCGTGACCAAACAGCCTTCGCCGTCGGTCGCCTGCGCAGAGCCATCGGGGCTTTGGCGAGCCTGGCGGATTAGCCTGTTAAAAAGGGTGTTGGTGGTCGTGTATGTATCGAGTCGCTCATACACGATTACTTGATCTACGTCTTCGACGATCTGTATAAATTGAGTCTCTTTGTCCGCCATTTTCTTTCTCCTTTATAAGTGTTAGTGTGTCTTTAATTTTCTCTACCCTTTCGATACACAATGGTGGCCGTGTCTATCGTTTCCCGCACGAAGGGAGGATCATCAACGTTGCGCCATCGACCACGCACCTGGATGATGCGCGGCCGGCACACGTCACCGACGCCTACATTGGCGGCCGGCCGGCGCGGCGTAAGGGTGGCGGTAAACGACCATGTGCCGTGCCCGCCATCCTCAGTCTCGTACCAATCGCTGATCTCGATGTCGATTGCCTCGAATGCAGTGTCAGGCAGGGTCGCGAGCAGCGCGACCAGGGGCTTGCGATTGATGGTGTGGGGCTGGAACCCAGCCTCCTCGAGGATTGGCCCAGTTAGATTGACGAAATAAACAGCGGCACGCTTGCTTGATTCGATTGTTCGCATTTTTACCCTTTCACAAAGTGTTTTAGTGTCCTGTTTAACCATTACTGCCGGGCAGATTTTAACCTGCGCGGCAGTGAGGATTAAAGGATAAAATCGAGCTGCTCTTCCGTATACGCGCCCCAAAATATGATTGTTTCCGGGAAACAACGTTCAATTTCTGATAGTACTTGTCGGAAAGTCATGGCCTGCCAGTCATCGAGCTTTTCATCGTCACCGAAAGCCGACTGGATGATCTGGTGGACATATCGGCGAAAAAACGATTCGTCGAGAACATTTTCTGTTGCCCGCATGTCTGATTTCATTTTCTCATTCATCTTCAATCTCCTTTAAGCGGTTGTCAATTCATCGATTCATCAGTCAACCTACACTAATATAACCTATCGGGCGGGCAATGTCAACCCCATTTTTGAAAATTTTGAAAATTTTTTTCATCCTATTATTAAGGATAGACGCACGCACGCACCCACATAATATCGGCGGCATTTTATTCTGTTTTCAGTGACTTTTGAAAAATACCCGATTTGCCATGTCGGTGTTCTATGCTCGGCAGATTGCTGCATAGAATACATCCAGAATTCCAAACCGCGTTTTCGCCGTCAAAAACCACGATAATTCCCGACGTGTTTTATGCAACATCTTGCAGCATAGAACAGTATGGAACACTTAAGTTGTTTGCTGACAAGGGTTTACGTCAAAGTGTTCTATGCTGTGTAATAAAAAGTCCCTGTGGGGTAAAATAAATGATATATAGGGGCATATAGGGCACTAAGGACAGTCACATACACCCCACAACCCCACATATAGGAAGTTTACAACACGCAGCATAGAACAAAAATCGGTAACTCCTTGTCATTACTCAACTTAGCTGTTCTGCCTTAATCTGGATCGCCTTTGTATAGGCAATTTTCGGTAGCATCAACGCCGTTCTATTCCCGATGTGCTCTATGCGGGAATTATTGCTGTACAGTACATATCCACAATGTACACGGGATTGTTAATACTGCCCGATGTTTTATCGGCGTCATTGTGTCAAACACGTGTTTCAAACGATTGTTTGAGTCCTGTTTCTGAAGCGGGTAAAATGTTGGATGGGGCTGCGACTGCGCACCCCCCGCTCGCCGGCCGATCTGCAGATCTGCATACGAAAAGACGGGCACCCCGCCGCCTGGCCGCCTGGCCGCCCGCGTGCCGTAAAGCCCGCCACCCGCCACCCGTGTTCACTGCTCACTTTTCGCCCGCCAAAAACGCACCAGATTGCCCCAGGATTGACGATCTCCGGCCGGTCGGTACAATGGGTCGGACCAAGGCCCGTTCGCCGCTCTACGCCCGTCCTACGCTCATTCGTGGCCTGGTGGCTTCGTGGCCTGGCGGCTTCGTGGCCTCGTGGCCTGGCGGCCTCGTGGCCTGGTGGCTTCGTGGCCTGGCGGCCTCGTGGCTCGGCGGCTTCGTGGCCTCGTGGCCTTGCTGCCAGCCCCGCGCGATAGAATGATTCACGGTACGCGGTTGCGGGTTTGGATTGTCGATATTACCGGACCCCCGGGTACCACCCTTGGTCGGCTGGGGGGCCCCGGCGTGGATGGCTTTATCAGACCCCGCCACCATGTGCATTTTCCATGTTAGATGATTGCCCAACATGGGTCCCTATTTAATGTTTAACGTGGATGTGACCAAGAAAAAAAAAAAAAATTTTGCGATTTGAGGAAAATTTCTGTGTCGCCAAACGGGGCAATTTATACGGAATCGCCGGATATATAGAGGGGGATGTGTTTTCTGGTTTACCGGTTTACCGGTTTACCGGTTTATCGACCGCAGGGGTGGATAATGGCAGCACGAACAATGGAAGTCGAGTTTGATCGGCGGATTTTCGGCAAGCCCGTAATTGCCAAGATCGACGCCCTTTTGCAATTTCAGAAGGCATATCCGAAGTTGCGGCCCATCGAGGTAATGCGCTTCAAGGCCCTCGATAACGGCACAATTTATTTAATGGTTAGAGTGGAGGACAGGTCGTGAGCGAGCTATTGCAGAACATCATGTGGAACGTGGCTGTGTTTGGCGCTGGTGCGTTTGTCGGGCCGTGCATCTTCAGGAAGCTGAAAGACATGCTTCGCAAGTGGACGGGATAAGGTCTGAACCGGCGATAGATGCATGAACGGGGGGCGGCGGTGAACGAGGAAATTAAAGAAAAAACGGAAGCGCTCGGCATAACGCAGGACGAAATCGGCAATGATCCGGGCCGCCTGCCGGGGCAGGTGCCGGAGCTTGACGCGAAAGAGGCGGCCGAGGCCGAGGCTGCCGCAAAACCAGCTGAAGCTGAAAAAGAGCTGCCTGTACGCAATTCCTACCCGATACCGGAGGGTACGCCCGACTTGTTGGCGAAGGCGTTTAGAACGATCCCGCACGCAACCGTGCTTGATTACAAGCGATTGTACGACAGCTTCGCTAACCGCGATGTCCCGTTTCTTGAGTTCGCCTGTGAACTGGCCTACATCACTAACCCGATTCTTTTGCAGAGAGATTTGGACAGGATCGTTCGGGCGAAAGAAGCGTTCAGAATCAACAAAGCACACATTGATAACAGTTTACTCGCGCTGGGTAACTGATTTGATAAGGCGAGGCGGCACCCTGCGGGGTCACTCGCCTTGAGGAACTAATCGATGAAAGCACGCAATCAGCCGGTCAAAGTGGTGTGGCACGACGCGGTCAACGGTCAGGGATGGGAAGGTTTGGATCGGATTGTTGCCGAAGCTGTGCCGGAGAAGATCGAAAGCGTCGGCTTTCTCGTTTACGCAGATAAACAACGGACTGTGCTGACTACGTCAATTGGGGGCGATGAAGGTTTGGGTTGGACTGTTATTCCGACCCCGTGGATAGTGGAAGTCCGAGCACTTACGGTTGGCGAGACAAAGAAAAAAACCAGACGGAAAGCCGAAGCGGAAATATACCAAGTCCCCGCTGAACAGGCGTAAGGACGAGGTGTGGCAGAAGTTTTCCCGATATATCCGCATCCGCGACTGTTTGCTTGCAACTGGCAAACCGAATCACGGCAAGTGCGTCACGTGCGGCCGCGAATATCCGATCACGCGATTGCAGGCCGGCCACTTCATACCGGGCAGACACGACGCCGTGCTCTTCGATTTTGACGGGGTCCACACCCAGTGTTATCGCTGCAACATTGAGCTTGGGGGAAATTGGCCTTGTTACTACAGATGGATGCAGCAGAATTACCCCGATTTGGACATCGAAGCGTACATCGATAAGGCGTTTGATAAGACCAAGTTCATCACGCTTGAGTATCTCGACGAACTTGAACAGACTTTAGACGCAGCACTTCAGGAAATGGGCGCGGGGTAATGGATTCCTTTGATACCAATGGTCTATTGCGGCACCGCAGTAAGGAGGGGTCATGACTCTATTCAATAACGCAGGCTTCGCAGTTCCGCCTCATCCCAATGTAGCCCACCCCATTCCGGGAACAGGGGTGAAGATCACAGTCACGACGCAGGACACGGATGCCACGGTTGCCGTGACCGCCGGGGAGTCGTATCTATTCACGGCCACGGCCGGTTCGTTCTATTTTGGACTCGATAACGTGGTCACAGACGCAACGAACGTCGCGTGGGTTTGTCCGGCCGGACAGACCATCTTTTTCACAATCCCGGTCGGCTACACTACGCTCCATTATGCGGCCGATAAGGCTAGCTCGGTGGGCTTCATGCGTCAGGTCGAGATGCGCTAATGAAAAAAATACACTATATTCTGATCTGCTTCGCCATAGTTGCGGTTTGCACACTTGCGTGGCTCGGCACTATCGCTTCGCCTGACATGCTCGACCCGGCTCCTCAGCCGCACCTGATCGAGCTTATGCTGTTTGACGCACAGAAATCGACCGTCCGCGTGTCCGTTGAATATGAAGGTACGTTCAAGCACGTGGGGTCAGGGTTTGTCGCCACGTCGGACGGCTACATCATCACGGCCCGTCACGTCGCGGACATGCCGGCTCCCTACCGTGTGACATGGCAAAACGGCATTTATGCTGATGCGACGGTTGTATTTGTAAGCACGTTCACAGATTGCGCCGTGCTCAAGATCGATGGCGTTGGGTTGGATTGCCTGTCGCTTCGCGCAACCCGGCCGCACCTCGGCGAAACGGTTTACGTCATCGGCAACCCTGTTGGTGAGCTGTTCGAGAACTACGTTACGCGCGGCATCGTGGCGAAGCTTCGCGTGGCTTTGCCAGCCCTCAATCTTACCGATCTATTTATGATCGATGCCGCCGTAAATGTCGGCAACAGCGGCGGCCCGATTTTCGACGAGCACGGCTATGTTATTGGGATAGCGATAGCGAAAATGCCTCATGCCGACGGCATGGGCTTCGCTGTTTGTGCTGAAGACATTGCTGACACCCTGCAGAAAGCCCGCAATGAAAAACGTGCCAGATCATCTTCCGCGAGCGCTGTCGAAGTTGCGACGGTCGGATCTTGAGAAATGGTTTCTGATCTTGCAGGAATCATACAACGATTTAATGATCCGTTACAAGTACACGCTGCTTGATCTTGAAGCGACGCGGCGGGAGCAGGCGGCGGGGGAAAGTGATGGCAAAAGAGAAAAGGGGCAATCATGAGAACCCTTGAGGAATGGCTCGAACTCCCCGATGCCCAGCTGGCGGTGGAAGCGGCGAAGGTGCTGACGCCTGGACCGTGGAGGCACGAGCCAAGGCAGGTGTGGGGTGACCCCCCTACATGGCAATGCGCTAAGTGCGGAAAGGAAGAGCAAGGCCGTCAAGGTGAGATTGCCGGTGACTGCCCCATCCCAGATCCCCTCAATATTGACGATTGGAATGTTGCGATGGATGCGCTCCTTGCAACTGGCTGGATAGACGATTGCGCACGGCCGAGAGACTATATCATTGCCGCCGCTTTTGTCGCCGAGAAGATGAAGGAGGTGGCGGCGTGATAAACACTACAAAATTCACAGAAACCATCGAGCGTGAACAGGTTGAATCCATAACCTGCGACGTGTGTAAGAAGACCTATCCGAACAAGGGCGGCAACGACTACATTGAGA
>JBASHR010000027.1:0-34101 GCA_049654165.1 Bacteroidales bacterium
CAGATGGCCATTTTTAATAAGGTATCTGGTAAAACCACCTTAATAAAAGCGGAACTAGCAGCTAAAATAATTGGAATTCTATCCAAAATGTTTTGACCGCACTAAAAGGGACAAGTCAGGACAAATAGAATATCTGTTGAAAATCAATCAGTTGCATCTATAAAAATTCAAGGTAGCGGCACATATTCATCTACCGGAACTATGAACTGGACATATACAATTAACGATGGTGCCGATGATATAACCTACACAGCAACGGCAGAAAAAATATAACTTTCAGGATCAGGGACTGGCAAGGCTATCGTTAGTTTCAATAATAGCGGTACTATCAGCCCTGATTGAATCAGCTTCAATTTTCATAAGGTTGCTGATCACTATATCATAAATGGTATTCAATGCTTTGGGATCCTGGCTATAATAATACAAACTGCTGTCAAAAACTGTTCTGTTAATATTATATTTAGCAAAAAGTGAGTCGTAATAAATTTGCGATAATCCTGCCGTCAGATTTTTATCCATTTGTTTTCCTGATAATACAGCTTCAATAATATGTACATCAGTAAGTATAAGAGGCATAGAATCCTTACTGATCAAAGTTGTTGGACGCACTACTTTTTGTTTTTCGGAGCTACAGGAAAATAACATAAAGATAATCGGCAGAAAAGTGATTATCAGTTGTTTAAAGCAAGCCTTATGCATACACAGAATCACTTCAGTTTATTTCCGGGGCTGTTTAAGACGATAATCCTGATTCAGCAGTTCAACTACCTCCGGAGTAATATCATAAGCATGGTTTGCAATAAAATAATTATTACCTTTCTTAAAATTAAAGATCAGGTCATAATTATGTATCTGATTATACTCCTCAAGAAATTTTGAGACAATATCATACAGCTCAAGATTCATCTCGTATTCCTCTTTTGATAGCTGCTCAGAAAGTTCATCGCGCAATTTCATCAGTTCCTGCTGTTCTTTTATAAGCTGCTCTTCAGTAATTTGAGCAATCTCCAAAGAAATACTGCCATTCTGAACACGTTGCTGCAAATCGGCATAGCGCTTTTCAAGTGAGCTTTGCTTTTCTCTTATCATTGCTTCCTTTCCCTTAGTACTATTCTCAAATTTAGTAATCATACTTGAAACCATTTCATATTGATCCATTAAAACATCGGAATCAATAAAGGCAATTCGAGGGAATTCAGAAGGGGATTCCTTTTTCTGAGGGATTTTTTCAACTGTTTTGGTATTTCTGGTACTGCTGAAATGCAAAATATAAAGGACTATCAATCCAATTAACAAAATTATATTAATAACTGATAGTTTAGGCGCTTTCTTACCGCCCTGATTTTCAAGGTTCTCTGTCATAAAACTATTAAAATTAAGATCTTAGATGATTTAATTACCCAATTCTGATATAAATTTGATTCTCATTAAACGAATTTCCTCTTCACTAAATTCATCTTCACCCAGCTCACGTTGTGCGTCAAGAATTGAGTCGGATTCTGCTTCTTTAAAATAATCGAATATTTCTTCCTGGTGATAAGGGTCAATATATTCGTTTACATAATAATTAAGGTCTATTTTGGTACCACTTGAAACTATTCGCTCAATCTCGGTAAGCAATTCATCAATTGTAAGGTTCTTAGCGTAAGCTATATCTTCAAGTGCGATCTTGCGGTCAATATTCTGAATGATATAAACTTTAAGCCCGCTTTTATTTACTACTGATCTCACAACCATATCGAGCGGGCGGATAATTTCATTTTCCTCAACATACTGAGCTATCAGATCCACAAAAGGTTTACCATATTTCTGAGCCTTACCCAGACCTACCCCGGTAATATTCTTAAGCTCGTCAATATTGATTGGGTATTGTGTTGCCATATCTTCAAGTGAAGGATCCTGGAATATTACAAACGGAGGCAGCGATTCTTTTCGTGAGATATCTCTACGGAGATCTTTAAGCAATGCAAACAAGGTTTTATCAGTAGTACTTGTTTTATTACCACCACCGGCAAAAAAGTCTTCCTCATCGGCATTGTCATAATCGTGATCCAGTGCAAGCATTATTGAGGTCGGCTTTTTCAGGAATTTCATTCCTTCAGGGCTTACCTTCAGCAACCCGTAATTATCAATGTCCTTAATCAGCAGTCTTTCAATAAGCATCTGGCGGATTATGGCATTCCAGAACTTTTCATCTTTTTCCATACCCTTGCCGAAAGATTCAAGTTTATGATGCTTAAAATTCTTAAGAGTGGCTGTATTATTTCCTGTAAGAATATTAATAATATGCTTTGCCTTGAACAACTGCTTGACTTCCAGAATGGCTTCAATAACCATTAAAACATATTCTTTGGCTTCGAATTTGGTTTTTGGATGTAAGCAATTATCGCAGCTATTACAATTATCTTCCTTGTATATTTCGCCAAAATAATGTAGCAACTGCCTGCGGCGGCACACTGATGATTCAGCATAAGCAACGGTTTCCATCAGCAGTTGCTGTGCAATTTCCTGTTCGGCTACTGGTTTGCCTTTAAGAAATTTCTCAAGTTTCTGAATATCATCGTATGAATAAAATGCAATACAGTTCCCTTCTCCATCATCGCGGCCTGATCTGCCTGTTTCCTGATAATAGCCTTCAAGGCTTTTTGGAATGTCATAATGGATAACAAAACGAACGTCAGGTTTGTCAATACCCATACCAAAAGCAATGGTAGCCACAATGATATCAACCTCTTCCATCAGAAACTTATCCTGATTGATCTTTCGGGTCGAAGAATCCAACCCAGCGTGATAAGGCAAAGCCTTAATTCCATTGACCTGAAGGGTTTCTGATATTTCCTCAACTTTTTTGCGGCTCAAACAATAAATAATGCCCGACTTTCCGGAATTATTCTTTATGTACTTGATTATGTCTTTTACTACATCATCAGTTTTAGGTCTTACCTCGTAATACAGGTTCGGACGATTAAATGATGATTTAAAAATGTTGGCATCCAGCATATTCAGGTTTTTCTGAATATCCTGCTGTACCTTAGGAGTAGCTGTAGCTGTTAGCGCAATGACCGGCACTTTTTTACCTATTGCATCAATTATGGGTCTTAACCGGCGATACTCAGGTCTGAAATCATGCCCCCATTCCGAAATACAATGGGCTTCGTCAATAGCATAAAACGAAATACTAATATCCTGAAAGAACTTTATGTTTTCCTCTTTTGTCAGTGATTCAGGAGCGACATAAAGCATTTTGGTTTTACCACTAAGCAGATCCTGACGCACCTGAGCAATCTCAAGCTTGCTTAATGATGAGTTTAAAACATGTGCAATACCTATCTCAGCGCCAAAATTACGGATAGCGTCAACCTGGTTTTTCATCAATGCAATGAGAGGAGAAATAATAATTGCCGTACCTTCAAGAATTAATGCAGGCAATTGATAGCACATTGACTTGCCACCACCTGTGGGCATAATCACAAATGTGTCCTTGCCCTCCAATACGCTTTCGATAATTTCTTTCTGGTTTCCTTTAAAACTTTCGAAACCAAAAATCTGCTTTAATAAATCATGTAACGGATATTTGGTCTTTGATGCCATTGACTTACTTAATTAATTAATTCCCTTAACAAACAGTTAAATAACAGAACTTTAGTATCTTTCTTTCTTCAGCTTATTAAATTAACGCAGCCATTTATGACAGAAATATTAATGTATTCAGTACAAATATAGTGTTTTTTTAAAATATATGACGTTTAATAAAATATTTTCTCTATCACAAATACGCATCCCGCTGATTATCAATAATATAATAATAACAGACGGAATATTCTTCAACGAAATTATAAACTTTTCTTTATATTGCATTACAAAAATCGGCAAATAAAATGATTTTCCAAATAAAACATTGCTATTGTGAAATTATTTCAACAAAAAACAGTTAACAAACAATTAATCAGATGACAAAACATAAGATTCCGGCGATTTTAAAATTATTTATCTTTGTAAGTTTAAAAAACAACCCTTTTGAAATTGAAATCAGGAGATGAAATAAAAGATATTGCCCGTACAACTCTGATGCATGAAGCTGAGGCAGTGGCAGGCCTTGTTTCGCATATAAACAACGATTTTGTTGAAGTTGTAAGAATGATTTTAAACTCTTCGGGAAGAGTTATAATGACCGGGATAGGAAAAAGCGCCAATATTGCACAAAAAATTGTTGCAACCCTTAATTCCACTGGAACCCCTGCTATTTTCATGCATGCTGCCGATGCCTTACACGGCGATTTAGGCACCATCAGAAAAGATGATATAGTAATTTGCCTGTCAAAAAGCGGAAACACACCTGAGATCAAAGTACTGATCCCATTGCTTAAACTATCGGTAAACAAGCTTGTGGCAATGGTTGGCAACACTGAATCATATCTGGCAAAACAAGCTGATTATATTATAGATGTATCAGTAAAAAAAGAAGCCTGCCCTAACAACCTGGCTCCCACATCAAGCACTACTGCGCAACTTGCCATGGGCGACGCACTTGCCGTATGCCTCCTGGAATGCAGAGGTTTCTCAATTCAGGATTTTGCACGTTTTCATCCCGGAGGTGCTATTGGAAAACAACTTTATCTGCGAGTTCAGGATATATGTATTAATAATGAAGTACCCATGGTACAGCTTAATGACAGTATCAAGACTGTTATTATAGAAATAACCTCTAAGCGTCTGGGAGCAACGGCTGTACTGGATAAATCAGAACTTGCCGGCATTATTACTGATGGTGATATAAGACGAATGTTGTTAAAAAATGTAGAGATCAGTAATCATATAGCCGCCGATATAATGTCAGCAAACCCTAAAACCATAGAAAAGGATGCCCTGGTTTCTGATGCACTTAACCTGATGCGGTATAATAATATTACTCAATTACTAGTTGTGGATGAGGGAAAATATATTGGAGTAATACATTTGCATGATATTTTAAAAGAAGGAATAATATGAACGAAAAACCTGAGAGCAGAAGAAGTATGGTTGATGAATTCAATGCATACAGACAAAAGATGAACGATCGTATTCTCAGTGCTGATAATAAAGTAATTAAAAGGATTTACAATATTGACACCAATGCCTATATGGCTGGTGCCCTTGATGTTAAAACCAAGGAAATGATGGGACTTGTTGCTTCATTGGTATTGCGTTGCGATGATTGTATTAAGTATCATTTACTCAGGTGTAGCGAAAACAATGTTACAGAAGAGGAACTCTTTGAGTTACTTGCCATTGCTAATCTGGTAGGAGGTACCATAGTTATACCCCATACCCGCAGGGCAGTTGAATTCTGGGATGAATTGAGTAAATCACAACCTTAACAAAATTAACTTTCTTAGTTCCATTTATTTGAAACTAAAAAAACTTCAACAAGAAGCTTCATGATACTACGAACCGACAATATCGTTAAAAAATATCGCAACCGTACAGTGGTCAACAATGTAAGCATTGAAGTCAACCGGGGAGAAATTGTTGGTTTACTTGGACCTAACGGTGCAGGAAAAACCACCACCTTTTATATAATTGTCGGGTTGATAAAACCATTTGCAGGGCGGGTATTTCTTGATGATAAGGAGATAACCAATGAACCTATGTACAAGCGTTCGCAGTTCGGTATTGGTTATCTGGCGCAGGAAGCATCTGTCTTTCGCCGGTTGAGTGTGGAAGACAACATAAAAGCGGTTCTTGAATTCACTTCATTAACACGTCAGCAGCAGCACGAACGGCTTGAATCGCTTCTTGATGAATTTGGATTGCAACATGTAAGAAAAAGTCTGGGAGTTATGCTTTCAGGAGGAGAGCGTCGTCGTACCGAAATTGCACGAGCTCTTGCCGTAAACCCTAAGTTCATGCTACTTGATGAACCATTTGCCGGCGTTGACCCCATTGCTGTTGAAGATATTCAGAACATTGTTTCAAAACTTAAAACCAAAAATATCGGAATCCTGATAACTGACCACAATGTTCACGAAACTCTGAGCATCACTGACCGTGCATATTTATTATATGAGGGAGCGGTACTTAAATCGGGAACGTCAGAAGAACTTGCTGAAGACGAGCAAGTACGAAAGGTTTATCTTGGTAAGAACTTTGAGCTTAGAAGATAATACGAATAATATTTGCAAAATAGTTCAGGCTGTTTTGTAAATTATGCCAGTGATTAAAATATTCAGAATAATTGAGCAAAACTAAGATTGGGCGGTTGAATTTTTCCAATTGGTATAAATTCCAATCATTCAATGGAAGCAATGTTAGAAGTAGAGTGCTTTATTAAATCATTGTTTTCAAAAAACTCATAAATCAATCCAGCTATAGCAGGTTTATCCATTTCAACAAGTAAACGGGTTATTTCCAGAACATCCTTCTCATTTACTGACAATTTATGAATTAAATTATTATCATTTATGAACTCAATAGCTGATCTGCCTCCTGTTGCAATATCAAATGCAATCTGCTGAACCGGGGTTAACTGAAAATCATCTTCCTCAATTATTTTCTTAAATTTATCCAAAACATAGCTATAACCTCTTTGATTAGCATTATTGAGAATAATAACAGCATCTCCCCTGTTGATATATCTTACAAAAGCATTCCGAAAACCTTCCCATAATCCATGATGAAAAACATATCTCTCTCCTTCAACATCACCTATACGAAAACCAAATCCATAAGGCACATTACGTTTTTTATTCAGCATTGTTGGTTCATAAGCCTGTTTAAGAGTCTCCTGTAAAAGAATTTTATCAGAATACAATGCCTGATCCCATTTATAAAGGTCTTCCAGTGTTGAATGAATTCCTTTGTCTCCAAGAATTCTATTATGAACCGAGGGCGTAATTGAAAGCAAACCTCTGCGTATAGTTCTGTGACCCAGAGCTATATGCCTAACTTGTACTGTTGAATCAATCAGCTCAGCGCTGGTAAAAGTATTATACATACCAAGCGGTTCGAAAATATTTTCGTGTAAAAACCGGGTAAAGCTTTCTTTTGTAGCTCTTTCAACAACTGAAGCCAATAAGGCATAACCGGTATTTGAGTAACTATGTATGGTTCCGGGCCGGAAAAGCAAAGTGGCTTTTTCCTCCACAAGCAAAGCAATCATATCTTCGTTGTCGGGGTAATATGGCTTTTCCCATGAATTCTCAACAAACCACATATAATTTGGCAAGCCGGAGGTATGATTAAGCAAGTGTCTGATGGTTATCTCATCAAAGTTAAGCTCAGGAATATATCTGTTTAACTTATCGTCAATATTCAATTGTCCCCTCTCATATAACTGAAGGATTGCCACAGCAGTGAACTGCTTACTTACCGAAGCCAGTTCAAAAGCCGATTCAGGCGCAAGTAATTCACGCGTTCGGAAATTGGCATAACCCTGACAATGCTGATAAATCACCCTGTGATTTTTAATAAGCATTATATTACCATTGAACCATGAATATTTATTCATCAGCTCATCAAACTTAAGTTTGTTCTTACTTAACAATGAGCTAAAAAGCTGATTTTCTTCTTTTTGCGAAAGTGATTCAATATGAGAGGGATGGGCGCTCCTTGAAAGAATCTCAGGAGAGGTAACCAATAAAAGAAAAATAAATACCGCCAGAATCTTTTTCAGAAATGCAGGGTTGGAAAAATTCATCAGCCGACAAAATATTTTAATGCCACAAATGTAATAAAAAATAAAAATACAGGCGCCCATTCTTAGAACAGACGCCTGTGCTCAAATATGATTCAAACTATATCCGGAGCTTAATATCTTACTACTTCAATACTCGAAACAGCAGCATCAACAATAATAAGGACCTTATTTTCGCTATCCTCGTAATTATCAGTCACATAATCGTTATTTTCAGTCTTTTTAAAATCCTTCATTTTACGACCGGATAAAACAGTGCTGGTTTGAATCCTGCAACCCGATTCTACGGGAACATAAATAATAATGGAAGATGCAGCAGCATCAATATCAATTGTTGTTTGGGAGTACAAATCACCAGTTTTCAGCTTTACAGATGAAGCTCCTCCCGCAATTTTTATGTTTTTTGTTTTGAATCCGCTTAAATCCATATTTACGCTGGCTGCTCCAATGTCCATATCCATTTCCCAAAGCGGATTTTCATTCAATTTTATATCTACCTTATGTTTTACTTTAAACACTTGCTTTGAAACCTTCTCCATCGAAAGACTAATTATGTGTTTATCATCGCTTTCATGCGAGGTAAGACTGTACTTTCCAATATTTCCTTCGTTATTGACCTCTATTAATTCAGTTGTTGTTTTCTTTAATTCAAAACTTCCTGCCGCAGCTTCCAATTTTAATACAGCACTCTGTATTTCAGGATCGTATGGGAAAATCAAATTTTGTTTTTCATTTTCATCTGTATCCCAATCAGGTTCTATATCACCATAATCCTTATGATAATATCTCCATGGGCTTCTAGATTCAAACCAATCTTCACCATTATATTTGAACATTATAAATATCCCTGCAACGACAACTAAAACAGACAGCAGAAGCTTTGGCAGTCCTTTAACAGGCAAAATTGAAATACCCCAAAACACAAGTAATAAAGGCCAGAGATAAATTATATGATACCAATTAAAATACAGGACACCTGTGGTTTTTAGGATAAAAAGTATCCCGATCAGAATCAGGATAACACCCCAGATTATTTTTTTATGATTCATTTCTATTTCAATTAAAAGATTTCATTTTCTCAAAATATCAAAATCTACTCTCTGCCAGAAGAACTGAACGATGTAAGTATAAGTGCTATTCCGGCTATTAAGAGAATAAAAGGCCACAGATTGCGAAAGTAGATACCAGGTATCAGGCGGGATGCCATAATCAATGCTCCGGCGCATATTAAAATTATGCCTATAATCAATCCGCTTGTATTTCTTTGCTTCACCTCATATCCGCTGTATGAGCTTGCATCTTTTGTTTCCTGACTCCAATCATCCGCATTAAGTTGCTCCTGATCATCATCAACATCACTGAGAGGAGGTGGAGTTCTATCAGATTTGAACATGGGATCGGTAATTGGTCTTAGAGGAACAGCAATCCAGAGTATCAGATAAATCAATAATCCGCCGCCTCCGAAAATAATGGCAAATGCAAAAATCAAACGTACAATTACCGGATCAACATTTAAATATTCGCCAATGCCGCCAGCAACACCACCGAATACCTTTTGAGTAGGACTTCTGTATAATTTCTGATAAGTCATGATTTTAGTATTTTTATTAATTAATGATAATTTTCATTTAGTTTGACGATGTAAAATCAAAAAGGTTACATCTTTTATTCATTTCCCGGATTTACTCTTTTGGCAATATAAATACTTGCTTCGTAAAGAGCCAGCAATGGTATGCTAACGAGGATCTGACTGAAAATATCGGGAGGAGTGATAATAGCAGCAATTATCAGAATAATTATAAGGGTATATTTTCGATTCTTTCGTAAAAATTCAGGAGTAACCATACCTATCCTTGCAAGAAAATAAATAAGAACAGGTAACTCAAAAACCAGTCCCACTCCTAACGTTACTGATATCACAGTACTGATATAGGATTGTAAAGATATCTGATTGGCCACAAAACCACTGACCTGATATGTGCCAAGAAAATTAATGGTAAGCGGAACAATAATAAAATAGCTAAAAAGGACTCCGGAGATAAAAAGCAATGAAATCACAAAAACAGCTCTTCTGCTATACTTTCTTTCATCAGGTTTAAGAGCCGGATCAATAAATTTCCAGAACTGGTATATAACATAAGGAGAAGCAATAATAAAACCGGCAGCCATACTTACATACATATGAGTAAGAAACTGTCCTGACAAATGTATATTGATGATCTGAAGCGAAAGGTTATCAATACAAAGAGAATCAAGGTTAAGAAATTTACCAAGACGGCATAACAAAACATTGGTAATAAACTCTGAATCTTTGGGAGCCAGAATTACATTATCAAAAATAATACTGCGATTGATAAATGCCACAACCGATAATGCCATAATAGCAAATACCGAGCGTACTATTGTTGAGCGCAAATCTTCGAGATGCTCCCAGAAGCTCATTTCAGATTTTTTATCCTTATTCCTTCCCACTGTGGTTTTATTCATTATCAACTTGAATTCTCAGAATTGCAACCAGAAAATTTTAACAAATTTATTCCTTTATTTATATATGACTTAAGTATTTGTCAATTTATTGGTTCTAACCAATAGAGTCATTAATACCTGAAGCTGTTCAAATAATTCAGATTTAAGGTTTTTCAACTGTCATCATATTATTTTCATTCTGTTCAAATGTTTTCACCCAATTCCCTGCATTGGCGAGCATAGCTGCAATAACCGAAAATGGACGAAAAACCAATTCACGAGGCTTTACATTTTCTTCAAGCATAGCCGGCAGAGCCATAAACGCCAGAGAAACAGCACTGTAAATCTGTTTAAATCTACCTTGCGTTAAATATTTCCTTATCCAAGGGTTTCGCAATTCATTTGAAATTCCTGAAAAAGCAGTTATAACCAGCATTGCTCTGAAAAGCATCTGTAATCCGGCAAGCCAGCTCTGATAATGGTTCGAACCGTTATCAATATCTGAACCACCATAAAACAAGCCTGCCAGAAGAATCATTATTAACAATTGTACCCATAAAAACGGTTTGCTGATCCTTCGCCAGATATTTGGATACCATACAATACAGAAAACCAGATAAACAACTACCAATGGCAAGGCATAAAAAAGGCTCATTTTATTCAGAACCAATATTCCAGCAGGAATAAACATAAGATGTAAAAACAATAACCATATTGAATGGCGACTATGTCCGGATTCAGTATCTGTATTGTGCATAGTCAGCGCCATAGCTCTCTCATTTCCAGGCGGTTCTTTTATATATCGCTGTCCGATAGTGAAGCCGATTATGGCAGCTATCATTCCCGCAAGAAAATAAATTCCCGCAATCGCCAATATCAGACTTAATGGTTCGGGATTTTCAAAACCCAGTTGTTTTGCAGCAGCATTAAACACATTTTCATATAAAGTAACCATGTTTAACCCAAATACGACCAGTATATTGAATATTTTGATCGCAAAAGCTGACATTACAGTAATCCCACCGGCAACCATGAACGAGATCAGATTTTTACCCATCAATCGCAAAGTGATATCGAGCAGGAAAGCCTCAATGGTTATGCTAAGCATTGGTCCAAGAATGTTTACACTTGGTGAGACTGATTTCATCAGCGCACAAATAACTCCGGCGCGCCATATCAATCCACGTTCAGGCCACATACGATAAAACGCTATCATCAGCATAACACCAAACGAAGCCAGTACCGCACCAGCAAAAGGCACACGGATATTATGCAAAAAGCTCCCCACAATAATCTCTACCGATGCCCAAAGCCCACCTGCCACTGCTGCTTTCATCCAGAGAGGTTTTATTGGGATGGATTTGGCGGGAGATTGTACATTCATGAAAACTGACTTATTTGAATTGTATGGTGTGATTTTCAATAAAGCTAAAGTTATGTATTAACCGAATATCATTGATATTGGTTTAATTCAGTTTTAATTTCAGAAAACATTATTTCAGGATCAGTAATAGCAATATTTCGCTCTGAGGCACTTATAAGATTGAATTTTTTGCGTACTTCTTCAGCGAAATCCGTTCTTACTGACAGTATCAAAGCCAAAGGCGGGTCAAGCAGCAATCTATCAATAGCTTCTGCCCAGCCCTTATTTTCCAGCTCGAACATTCCTACTTCATCAATAAAAACAACAGCTCGCGACCCGGCAGCATCTATCAGGATACATTTTCCAGATTCCAAGGCTTTTGGTTTGAAGAAAAAACGCCTGAATTGTATATCATTTTCTTCGTGTTCAGTATTACATAAAACTTCTCTTTCTAATTCGTTTATCTCAACCAGATCGAACTGATAACGCAAATTATGTTTCCAATAACCCTCAGCATAAAAGCCGCTGCATTTAAAACCATCTTTTTTGAATAAATCTGCCAGTTCCTTTACAAAAGTTGTTTTTCCTTCACCCTGGTTTCCGGTAATAATATAAATGAGTGGTTTCATTGTGTACAGGGAATAAAAAGACAACAATCGCCATAGCTCAGGAACCGGAAATCGTTTTCAAGAGCAAAGTCGTAAGCCTTACGCCAGTCGTCGCCTATGAGTGCTGCTACGAGCAGAAGCAATGTGCTCTTAGGCAGGTGAAAGTTTGTTATCAGACCCGAACACACCCTGAATTTATATCCTGGCACAATTATAAGTCCAGTAGAAGCATTCAACGAAGAAAGTCCGTTATCATCAAAATGACTTAACAGTGCCTGTAATGCTGCATTTAACGAAACATCACCATGATCTTTATCATAAGGTTCCCACTGATTGGTAATCAAATCATCATTAAGCTCATTCTTTAAGATTCTGACTCCTAGCCAGTAAATACTCTCCAGAGTTCTCATGGAAGTGGTTCCAACAGGAATCACCGGTTTATTCTCATGCGATAAAAGTTTAAGAATAAGTTCGCGGGTAACGATATAATTTTCAAAATGCATATTGTGCCCTCCTATCGTCTCTGAACTCACAGGCTTAAAAGTTCCGGCTCCAACATGTAGGGTAAGCCAGTGAGTAAGGATATTTTTTTGTTTAAGAAGGGCAAAAGTTCTTTCAGTGAAATGCAGCCCCGCCGTTGGTGCAGCCACTGATCCCTGTACACGGGCAAAAATGGTTTGATATCTTAAGATATCATCCTCATTATCAGATCTGTCAATATATGGTGGCAAAGGTATATGACCACAGGCTTCCATTATTTCTGAAAAACTCAGCTCGTTATTACTCCATGTGAACCGGATAGTTGCAGTATCATTTTCTACATTGATTTTTTCAGCCCAAATCAGGATTATTCCTGCTTTTGTATTTACTGATAACTCAAGCTTGCCGGTTTTCCATTTTCTGGCATTGCCTAAATAGCATTTCCAATAGCTCTCAGTAGTTGCACTGAAGGCAAGCTGCAGATCGGCAGTAGGATGAACCGGTTCAAGACAAAAAACCTCAATTTTTGCCCCAGAGGTTTTATAAAATAAAAATCTTGCCCGAATAACACGTGTATCATTAAAAACAAGAAATGATTCCGGAGGTAACAGATCGGGCAAATCAAGGAAATAATGAGATTCGGTTTTTCCGCAGTTATACAGAAGCAAGCGTGAGCTATCTCTTTGTTCAAGCGGATATTGTGCTATCTGCCGCAGTGGCAGTTCGTAATCATAATCCTGTATTCTAATGTGGCGCGGATCATTCATTGATAAAAAGAAATGAGCGCCAAAAATATTGAATTTATTTCTGATAAACAGGAAGTAAAGATACAGATACAGGAAACAATGTTAATTACACGAAATTATTACGGCAGAACTTTTAATGAAATTTTCAGACTAATAGTATATTATAAGGTTTGATCTGCTCATTTGGGATGCTATTGCTGAGGTTATTGAGTTCGTAATCATGCGATTTTATAAGTCATTCGAAAAATTTCAAGAACAAAGTAAATATCAAATCCAATCAGCCTGTTTCTTGTTGCCTGTGAATTGTTTAATACATTTGCGATGCAAAAGATTTTGAAAAACACTGGTTTTAATCTTTTGTTAAATGTACCTGCAGTTAAGAATCTGCCTTATCCGGCAAATATCACTGTTAAATCAAACAATTGATTCTTGAAAATACTATTGTTTATAAAACGTCTGGATTACGGTGGAGCCGAAAATCATGTTTTGGAGTTAGCAAATGAATTGGTAGCGCAGGGTCAGGATGTGGTATTACTAGCAAAAAATGGCAGAAAAGCACAACAGTTGTCAGAAGCGATAGATTTGGTTCACAGGGTTCATTTTTCCGAGTTGTTACTAATTCAAATCGTACAATTGGTCTGGCTTATACGAACCAAAAGGATTGAACTCATTCATGCTCATCAACGTATGCCGATTTTAGCAGCATCCATTGTCGGTTATTTGATGAATATTCCTGTAGTTGCCACCATCCACGGTCGCCCCCGTTATGATCTACGATCCTGGTTTTCGCGTCGTCTGCCATCGCTTTTCATATTTGTGAGTTATACCGTATTAACTATTTCGAGGCATTATTCGCAAATTCGCGATCGTTCGGTATTTATTCCCAATTGTATTTCCGTTTCAGATAAGAAACTTGATTTTATTCCTTTTTCTTTTGCTTATGTTAGCCGAATTGATGCTTCTCATGCCCACGTAATCTCTCTTATTTTGGATATTATCCCTGATTTGCTGAAGAAATATGCTGACTTGCAGTTTTTTGTCTATGGTGATGGGCCATATCTGGATAGCATCAGGAAAAAAGCGGTAAAAATGAATCGGGATTATTCACGTGAGTTAGTGAAGATATGTGGATTCAAGCATGATTTACAGTCTGTTAAAGAATTTCCAGAACTTGTTTTGGGAGTTGGTCGTGTGGCCATTGAAGCGGGGATGAAATCCTGCCCGGTAATTTCTGTGAATAAGAAGCGAATGGGAGAAATAATAACACCAGAAAATTATTTACGCTATAAAATGGACAATTTCGTGAATACTTCCGGCTTGCCTCCTGACACAGTATCACTTTTTAATGCGATTGATGATTTTTTTACCAAACGAGAAGTATATAACGAGCAAAGCAGTAACTTAACACCTCAGTTTGTCAGAGATTTTTCTATTGATACAGTAGTGAAGACACATATAGCAGCCTACCAAAAGCTTTGTGTATCAGAATAAATCAGGATTTCCTTGTACTCTTCCGCTTAAATCTTTCCTTATTTTACTGATAGTTTAACACGCCAGCCCGTAATCATAATCCTGTATTCTGATGTGGTGCGGATCACTCATTGATAAAAAGAAATGAGCGCAAAAAATATTGAATTTATTCCTGATAAGCCGGAAGTAAAAATACAGATACAGGAAACTATGCTAATTGAACGAAATTATTTCGGCAGGACTGTTATTGGAGTTTTCAGATATTGTCCTTATGCCTGAATAAATCGCTAATATCAATTTCTTTTTCATAAAAGTGAAAGATCTCCTCACTATCCACCACCTCGATCTTTTCAATCTTGTTTTCATTTTGCTTGTACCACAGTTCAACAAGAAAGTCACCCAAACAATAAAGTTTCACCACATAAAACATGTAAATACGGCTACTAAGTTCTGTACCGTGTTCAAGAACGGCAGCTGCCCGCTCAAGTACCGTCATTGCCATGAAAGCTTTTGCAGAGATCATCTATAAATAATTTGTTTATCTTTCCGAAACAAAAGTTTATTTATCAAGATAAGTTATTTCACTCTGATACCTATTACGTATCTCCCTGATATTCTCAATATGCTGTTTTCTGTCGTAGATGCGGACCATATTGATCAAGCCTGATTTATCGTAAGCAGAAACTAATGCCGCATCAAATATCTTATGACTACAATTATTTTTAACACTGATAGTCAGCTTTTCAAAAGTATCCCAATCAACCCTTTTGGGTATAATAATATAGTGAGTATCAGGCAAATCATTGTCTTTGTAAATAGAATCATCCACAAATGAAAGATCAAAAAATTTGATGATTTTTATAAGGCTGTCGTAGGCAGGAACTTTTCGATCACTAACAAATTCAAAACCATGCTTTGAAAAACTTTTTATAAGTTCTGCAAGATGCTTGTAATCATCAAGTTGAAAACGGATACATGGCACAATTTCATTGTTAAGTGTGAGATGTCCCGGAACCGCATCAAACGAAAAAGCTTTTTCTTTTTTAATATGTGTGGCAATATCAATCAGGTGATCAGTATCGCAGGGTCCGGTTTGACGCAAAACAGCAAATATCCATCGTGGCAGAAAATCCTTTTCCTGCGATGGGATCTCAAAATGATCATAATATCCGGGCAAAGGATCTTTATCTTCAAGCAATAATTCGTCAAATTCAACTTCCCATTCCAACGTGGCGAGTTTCTCACGCTTCCATAAAGTACCAATTGATTCAATTTTATCTTTCATAGATGGCTAATTTTGATAGTTCAATTAATTAACAAACATTTGGTGTTTGTGTTTAATAATACAAACTCTAAAACAACTCTATAAATAAAGCAAATGGAGAAGTAACACAATTTTCTCAGAAATTGCCAATGAAAAAGCAAGAAAACACCTACTTTTTCAATTACCAATAGCAGGCGACATAATAGTCAGAAACTGACCGATTTAGGATCAGTTAAACATTTTTAAATCTGTTCGAACACAAATCAGCATCCGCCACCTACAGAAATTACTTCTGTTTTGATGATCTTTGGTTTTGAAGCAGCAGGCTGAGCAGCTTGTTGGGGTGCTGCCTTGAAAAACCTTGAGTAATCATATTCAGCCGTTTCGCTGTTTATATATGCAGAAGAAGGCTTATAGCTTTCCAAAACATTTTCTTTCACATAATTATAATCGTTTGCCATAACAAAAACATTTTTAATGCCTTTGCCTGACAGTAATAATCCTGCAACTGAAGTCCGGGACTCTTTTTCTGAAAAAAGCAATACAGGCTTCTTCGTTTTCAACTGTTTTAACGATCTTTTTTCCAACAGTTCATCAAAAGGAATATTTATAGCACCGGGCAGGCTGCCATGATTATAATCCACAGTTTCGCGAAGATCAACGAGAAGATAATCCTGCAAACGATTTGATTCTGCCATATTTTTAATATCTACAGGCATTACCCAACGATTATGATTCACGGCTTCGTCAAGCATACCAGCATTGTTCATTTTGTAATCCGGTCCTATTAAATATTGAACAAGCATAAATAGAACAGCTAATCCAACAAAAAGAAAAGCACCTATATTTAATAACTGAGTCTGAGAATTATTCATAACTAAAGGTTTTTATATGTTAACATCCGCCTGAAACAGGTTTCTCAATTTCTACGATCTTAATGACAGGGGTGGGTGCTTTTTCTACTTTTTTAATAGCTTTCCCCATCTGGAAATATTCTTTTGCTTCTTTCTGGAATCTTGCAGTATGCATTTCAATACAGTCCGGGCGCTTTCTTTCAGGATCAATATCTCTAAGAAAAATACTGTGTAAGAAATTGTTAAGCCCGCCTTCCAGAACCTTTATGTCCTTATATCCGGCACGTCGTGCTAGTAGCCAGGCTTCTTCGGCATGAGTATCGGAATATGAGAACAGTGCCACTTTATATTCCGGATTCAACAATGTAGCTTCCCAGCGGCGGTATAATATTTCATTCAAAGGAATATTTATAGCACCTGGAAGTGTAAAACGTCTGAAGTCTTCAGGTTCTCTCACATCAACAAGTAAAACCGGATAATCCTTACCCTGCATAATGCTAAATGCTACTTCATCAGGGCTGGTATAATGTTTACGGGCTGACATTTCGCTTAATATGGTTTCAGCATCAGTTTCATCCCAACTATTGCGCGGGCTCGAAGGAAGAATAAGAAGCAAAACAGCAGCAAGAATAATCAATGAAGCAGGTATTGCATATGATGGTCTTGATTCCCTTACATTTATCGGAGTATCATTAACCTTGTCTTCAATACGCTGTGTAATATAAAAGGCTGTAAGTGCCACAAGTACCAGGATCAGAACAAACAAATCACGGTCTATGCCAAGAGATTCATACACAAAGATTGGTCCCAGGCTGTAACCCAGATAAATACTTTCAAAACTTTCGTAAAACTGGCCAAAAATAAAAATCCCTATAAACATACCTATCACAAAAAACATAGCATCAATTTTACCGATAACGGCTCCCACAAGGCTTGTTCCCGGACAAAACCCACCCATGATGAATCCAAAGCCCATAATAACACCACCAACAATAGCCGACCACAAAAATGTAGGGTTAATATATAATATGCTGTAATCAAGCCAGCCAAGATAACTCAGTAACAACAGACCTGTAGCTGCTGTAATGGCTGCCGTAAAAAACACGCGAAGCACCACAAAATCATAGCCATAAAACACGCCTGCAAGCTTTCGCGAAGATGAGAAACCTGCCTGTTCGAGTACGTAACCAAAGCCCAAACCTATTATAAAGGCAAAGAAAAGATTAAGGTCGGGGTTGATAAATCCATGAGGTATTAATGGTCCCATTATTTACTCCTTTCTATTTAAGCCAAAGTTTTCTGAAAAAATAAGCAAGCACATATCCGGTTCCGAAAATAGCCATCATAGTAACGAATCCGGCTGTTGAAAGGACAGCCATACCGGTAAGGGCAGTACCACTTGTACATCCTCTTCCGAATTGGGCTCCGAGTCCAAACATTAAACCGCCTAAAAGTGCAAAAACAAGTCGTGTGGCTGAACTTATTCTAGGACCTTTTTCTACCTTCAAACCCAGTCTGCCTGACAAGGCACCCGAAAAGAATGCACCGGCAAGCACTCCAAGGGTCAGATAAACAAGCCAGTTTTTCATGGGGCCGGGACCTTCACGGAAAAACTCAGCATAAAACGGATGCGACTGTGCATATTCAGGGGCTACCGTTGCCACCGAAGATATTACAACGCTTTTAGCTGCACCGCTTGCCCCCAATCCCCGGCCTGTGACAAAAAATGCAGCAATCAGAACCAAACCAAGCAGAAAACCCGCCAGGTATGAGTTCATGTAAGAAGTTGATTTATTTTCCATAATATTTTATTCGTTTGTTATTCTCTTATATTTTTATGATTTCATATCCTTACCCAATCCTTAATGTCAGATAACTGGTATTCATTACCATTTAACAACCACCCATTACTTTGATCTTCTCTTCTTTTATAATATCAACCTCAGCAGGCTCAGTAAATTCGGTGCTAACCACCGGAAGGTTCTGAATTAAATTCTCAGTAAAAGTACGGGTAGGCTTAGGTTCGGTTTTAGCCATTGTTTCATGTATGAAGGCGTTGGCTCCATATACCAGTGAGCGTGCGTCATACCCAAGCATACGCAGGTATGAAGTAACATAAGTGCTGTGTTGTCCGGCATAACAATAAATCACTATTGGCTTATCTACAGGTAGTGTATTAAGTTCCATATCCAATCCCAGTGAGCTTTTTGGCTGATACTGAACTGATCCCGGTAAATGTCCGTTACTGATATATTTATCTTCAGGCCAGTAACAAATGGTATAATATGCTTCTGGGTTCTCAAGCCATTCCTTTATTGTAATGCCATAATTTTCATTGCTTTTCAGAATCTCCTCTGCCCTCTCCATGGCAATATCATATCCGTTATTTCCGACAGCTTTTATTTCAGGCAGTTTACCAGGCTTGTTTTTAGGATTAACTGTGCTTTCAAGTTTACCAAGTAATTGGTTGCTGACATTGGCAATCCAGTATTTTTCAGCTATTTTTCTATCCCATCCGCTCATTCCAAAACGAATAGCAAAAACATTATCGTAGCCCAACAAACGCATGACTCCTGCAGTAAAACCAGACCGGCTCATATTGTTACAAACAAAAAAGATTCCCTTAAAAGAACCGGGATTTATTTTGTTTTTGAAAAAATCAATCACTTCTGATTGTTTTAAATTTATTGCATGTTCAATATGTCCTTCATCAAAATCGACTTCAGGGCGAAGATCAATAACCAGAATATTATCATTCCTCATTGAATACACTACATGTGAATCAACAATAGAAGGAATTTCAGGACTATTAATGTAATTGCCGTTTTCCTCCAGCCATTTGGCAAGTATTATGGTTTTTTCTGTTCCGGCTGACTCACTTATTTCCGAAGAGCCTTTTTTGCCGCATGATAAAAAGGTTGTTCCCAGAAATCCAAGAAAAAGCATTAATAATGCTTTACGAAAATATTGTGCATACATACTGTATATATTTAATTTATGCATTTTCAATGATATTCGGTAATTTTAATTTTATTGCTTGGTTTCGTTAGTATCTGGTTCATCTTCCTCTAATTCCTCCCATCCGGTGATCATGGCTTTAAGGTTCGAAGTAATGGTATGACCAGTAGTTATAAGATAAAGATGTACAATCAGGAAAGCTACCAGCAGGAATGCTCCTGCGGTATGTATCAATGCTATGATCTCAAGGTTTTCAACTGCTAATGATTTTATGGAGCCTGATTGCGGATACCTGAAAAACAGATATAACAATCCCGAAATAACCATAACAGGAATTATGAAAACTTTAAGACCAAGATATACCAGACGCTGTAAAGGGTTTAATTTACTTATCAGGGTCTTCTTTGTAGGGTGTGGTGCATTACGGAAAATCCCGGTAATGTAGAATTCTATCTGGGCTTTCAAATTCTTTGTAGTCGGAAGATATTGTTTCCATTCACCTGTGGTAATATGCCAGAATATCGCAAAAACGATAAGTACTATAAAAGCCCATGCAGCCTTGCTATGCAAGTCAACAGCAGTTTCAAAACCAAACAGTGAATAACTGCTATGGATTTCGAAGCCTGTTAATGCCAGAAACATAATAAGGAAAGCCTGTGTCCAATGCCAGAATCTTTCGAAACCCTTGTAAACGTATGCTTTATAAGTTTTGCTCATAATAGATTAGTTATAGTTAGTTGGTTTGTCTTTTTCGGTGTGTGATAATCCTGATGGAACCATGGATAGCAGCTCCAAAGATTGAGAATATAATAAGCAGTTTTCCTAAAGTATCAATACCGGCATTATAATCACGACCGGGCATATAGAAATCAGTCAAGCTTGCAAGCCGTCCTTCATTTCGGGTATGGCAATCGCTGCATTGCAACGATTCGCTGGCTAGTGACACCATATGGTTGACAGGCAAGAACATTTCAGTAGGAAGAAAATCATGCTGACCGCTATAAGGCAAATCCAGATATTCCATTCCGGTTCGTAAAGCTGCTTCCCAGTCAAGATCTACCCATAAAGCTCCTTTATTTGCTTCGGCATCCCAAAGCTTTGGTTGAATAATGGTCAGGTTCACAGGATCATAGGGTTGTTTTCCCCGGTGAACTTTTGTCGGATAGATTTTACTGTTCCTGTCACGATATTCTCCATTCAAAGTATTGATTTTCATTGGCAGATCATCAAGATCAATTTTTTCTGTTACCAGATGATGATCAGCAGTTCCATTAAACCATATATATTCAGGCTTCACCATCCTTTGCCAGGTAAAATCGCCTTTGATAGAAGTGTACATTTCATTACCCAAAGAATCCAGAACCTGATAAGGCAATCCGTCTTTGCGTTGCGTGGCAGTTGACCAGTTCCACTCGGTTTTAGTGGCATTTACCTTGGCATATATCGGTATATGGCAGGTTTGACATGCTACTTTAATTGTGTGTTCGTTAAGTTTATTATTGGTATGCGGCACTGAAGTATGACAGCGTTCACAAGTAGCCCTTTGTGTATTTGACGATGAAACACCATAGTATCTTCCGAGCATTTTATGGTTCTCAGCCGGATGACATGCTATACATTGCATATTCGTTCCGTCAACACCCATATGAACATCAATAGTTCTGTCGGCGCTAAGCAAAGCTATTTCCAGGTCCCCATGTTTTACATTATTGCCTCCGCCACCATTAAAATGGCAATAACCGCAATTCTCACGCCTGGGTCTGCCAATATTTGCCAGTATCTTTTTATAATCCGGCGCATTCTCATCCATATACGGATAACCAGCACTGCCAGGAGCCTTCTCGTACAAACCGGTATTATCATGACAGATAAGGCAATCAATATTATACTCGTTTGTGAAATCAAAAGTTTTATCCTTCCATCCATATCCCGGATGACAACGGTTGCATGAGCCTTCGTTTGAAGCGATACCGGTGCAAAAATTATTTAGCAGCGATTTCTTACCAAGATAAGTAACACCTTTACCGGGTATATAGGCTTCGCGTTCCCATTTCCAGTGGCTGCTCTCAAGTACCTCTTTTCCTCTTTCAGTATGACACGAAAGACATGCTGCCGTGATCATATGAGGATTGGTAAAATCCTGCTGAAGTATGGCATGTTTACCATGATCAACTCCCAACTGATGAACCTTATTATATTCTTCCTGCAATCCATCAAGCAAAGCATGATCCTGTCGCGCTTCCCTAAGAACAAGGGTAATAATTGCCAACGGAGCTACCACCGCCAATAAAAAAGTGATAATGGTTCTCAAATGTTGCATAATCCTTAATATAAGTTGCTAATTACTTTAATTACAATCAGTTAAATCTTAACACCCATATAAAATCCTTAAAACGTATGCAAAAATATATATAAGTTATTAATCAAAGCTTTTAAAAAGCACTTTTTAATCTCCCGGATGTTTTGATTCTTGTATGGCAAACAAAATAAGAGACAAAGAATATTCCGGTACAGGATTTAAAGTTATTTTCGCAAAAAAATAATGGCATGGTCGTACGATTCATTCCCAATTTGCTGACACTGCTGAACCTTCTCAGTGGATGCATAGCTATTGTATTGATCTTCAATGGATCATACATTTATTCATCTGTATTGATCTTTGTTGCTTCAATATTTGATTTTTTGGATGGAACCGCAGCCCGCCTATTAAATGCAAAAAGTGAGATCGGCAAACAGCTCGATTCTCTTTCCGATGTTGTTTCATTCGGAGTAGCACCTTCGGGGATATTATATATGTTAATGGCTAATTCCTCACCTTTCCCTGCAAATCAGATAGTGAACTACAGCGCTTTACCTGCTTTCATGATTGCGGTTTTTTCAGCATTGCGTTTAGCCAAATTCAATATTGATGATTCACAGACCTTTTCATTCAAAGGTTTGCCTACCCCCGCCAATGCGCTGTTTATAGCTTCTCTCACATTTATCTATCTGCAAAACAATTCCGGCGGGTTTTACGCGAATTTACTTACCAGCCTTACTCATAATTATTTTGCACTTCTGGTATTAACCATATTGCTCAGCATTTTGCTGGTATCGAAACTCCCGTTAATGGGTTTGAAAACAAAATCGTTAAAATGGAATTTTATTAAATTCAAAGTGATATTTCTGGTTCTGACTTTTATTATGGTTGTTTTTTTAGGATTCCAATCTTCACCGGCTATCCTGCTTCTTTATATAATATTGTCAGTCTTTGAAAGACACAATACTGATAAACAACAAATTACGGCTTAATAATTATATTTTAGAAACCAGATAGATTATAAAACGCATTCTTTGCCCAAAAAACTCGTGAGCAGTTTACAAAGTTCATCAGGTGCATCAGCATGAACCCAATGGCTAGCACCTTCAATTGTTTCGATATAGGCATTTGGAAAATACTCAAGAATAAGATCTTCATCATCTTCAGTAATATAATCGGATTCCGAACCGCGAATGAATAAGGTTTGTCCAGGGAACATGCTGTCATACAATAATGAGTCAGTAATTGAATCCATATTATCAGCCAGATCTTTCAGATTGATACGCCATCCAAGGCGTCCCCGGTTCACACGATAAAGATTTTTCATAATAAACAGGCGTAGCCTCTCCGATGGTATTTTTGCCTTCAGCTTTTCCTCAACATCCTGACGGTAGTCAACTTCATCAAAATTTACTGATTGCATTGCCTGGATTATATCGTTATGGATCTGCCTTACAGGATAAGCCCTCGGACTTATATCAATAACCACAAGCTTATTGACCATATACGGATATTCCAGTGCAAAATTCATAGCTACCTTGCCGCCCATGCTGTGACCTATAATGATCGCCTTTTCAAGTTGTTGCTCCTGCATGAATTCCAAAAGGTCTTCAACCAAAACCTGATAATTAAAAACATGACTATGAGGTGATTGCCCATGATTTCGCTGATCAGGAATAAACACTTCAAATTTTTCAGCAAGCCTTTTGGCATGTGTGATCCAGTTATCGGAAATACCAAATAAACCATGTAGGATAATAACCGGCTCTCCGGCTCCATATTTTCTGAAAAATAATTGCATTCTTAAAATTTTAAAACATTGTTACATAAGCGGATAAAAATCCAATAATGAGGCTTTGCGATCCTTTTAATATCTCAGCTTTTCAAGATACATCTGTACTGTATTTTGCAAACCAAGATATAAGGCATCAGAAATAAGTGCATGTCCTATTGATACTTCGAGGAGGTTTGGAATATTTTGAGCAAAATACCTCAGATTGTCCAGACTCAGATCATGCCCGGCATTCAAACCTAAACCGGCTTTTGCAGCAGCTTCGGCAGCCACCACAAACGGATGAATTGCTTTTTCGCGATCAATGTGATAATTTGCTGCATAAGGCTCAGTATAAAGTTCCACCCTGTTTGTTCCTGTTTCGGCAGCTTTGAATATAAGTTCCGGATCAGTTTCAATGAACAGCGAAGTACGAATACCGGCTCCCTGAAATCTGGCTACTGCTTTTTTCAGAAAGTCCTGGTGCCGGATTGTATCCCAACCAGCATTTGAAGTCAATACATCAGGCGGATCGGGTACCAGAGTAACCTGATGGGGTTTTACTTCAATAACCATCCTGATAAAATCTTCAGAAGGATATCCTTCAATGTTGAATTCAGTGGTAACCACTTTTTTGAGTTCATATACATCGCTTCGGCGAATATGTCTTTCATCAGGACGCGGATGCACTGTAATACCCTGAGCACCATAACGCTCTATATTTATTGCAGAAGCAATTACATCAGGAACATTACCGCCCCGTGCATTTCGTAACGTGGCAATTTTATTGATATTTACACTTAATCGGGTCATATTGTGAATTTTGTTACAAAGTTAAAAAATCATTGGAATCTCATGACTTTCGGGTAAATGTAATTTTTTGAACAAATCCATAAAATTCCTTATTCTTATATGAATTCAGGAATTAGCTATAAAAATAATTATCAAATGGTTTTTACATCATTTTATTTCAGACTTTTGCAAAAAAATTAATAATTAATTAAACATTCCAAAAATGAAGACATTACGTACTTTTTTCGTTCTGTTACTATTGGTAGCATTAGGCTCATGTTCGACCTCGATTAAGTTTCCAGTATCAAAGATTGTTCCTGCAGCCGACGGAGTTGCAAAAATTAATGTTGATAAAAATGGAAATTATCAAATCAGCCTCACTGTAAAACATTTAGCAAAGCCTGAAAGGCTCTCTCCTCCAAAAAATCAGTACGTTGTTTGGGCACTCACCCAGGAGGCAGAAAATGTAAATATTGGTCGTTTGGCTATAAGCAAATCAATGTCGGGAAGTTTGAAAACCTCCATACCCTTTAAACCGGTTCAGTTATTCATCACCGCCGAAGACTATGGTAATATTGTTGAACCAGGTTATTATGAATTATTCAGAACTGAGAAGTTTTAACATCGGACAACGATTGTTTTCTGCAATATAAGTTGGTTATAGCTGAATTAGTTCAGCTATAGATGCAGCTGTGCAATATTTATGTAGTCGTTTGATTTTTCATAGATATACAAAAAGATCATTCCAAACATCGGAATGATCTTTTTTTTATGCAAATATCCAATTGAAAAACTTCCATACAATCAGCTGATTTCCAGGCCATACTCAATATATTATAACATTTCCTAAAAGTTTTTCATTTTTAAAAGACAATTTTGCATTCAAAATTATTAATTTTACTGCCTGTTAATTCATGTTTTACTGGCACGACTCATATAACCAACAGTAAATCAATTATTTCACCAAATTATTAAAGTTATGAGAAAAATTATTCTACTCTCTGCATTAGCCATGCTCACATTAACATTTAATGTTATGAGCCAGGAAATGTCACGCGATTGGACCATCCTTCAAACCTATACGGTTCCAGGAAAAGCTTCGGGGCTTGCTTCGGATGGAACGTATCTGTATTATGGTATCTATGGAGCCAATGGCGACAGGGTTTATCGCTTTGACCCTGTCAGCGGCACCGCTGAACTATTATTTACCAATCCAACAATTGGAGACTCCTATGGTATGACCTGGGACGGGCAATCGTTGTGGATCATTGACCGCGGTACAACAGGTCCATCCTATGCCTTGCAGCTTAGTTTAAGCGGCGCTATTCTTTCACAGTTTACATTACCAAATCAGTACATGTCAGGTATTGAGTATGACAATGGTAATTTCTGGGTTGGAACCTATTATCCTGATCCGGGTTGGATACATAAAGTGGATAATACAGGTGCCGTTTTACTTCAGTTTCTTCCACCCAACAGTCAGACCTGGGATATATGCAAACAGGGTGATGATCTCTGGATAGTGGATTATAACGCATATATGATATATAAAATTGATGATACGGGGGTGGTACTTGAAAGTCATCCTTCTGAAACTCAGCGACCTGCAGGAATCACTTTTGACGGAACCTATCTGTGGTATATTGCAGGACCTTTAGGTGCAAATAGTACGCTTTACAAAGTAGACCTTGGTGGAGCAGGTACTCCTGCCATTGCTTTGCCTTCAAACTCATTCAATTATGGAAATGTAACGGTAGGAAATTCAGTTACATGGGACATGACGGTTCAAAGTGTTGGCACAGCACCACTTGTAATTGATGAAATAATTTTCCCTGGTAATTTTCCGGTCACTACTTCAGCCACTTTTCCGATCTCCATTCCTGCCGGACAATCGGTAACTATTCCATTAACCTATCAGCCATTAACTGCAGGACCACTAAACGGCACTATTCAAATTTCATCAAACGACCCACTGAATCCTTTGGCCAGTGTTACTTTATCAGGAGTGGCAGTAATAGATGGTCCTTATATTTATTTGCCTTCTTCGAGCCACGATTTTGGCACAATCAGAACCAATGCAACAAGACTCTGGAAAATGACGGTTAAGAATAATGGCAATGCTATGCTTACAATATCATCAATATCAAGCGACAATCCTGATTTCTATATTGAAGAAGGTGCAGGTTTTCCTGCAAACCTTGCTCCTCTTGAATCTATTATTGTTAATGTCTGGTTCTGGCCAAAACAAGCTATAAGTTATAGCGGGAACCTAAGCATTGAAAGCAATGATCCTACACAAAGTCCTTACATTGTAACTCTTACCGGTGCAGGTACTGATGTGAATTTATCCCTGGGCACTGAATTATGGAATTATCTCATAACAACAAGTTACGACAACAGTCCTAAAGGTATTCATTACATACCCGATATAAATGGTGATGGTAAAGCTGATGTGATTGTATGTTCAGAAGACAATTATGTACGGTGTTTTAATGGAAATGCATCAGGTACTGGTGAGATATTATGGGAAAGACAAATTTATTCTGGTAATATCTATAACCGGCAGTCAGTAACATTAATTGACGATATCAATAATGATGGTTATAAAGATGTGGTGGTAGGAACCACCGGCGCCGATCGCTCAATTATTGCACTAAGCGGAAAAACAGGTGAGGTATTATGGAAAAAGCAAACCAACGCTTATGGTTCAGGCGGATGGGTTTATCAGGTGTTTGCCGAATACGATTATAACGGCGATGGTTTCCCCGATGTATTAGCTTGCGCCGGAGACGACGGCAACAATCAGGGTCCTCGCAGAGTTTACTGTCTTAACGGACTTACCGGACAGTCAATCTGGGAATGTCCGTTAGGTGGAGCAATGTACAGAGTGATTGGAATTCCGGATGTTAACGGAGATGGCATTCCTGATGCAGTAGCAGCCGGAACAAATGCTACTCAGGCACAGGGCAGGGTGTACGGAATTAACGGTGCAAACGGAAGTCAAATGTGGAATTATACTACTTTAGGAACTGCGGGACATGCTCTGGCTCAGATCAGCGATATAAATAATGATGGTAAATCCGAAATTGTAGCCGGTTCATTCAATGGCTATATCTATATCATGAATCCTGTAAATGGTGCTGTACTAGCTCAGGGTAGTGCCGGAAACAATATTATCCTTGATATTCAGGTGCTTGACGATGTAAACGGTGACGGATTTGTTGAGTTTGTTGTGGCGAACAGCGGAACTGCTGTTCAGGTTTTCAACGGGCAAAACGCACAACCTTTATGGACACAGATATTACCCGATAAGCCCTGGAATATAGCACGTATTCCGGACATCACCGGCGATGGCAAAGCTGATATCGTGCTGGGAACACTTTTCCAGAATAACAAAGTGTATTATTTTGATGCAGTTGACGGAACTGAACTTTTCTCAAGGAGTTTCCCAAGTGCTGTTGATGCCCTGAACGTCATACCTGATGTTACAGGTGATAATTCATGGGAAGTAGTAGTGGGAGGCAGAAACGGAGAAGTAGTATGTTTGTCAGGAGGCACAGCTGTTGCAAGCCTGCCTGGCGATGCCAACTGCGATGGTGTTGTTGATATTCTGGATGTGATCACTACTGCTAATTATATATTGGGTAACAATCCTCAGCCATTCTGCTTTGATAATGCGGATGTAACGGGGAACGGCATTGTGGATTTGCTTGATATTATTGGCATAATAGGCATTATCATGAATGGCAGCTAGCCGGAATCAATTCCCGATCCCGGCTTATCTTCACTGTATGAACCGTTTACTAACGGATTATTCAGGGAATTGTGAATAGTTCCGGTGATAATATCGGAACTGCTTTCATTTTTTTTGTGATCTGAAGACTCAATCAATGCTCCCTTTTGCGGATTATTGAAAATATATATCCTTTGCAAACCAAATGGCTTTGAGATTCAACTTTCCGTATGAATAAAAGTATCAATTCATCTCTATGATCACAGAATAAAACCTGATGATAAATCTTTTTTCCTGTAGCCGGCTCCCGTCAAATTAAAGCCCCTTAATTTTCAACAATCATCTTCTTATAGTAACCATTAGGTGTTTCGCCATAAACATTTTCAGTTTCAGGACTTGTAGTATTCTGAAATACTTTAATTTTGAGACTTTTAAAAATTCACAGTTCTAACTAAACCATCCTAAAACTCATAACAACCTGACTATGTTCGACTTTCAGAAAAAACTCACAAATTTCTTTTACGCCATACTTGCTCTTCCTGCAACCGCCGTAGGATTTGCACTTTCAACTCAGATAGCAGCGCTAAGCTGGATCCTATCAAAAAAATACGGACTTGAAATTCACGAAGTTGCCTTTGTTTGGCTTGCCGGACCGGTAGCGGGTATTTTCGGGCAGGTTATCGTAGGGCTCATCAGTGACAATGTCTGGTTTATGGGAGGCCGCCGCCGGCCCTTCATCATAATAGGTGGAATAGTAAGTACTGTCGCTTTTCTTATGCTCCCGCATATTCAGGGCATTTCAAAGATTACAGGTATCAGCGATATTACAATTATAGCATCAGTTATAGCCCTTTTCCTCGATTTATCAGTGAATGTTACGTTCAATCCTGCACGTTCAATTATTGCCGACATTACCCCCGAAGGTAAACAAAGGACGGCAGGTTATGTGTGGATGCAGATAATATCAGGCTTTTTCGGAGTTTTTGCCTATTTCCTGAGTATGGTTTTCGGCAACGAAAAGCTTCTGTATATAGCTGCTGTACTGGTATTTATCATGGCAGTTTTCCCTGTTTTGCTGATAGAAGAAACCAGAGACCTGAAATCGGCTCAAAATGTTAAAGAAGAAAAATATGGGGTGCTGCAGATCATCAAAGAGATCTTCCCACTCTATGGATTCCTTGTCTTCGGTGTTTACAGCGTTTTCAATCATTTTTTCGACAGCCTGACCCCTGTTCACAACACTTTACTGATAGCAGCACTGCTTTACTCGGTGATCATTGGCATTTACATCATTCTGAAAGGTTACAAAGAACCATCGAACAACAATGAGTTCCACAAGATCATGCTTGCTCATTCCTTCACATGGGTTGCATTTCAAAGCATGTTTATAATGTCTGGCTTTTTCATTGAGAACCGTATTCTTCCAAACATTGAAATATCAGGTATTATAGCTAACTGGTTTGCCGAAAAGCTCACCGGTGTTGCTCAAACTGCCGATTCTTCAATTGGGAACATACTTTCGCTTGGTTTCCTGATTTTAAATTTTGTCGGTGCTTTGTTCCCTATTGTTTTACAGGCAATTGCCAAAAGAATCGGAAGGGTGAGAACCTATATCTATGCGCTTTCGTTTTCTGCGATCGGATATTTTTACATAGCTTTCCTCGGTACTGTCGAAACCGATTTCTATCTGGGAATGTTACTGACTGGTATAGGCTGGTCGGCTGTAATATCAATTGTTTTTGCCATTATGAGCGAGCGTGTGAACCCCGCAAAAATGGGGCTTTTCATGGGTGTGTTCAATCTGGCTGTGGTATTGCCGCAGATGATGAGCAACGGAGTAGCTCATGTAATAAAGCAAACCGGGAATTATCAGTTGCTCTATATTTTATGTGGGATTTTCGTTACTGTTTCAGTATTTTTCTGGATTTTTGTAAGGGAACCCGAAGTTAAACCCGGATAATAAATAGATAAGTAGAATCTTTACCAAATAATTATAACCTAACTAAAATACACAGATATGAAAAAAGTAATCAGCACTCCTGATGCACCCAAAGCCATAGGACCTTACAGTCAGGCTATTGAATTCAATGGTATGCTTTTTATTTCCGGTCAGATCCCTATTGATCCGGCTACAGGCAAAATTGTTGAAGGTGGCATTAAAGAACAAACACAGCAGGTTTTAAAAAACATAGGTGCTATTTTGAAAGCTGCCGGTTACGATTATAAGGATGTGGTAAAATCAACCTGCCTGTTAAGCACTATGGACGATTTTGCAGCCATGAATGAAGTTTATGGTTCGTTTTACCAGCACGAACAACCGGCACGGGCAGCATATGCTGTGGTGAAATTACCTATGGGAGTCCTTGTTGAGATTGAAACTATTGCCTGTAAATAGCTCAACAAAACACTAGCCAGCCTCAGCCAATACCGGCGGATTATTCTGTTTTCCCTGATATTCCACCGGTATGGGTAATTATGCCCTGAAAAGAATAAAAGACTTTGAAGGACGCTCAAAAAAACATTTTAATTGAATTAAACTCATCTTAAAACAACTACATTATGAAGAAACTTAGTTTTATTTTAAGCTTACTGATAATAACGCTGCGACTTTCTGCAATTGAAGGCATGTGGCTTCCTATTCTGTTACAACAGCTTAACGAAAAGGAGATGCAGCAAATGGGATTAAGGCTCACGGCTGAAGATATTTATTCAGTAAATCACAGTAGTCTGAAAGATGCCATATTAATTTTCGGGCGGGGTTGCACTGCCGAAATCATTTCATCCGAAGGGCTGATCCTTACCAATCATCACTGTGGGTTTGGCTCAATACAGCGTTTAAGCTCAGTTGAAAACGATTATCTGACCAATGGTTTCTGGGCTATGAACCGTAATGAGGAATTGCCAAGCCCTGGTCTTACGGTAACACTGATGATTAAAATGGAAGATGTAACACAGCGGGTTCTTGAAGGCGTTAGTGATAATATTTCTGAATTTAAACGCAAGGCAATCATAAATGATAATATCAAGGCTATTGAAAAACATGCCGCCGATTCCAGCGGTTACGATGTACAGATAAAACCTTTTTATTACGGCAACGAATATTACATGTTTTATACCGAAACTTTTCGCGATGTAAGGCTTGTAGGAGCTCCTCCTTCAAATATAGGTAAATTTGGTGGTGACACTGATAACTGGATGTGGCCCAGGCATACAGGTGATTTCTCGTTGTTTCGTGTTTATGCAGGAAAAGATAATAAACCTGCCGATTATTCGCCGGACAACGTTCCTTACAAACCAAAATATTTCCTTCCTATCTCACTGAAAGGAGTAGAAAAAGACGATTTTACTTTTGTTTTTGGCTATCCGGGTCGTACTCAGCAATATCTGCCTGCCATAGCTGTTGACGGCATTGTAAATGTTACTAACCCTGTGGCTATAAAACTGCGTGAACACCGCCTCGATATTTTTAATTCATTTACCGGCAACGATGCTCGTGTTCGCCTGCAATACGCTGACAAACATGCTAATATAGCGAACGGATGGAAGAAAATGATAGGCGAGAACCGCGGAATTAAACGCATGAATTCAATTGATATAAAAAGGGAACGTGAAAATGAGTTTTTAGAATGGACAAATACAAACCCGAATAATAAAACAAAATATGGAGGTCTGATCCCGGCTTTTGAAGAAATTTATCAACATTATATCCCTTTAAATCTTTCCAGAACTTACCTTATTGAAGCCGGGCTTGGTATTGAAGCCGTCAGGTTTGCAATGCAATTCATAAGACTGGAAAAATTAAGCTTAAACTGGAAAACTTCTGAAGACCAGTTAAATAAGTCACTTGAGGAACTTTCAAAGTCGGCTGAGGTTTTCTTTAAAAACTATAATACCGCAATTGACCAGAAAGTAATGACTGAATTGCTTCAGATCTATTATTCAGAACTCGATAAAGACTATAGACCATCAATCCTTTCAGATATTTACAGAGAGTATAAAGGAAGTTTTGAGGCTTTCAGCAAGCATGTGTTCGAAAAGTCGTACTTTACCAGTCAAAGCCGCTTGAACTCCTTATTAAATAATTACAAGCCAAAAGATCACAAAAAAATGAGTAAGGATCCGGTTTACAGACTCGCCAATGCATTAGTCACTCATCTGAATTCTTATATAAATCTTCAGACAGAAACATACGAAAACAAGCTCGATAGCCTTCAACGCATTTATGTTCAGGGCTTAAGGGAAATGAAGCCAAATCATCGTTTTTATCCTGATGCTAATTTCACATTACGTGTAGCATACGGAAAAATTGACGATTACATTCCAATGAATGCCGTTCATTATCAGTATTATACAACCATTGATGGTATCATGGAAAAAGAGGACCCTGATATTTATGATTATGTGGTTGAAGATAAACTGAAAGAATTATACCACAACCGTGATTATGGGCGTTATGCCGATAAAAACGGGGACCTCAGGATTTGTTTTATTGCTTCGAACCATACTACCGGAGGTAACTCAGGAAGCCCGGTACTCAATGCAGACGGACAGCTTGTGGGTATTAACTTCGACAGGAACTGGGAAGGAACTATGAGCGATCTGATGTATGACCCGAAAATCTGCCGTAATATCTCACTCGACATTAAATATTGCCTCTTCATTGTTGATAAGTTTGCCGGAGCAGGTTATCTCCTTGATGAAATGAATATTATTGAATAAAGAGGCTTAGGTCTATTATTTTTCTAAACATATTTAGGTAGTACAATCTCTGTGCTTTTCCGTGCCCTCTGTGGTAAAAAAAACAACCACGGAGAACACAGAGTAACACGGAGAAAAAACCTCTGTGCCACTCTGTGTCCTCTGTGGTAAAAAAATTATAATGAAATCATGAAAAATTAAAATCAGATGGAAATAAATCAAATAACTGAAAAAATAATCGGCTGTGCCATTGAAGTACACAAACAATTAGGTCCCGGGCTGCTCGAAAGCGCATATGAAGAATGCTTGTTTTATGAGCTTAAAAACACGGGTCTTGAAGTAAAAAAACAACTTGCATTGCCATTGGTGTATAAGGAAATAAAATTAGATGCCGGCTACCGCATTGATTTACTGATTGAAAATAAAGTTATTGTTGAAATTAAATCAGTAGATGTACTTGTAGAAATTCATAAAGCACAGCTAATGACCTACATGAAACTCGCAAACATAAAAGTTGGTTTATTAATGAACTTCAACGTAACCAAACTAAAAGAAGGTATAATAAGATGGATTATTTGAATTATGCTAATTACGGAGAAAAATCTCTGTGCTTCTCCGTGCCCTCTGTGGTGAAAAAATATAACCACTGAGAACACAGAGATACACGGAGAAAAACTCTGTGCCCCTCCGTGCCCTCTGTGGTAAAAAAAACAACCACGGAGAACACAGAGTAACACGGAGAAAGATCTCTGTGAAACATCGTGTCCTTTGTGGTGGAAAAAAATATCATTGAAATCAAAAATTTCAGAACTCCTGACCCCATCTTTGATAATCAGTAGGTTACCTTTCACTTATCGCAGACAATAAATGTCGTAAATTTGCAAAAAAAGATATGCAACAGATACTTCCTATATTCCCCCAAGACAT
>JBASHR010000028.1:0-4734 GCA_049654165.1 Bacteroidales bacterium
TGCCGGCTACCGGATCAGCTCCTGCATTCTGGAATTTAACAGTATAGTTGGTAGCTTCGCCAACTGATGGAGTTACATTACCGGTAATAGCCATAGCAGAAAGGTCCTGACCCATAACAGGTTCAACCACTACATTGTCAATATACCAGTAGTTGATATTATAACTATTTCCATCAAACTTGAAAGCAATTCTGAAATTGGTGTTTTGTGGAACACTGAAATAAACTTCAGTAAGTTCAGGACCAAGGCTTGCATTTGCAATATGTTGCCATATCTGGGTCCAGGTTGTACCACCATCAATTGAATATTCAACAGCAATGTATTCTCCTGTATGGGTTGAGAAGTCATTAAGCATTTGATTGAATTTCAATCTTAATGCACTGTATTGACCTGAGTTAACGGCAGGTGAGGCAAAGCGTGAAACACCAACAAATGAGGGAGTCCAACTAAACTGCAATTCAGGAGCTGTACCGCCGGCATTGGCTGAGTTCACAACTGACCAGTTTCCGCCACCCATACCTAAAACTTCCCATCCTGCAGGCATACCTTGATCAAATTGTTCGAAAATAAGAAGACCTTCTGCTCCAAGTAATGCAGCATTTGAAGTTCCTGTTCCACCAACACCAACATTATTGGCTGCTGTTACAGTATAATAATAAGTGCCAACACCGGGAACGGTATTGTCAAGAAATTGTAAAGCAGTAATATTGGAGGCTACTGTAACGGAACCGGGGAAACGTTTTACTGTATAGTTAAGTCCTGCTGGTGAGTAAAAGCCACCATGTAAGCCACCGGTAGGAGCTGTCCAGGTGAGGAAACCATTATTACCCTGAGGTACCAGCAATACATCACCGGGAGCAGCAGGTACATCAGGACCTACCCATACGGTAACTGAAGCGGGAATACCTTCACCCGCACTGTTTTCAGCTACGAGCTTGTAAGCAACATTGCCTGCTGCCGGAACTGCATTGTCAGTATATGTAGCAGCACCACCAATAACAGGATTGTTAATGGTGTGGATCAGAACATCGTTACGATAAATTTTAACTGCTGTGAGTTCAGTTAATGGTTGTCCACCAACAGAAACAGCAGGGTTGTTCCAGTTGAGAGTAGCTGTCAGTGCACCATTAGCACCAGCAGTAGCAGTTAAATTGGTAACTGCAGCAGGAGCTTCAGCGGGAGCTGCATCAGCAAGTTCAACAGCCCAGATACAGTCGTTCTGTGAAGTGCCAAAGAAAGCCCATTTACCGGGATAAACTTTGTCAGTGATTTCCATACCACCAGCTGTTCCATCAGTACCAAAAGTAACTGATTGGCTAAGTTCAAAAGTTTCAATAGTAGCACCGGTAGTAATGTTAATTTTAACAAGCAGGTTGTTTACAGCACCTGCCTGGCAATATCCCCAAAGATATGGTCCGCCTTCGGTAACATTTTCCCAGCCAATTCCTGCAAAGCTAGAGGCTGAGGTATTCAGAGTCTGCAATACAGCTCCGGTACGGCTGATAAGTCTGATAGGAGGATCCCATCCATTGGTTACCCAAAAACCATCGTTGATTTCGTCGTAAGCCATACCACGAACTGCTGATGGACCTGTAATGGTACCTACCAGAACTTTGTTCACAAAGTCCATTTTATAAATGGTATTACTATTGGGAGCACCATAGAAATACTGGCCGTCAAAAGCCAAATCGCGAACCTGGCCTGCACCTGAAATAGTGAATTCTTCAACAAGGTTTCCTTCAAAGTCAAGCTTGTGGAACAATGCAGCATTCCATCTAGCAGTATAAATATAATCCCCGTCAGTAGCTACTGCATAAGTACCGCCAACATCATAGGGAGGAAACTGGAAAAGAAGATCGTACATTGCATCAGTAGGAACTTCAGGAATAGCAACAGCATCAGGATTTACATCATAATACTTCTGGTAGAATTCAGCGGCTTCGCGTTCTTTGTCTCTTTGCATTTTTTCGAGATCCCATGAAGGGATGAACGACTGAGCGATCATTGCACTGCTTAATACGAGTGCTGTTAGTAACAGTGTGATTTTCTTCATAATAAATAAAAATTTAATTAAACAATAAAGGGCTAATTTAAAAATTAAGAAATACAGTTTTGTTTTGCCTGAACCTTACCTCCTTCTTTAGTTTGACCTCAGATTAATTATTTATAATGGATTATTAATTGTTTTCTCTATATGTTACTTAGGTAATAATCCTGCGGGCAAAGTTAATAAAATTTTTTAATATTCATCAGTTTAGTTGAAAAAAATCATAAAAATTCATAATTTCTTTTTTTTGATTTGGGAGTCAATATTTTTTTAACCAATAATAAAGAGGACAAATTTTATAACTCTTTGAATCTGAGGTCTTAAAATAAGAACCCACCCATGCTATCAAGGGTGACAATTATAACTTCATTTTTTCAAATTGCTGAATTTATTGAACGTTTTTGTTTCAATATTCTAAAAAAGGCATAATAGTATGAAGCATCAGGAGGGTTATGATAGTTGGCTCGTTTAATAGTCATATTATTTTGCTATTTTGCCAAAAGACTGTCTGTTCGCAATATTAGCAATGACTTGCGTTGTACTATTGATAATATGACCATCCTGGAGTTCTGTCTCTTCCGTCAAGGTAAAGTGTTAGTTTTCAAGATAAAAGCAGAAATTAAGAACTGTGTAGTGATTTCTGTTACTCAGAGCACTAAATCTCAGGCAATGGCTAAAAAACAGATTTTGCTTCCAAACAGACCAGTTCTAAATCTAATGCACAGAGCTCTGTTTAATTTTCAACTGAAAATATTGCTGAAATGATTTTTAATAATAAGGTTCTGTTCGTCAAAAACAGTTTTAAAAAATTTATTAACAAGTATCATTAAAAGAAAAGCCATTTCCAAACGGAAATGGCTTTTGCAGTGTCAGGCAAAACTATGGTTATCAGAAGAATAAGTATTATTCAATAACAATCTTTTGAACTGATACATTATTCCGGGTGTGAACTTCGAGAATATAAACACCCTTGCTCAGACCTGATGTGTTGATAACATAATTTGAAGCATCATATACGTATGTTGCTTTTGTACCCCCATCTCCATTTGATTGTGATGGGATTAAAGCATAATTTGAAGCATTAATTACGTATGATGCTTTTGGCCCCCCATCCCCATTCGCTTGTGAAGGGTTGATAACATAATTTTTAGCATCTATTACGCTTTCTTCAACCACTTGTCCAATCTGATTGATCAAACGAATGAAATTGATAGTTTCATTTGACTGAACGTTCAGAACTTCTTTAGCAGGATTTGGGAAAACAACAAGATGAAACTCGCTATTCTGGAATTTATTGATCTGAACATTTTCAGCATTTACATTACCACCAATCACCTGACCCCATTTCAATCCTGAGGTTTCGTTGAAAGTGAAGAGTGTGATTTCACCTGCCGGCAGCGGGGTATTGTCAAAGCTGAAAATAACTCCGATAAGTTTTCCATTTACAACATTACTTAGAAATTGGTATCCATTCAGAGCAAAATTTAGTTTTTCAATACCTGTGAGTTCAAACTGAAGCCCGGCAAGTGTTCCATCACTTTGCAATGTAATATTATTACTGTTCAGATAAATATTGGCATCTGATGAATTAACAGGTGCTAATGTTTTACCGTCGCTAAGAATAATATTAAGAGTTTCAATTACATCTATAACCGTAATTTGACCGTCACCATTCACGTCAGCATTTTCGAATACGAAAGGCTGAGGGTTTTGTCCGAGCATATAGTTAAGAATCGCAATTACGTCCATAATAGTAACTACGCCGTCGCCGTTGGCGTCTCCGGGTAAAATTTCAGGACCTTCTGCTGAGAAGAACAAAGTGGTGTTGGGTGCCCAGTTTGAAAGCGTTGTACCTGCAATTATCTGCCATGGATTGTAAGTAGTAGCATCAGATTGAATATATCTGTTTCTGCCTGAACCAGGGAATTCTGTGCAATAAAATCTGTCCAGACTGCTATGATATGTACCTTCATAAACTCTGTTAGTTATAACTACAAGATTACCTCCTGAATACTCATAGGGTGTTGTAAGAGGAATCATAATAGTGTTTTCACCACTGGGAAAATCTATTACACCATCATATACCATGATGAAGCCTGTTGGATCTATCCAGCCTGCTGTAAGATTGCTCTGAGTAGTTTCACCAACAAGGATCTTTACTTCCTTAGCCGGCAGGTTAGTCTGGAAGTTGTTAGTATATTTTATAGCAGTAAGAACAGCAGCATCTAAACCAATTTCATCCGCAAAATACAGTGTCTGGGCTATACTGTTTCTCCAGTAAAAATCAAACGGAATACGGAATGTCGGCATATTGGTTCCTTCTCCAATTGTTATAGCAATAACACCTTCGGGCTGAACTGCAACATTAAGGTGTCCTGTAGTATTGTTACCCGGAACATCGTCTTCGGGAAAATCAATATATCCATAGATATAGGTAGGCCCGGCTTCACCCGGAGTCCATGGGATCACAATTGTTTTAATTTCTGCAGGTGCAATATCTACACCCGGGACTGAATTTTGTAGTACTCCGCCTTCTTTAAATAATTTTACTGTATAAGCACTGCCGGCTACCGGATCAGCTCCTGCATTCTGGAATTTAACAGTATAGTTGGTAGCTTCGCCAACTGATGGAGTTACATTACCGGTAATAGCCATAGCAGAAAGGTCCTGACCCATAACAGGTTCAA
>JBASHR010000029.1:0-1608 GCA_049654165.1 Bacteroidales bacterium
ATTTTTCCGATACCGTTTCAATATATGCATCAGCATCCTCTTCCGCTGCTAACATTGCAGGAGGTAATGTACAGTACACATTTGATATATATGCATGCAGATAAGCTCCTGAATGTACAGATGTACCCTCGAGCATACGGATATTATGACCGGCAATAAGATTAACATTGCCTCCATCCTGCACAACAAAGGTATTTCCTCCGCCAGCTATTGTCAATGTATTGGTTGCATCAAAGCAGATATCCTGACCGTTTACCACATCCACTCCCTGAAGTTCTACATTGCCTGCTACTTCACCACCCCAATGTATGCGTTTGAACCAATCCCATTCAAATTCACTTCCGCTGAAATCCCCACTATGCCCTCCAAATGTTACTACTCCGGAATCCACTGATTTATAAACATTAAAATTGCCACCCCATGAGTTGTAGGGGAACATTGCATAATTAACTGAAAAAGTCTGACTATTATCAATGGTAAGCAATCTGCCTCCACTTTGGCCACTACGGAAGATGCAGTTATTGAAAGATTTGCCTATATCAACTATTGCACCCGGTTTTATATTCACACCATTGGTATTCATATACTCAAAAATGGTATGCTCTGCGCCTATTTTACCGCCACTCTCAATATTCAGGGCATAATAACCTGAAGATTTGCGGGTAATTTTTGATTGCGTTCCTGCAGTTCCATTAAATTCAAGCAAGCCTCCGTTATTTACTGTAACAGATTTGGATGCTGCCATGGCAATTCCGGCACCAGCATCCACTAATAATTGTCCACCGTTATTTATTGCTACGTTTCCTGATACAGAAACCTGATTGGGTAAGGTATTGAATGAACCAGAATTAATAGTAAGATTACCAAGAATTTCAATATCTGAATACAAACTGATATTGTTTGCCCTTGTTCCATCACTAATGAGTTTACCGCTTCTCTGATCATATACAGGCTCACCCGTGTAACTTTCATTACCTTCTTTAGAGCTTTTATTTATTATAACATTCCTTAGATGGCTTCCTGAAACCATATCTAAAAATGTGTTAGTGCTACCATAAAACTCAAGAGTACCTCCTAAAGGTGTAAAATTCGACCTGTCGCATTCAAACCCCATACTTGTGCGTATGGTACCACCGGTGATATTTTGAGTAAAACTGTATGTTGGTGAATAATAAATATATATTCCCCAGTCTTTAAAATCCAACACTCCGCCATTCATATTAATTTTGGCATTTCCATCATATGACCACCAACTTGGCATAGAACCGCCATAAATATTAATATTTCCACCTCCATCAAAGTTTAATTCACCATTTAAATCTATCCATCCGGAAGCAGCCTGATGTAAATTGATGGTTCCGCCCGCTTTTACAGAATAACTACCATATAGTCCATTATCTGCAAGGTCTAAAGCTGTAAACGTTCCTGCCGCTATTTCAATTCCACCGCTTGTCCAGTCATAAACCTGACAGGTGATACTGCTTGACGGATAATTATATAACAGTTCTGACGGTTTATTTACTTCCAGAATATTAAACTCTTCCGTAGAACAAAATTGTTCGCCGGATCCGTTGAAAACAACTCTGCCTGTTCCTTCGTTGAAAGCAT
>JBASHR010000030.1:0-1677 GCA_049654165.1 Bacteroidales bacterium
GCGTCGGGGGTGTCACCTCTTGCCTGAGCGAGACGGGCAAGGAGCATTTCGCAGCGTCCCTTTTCTACGGCGATTTCGGCTTCATCCCTGGCAAAGGCCTGCAGCAGGTCGTAGCTGGTTTGGGCAGCTTCCCGCGCGATTTCCAGATATCCCTGCTCCAGGTTGAGCCATCCACGCAAAAATTGTGTGTTTACCAGCTCCAACTGCCCCCTTGCGCCTGTTTCTCTATACAGGCTGATAGCAGCGTTGAGATTTTGCGCACTTTTGTTCCATTGCTTGCGCAGCAAATACATACGTCCTAGATTGCGATGTGCCTGCGCGAGATGATAGGGATTAGCGAGCTGTTGAGCCAGCTTCAAATCCCACAGCAGATGACGCTCGGCTTCATCCCATTTTCCTAGATCGGTATAGAGCACACCCAGGTTGGTGTAAGCGATGACTGTTCCCTCGATGTCTCCGATACGCTCGACGATTTCCAGACAGCGGCGGTAACTGCTGAGGGCTTTTTCCCAATCCCCTTGATTCTTTTGCAGGATGCCCAAATTGTTCAACGGCCGCCCCATACCGATCACATCGCCTATCTGCTCCAGGAGCTCCAGCGACTTCTGGACTGCCGCCGTGGCTTTCTCCAGGTCCCCTTGAGTGTAATACACCGCTCCCAAACGGTTGAAGATGGCGGAAAGCGGCCCGTACAGCTGGTGTTGCCCGGCGAGGCGGGCCGCCTGTTCCAGCCAGCGTTGTGCCGTCATGACATCTCCCTGCCGCAAAGAGAGCCATCCCAGCTCCGAGTCGAGCTGCGCCTCCACTCTGGGGAGGGGATGTGGCGCCAGGCGGAGCTGTGCTAACCCCTGCCGCAGCCAGATCTCCGCTTCCTGCTGATTGCCCTTTTTGTGCCATACCTGCCCTAACTTCAGCATCACTTCGGCCGCGTCTTCTTGAAAGCCCTCGGTCGGGCTTTCCAGGGCGGCTCGATAGCAGGCGATCGCTTCCTCGTAGTTGCCGACGTGCTGGTTGATGTCGCCCAGGCCGATGTTGGCCTGCCGACGTTCCGCGGCATAGGCCTCGATATGCTGCGCTAACTGCAGGGCGCGGCTGTAATAGTCCAGCGCTTCCCGGTTGGCAAAGCGCTGACGGGCGCGATCCCCTGCCAGCAGCAGGTACTTGAGCGCTTTGCTGCGCTCGCCGGCGCGATCGTAGTGCAGGGCGAGCACCTCCACGTGCGGCGCCAGATCCGCCGCGTACAGCTGCTCGATCGCCTCGGCGATGTTGCGATGGAGCAGCGGCCGCTGGCTCCGCAGCAGGCTGCTGTAGATTGTCTCCTGGGTCAAAATGTGGCGGAACGCATAGGCTTTCTCTTCGCCTTCATGCCGCTCGACGAGCAGCCCCATCTCCGTGAGCCGCTCTAACGCCGGCAAGACGTTGGCGCTGCCCTGCTGCCGTCGCCGCACCTCGTTGAGCAGGCTGGCGGAAAATTGCAGGCCGATGACGGCCGCATCGCGCAAGAGGTTCCGCAGGTCTTCAGGCAACCGATCCACGCGCGCCATCATCAACCCGCGCAGGGTGGTGGGAATTTCCAGCGTTTCGGTGCTGATGAGGGGGCTGACTTCCCATTGGCCGTTGGCTGCGTGGACTAGCTGGCGCTCGATGAGCGTGCGCACGAACTCCTCGATGTAAAAG
>JBASHR010000031.1:0-35799 GCA_049654165.1 Bacteroidales bacterium
TCATACTTCCTCCTGCGCCGGTGGCATTACCTCCGGCTGCTACAATGCCTCGCTGGGCTAAAGCCGTAACAGCAAATAAAAGGAAGTAACCAAGCAGAATTGTGTGTTTGATTTTTCTCATTGGCATGATGATTTATGGTTAATAAAAATATGAGGATTGATTTCAACAATAATTTTCTGTAAAGTTAAATACATTTTTGATAATTTCTATACAATAGAAAAAATAGTTCTCTTTTAATTTCTTCCCGGCAATTATTGTTACAGAACAATACAACAGCAACGCCAGAGAATGCAACTCCGAAAACCGCAAACAAGATAAAAAGGAATTACCTGAAGTTGAACAACTTCATTTTAATCGGCATATTCAAGCAGCTTATACAAATTATATTTACAAAACAGCCTAGGCTATTTTGTAAATTATGCTAATAGTTAAAATACTCAGAACATTTGAGTGGAGCGGATAATTGGTCTATTATATTTTGCCATCCGGTATTAAATTCTTTTTTTCTTTTCTTTTGAAAATCAGAAATCTCAGAATATAGTTTAACAGCCTTTGAAAAAATCAACTGAGTCAAAGCACAAACCATCCTATAACAATCAACTACCTCAACGGTACACATTATTCAGGAAATATCCCCACTTTTATGAACACTCGAAATAGTTAACTTTATTTTAAAAAAATTGGGTGTCCATTTATAAGAAAAATCTGCACCAACTCTCGTGTCGGAAATGTTTTGAAGGAAGATTCTCTGTAATCTTTATTGTCAAATCCTTGTATTGCTCTGATATATCAATAAATCTATCAGGTTACCATAGATCAAACTTACGTTGTTCAATTGGTATCTTTCTCACTTTCTCAATGTTCGTCAAGATTTTACCAAGTACCTTTTTAAAGTCTTGTTTTCGCGGTGGGTCATCAAAAAAGATTTCCATCATTACTTCTTCTAACTCCCAATCTGTCAACCATTCTTTAATCAGTAATTCAGATTCATCAAGATATTCATCGTCAGTATTGCAACCATAGGCTAATACACCAAATTGCAACGTTAAATCATGATGAAACATCTCTGCTGTATCAATAATTGCATTATGTGTTTCCCGTGATAAATCGTTAGTATCCATATGTTGTGTCGTTTATTTTCGTCTTACTTACAACGGTCAAATGTATGTACAGTTGCCGGGCAAAAGTAATGTTTTATTTTATTAACACTGACAATACTTAAAGTGATAATACTGAATGCCAGCATAACACGGTAATTACATACACTGGCATGTTCTAAGCAGTGGTATTGTATTGATTTATAATTCAAAGCAGCCGTAATCCGTCTTATTCAACAATTCGTTTATTTCATCTTTATTAAAATACTCCGGATCAAATTCCTCACCCAACCATTCGATGTAATTTTCATATTCTTCATCGTCAGGGTTTTTTAAAATATCAAGCAAATCAAAGTAGCCCCAAATTCCCCCGCAATCTTCAGGTGGACAATTCATCTTACCTCCCACACAGATTGGATAGTTTATTTTGTTGTCTACGGGAAGTATCTTTTCTAAAATAATATCGTGTTCCCACCCATCTCCAAAATCATACTCGTAAATAATTTTCTCCTTTTCTGATTTCAACAAATCAGATATTTTTATTTCTTTATAATCCACGTCGCTCATTCCTCCCCATATGTCATCATCAACCATTCTTTTTGTATAAAATATCCCATTTTTGATAAATTGGTGTAAATGAGAATTTGTCCATCCCATTGTTGTTTGAATTATTTTATGAAAATCCGATAACAATAAATCTGAGGGAACCAATAATCTCCTCCAAATTTTGGGCTTAGATCCTTTTAAGGATATTTGAATCTGATAAATTTTATGTGCCATAATGTTTTCTTTTAAATATAGTTAAAATTTTGATTCGGAGTCTTTCTCCAATTGTTTACAATAGTTCAGGGCTTGGTGCTCGGGCAGAAAAGTCCGCAGGAAAATTCTCGTTTGAACATCAGTCTCCCAACGCTAAACTTTTGTTATGCAAAGATCGTTAATTTTTTAATCTTTCTTTATCGGTATTAATTTGTTTAATAACTTCAACATTATGTATTCTCTTTTTCCCACGAAGTTTGTTGATTAAATACTCTGTTGCTTTTAGTTGCCAATATGATGGCAAAGTAGCAATCAAATAAACACTTTCGTCTTTTAGTTCGCTCATCTATAGCCTGTTTCCGTTTATAATTGCTTGTTTTGACTTCTTAATTTCTGTTTTTATTTTATTCACCAAACGCTCAATCAGGCTTTGTAAACAGTCAACTGACTTTTCGGCTAAATGTGTGTCGTATGTATGACAATATGTTGCTAAAAGATCTTCACATCGCAAATATTCTATGCTTTGGATAAAAACAACATATTGCTTTCAAATACAATACTCTCCATTGTAATTTTCTTATGCTGGATTTCAGATCATGCTCTTAAAATATCCACTTAATATTTTTAAGACAGATGTTGGTATCCGTTTTCAGACTTTTCTTTATCACTATACTGCTATCGCTTTTTATGATAGGGAATAATTTTCATAGAGCCGACAAAATAAATCATTGCCTAAATAAGCGCTGGTAAGGATTATTATCAAATGGCTAAAACATAAAAGCCTGAACATCGAGTGATATTCAGGCTTTCCCGGTAGCGGGGGCAGGATTCGAACCTACGGCCTTTGGGTTATGAGCCCAACGAGCTACCTCTGCTCCACCCCGCAATATATTGTTACTTTTGTATGTTTTTTATAAATCGGACTGCAAAGGTAATTTTTGTTTCTTTGCTAACCAAATTTTTTTGCAAAAAAATGACACATAAATCAGGATTTGTTAGTATTATTGGTAAGCCTAATGTAGGAAAGTCCACTCTTATGAACGCAATGGTGGGCGAAAAGCTCTCAATAATCACACCAAAAGCTCAGACTACAAGACACAGGATTCGTGGAATTATCAGCGACGAAGATTTTCAGATAGTCTTTTCTGATACCCCCGGACTATTGCAATCGCATTATAAATTGCATGAATTTATGATGAACGCAATAAATGAATCACTTGAAGATGCTGATATTGTATTATTTATGGCTGAGCTAAACGAAAAGCCGGAATCATCAGATATTGTTGAAGCTCTCAATAAGATTGAGATTCCATTGATAGTAGCAGTAAATAAAGCTGATATTGCCAAAGATGATGAGCTGCAGATTGCCGAAAAAGTCTGGAAAGAAACCTTTCCCAAAGCCACTGTTATTTTGATATCTGCTTTGCAGGGTTTAAATCTTGGCAAACTGATGCAAACCATTATTGATCACCTCCCTGAAGCTCCTGCTTTTTTCCCGAAAGAAGAATTGACTGACAGGACCATACGGTTCATAGTAGCAGAAATAATCAGGGAAAAAATATTTATGAACTATAAAAAAGAAATACCCTATTCTACCACAGTTATCGTAAATAACTACAAGGAAGAAGAGAATATTGACCGCATTCATGCCCTTATCTTTGTTGAACGCGAAACCCAAAAGGCAATAATCCTCGGGCACCAGGGGCAGGCAATAAAGAAAATAGGAATAGAAGCCAGAAAGGACATTGAAGAGTTCCTTAACAAGCAGGTTTATCTTGAACTAACGGTAAAAGTCAGCAAAGACTGGCGTAACAATCCTGAAATGCTTAAACGATACGGATATTTATAAAATACTGACCATGAATTATTTTTCAAACCCTGAACTGATAAATACAACTATCAAAGAATGTGAACAACCCCATATCAGCGGATTATCGCGTTCTGACAGCCTGAAGCTGATCCTCTCCTGCCTCGACCTTACAACCCTTGAAGGCAGCGATACTGATGAAAAAGTCATTGACTTATGTACCAAAGCAAAAAGCTTTAGCCAGTTTCAATTACCCAATGTAGCTGCTGTTTGCGTTTATCCTGTATTTGCTCGTTTGGTCAGCAAAAATCTTACAGGCAGTGATGTAAAAACAGCCTGCGTTGCCGGAGCCTTTCCTTCGGGGCAATCGCCGCTGAATATCAGGATTGATGAAGTAAAATTTGCCGTTGATGAAGGCGCTCAGGAAATTGATATGGTTATTTCGCGTGGCAAATTTCTGCAGGGCGATTACGATTATGTTTCCAAAGAAATTGAGTTGATAAAAAAAGCCTGCGGTGATGCTCATTTAAAGGTCATTCTGGAAACCGGCGAGCTGGGTTCTAATGAAAATATCAGAAAAGCAAGTCATCTTGCCATTGAAGCCGGTGCTGATTTCATAAAAACATCCACCGGTAAAACCAAACCTGCTGCTACTTTTGAATCCGTTGTCGTTATGCTGGAAGCAATTAAGGAACATTACCAGAAAACAAAAAAAATGATTGGTATTAAACCGGCAGGAGGAATCTCAGAACCTGATCAGGCTATTTTATATGCTAATCTGGTTGAACATATGCTCGGAAAATCCTGGCTTGACAATCATTATTTCAGAATAGGAGCCAGCAGGCTGGCTGACAATATTGTCAAAGAACTTCAGGCAAACCAATAATTGAAGTAAACAGCACATTACAGGTCAGTTGCGGTAAAATTTCGCAGATACATTATCTGTATTACAAATACCAGCATATTTCATAGTTCTCAAAAATACCTAACTTTGCCCCGAAATTATTGATCTCATGAGCAATATCCTTGCTATAGTCGGCAGACCCAATGTAGGAAAATCCACCTTGTTCAATCGCCTTACAGGTATGCGCCAGGCAATTGTTGACCCTACTTCGGGAGTAACACGTGATCGTCATTATGGCCGGTCGGACTGGAATGGTGTGGAATTTTCAATTATTGACACAGGAGGCTATGTTATAGGTTCTGACGACATTTTCGAAAGCGAGATACGCCGCCAGGTTGAACTGGCACTTGAAGAGGCTGATGTTATTCTTTTCATGGTTGACGCACGCCAGGGGCTTATGGGTATGGATCAGGATATTTCTGAACTGCTGAGGCGTTCAGAGAAAAAAATATTTATTGCTGCCAATAAAGCTGACAGCTCAGAACATTATTATGAAGCGGGTGAGTTTTATTCTCTGGGGATTGACCATATTTATCCCATCTCGGCAATGAACGGCAGCGGTACCGGAGAACTGCTCGATGCAATAGTCAGGGAGTTTAAATCTCCTGTAATTGAAGATATTCCTGATATTCCCAAAATTGCTGTAATTGGCAGGCCTAACGTTGGAAAATCTTCGCTGGTAAATGCTTTGCTTGGTAAAGAACAAAATATCGTTACTCCTATCCCGGGCACTACCCGCGATTCAGTGTATACCAGACATAAGGGCTATGGATTTGATTTCTTTCTGGTTGACACAGCAGGAGTCAGAAAAAAGAGTAAAGTTTCGGAAAATATTGAGTTTTACTCTGTGATGCGCAGCATACGCGCAATCGAAAACAGCGACGTCTGTTTGCTGATGGTGGATGCAGAACAGGGATTTGAAGCGCAGGATATAAATATTTTTTCATTGGCTCAGAAAAATCGCAAAGGGATTGTGATAGTCGTAAATAAATGGGACCTGATTGATAAAACCTCCCAAACACATAAAGAATTTGAGGCCTCAATCCGGCAAAAGATATCTCCGTTTTCTGATGTGCCTGTTGTTTTTACTTCGGTGATCAACAAACAAAGAATTCATAAAACAATTGAACTAGCTCATAAAGTTTATGAGAACCGAAAACGAAAGATACCAACATCAAAATTAAATGAGCTTCTGCTGCCGATAGTCCATAATAATCCTCCACCGGTAGCCAAAGGTAAAGTCATAAAAATCAAATATATAACCCAGCTTAAAACACCATTTCCTGCTATAGTTTTCTTTTGCAATCTGCCGCAATATATTAAAGAGCCATATAAACGTTTTATTGAGAATCATATACGAAAATTGTTCGACTTTTCAGGAGTACCTATTGAGCTGTATTTCAGAGACAAATAACCGGTTTTTTTATTACCGGCTGTTGCAAACAAGGGAGGTTAAACATAGATTCATGAATACATTTTATTAAAAACCAGTATAATATGTCCGATACTGTTAGAATAGATAAGTGGTTATGGTCAATAAGGATTTATAAGACCCGGAATCAGGCATCGGAAGCGTGCAGGGCAGGCAAGGTGAAAATAAACGGAATTGCAGTAAAACCTTCACGGGAAGTTAAAGCCGGAGATATCATAGTAATAAATTTATCGCCTCTTACAAAAACGGTAGAGGTTGTTGAAGCTATAAAAAACCGGGTTGGAGCCAAATTAGTGCCCCAGTTTGCAAACGACCTGACCCCACAGGAAGAATACGATAAAGTAAAATTAATAAATGAGATGAATTTCGAGCGCCGTGACCGTGGTTCGGGACGTCCTACAAAAAAACAAAGGCGTTTGATTGACTATCTGAAAGATGAAATATAGAGATCAGGGCTGCTACAACATTTGTTTTGCTTCTTTATCCAGGCCTTCCCTGAGTTCAGCCAGAAATTCACGAACACTTTTTAGGGTTTTTATCAGTTCAAACTCATCAAGTGAATCCTGAGGATTATTCCTGAGCTTGTCTTTTGCGCCCTGAATGGTGTAACCTCTTTCTTTGACCAGATTATAAATCAAATGGAAATTATCAACATCAGCACGGGTAAAAAGGCGATTCCCCTTTTTGTTACGCTGAGGTTTTATTATATCAAACTCATTTTCCCAAAAACGTATCAGACTGGTGTTCACATCAAAAATTCTTGCCACCTCCCCTATTGTGTAGTACAGTTTTTCAGTTTTTCTTCCTGAACCTGCCATAGATATCAATCCAGAGTTTGCCCCGGACGCGATGACCATTCTATAAGCTGATCATACTCTTCAGGGGTTATATCATTATAAAAATAGTGAATAGGATTAACCGGTTTGCCATGATGCCTGACTTCATAATGCAGATGAGGTGCAGTTGATTTTCCGGTATTGCCAACATATCCTATAACCTCGCCACGCTTTACTTTCTGACCCCGCTTAACATTGAATTTTGACATATGGGCATATAAGGTCTCATAGTTAAAGCCATGATCCACAACAACATAGTTACCGTATCCTACTCTGAGTCTTTCCACATGGACAACCACCCCGTCCCCTGTAGCATATATCTCAGTTCCAACAGGAGCTGTAAAATCCATACCTTCATGAAATTTCTGGATTTTATAAAACGGATCGGTACGATAGCCAAAATACGAACCTATACGACGAAGATCACGATTGCTCATAGGCTGAATGGCAGGAAGAGCAGCAAGGAGTTTTTCCTTGTTCTTGGCCATTTCAAAAACCTCATCAAATGATTTTGACTGAATATACAACTGCCTTGAAATTTCATCAACTCTGCGGGTTGTGCTTATCATTATCTCAGAATTCAAAAATCCGCTAAGGCTTGCATAACGGTCAGTACCGCCAATACCCGCTTTTCTTACCGAGCTAGGGATAGGCTCTGCTTCAAAAATCACACGATAAATATTGTCATCCCTTTCCTGAAGATCGTTTATTACCATTTGCAACTGATCAAGACGGTCGTTAAGAACCTTATAATTATGCCTGAGGTTTTCAATTTCTCTGTGCTGCATCTTTTCTTTGGGTGATTCCAGAAAATTATATGCAAGGAAAATAACCACAGCAGCAAATACAAGGCCTGTGATCAAATGAGAAAGGAATTTAAATAAACGCTCTTTTGCAGTAACCAGAACTTTCTCGAATTCAAGAGTTTTGCTGTTGAAACGGAATCTGTTCTTTGCCATTTAATAAAAACAATTAATTAACGTTTAAGCGGTAAATTTACCGGATTGGTTTTTTTCAGCCTGCAAAAATAATAATTAAACTAACTTTGTCGGCTTTTTAAGATGTTAGTTTTATTAACAAAATTACCTGAAATATTAAAAATTGTATGAAAGCATCAGAAATAAGGAATAGATTTTTGACTTTTTTTGAATCCAAAGGGCATCATATAGTACCATCGGCACCAATGGTTATCAAGGACGATCCCACGTTAATGTTTACCAATGCCGGCATGAACCAGTTTAAAGATATTTTCCTTGGGAACACACCTATATTACACTCACGTATTGCCAATACCCAGAAATGTTTGCGAGTTTCAGGCAAACATAACGACCTTGAAGAAGTAGGACACGACACATATCATCACACAATGTTTGAAATGCTCGGCAACTGGTCCTTTGGTGATTATTTTAAAAAAGAGGCAATTGCATGGGCATGGGAATTATTAACCACGGTTTACAAGCTAAACGCCGAAGATCTGTATGTTACTGTATTTGGCGGAGATGAAACCGATGGTCTTCCATGGGATGAAGAAGCTTATAATTACTGGAATGAAATAATTGATGCGTCTAAAATTCTGAAAGGAAGCAAAAAAGATAATTTCTGGGAAATGGGTGATACCGGTCCCTGCGGACCATGCTCGGAAATACATATTGACCTTCGCAATCCTGAAGAAAAAGCATTGATCCCGGGTGCACAACTTATCAATGCCAATCATCCGCTGGTTATTGAAATATGGAATCTGGTGTTCATACAGTTCAACAGGCAGGCAAGCGGAAAACTTGTAACGCTGCCTTCTCAGCATGTTGATACAGGTATGGGACTTGAACGTCTTTGCATGGCAATACAGCATAAACAATCAAACTACGATACTGATGTTTTCCAGCCTATTATTCATCAGATTGAACTAAATACGGGTTTCAGATATGGTCAAAAACCTGAAATTGATGTTGCAATGCGCGTAATTGCCGATCATTTGAGAGCTGTTTCATTTGCTATCGCCGACGGACAACTGCCTTCAAATAACAAAGCCGGTTACGTCATTCGCAGGATTCTGCGCAGAGCTGTCAGATATGGCTACAGCTACCTTGATCAGAAGGAACCTTTTATTCATGAACTCGTGCCGGTGCTGGTAAAAGAAATGGGGGATTATTTTCAAGAACTGAAATCGCAACAGCAAAGTATTACAAAAGTGATACATGAAGAAGAAACCTCATTTATAAGAACTCTGGCAACCGGTATAAACCGTTTTAAACATTATGTCGCCGAGCATGAAAAATCCAGCATTATTGACGGCGTTTTTGCTTTCGAACTCTATGATACCTATGGTTTCCCTATTGACCTGACCCAGCTTATGGCAAAAGAAAAAGGTATGACTGTTGACATGCCTCAGTTTGAAGCCGAACTTAACAAACAGAAGGACAGATCGAGAAAGGATGCGGAAATTGATACCGGCGACTGGATTATTGTGAATTCAGGAACCGAAACGTTTTTCACAGGATGGGATGAAACCTCAGCAAAAGTAGCCCTGTTGCGGTATCGAAAAGTAAAATCAAAAGGCAAGGACTTTTATCATGTGGTTACAAACAAAACCCCATTTTACCCTGAAAGTGGCGGTCAGGTAGGTGACACAGGTTTTTTCGAACAAAATAAGACTAAATATCAGGTTTTAGACACACGCAAAGAAAATAATCTGATAATTCATATCCTGCAAGAGTTCCCCGACAAACCTGATTTCTTCTTTACCGCCCTGGTTGATACTGAAAAGCGCCAGCTCACAGCAAATAACCACTCAGCCACTCACCTGATGCACGAAGCATTAAGAAAGATTTTAGGAACCCATGTTGAGCAAAAAGGCTCATTTGTTGGTCCTGATTATTTACGTTTCGATTTCTCTCATTTCGGCAAAATGACAAATGATGAAATAAAACAGGTGGAAGCCTTTGTAAATGAGAAGATAAGAAAGAATATCATTATTGATGAAAAACGCAGTATCCCTTTTTCTGATGCAAAAAAGATGGGAGCGCTGATGTTCTTTGGCGACAAATACGGCGAAAATGTACGCGTAATTACATTTGGCAATTCAATTGAGCTTTGCGGAGGCACCCATGTGAATGCTACAGGACAGATAGGTACGTTCAAGATAGTTTCAGAAGGCGCAATAGCAGCGGGAATAAGACGTATTGAAGCTGTTACATCCAGAAAAGCTGATGAATATATTGAGAAAAAACTTGAACTTCTTGCTCAAATGACCGAACTGGTCAAAACTCCTGCCGACCCTTTGAAAGGACTTAAAAATATTATTGAGCAAAACAATATTCTGCAAAAACAAATAGCAGAAAAGAATGTATTGCTTGCAAAAGCCGAAAAGGAAAAAATCCTTGCCGAAGTTAAAAAAGTCGGAGAAATAAGATATCTGGCAAAAATCACCACACTCGACAGCAATGCTGTCAAAGACCTTGCATTTAATCTCAAAGAAACTGAAAAACAACTTGTTATCTTACTCGGATCAGTCAGTGACGGCAAAGCGAATTTAAGTCTTTTTATCAGCAACGACCTGGTTGAGAACACAAAACTTGACGCTTCAAAAATTATCCGTGAGCTTGCTAAAGAAATTCAGGGTGGCGGAGGCGGACAAGCATTCTTTGCTACAGCCGGTGGAAAAAATCCGGCAGGTATCGAAGCTGCTTTTGAGAAGATGCAGGAAATGCTGAAACAGTATTAAAATTACTTCTTCTTTGTTCTGATTTTTTCTCTTATCGGGATTCATCACCCGTAAAAGTCTTTACAGCCTTGATATAATTAAGCTGTGACCTGTTATCATTATACCGGAACGGCTATGGTTCAGGAAAAATTCCGGACCCGGGATTATTATCAGAATAAAAACTGCGTTTAAACCTTTTTTTAAGTCTGTTGTTTACCTATCAGTTCACAGAAGAAACTTTGTAATTCAATTTGCTCTTAGTTTAAATCACCTTTAGCAGGTAGTTAACAACCAAAATTATTATTACATCAATGGTAAGCTATTCCATAACTGATTTGGAAAAAATCACTGGTATTAAAGCTCATACTATCAGAATATGGGAGAAGCGTTATAAGGTGTTTAACCCCAGACGCACAGCTACCAATATCCGATGCTATACTGATGATGACCTTAAGCGCCTGATGAATATTTCGCTACTCAATCGCTACGGACTGCGAATCTCGAATATTGTAACGATGTCACAGGAAGAACTGAATCAGAAGGTCATTGATATCACTGAAAACACATCAAGCAATAATATGATGATCGAGCAGATGATTGTTGCTATGATGGAATTTAATGAAGATAAATTTGAAAAAGTACTTACCAGCGCACTGATAAAATCAAATTTTGAGCAAACCGTAACCAATGTGATATATCCATTCCTTGAACGAATAGGGATATTATGGCTTGTCGGCACTATTACTCCGGCACAGGAACATTTTATTGTGAACCTGATCAGACAAAAAATAATTGCGGCTATTGACGGTTTAATAGATACACCTGTAGATGAAGCAAAAAAGTTTTTACTGTTTCTCCCTGCCGGCGAATTTCATGAGCTAAGCCTGCTTTTTTACTGGTATAATCTGAAAAAAATGGGTCATAAAGTTATTTATCTGGGTCAATCGCTGCCAGTTGATAACCTCAGGCTTTTCACCAAAATACAACAACCTGATTATATTCTTACTGTGCTTACAACTGCCCTGAATCCGGAACAATATGAATCATTGATTTCAACCTTTGCCAACGATTTCAGTAATCAGACTGTTCTGATATCAGGTTTACAAACCAGGGAACATACTATAGATCTGCCTTCAAATATTTCAATTCTTGAATATCCGGATGACCTTTACAACATTGTAAACGGCAAAAATTAACTGCACCTTCAGTATAAAATCCGGGATTCAAAAGATTTAACCATAATTTAACATCTGAAACTGCCCTTCTTACATAAACATGATGTAAGATTGCATCATTATCTTAAAGCGCTGTTCTTAACAACCTTGCCGGTTCATGAATTAGTTAAGGTTAATGAGGAAATCAAAATATGTTAATGTTATCGAGACGGTGTTAAAATAAAATTCAGTATGACAGCTTCTTTATTTTCGGTTAAATTTTGTTTAAGTGATTATAACATATTAATAAACAGAAACATATGGATACTTCTACATATCTTGTGTTTAATATATCATTATATTTTTTAAACGATTTATAATTTATTTAAATAAACTATCTTTTATTATATACTTGATTTCCAGCTCATTGCACAATTTAACATATTTTTAACATTTATTTTTGTTGTTTAAGTCATTTTTGTGTTTAACTTTGCAGCGATTCAATTTAAACAAAGTAATCATTAAACACAAGCCATTATGACAGCAATTGAATTCAACAATCAACTGATCAGCTTACACAACAGCCTGAAATTTTTTGCAAATACTCTTACTTCAAATGCTGAGGAAGCTGACGATCTCATACAGGATACTTATCTGAAAGCCCTGACTAACAGAGATAAATTTGCTGACAATACCAATTTGAAAGCATGGACATATACTATCATGAAAAACACTTTTATTAATAATTACAGACGTAATGTTAAGGCGAGTACTATTGTTGACTCTACCAAAGATCTGTATTACCTGAATATACCCCGCAGAGAGCAACAATATACTCCCGATGGCGTATTGTCAACCAAGGAAATCAATGCAAGCATCCTTGAACTGGATGAAGAGCAAAGATTACCATTCGAAATGCATACAGCAGGTTATAAATATAAAGAAATTGCTGACGAGCTTAATTTATCAATAGGTACTGTTAAAAGCCGGATATTTTTTACCCGTAAAAAACTTATGGCTGCGCTTAAAGAATTTCAAAATTAAAATCTACTGTATGTAAATCTCAATTTCTCATACTTTCTTTAAAAATCCGGCCACAATAAAGCCGGATTTTTTTATTGCAAATGCCGGGTTCAAAGGAAATTTCAACAAAAACACACCTACAAACAAAAGACAAAGCCTCTTAGCTTTTTGCAGTTTTTCGGTTTTGATTACCCGGGCTTGCCTGTCTGAGATTCAGCATAACTATTGCAAACAACAGGGTAGCAGCACTTATCCACTGAACCGGGTCAAGATGCTGTTTATTTATAATATAATCGAGCAGGATAGCTACCAGCGGAAAACAAAGCTCACAGATTGTGGAAACCATAGCACTCACATTTCTAAGACCGTAATAATACAGGAAAATAGCTCCTGAGCCGGTGGTGAATGCAATTATTATGAATATCAACCAATTAAGGGGAGTCGTAACAAAGATCTGCCTTATGCTGCCAGTACCAACCACATAAACCAACATTAACAAAGTAGTGAACCCATAGCGATAAAAAGTGGCTGTATGAAATGAATAGCGGTTTAATATTTTTTTACTCAGCACTGTTCCGCTACCAAACGAAGCAGCAGCGATCAGCGAAAACACAGAAGCATAGATAGTTTTTATATTTGATTCGATATGCGGGATATTGAAACCGAAAGCAAGAAAGTAACCGGCAGCAATTGCCACGGTAGCCCACAGATAATATCCTTTTCGGGGGCGTTCACGCAAAATTATTGCTGCTAAAGCAATGGCAAACACAGGCTGGGTTTTCTGTAAAAGAATTACAATGCTTAATTTTTTGAACTCAACTAAAAACAATGCTTTTACAATGGAAAGTGTTCCTAAGGCGCCTCCCAGTAATGCAATGAGCAAAAAGATAAAAATATCTGATTTTGTGAAATTCCTGACATGCCTGTATTCCCTGTAAAGAAACACATTCATTATAATAAAGGGTATCAGATGTAGCATGAATACCACATATCCGATCTCAAGATTGAAAAGATTGGGTGTAAGAACAATCCCATCAAAACCCCACAGTGAAGCCGAAATACATATTGCAATAGCACCTGTGACTGCAGCACGCCGGTTGTTTATAATTTGCTTTATCATCTTACTTTCAGTGTATCTCTACTAAACCTTTATTCCAAAATGCCTAAAACAAGTCTCTTGCTTCCTGCTTTACAAATTCAATTGCTCTTATCACCGGATCAATCTCCAGCCCTGTAAACAATTCAAGGATTTTTGCAGCAAGAACAGTTGAAGGTTCATTATAATCAATATCCGCTGCAGCAGTGTTAATAAGCCTTATCATTTCTTCTCTGGCAGACTTTGTCAGATCCCATGCCTTTGTCGAAACATATACCTGTTGAGATAAATTATGATCAAATTCATCCCTTATGGTTTGAATCAGCAAAGGCTGAAGCTGCCCGGTGGTCATACCTTGTTTGTTCAGTCTCAGGATTAATTGATTCGGCGAAATGCGCTCAAGCAACAGAACAATACGTTCATAAGCCTGCATACGAACCGAAAAAACATCTTGACGGATGATTTGTTTACGTTCATTTTCCGAACGCAAAATTTCATGCTGAAAAAAACGTTTAAGGATCAAATAAACCCCGCCAAACATGATGACAGCAGGTAAAGTATATTTTAATATTTCAAGCAATGCTTCCATTATGTTTTTCTTTCAAAAATATAGTTTTTCGGCAGCAAAGGTCGTAAATAAGTTGTAATGCAACAAAAAATCAAAAATTGTCATCTTAACCACAGATTAACATCTCAATAATCGCATATTGGCTCGAAAAAGATTAATTTTGCATTATAAAGTAGTTACATGCAGGGCAGAACAGAAATAGCAGATAAGTTCATTTTGTCAAAGAAATACCGTGAACTTTATGAAGCCTCCGGAGTGGCTTTGAACAGCCATGATGCCAAATTGCTTAAGTCAGCGGTAAAATTATTGATGGAAGCACATCAGGACAAGGCTGATGATACTAAGAATTACCACTTAAGTCATTCATTTGAGGTAGCAATAATTGTTGCCCGGGAAATGGGTCTGCATTTTAATGCAATTGTATGTGCATTATTGCAATATGTTTTAAAAGATACTGATGTCAAACCAGAAAAGATTGAAAAATTGTTTGGGGTATCGGTTCGGCAAATGCTTGAAACCCTGACAAAAATTGCCAGACTCCGCACCGATCGTATTTCAATGAATGCAGGAAACTTCATCAATCTTTTATTAACAATTACTGATGATGTAAGGATAATTCTCATACGTCTTGCTGACCGTCTGCATTACATGCGAACCCTTAACCAGATGAATACCGAAGATAAAATCCGGATATCATCTGAAACATCAATTTTATATGCCCCTTTGGCACACCGGCTTGGATTGTACAACATAAAAACTGAGCTTGAAGAACATTCAATGAGGTTTTTACAAAAGGAAATGTATGAATCCATTGAAAAAAAATTGAAAGAGACCGAAGAAGAACATAGCCAGTTTTTAAATAATTTTATGATACCTATCAGAAGGGTATTACATGAAGCCGGTTTTAAATTTGAATTGAAAGGAAGGACCAAATCCGTTAATTCAATTCATGCCAAGATGGTAAAGCAAAATGTTGAGTTTCACGAGGTTTACGATATATTTGCTGTTCGGGTGATTCTTAACAACACAATAGAAAATGAGCATGCCGATTGCTGGAAGGTTTATTCACTGATTTCCAATATTTATCAACCCGACCCAAAAAGACTGCGCGACTGGATCACCACTCCAAAAGAAAATGGTTATGAATCGCTGCATACCACCGTTTTAGGTCCGCATAAACGTTTTGTGGAAGTTCAGATACGAACCAAACGAATGGATGAAAATGCTGAAAAAGGTTATGCGGCACACTGGAGATATAAAGGTACCGGGAAACAGCAAAAAATGGATGAGTGGCTGAACCATTTAAGAGATCTGCTGGAAAAGCCGGAGGAATTTGCATTCCATGGAGATGCCCGCACAAAAATAAAAGAAGCCAGTTATATTTTTGTTTTTACCCCCCAGGGCGATCTCAAAAAACTTCCTGCCAAAGCCTCTGTTCTGGATTTTGCTTATGAGGTTCATTCAGGTTTGGGAGAAAAATGCACGGGTGCAAAAGTCAATGGTAATATAGTTCCTATAAAACATGAGCTAAAAAATGGCGATCAGGTTGAGATTTTGAGTTCACGCAATCAAAAACCCAATCTTGATTGGCTAAACTGGGTAGTTACAGGCAGGGCGCGTAACAAAATAAAACGATATCTGCGAGAAGCCCGCTATAACAGAAGCGAGGAAGGCAAAGACATATTGCGCCGCAAATTGTCGCAATTGGATGTGCCATTTAATGACGAAGTGCTTAACAAATTAATGTTGCACTTTACCACAGAAGATCCTTTGGAATTTTATCAGCAGCTTGCTGAGGGGAAAATTGAACCGGCTGATATCAAAGAAGTATTATTAGGGGTACCACAAAAATCAGATCAGGAATTCCGTGATAAAATAATTGAAAAGATAATTTCAAAAGCCACGGGCGCTCCTGCCGGTGAATATGCTTTGCTTATTGAAGGAAACCCTGACATAAGAGATTATAAACTTGCGAAATGCTGCATGCCTTCGGTAGGCGACGATATTTTCGGGTTCATAACCGTAAGTGATGGAATAAAGATCCATAATGTTAACTGTCCGAACGCTCATGAAATGAGAAAAAAGTATGCTTACAGGATAGTTAAGGCACAATGGGTAAAAAAATCCGAAATCAAAGGAAGAATTTCAAAAATTCATATCAGCGGTACCGATCGGTCAGGCCTTCTGAACAGTATTACCAGAATAATAGAGGACATGAAAGAAAATAATGCAGATCTGAAAATAAATCTGGAATCAGTCTCATTTAATTCAAAATATGGCAATTTCGAAGGCACACTCAGGCTTTTTATCAATGATGACAAACACCTTAAAAACCTGATTCACAAAATTAAAGAAGTTGAAGGGGTGTCAAAAGTAGCAAGCTACTGATCAACAACTCATTCTGATGAGAGCATACAGAGAAAGATACGAAAACCAGCTCAATAGCATATCAATTTACGGTGAAAAATACAGGGTCGGCGAGTGGTATGACTTTTTGGTTCTGAAAACATTTAGAATGCCCGGCGCTGATGAATATTTTGTGCTAAAAAGCCGGAATGGAAATCTTTTCCTGCTTCCTGCAGCTTACTATAAAAGTTATGGATTAACGCCCGGCACTATGATAAAATGCATGGTTGACAAGATCAATTGCTCAGGCAGGGTCTTTCTTGAACCTGAGCATCCGTATTTTATAGCAGGCAAAGAATACGTTTTCAGGCTTACAGATAAAACCCAAAGGATAGGCAGCAAATTCAGGGTAATAAATCAATACAGGCTTAAGGATGAACGGGATAATGAAGTACTTGCTGAATATGTGAGTAACTTTGATTTACCACTGCATTCATTGATTAAGGCTGAAGTCAGAAGGATTCGTAAAGGAGCTCTGATACTGGGCAATGTGCGGGTTATTAACAATTGTTAAATATGAGTGTTAGTATTCTGTTGATAATCAGATGTATAAAACAAAAAATAAGCTGAGATCAGCAAGAAATTATTGTAACAGCCCGACAAAAACCAAGTTTTTCTATAGATCAGCCAAAATATTAATCCTTTCGCATTTCATTACTGTAAAAATTACACCCTTTACCTCCTATTGAAAATTTCATAATCATTTTTACTTTTACAGCCCGAAAATTGAATCCCGGTTTTATAACTTAAAACATTAAATATGAATAAATTAGCTGTTGTTGCTTTTGGCGGGAACGCTCTTCTTCGCGGCGATCAGAAAGGAACTATTGATGAACAGGAAGCAAATGCATATATTACAAGTAATCAGCTACTTACTCTTATAAAGAAAGATTACGATCTTGTAATAACTCATGGAAACGGTCCTCAGGTAGGTAATATTCTGCTTGCAAATTCGGCGGGTGCTAAACTGCACGGGCTTCCCGACATGCCAATTGATGTAAGCGTGGCATATTCGCAGGGGTTCATCGGCTATGTTATCGAGCAACAACTCAGAAATGTACTGAATGTCAATAACATCAATCGTGACATCATCACTGTTGTTACCCAGGTTTTAGTTGACAAGGATGATCCGGCTTTTAAAAATCCGACAAAACCGGTTGGACCGTTTTATTCAAGTGAAGAAGCTGAACGAATTGCTTCTGAGACAAATTCTGTTTTTAAAGCTGATCCCCGTGGGCGCGGTTTCCGGAAAGTAGTTGCTTCACCACAACCCCTGTCTGTTTTTAATATAAAGACTATTGAAAAACTGGCACGTGCCCACGAAATTGTGATCGCAGTTGGTGGAGGCGGAATACCGGTATATGAAGTTGATGAAAATAAGTTTCAGGGAACTGACGCAGTCATTGACAAAGATCTGGCTTCAGCTTTACTTGCAGTTGGGATAAATGCTGATGAATTTTATATTCTGACCGATGTTTCTAAAGCATGCCTTTTTTATAATACACCTCAGCAGGTTTCAATTGACCGGATGAGTGTGAAAGAAGCAATGCAATATATTGAAGAAGGACATTTTGCTGATGGCAGTATGGGACCAAAAGTTAAAGCAGCAGTATATTTTACCACTCAAACCGGTAAAGATTCCTTAATAACCAGTGCCGAAATGCTTGGTTCAGACAATGAAGGCACAAGAATAACAATATCATAAAATCAGGCAGCGGATTCAGAACCCATATTAATCACACAATCAGCAATTTGCTATAGGAAAGAACTGTCAAAATCACACCTCTTTAGCTAATTTTATGAAAACCCGGGTTTAGTTTTGTAACTTTGCTCTTTCAAAAATGTATTTTATGACTGCTGTTGATAACCTAAAAAGACTAAGAAACGAAATCCCGGAACATGTTAAGATAGTTGCAATTTCAAAAACACATACCGAGCAGGAAATACTTGAGGTTTATAATGCCGGTCATCGTTGTTTTGGTGAAAACAGAGCTCAGGAACTAATTAACAAACAACCCCTCCTGCCCAACGACATGGAATGGCATTTTGTAGGGCATCTTCAAACTAATAAGGTAAAGTATATTGCCCCTTATATTTCTGTGATCCAAAGCATTGACAGTTTAAAATTGCTGATTGAAATAAACAAACAGGCACAAAGACACAATAGGGTGATAGATTGTTTGTTACAATTTTTTATAGCCAGGGAAGAAACCAAATATGGTCTCGACTTGCAGGAAGCCCATGTTTTACTGAACTCAGATGCATACAAAAGCATGAAAAACATCAAGATCAGGGGTGTTATGGGAATGGCAACATTTACCGATAATACTGACAGGGTCAGAAATGAGTTCAAAGAACTTAAGCAAATTTTTGATTCGCTGAAAAACGATTTCTTTTCTCACAATGCTGATTTTAGAGAAATATCAATGGGAATGTCAGGCGATTATAAAATAGCAATTGAAGAAGGCAGCACAATTGTAAGGATAGGCACGGCAATCTTTGGTGAAAGGAATGTTCGTTAATCAAAACAGGGTCTATAAGTCCTTGTTTCACAAAATATTATCCCATTATAAAATCGTTTTCAAATAAAAATACAAATTTAAGAATCAGATAAATTTCAGGTATTGAAAAATATCATATTTGATTATCATAAAAACATGTAGTTTTGCACATCAACTTATCAATACTTTAACACATGAATACAAAGAAAGATCCCGCAACAAGAATTCAGGAACTGAGAAAATTTGGCGAATTTGGAGATGTAAATCCTTCAATATCCGACTCAGCAACATTTACTTTCATGAAAGCGCAAACCATGCTTGACACTTTCAAAGGTGAAACCGAAGGTTGTTTTCTTTATTCAAGACATTGGAACCCAACGAACAAATATCTTGCTGATGCGCTGGCTGCTATGGAAGGCACTGAAGCAGCCTGGGTTACGGCATCGGGCATGGGTGCTATAACCAGTGCAATACTTCAACTGGTAAACAGTGGCGACCATATTGTAACGAGCCGGACTACCTATGGTGGTACTTTTGCATTTTTGAAAAACTACCTGCCAAAATTCAATATTGATGTAACTTTTGTGAATATTTCCGACCTTGATGCTGTTAAAGCTGCTATACGTCCCAACACTAAAGTTATTTATACCGAATCGCTTACCAACCCCATGTTGCAGGTTTCAGATATTCCGGCATTAGCAGATATTGCCAATAAAAATGGCTGTAAATTAATTGTGGATAACACTTTTACACCAATGATAATGTCGCCCACTGACCTCGGAGCGCATATTACTGTATACAGCATGACGAAATTCATCAATGGCAAGAATGACTGCGTTGCCGGTGCTATCTGCGGAACCGAAGAATTTATAGCTTCATTGATTGATGTTAATGATGGAACTGCCATGTTACTCGGACCTGTTCTTGATCCACTGCGTTCTTCAAGTATTTTAAAGAACCTTCACACCCTTCATATCAGAATGAAACAGCATAGTGCAAATGCTATGTTCCTTTCAAAAAAATTCAAAGAAATAGGATTGAAAGTAACTTATCCCGGTCTTCCTGATCATCCTGATCATGAGCTGATGAAGAAATTAATGCATCCTGACTTTGGATTTGGCGGTATTTTATCAATTGACATGGAGACTTTTGAAAAAGCTGCTTTAATGATGGAGAAAATGGAGTTGGAAGGCGTTGGCTATCTGGCTGTCAGCCTGGGTTATTTTAAAACCTTATTCAGCAATTCCGGCAAAAGTACCTCAAGCGAAGTACCGGAAGAAACTCAGCGCGAAATGGGGATGAGTGAAGGGCTTATTCGTTTCTCAGTAGGTTTGGATCATAATATTGAGAACACATGGGAGATCATTAAAAAATGCCTCAATGAAATTTGATGCCTTGTAACAGAACTTCTGATTTACTGGCAAACAGGTTTTCTGGTCTTTGTAATTAAAATTGTATAGTTTATTGGTTCTTCGAACACCAATATAATAAAAGTGATGGTTTTTATCCGAACCTCTGGTTCAAACCACTACTTTACTTCTCCAGTTTCCTTTTAGGTAATAAAGCCATGAAAAAATGGCTCCTATAATCCATCCCAGCGGGATAGCCCACCATATTCCAACTGAACCAAACATGCCGGAAAACCAGATTGAAGCCGGGATCCGTATTACCCAAAGTGCAAACAGGGTTATGAACATTGGAATTACTGTTGCGCCCGCTCCGCGAAGTAAACCACCAATAACAAACATTGCTGAAAAAACAATATAAAAAGAGCAAACAACCAGTAAATACTCCGCTCCAATTCGTATTACCTCAGGATCGGACGAAAATATAGCTATTAAATTGTGCCTGAATAATATTACCAGCAATGTTACTGCCACTGAAACCGAAGATGACATTTTGAGTGTGGCAATCAGCCCTGAATATACTCTTTCGGGCTTTCCGGCACCTAAATTCTGCCCTGTAAAAGTAGATAAAGCAGCACCAAAGTTCATTGCTACCAGTGATGCCAGAGAATCAATACGCAATGCAACACTATAAGCTGCAACTGTATCAGTCCCGAAATTATTGACTATACGAAATAAAGCCAGTGCTCCAAGCGAAACAAAAGTCTGCTGCAACCCGGATGGCAATCCTATATGCAAGCTCTTACGGAAAATATGGCGGTCGAACTCATATTTTCGCCAGGAAATATTAAATACCTCATGCGTACGGTTCAGATAGAAAACTGCCGTTATGAAAGCCCCTCCCTGAGAAATAACAGTAGCAATGGCAGCTCCTGCAATTCCCCATTTAAAAACGAGAATAAAAAGCAGATCAAGTAAAGTATTTGTTAAGGTGGCAATTATCAAAAAATACAAAGGAGTTTTTGAATCTCCCAATCCACGCAAAATGGAGCTGACGGCATTAAACCCAAAAAACAAAACAATACCGCTGATGTAAATATTGAAATATAAACGAGCTTGTGGAATTACATCCTCAGGGAGTTTTATCAATTGAAAAATCTTGCCGCTAAAACCCAAACCTGCCAATGTGACAATGATGGAAGCAAAAAAAAGGAAGATCAGCATGGTGTCAATGGAACGTCTGACATTCTTCATGTTTTTAGCTCCGAAATACTGTGATATAATTATCGCTGCCCCATTGGCGATGCCAACAATAAAAGAGATAAGCATGAACATAATTGGGAATGAAGCTCCTACAGCCGCAAGTGCTTCTTTACCAATAAAATTCCCGACAATAACACTATCTACAATATTGTAAAGCTGCTGGAAGACATTTCCAACAAGCATGGGAGTTGCAAACTGTAATATAAGCAATGAAGGTTTCCCCTCAGTGAGGTCTTTCATTTAGAAACAGCAAATATGAACCAGATGCAAAGAAAAGAAACATTTTATGTATTTATTGTTCTTTCACCAATAATTCCTATGCAAGAAACTATAAATTCCTGTATGGATGGCTTGTACGGAACACTTCAATAAATTCACGATACAGTCTTGAATGTTCACCAAAAATCCGAACATCGCTCCGTTCCACCTGAAATGTACATTTCTCGCCGGCGATCTCAGAGAAAAGAACTTCATAAACCTCGTCTTTTTCATCTATCATAAGCACTCTGGCAAGATTGGAATGCCTCTTACATTCCAGACTTGCATGGCAAATAGGGCAATAAAAACTAGTTTTTTCTCCTTCATCCACTATAAATTCAGGATTGCTGATCACCGAGTAATCACCTAATTCCGCACTCAGTAACAATAAGCCTCTTCTGTTCTTTGCCGTGGTAACCGAAAAAACCACATATTTACCAACATTAAGGTAACCTTTACAACTTGGACACAAATAATTGTTTGACATGGCATTAAAATTTTAAGACTTCACTTGAGGGTATAAAGATACGATAAAAATCAGGATTTTTCTTAATCCTATTGAAAAATTCTTAAAAAAAACTGAAACTACACTATTTTTGCCTCAGCAATTATTAAAAGAGCGATACATGGAACTGATAAAAAAGTACTTTCCAAACCTTGATACTGCTCAATACGGGAAATATGAGCAATTGCACCCATTATATCAGGAATGGAATGAAAAGATCAACCTGATATCGCGAAAAGATTTTCAGTTTCTGTACGAACGCCATGTATTACATTCACTTGCAATAGCAAAAGCTTTTAATTTTCCTGATAATTCTGTTATTATGGATGCCGGAACCGGAGGGGGATTTCCCGGAATTCCGCTTGCCATTTATTTTCCAAATGTTAATTTTCATCTTATAGATTCAACAGGCAAAAAAATAAGGGCAGTGGAAAATATTGCTCAAAATCTGGATCTTAAAAATGTGCGAACCGAAATAAACAGAGCAGAGCTGATAAACAACAAATATGATTATGTTGTAAGTCGTGCTGTAGCACCATTAAAGGACATTATCAAATGGACATGGAAAAAAATCCTCACCGGCAAAAATTTAGACCCAAAACCTGGTATCATTTATCTAAAAGGTGGTGAAGTACATGAAGAGTTAAACCAAATAGATTATAACTATCGGATTATCAGAATTAAGCATTTCTTTGAAGAAGATTTTTTTGAACATAAACTTATTATCCATATATTCCGGTAGTTCTGGTATTCCGTTCAGTTATCCGGCATTTTAGGGTCCTACGTGCCAATGAATTAACATCAGTTGCAAATATTGTTAATATTATCAGTATGCCGGATTTATAAGAATATCAAAATTTTTCTTTATTTAGCGCATCAGAAAGCTATACTGATCAAATATTAACTAAAAACATTGAATTATGTCACAACCAAAGAAGTTTGTGCCTTTTATTTCGTCTGAGACAAATATGGCTGAGTTTACAATGCGAGCACTTATCATAGGTTTGATCATGTGTGTGGTATTAGGTGCTGCCAATGCTTATCTGGGATTGAAAGCAGGGATGACAATTGCAGCAACTTATCCTGCAGCAGTAATTGGAATGGCTATTTTAAGAGCTTTCAAAGGAACCATTCTTGAAGAGAACTTCGCCCGTACCGTAGGTTCTATTGGCGAATCAGTTGCTGCCGGAGCAATTTTCACGTTACCGGCATTTTTTATTGCCGGCATCTGGAAAGATTTTTATACTCCGGGGAACTATGTTATTTCTGCGCTTATCATGATTGTTGGCGGAGTTCTTGGTATCATGTTCGTTGCATTGCTTCGCCGTATCATGGTTGAAGATGCTGAACTCCCCTACCCTGAATCAGTAGCTGCTGCCGAAATCCATAAAGCTGCTCAGCATGGATCGGGCGGAAGCAAATTCCTGTTCCTGGCTATGATTGGCGGAGCTGTTATTAAAGCGTTGGGTGAACTCAAATTCTTTGCATCAGCATGGAGTAAGTTTTACACTTTTATTAAGCAAACTATCCCGGGAAGTAATTTCGTGGGCGAAGGCGGATTATTGGTCAATTCACCAAAAATCAGTCCGGCATATATGGGAGTTGGTTATATCATCGGACCCAAACTAGCATCACTGGCTTTTGGAGGCGGATTAATCGCCTGGGGTTTACTAACTCCAATAATTCTATATTTTCTTTCAAGCGGTTATGACGTTCAGGGTCTGATAGCTTCAATAATGGCTGAAAAAGGTATATCTGTACAAGCTGCTACCAATGAAGCGTGGGTGACTCTTGCAAACAATGTATGGGGCAGGATTGTAAGACCTATTGCAATTGGTGGTATGCTTGTGGGAGCTTCATATACTTTGTATCGCATGCGCAAAAGCTTGTTTGCCGGTATTTCCCGTTCGATAAGCGATGTAAAAAAAGCCGCTGCTGGAACTGCTGCTGATATTGAACGTACTGAAAAAGACATCAGTTTTTCATGGATAATGATAGGAATTGGCTTGGTAGCCATAGCAACTTTCCTGATCACATTGTTAATCTTCAAAACTTCAGTACTGATTGCCTTTGTTGCTGCAACAGTAATGATCATTCTGGCATTTTTCTTTGCTGCTGTTTCAGGCTATCTTGTAGGTATCATGGGTTCAAGCAATAACCCAATCAGCGGACTTACACTTACTGCTTTGGTTGTAACTGCACTTATTCTGGTTGCTCTAGGTGCAAAAGGTCAGGAGGGGATTGCTGCTGTACTTGGTGTTGCTGCAATTGTTTGCGTCTCGGCGGCTGTAGCCGGCGAAATGCTTCAGGATCTGAAAGTAGGTCATATACTTGGCGGAACACCATGGAAAATGCAGATTGGAGATATTATAGGAGTGGTGCTGGCTGCTGCAGTACTGTTCATTCCATTGTTCATTTTGCATGAAGGCGATGTGGCTACAGGGATACGTGAAGGTTACGAAGGTGGTTTTGGAAGTAAAGAACTGCCTGCACCTCAGGCCAGCCTGATGGCTATGCTGGCACGGGGAATTGTTGGCGGAGATATGACATGGCCACTCATCATCGTTGGCATGCTGATGGGATTTGCATTTATACTTATTCAGGCTGGTAGCCCTATGCTTATAAGTGTGGGAATGTACCTTCCTTTTGGGACAGTTTTTGCAATTTTCACCGGTGGTATTATTAAAGGAATATTGAATCTGGTTTCCAAATCACGTAAAATGAATGAAGCGCAAAGTGTCAGAATTGAAAATGTGGGTGTCCTCCTCGCTGCAGGGTTTATTGCGGGCGAGGCACTGATTGGCTTGTTATTTGCCGGTTTTGCATTTGCCGATATGGAATTGTTCGCTTTCTTCAAAGAACCTCCATTCAGCATAAGCTCAATTATTCTTGTTCTTGTTGCTTTAGCACTGATCTTTGTTCCTTTGCGTAATGCCGGAAAGCCTGATGAACCAGCGCCACCGTCGGCAGGAGGACACTAAACCGAAGTAACATAAACGAAAAAGACAAAGGCTGATATTATTATATAGCTTATTATCAATCATTTAATTTGAATATTTTCTGTGGGACTTAATATCTTCCAGCGCCGCCGTATTCTTAAAGGTGCCAATTATCTTGAACTGACTCCGGTACGCACTCAGGCTTTTGAAATTGACGATGACGGAAAAGTAGTACTACTGGTTCCTAAATTCTCAAATAAAAAGCTTAGCAACTTTTTAATTCCTAAAGGAAAGCCTGCTCATTTCAAAATCCATTTCGATGAGTTGGGAAGTGCAACATGGCTAACAATTGATGATAAAATGAATGTGAATCAGCTTTGCATACTGTTATCAGAAAAATTCGGAGAGCAGATACATCCGGTTTATGAAAGGGTTACAAAATTTCTGACCCTGATGTATGAACAGAGATATATCACTTTTAAAGAACTGATTGATGCTGAAAAAAGGCTAAGAAATACTTAACCCGGTGAATAACAAATCTTTTTATAAAACGTTTTAGCAATACTAGGCAGAAAGACACTATTTGCAAAAGATATAAAGAACTGACAAAATGAAGACTAACATCGCAACAATATTAGTTCCCGTAATTTCCGGAATATTGGCTGTGCTTGTAGTCCTGTTTTTATTTAATGTAATAGTGTATGGTGGCGATATTTTAAAGTCGCAGGACAACGGGTTTTTAACCCTGTTTGTTCCTATAGCAACGCTTTTTGCATTAGCTGTCCAATATTTGCTGACAATTCCCTTCTGGAAAAAATTTAAAATAAGAACAAAAGTTTGGGGGCTGAATCTCATTCAGTTTACCGGGCTTCTTTGTATTATTTCAGGAGTAATTTTCGGTTTGGTATTTTGGGAAAGGAACTTTGGACCTAAAGAACTGATTCTGGTATCACTTACAGGAATAGTTGCATTTGCGATATACTGGACAGTTAACCTGCTAATATTAAAACACTTAGATAAGCAATAAAGAATTAACTTTATAATATAAATCTTAATCAAATTAATTAGGTATGAAAAATTCAATTTTGGATCTCGAACCAAAACTTGTCTGGAAGCATTTCCACAGTCTTACTCAAATACCGCGACCTTCAAAGAAAGAAGAAAAAATAATCCGGTTCATGAAAGAATTTGGTGAAAGCCTTGGTCTTGAAACAATTGTTGACGAAGTAGGTAACGTAATCATTCGCAAACCTGCTTCTGCCGGGATGGAAAACCGGATTGGCATTGTTCTTCAGGGTCATATTGACATGGTACCACAAAAAAACAGTGATAAAATCCATGATTTTGAGAAAGATCCCATTGAAACTATTGTGGATGGCGACTGGGTAAAAGCTAATGGCACTACTCTTGGAGCAGATAATGGTATGGGTGTGGCAGCAGCAATGGCTGTGCTGGAAGATAAAACTCTGGTTCACGGACCAGTGGAAGCATTATTCACTGTTGATGAAGAAAGTGGAATGACTGGTGCTTTCAATCTGCAACCCGATATTCTTAAGGGTGATATTCTCATTAACCTCGACAGCGAAGATGAAGGCGAGCTTTATATAGGCTGCGCCGGTGGAATTAATGGTAATTTCAGGTTTACCTATAAGGAAGAAGCTGTTCCTAAGAATATGAAAGCCTATAAAATTGGTATTTCAGGTTTAAAAGGAGGTCATTCAGGACTTGACATTGCTCTTGGAAGAGGCAACTCATGCAAAATAATGATACGCCTGCTGCATCATGGAATTGAAAAGCACGATATGCTCCTTTCTTCAATTGATGCCGGCAATATGCGCAATGCCATACCACGTGAAGCCAATGCTGTTGTGGTAATACCAAACGATGAAGAGGAAAAGTTCCTGAGTTGTTTCAAAAAACTCACAGCTACAATTAAAGCTGAACTGTCAGTTACTGAGCCTGATCTGAAAATCACGGCCGAACCCACTGATACTCCATCATTCGTAATGGATGCTGATGCCCAGAACCGCATGATAAGAGCAACATATGGATGCCCTAACGGAGTTATTAGAATGAGTGATGCAATGCCCGGATTGGTTGAAACTTCAACCAACCTTTCAATCATAAGCTCCGGAAAAGGGGAAATTAAAGTTATCTGTTTATTGCGCAGCTCTGTTGATTCAGCAAAATTTGACCTTGTTAATATGATGGGAAGTATTTTTGAACTCGCAGGCGCTGAAGTAGATTTTGAAGGTGAATATCCGGGATGGAAACCCAATCCCGATTCTACAATCCTGAAACTTATGCAGGAGGTCTACCATAAAAATTATGGCAAGATCCCTGAAGTTAAAGCTATTCACGCCGGTCTGGAATGTGGAATACTGGGTTCAGCCTATCCAAACTGGGATATGATCTCTTTTGGTCCAACCATCCGTTTCCCTCACTCTCCGGATGAAAAAGTTAATATACCCTCAGTTGGAAAATTCTATGATTTTCTGCTGGAAACATTAAAAAATGTTCCTGTAAAACCAAACGTTTAGGAAGTGTAGAATAAATGTCATGGTCAGTAGTTTGTATATGTCTGTTAATCAATAATGTGAGAACCATAAGCCAGATTATTCAAAATCAGATTGCTGACCATGACATTTGATCTTTCAACTATCCATTTTTGGCGAAAAATACTTTTTAATGATTTTTTTTGATAAAGGCTTGCTGATATCAAAAAAAGCACTACTTTTGCAAACTCAAAAAGTCAAACGATCATGAAACGTACATTTCAACCATCCAACAGGAAAAGAAGCAACAAGCATGGATTCAGGAAAAGGATGTCAACTGCTAAAGGCAGGCAAGTTCTTTCTGCCCGCAGAGCTAAAGGGCGTAAAAAGCTCTCCGTTTCTGATGAAGTATTAGACAAACGTTAAAAAATCCTGATATTTTAACAATAGAAGATTTTCTATAAGCCGCCCATCAGCGGCTTTTTGTTTTTATATAATACAACTTTACAAAGCCTATACCGCACCTTTCCAAGCAACATGAGGAATTCAAAAAAAATTACTAAATTTGCAAACCATTGGAATTTATATTCAAAATTGAGGGAATATGTGTTCAAAAGTTGTTATAGCATAGGGTTTGACAAGGAGTTGTTAAAATAGAATATATAATAAAATAAGTATTTTTATTCAAAATAACACTTAAATAATTAATAAAATATAAAAGAAAAGTTAAATCATTTATAAACTAAATTTTTTAATTACTAGTATGGAAAATAAAAAACAGATAACTGGCTACACTGACACGGTATTTATGATTGAGCCCGTAGCCTTTGACTACAATCCCGAAACAGCGGTAAATAATCTTTTTCAGAAAACTGCCGATAAGCAAAGCACCGAAACACAAAAGCTTGCACTGACTGAGTTCAATAATATGGTTAACCTGCTTAAAAATGCCGGGGTTAAAGTAATTACTATTAAGGATACACCACAACCACATAAACCCGATTCAATTTTTCCGAACAACTGGGTGTCGTTCCATGAAAACGACCAGGTGGTACTCTATCCAATGTTTGCAGAAAACAGACGTGTGGAACGCAGAATGGATATATTGGAAGAAATTGAAAAACAGTTGGGTCGGAAATTCAAGATTACTGATTATTCTGACTGCGAAGCAAAGAATGTTTTTCTTGAAGGCACCGGCAGCTATGTACCCGATAGAAAAAACAAAATAGCCTATGCAAGTATTTCGCAAAGGACACATGAAGTCTTATTTAAAAAGTTTTGTGAAGAGAACAACTTCAAACCCGTGATCTATAATGCTTCACAAAAAGTAAACGGAGAGTTTCACCCTATTTATCATACCAACGTGATAATGTGTGATGCTGCAAAACATACAATAATCTGTCTTGAAGTTATCAGGGATGAACAGGAGCGTAAAATGGTGGTGAGCGAGATAGAGAAATCAGGGAAAAAAGTTTTTGAAATATCTGAGCATCAGATGAATAACTTTGCGGGCAACATGCTTCTTGTAAAAAACAAATCAGAAGATCTGATATTAGTTATGTCAAAATCGGCATTTGACTCGCTTACTAAAGAACAGATCAGTGAACTTGAAAGTAATTATAAATTACTGGTTTGTCCAATACCGACCATTGAAAAATATGGTGGCGGAAGCGCCAGATGCATGATTGCAGAAATTTTCTAAAAAAGCATTTTCTTATCATTAAGAACTATCCTGTTAACAAATTCTTAAAACACAGTTTTTAGAAAGCACAGGATATAAATTACTGAGTAAAACTACTTTGGTTTGAAGAGAACCTGAAAGCATCCGGTGATAGAATATAACAGTTCATTCTGTAATATTCTACTCCGGATGACGCTTTTTAAGCACTTGCTTATAACTGATTTAAAGCAGCTATCAATTCAAATTATACGATTTGTATTTACAAAATAGTCCAGGCTAATTTGTAAATTACAATCTTTAATGCCTGTGAGTATTATTTTATGAACTGCGCTTTTAAGCGATTGCGAAATTTATATACTTTAGCGCTTCAAAAATTAAATACTCATCTCATGCTTAAAAAGTCAACATTACTACTATCTTTTATTATTCTGGCAATATCTGCCAATGCCGACCCAACCAAGGACCTGATAAGAAACTCAGGAAATGGTTCAGATTATAAAGGCAGCAACCTGCTGATCATAGCCGACAGTACCCGCGTTGAAGTCCAGGAAACCGGATTAAGCTATGTTTATATGTATCAGCTTATCAAGGTATTAACTTTGAAAGGCGCTGTAGAACAGAGGGTAATAAAAATGGATTACGACCCCCTTTCTGCTGCACTCGAGATCCTGATGGTTAAAATTCACAGAAAGGATGGCAGTACTGAAGATATTGATATCTCAAATGTGTGCGATTATCCTGCACCGGCAAGAGGTATCTACTGGGGTGCACGTGAAAAAATGATTGAAGTGGGAAGGCTCGAACCTGGTGATGCTGTTGAGATCAAATCATTTAAAAAAGGGTTCACTTATGCCCTGCTGCTTGACAATGATGAAGATCGTTTTATTCCTCCGATGAGAGGTCATTTTTATGATATAGTTCCTTTCTGGAACCAAAACCCGGTTCTGGAAAAAATATACACAGTACATCTACCTGCTGATAAGCCCTTACAGTATAAGTTTTATCACGGTGAATGTGAATCCTCATTGCGGTTTATTGAAGGAAAGCATGTTTATACTTTCTCAAAAAAGAATATTATGCCTCCAAAAAGGGAGGTCAATATGGTGGATTTATCAGATGTTGCACCAAAACTTATCCTGACAACCAGTCCTGACTGGGAAGCCAAATCACGATGGTTTTATGGTGTGAACGAAGATTACGGAAGCTTTGAAGCTACGCCCGAAGCACAAGAGTTCGTTAATGAGTTGCTTAAAGATGCAAAAACAGAAATTGACAGTATTTCGATTCTTACACACTGGGTAGGCGACAACATGCGGTATTCAGGCATCTCAATGGGGCCCGGCGAAGGATATACACTTCACAATACAGAAATGAATTTCCGCGACCGCTGCGGAGTTTGTAAGGACAAAGCCGCCTTGCTTATTTCATTCCTGAGAATGGCAGGTTTTGAATCATATGCTGCTATGACCATGGCGGGACAGCGTATTGAAAACATTCCTGCTGACCATTTTAATCACAGCGTTACCGTTGTCAAACTATCAGATGGGAAATATCATCTGCTTGATCCCACATGGGTACCTTTTCTCAGAGAATTGTGGTCTAGCGCCGAACAACAGCAACAATATCTGATGGGGCTGCCCGATGGCGCTGATCTGGCTACCACACCCGTCTCTCCACCTGAAAATCACTTTCTTAAAATCAATGCAAACTCAACACTTAACCCTGATGGAACTCTTGAAGGGCATTTGGTACTTGAAGCAGAGGGACAAACTGATGGCGCTGTTCGTAGCATGTTTACCCGCGATTTCAAATCGGAATGGAATAAAAACACAGAAGCCGAATTATTGCGTATTTATCCTTCAGCAGAAATATTAAAGGTTGATTATGGCAATCCCATGGATTATATGAAAGCTCCAATAAAGATAGAAATACAATACCGTATCCCCGGTTTTGCTTTTTCAGGTGAGAATGAACTGATCTTTACTCCCCTGCTTGCCGGTAATTTCCTGAGTCGTGCCATGGGTCACCTCTCATTCAATACTGATCTGGAAACCAGAACATACGGTTTCCGCGATCGTTGTAGTCGTTTGGTTGATCTTGAGGAAACAATAAATATCCCTGTTGGATTCAAAGCGATTTTGCCGGATGCAAACACCTCAACCAGGGGCGAAGCAGCAAGCTATGATGGTGGCTATAGTCTTAAGGATAATACTGTAAAGCTAAAACAAAATATTGTTCTGAACAAAAGGATTTACAATTCAGAAGATTGGCCTGAAGTAAGAGCTGCAGTAAAAGCTCAGAAAAAAATGGCAGAAATCCCTGTGGTTCTTAAAAAAATATAGTTCAAACCAGAAATCATCTCTTAAAACTATTAATACTCAATAAAATGAAACGAAATATTCTGATTATAATCCTCTTTCTGATTTCCTGTAAAGTCATTGCTCAATTTCAAAATGCAGATGCTGTCTATGAAAAACTAATTCGCGAATACACCCTGAATGAAGATATGAGCTTAAGCTTCAGGGAGTACAAACAATTAAAACTGCTAACCCAGTTATCATTCAACAGGTTGTATGGCGAAACTTTCATTGTTTACAATCCGCAATACCAGCAACTAAAAATCAATGATGCATATACCATAATGGCTAACGGAAAAAAGATCATTACTCCTGAAAATGCTTTTAATGAAGTACTTCCGTCAAGTGCATCCCTGTCAGCTACCGCCAATCATTTGAGAGAAATGGTTGTAACCCACACAGCTCTTGAGATTGGTGCCACTATTTATCTTGATTATACTTTGAACTCCACACGCGGGTTCTTGCCCGGCTTAATGGGATCTGAACTGATTCAGGAATCCTCACCTGTGAATGAAATGCAGATTATCGTGAAAGTTCCTGAATCTACAACTCTTAATTATCAAATGTATGGATTAAGAACTGCTCCTGAAATTCTGAAAAGAGATAATCAAAGCATATATATCTGGAATTTCAATAATATTCCTGCTTCAGCTAAAGAAGGATTCCGCGGTAAATGGCTTCCTAATGTGCCACGCCTTACTTTTAGCACGGCTGGAAGTATGGATGATGTTGTAAAATGGCTTGTCAGTCAACCTGCTTTTGACATGAAGATTAACCTGCAAATGAAAAATATCGTTGACAGTATAAAAGCAAGGAACAACAATGAAATAAAGACTATACTTGATATCCGACAGGAAGTTGTAAACAATTATGCTTTCGAGAGATATGAACCTTCATGGTTAGGCTACAAAGTACGGACACCGGAAATGGTTTGGAAAAGTAATGGAGGCAACATACTTGAAAAAACATTGCTGCTGGCAGCCTTGTTGAAACATGCTGATCTGGATGCTATACCTGTTATGATAGGCTCACAGAAATTTGTGGATGCCAATGCAGGAAATTTATCTCTATTTGAGGACTTTGCCGTAAGAGTAAGTACTAAAAATCACGGTACTATTTATTTATCAGCGAATTCATCGCACAACCAGACTCTGGAATACAGCCTGATTCAAAGTGCAATAGTTCCTTTAAGCAAGAATAATGAGAAAATCCTGAGTCCCATGAGTGTTAAGAACTCTATTGTATTTAATTCCGATATTGAAATAAGCAATGATTTAAAGCCTTCCGGCAAGGCTTACACTGAGCTTACAGGAGCAGTAAATCCGTTTCTGTTCTTACAAAACGATAAAAATAGCTTCAGATCTTATCTGACCGGCGGATTACTTAAAGGAGATGAGTCAATTGAGCTTAAAAACAGCGATATTTCCATTTCAAAGCTTAACCTGAAACTGGAATCTGACAAATCTATTACTGAAAATGCAGGATATTACCAATGGATACTTCCTATGGTAAATACCGGTTTTGAGCAATGGCGCGTAAATTATCTTGATAATAACCGTACAGAACCTTTTGTAATACCTTTTACAATTTCAGAAAAATATCAATATTCAATTGCTTTGCCAAAAGATTATGTATTTGTTAATAAGGCTGTAACTCAAAGGCTTGAATGTAAAGCCGGTTTTATTAACATTGAGTTTAAACCAAAAAACAATAAAATTGAAATCGTCAGAGAAATCAATATTGACGAAACAATGATAAATCCTGAAGATTACCCGGCTTTTCGCAAAACAATTAATGCATGGATTGATAAGAACCAGAAAACAGTAATATTTAAGAAGAAATAATAAACACAGTAAAATCAGTTTATCTTCATAGCTTTAGAAAGGATAAAAGGCTGTTGGTTTATCTTTACCTCAATTAAAGATATTTGAGACATTTCATCCAATGCTTTGTGTTTAAAAAGGTTGCGTTCCGGGTAAAGAAGAGAGACATCCCTACCCAAACACAAAACCCCACACATACTTCACAAACAGGAAGGTTAACAGTACCGATACTAGGTTAGCCACAAAACCCGTTCTGGCCATTTGTTTAATAGTTACTTGTTCTGAACTAAAAACAATGGCATTAGGTGGGGTGGCAACCGGAAGCATAAATGCACAGGAAGCTGAAATAGCAGCTCCGGCAAGCAAAGGCATGGCTTCAAATTTAAGTGATTGAGCCAGTGTGACAAGCAGGGGCAGCATGATACTTGCAGTAGCAGTATTAGATGAAATCTCAGTAAGAAAGTTAATACTGAGAAACACTAAAAGCATAATAATGCCAACCGGCAAAAATCCAAGATGTGTAAACAAACCGCCTAGCCAACCGGTAAGATCGGTTGTTGAGAATCCTTTAGCAATGGCTAAACCGGCGCCAAACAAAATAAGGATCCCCCATGGAAGCTTACTTGCTGTTTTCCAGTCAAGCAGGCGCTCCCCTTTTTCACCTGAGGGAACCACAAGCATAAGTAAAGCTCCCAAAATTGCAATCATGGTATCATCGAGATACGGTATCCAGCGATTCCAGATAAAAGTGCGTGTTATCCATAAAAAAGCCATCCCACCAACAATCATCAATACCCTTTTTTCACCCTTTGTCATGGGATGCATTGTTTCCAATTGCAAAGTTTCCTGAATTTCAGGCTTTGCAGAACCAAATCCTGAAAGGTAAACCCACATAAGAAGCAATAAAATAGTTGCAAAAGGTAAAGCAAAAATCATCCAGTTAAAGAAAGAAATTTCAATACCTAGAGAATTTTTTGCTATGCCTGCAAGAATAATGTTGGGTGGAGTGCCAATAAGAGTAGCCATACCACCTATTGATGATGAGTAAGCAATACCCAACATAATATTCCGTGAGAAAGGTTGTTTCGCATGAAAATGATCCACTACCGAAAGGCCAATGGGAAGCATCATTATTGCAGTTGCTGAATTTGAAATCCACATGGATATAAAAGCAGTAGCAATCATAATACCCAGTAATATCTTCCTTTCATTAACACCCACAATTCTAATAATTTTAAATGCAATTCGCCTGTGAAGATCCCACTTCTCTATAGCAAGCCCCATAACAAAACCACCCATAAAAAGGTAAATGAAAGGGTTTCCATAAGAACTCGTTGTCGCTTCAATAGGAAGCGCGCCAGACAACGGGAAAATTAAAATAGGAAGTAAGGAGGTAACCACTAAACTGACAGGCTCAGTTATCCACCAGATAGCAATCCAGCTTGTGCACGCCAATACTGCTTTTCCTGAATCGGAAAGTCCCTCGATAGGTAACCAAAGAATAATAAAGAACAATAGTGGTCCGGCTAAGAAAAACAACTTGCTTTTGATATTGTGCAAACGTATCATGATATTTTAGGGTTAAAGTGAAATTAACCGGACTATTGGGATTTGGCAATGAAATGCTTTATAGGGCTGCTAAAATTAAACATTTTCAAAATCTCCAAAACAAAACAGTAATAAAATTCATTTTCCAAAATAAAAAATGATAAATACTTTTTAACACTATTGTCCGGTAAAAGTATAAAATTGTTTTTTACTTTTACAATTAACTGATAGTCAATAATAATGTTTGCTATTTTTTATCATTTTCAAAAGTAAGCCCCATCAAAAAGAGTAGGCTGTCTC